>CANGHK010000051.1 GCA_947453625.1 Burkholderiales bacterium
GACAGTTGCGCGGTCTCGGCGGCGTAGTCGGTGTCGGTGATGCGCGACTTGGAGGCCGTCAGGTTCTCCGACTGCGACTGCAGGTTGGCAATGTTGTGGTCCAGGCGGTTGGACGTCGCGCCGAGGTTGGAACGGACAGTTGCGACGGCGCCGATGGCGTTGTCGACTGCCGTCGTCAGGTCGCCGTAGTTGGCCGACGACGGCGCCGTGGCAGCCGTGGTGACCGAGGTACCCGAGGCGGTGTCGATGGCGGTGCCCAGAGCCACCATCAAGCCGCCCAGGGTGCTGGCAGTGCCGTCTGATTTGTAGGCGACAGTGCTGTCGGTGTTGGTGCCCGTGCCCGTCGTGATCTGGGTATTGACCAGCAGCGACGAGATGTCGACCGTGTCGCTCGAGGCGGTACCGGTCTGGAACATCACGTTGCCAGCAGTCGACTGGCTGCCGTCCAGCAAGGTCTTGCCGTTGAAGGTCGTGCGCGAAGCCACCTTGTTGATTTCATCGCGCAGCGAGTTCACCTCGGTGCCGATGTAGCCCATTTGCGCGGTGCTCAGCGAGTCGTTGTTGCCCTGGGTGGCCAGTTCGCGCATGCGTTGCAGCATCGACGAGACTTCCTGCAGGCCGCCTTCAGCGGTCGACACCATAGAGATCGCGTCGTTGGCATTGCGCACCGAGACGTTGGCGCCGGTGATCTGCGCTTGCAGCTTTTGCGAGATGCCCAGGCCGGCGGCGTCGTCTTTGGCGCTGTTGATGCGCAGGCCGGAGGACAGGCGCTGGACCGAGGTCGTCAGGTTGACCTGCGAGTTGGACAGGTTGCGTTGTGCAACCAGCGAGGCGTTGTTGGTGTTGATGACCGATGACATGTAAAACTCCTGGAGGGTTTGGTTGCGGTGGCAACCTGAGTCTTCAAGCGCCACTGCCTACTTTGACGGCGGCAGGTGCAAAAGCGTTTAGCGGCGGGGCGTCAGGGTGACGCAGATTGTTTGAAATCGGCCGCCGCGCTCACTCATCGGGGCGGCGGCGCGCCCCCGGCCCGTCCATCAGCGCCAGTGCATGGGCAGCCAGGTGGCTGCCCCGGCCGCTGACCGACCCCGCCACATCGGGCGTGTCGCCCAGCTTCAGGCAGAACAACAGGCTGATCCTGGCCAGCGGCAGCAGTTCACGCGCGCCACGTTCAGGCTCAAGCCGGGCGAAATCGACCAGCAGATCGGCCAGCACATAGAAAAAATCGGGTGACTGGCCGCAAGCGGGCATCTCATCCTCGGCAAACTGCTGGCCCAGCGCGTGGAGGCCCAACAGTTTGAGGCAGACCAGCGTGCGCACCACCGCGTCGATGCGGCAGGGATGGCCGGCCGGCATGCGCTGCAAGGCCTGCTCGTAGCAAGCCAGCGCCTGCGCCGCGTCACCGTAGACGTCGCGGTCCTTGCCCAGTTGGTAGTGCAGGTAGGGGTTTTCCGGTTCGTCTCGCAGCGCCGCGACCAGCAGCGCGCGGTTGCGGCCTTTTTTTTGCTGCGCCTTGTGCCAGCGGTAGCCGTCGTGGCCTATCCGCACGCCCAGGCGCTGGCGCGGCAGATCGGACACCGGCTGCTCGTGGATGCGCCCGGTGTAGACCACGCCGCGCGGCAGCAGGCGCGGCAGCCAGCTCAGCTGCTCCATCGCTGGCGTGGCGTCACCGGCGGGGTTGCTGGCCAGGTCACCCCCCGCGGCAGCGGCCGGCGCGCTGTCGAGCTGGCTGTGCACCGGGACCAACCCGATGAAGCGCTTGTCACCCGCCTGCCGCAGCGCCTGGCCTATCGCCGCACCATCACCGACCAGCCACTCGTCGGCGTCGAGCACCAGATTCCAGTCGGCGGGCGACAGCGCCAGTGCCGCGTTGCGCGCGGCGGCGAAATCGTCGCGCCAGGCCCAGAGGTGGACCTGGGCACCCGCCGCGCGGGCAATAGCCACCGTGTCGTCGGTCGACCCGGTGTCGAGCACGACCATCGCGTCGACCCAATCCCGCACGCTGTGCAGACAGCGCGCGATCGACGCCGCCTCGTTGCGGGCGATCATCACCATCGCGATGCGCGGCGGCGCCAGCGCCTGCCGACCGGATTTTGGCCTGGCCCTGGCCCTCACAGCCGCCCCATCGCCTGCCGCACCAGCGCCAGGTTGCGCGCCGCCAGGTGGCTGCCGCGGCCCTGCACCGCCCCTTCGAGCTGAGGCGCATCGCCTATCGCCAGACAGCGCAGCAGACAGCCCTCGGCCAGCGGCAGGAAATCCGCCGCGGCGCGCGCCGGCTCGGCCACGGCCCGGTCGATCAACAGGTCGGCCAATACAAAGAAGAAATCCGGTGAATGGGGCCAATTCGCCATCTCGTCTTCGGCAAACTGTTGGCCAATCTCCAGCAGCCCGGCCTTCTTCAGGCAGTAGACCATTCTCAGCACCAGATCGTGGCGGTAGGCCTCGCCAGGCGGCACAAGGTGCAAGGCCTGTTCGTAACAGGGCAGGGCCTGGGTGTGTTCGCGGTAGACCTCATAGTCCCGGCCGAGCTGGTAGTGCAGATAAGGGTTGTCGGGCTCGTCGACCAGCGCGGCTTGCAGCAGTTGGCGGTTGCGGCCGGCTTTCTGCGCCAGTTTGTGCTGCAGGTAGCCATCATGACCTATCTCCACCGCCAATCGTCGGCGCGGCAAGGCCGACTGCGGTTGCTCATGGACGCGCCCGGCGTAGCGCACCCCCGCCGGCAGCAGCCGCGGCAGCCAACTGCAGGCCACCGCCAGGCCACTGTCCGGCTCGGCCGTTTCCGGTGGTGGCCGAGGCACATCGGCGGGCGGCACCGGATCGTCCTGCGCAGCGCCTGGCCCTGCCCGCAGGTTGAAACGGCTGTGCACCGGCAGCAGCCCGACAAACAGGCCTGCGCCCGATGCCGCCTGCTGCACCGCCTGACGCAGCAGGCCGCCGCCGCCGGCAATCCATTCGTCGGCGTCGAGCACCAGGTTCCAGTCGGCGCGTGAATGCGACAGCGCCTCGTTGCGCGCCTGCGAAAAATCGTCGCGCCAGACCGATCGATGAAGTTGGGCGCCCAGACCGCGCGCGATCGCCACCGTGTCGTCGGTGGAGCCGGTATCGAGCACCACCATCTCGTCGACCCAGGGCCGGGCGCTGCGCAGACAGCGCGCGATCGTCGCTGCCTCGTTGCGAACGATCATCACCAGCGCCAGGCGCGGGGCTGGCGGCCGTGAACGGGAGGGCTTCTTCTTGGACATCGCGGCGAGGGCGGGACCGGGTTGATTCGGGTCACTACCCGCAGTTATCCTGCGCCAGACCTGACAGGTCAGCGTATTTGGCATTTAGAATGTTATACAGTGTATAACATTCGTTTGATCGTTATTGCCGCTGCAGCAGAGCCTGCTTCGCCGCGGCGCGCGCCGGACGGCCAAGCCGTCCATGCCGGGCGCAGGCCCGAACAGCAACCATCGAGATCCTCATGCGCAAATTGAACGCCGAGCAACGCGCCGTGCTGGCCCGGATCGCCGGTCTGGTCGAGTTCTGGCGCATCACGCCGGACGAACTGGCGGGCGCCGCGCCGCCCGTCAAGTACCGCCATCCGCTGAGCGGCAGAACCTGGGACGGCCGCGGGATGCAGCCCGACTGGCTGCGCCACGCGCTGCTGAAAGAAGGCTACCTGGTCAGCGAGCTCAGCCCGCAAGCGGCCTCGGCGGCATCAGTGGCGGCGTAAGTGGCGACGCGCCGGGGCCGCTCGATGGTGTCATGCCGGCACGATCCTGATTTCCAGGCGGCATCCCACCGCATCAGCGTATTTGCGCAACGTGGCCAGAGACGGCGCATGTTCATCAACCCCGCGCCACCTCCCGCCGCTCAGCCCCGTCCCACGCCGCAGGCGCCGCGGCCACCGTCGCCGGCAGCGCCAGCGTGACGCGCAATCCCGGGGCCGCGTCCTCGCAGGCCAGGCCGGCGCGAAGGCGGGCTGCGCGCTCGCGCATGCTGGGCAGGCCCATGCCCTCGGCCCGGCCGGCTTGCAGGCCGGGACCGTCGTCGGCGATCACGATCAGGCTGGCGCCGGCCGGCGTGGTCCAGGCCCGCACGCTGACCCGGCAGGCACCGGCATGCTTGACGACGTTGGCAAACACCTCCTGCACGATGCGCAGCACGTCCAGGCGCTCGGCAACGCCCAGGCACTGGGTGCCGGGCAGCGCGGCCACCTGCCAGTCGAGCTCGATGCCGCGCGCGGCCAGCACCGGCTCGATGCGGTCGCGCAGCGCGCCCAGCAACTCGGCCACATCGCCGGCGTCCGAGGTGATGGCGTCCAGCGCGCTTCGCAACTCCTGCAGCGATCGGTCGACCAGCGCGGACAGCATCCCGCGCTCGCCTTGCAGCGGCCGCTCACTGGCCAGCAGGGCCGCGGCCGACACCAGGTGCGAACCCAGGCCGTCGTGCAGCTCGCGCATGATGCGCCGCCTGGACTCGCTCTCGACCTCGGCGTCGCGCTGCGCGCGCAAGGCGTCAAAGCTGTGCTGCAGCAGGTCTTGCTGGCGCCGCAGCTCGGCCTTCATCCAGCCCGCCGCGGCCAGCTGGCGCCGGTACAGCAAGCCCAGGCGCTCGGCCATCAGCAGGCCGATGGCGCCGGTCAGGCTGGGCACCACCAGGATGGCCATGCCCCAGGGGAACACCGACAACCAGCCGAAGCGGCGCATCAGTTCCAGCGAGGCCACCGCGATCAGGTAGACCAGCGACAACAGCAAGGCATCGGCCGACAGGCTGGACTGGCGCCAGGCATGCCTGGCCACCACCCAGAGCAGGGTGATGCCGATGAAGACCACCGGCAAGGACACCAGCGCGCGGGCCAGCGGGCCCTGGGCGGCGGGCACCAGCAGCATCACCAGCACCGCGACGGCGGTGAACAGCGCCAGGCCCCGCTCGCGCCGGGGCCAAACAATCCGGACATGGCGCAGCACGAACATGGCCAGAGTGACCGTGACCAGCAGACGCAAGACCGGCGCCAGCCGGGCACTCGACGCCGGCGTGAGCCCGGTCCAGAGCAGCAGGTCGGTGGTGTAGATGAACTGGTTCAGCCCCCAGGTCGCCGCGGCCACGGCGAACCATTTCGCGGCCCTGTCGTTCAGCGACCAGCCCACCACCAGCGCCAAGGCCCCGGCCGCCAGCATGATTCCGAGCATCATGGCCGACAAGCCGCTGATGCGCGCCACCGCGCCGTCGCAGCCGCGCGCGACGATGCCGGCAGGCCCGAGCCAGATCCTGGACAACTGGGCTTCCAACGGAAAGGGCGGGGCGATCAAGCGCAACTCCAGCAGGTGCCGGCCTGCCGCCAGCCCTGGCGGCAGGCTGCGCCGCTGCGGCCAGGTCCAGCGCAGGCTGATCGGCTCAGGCACTGCCGCATCCGCCAGCAACTGGCCATCCAGCCAGACCTCGCCCGCCAGCGTCCGACGCGCCATGCACAAGCCCAGCGGCATGGCCGCCTGGGCCGGGCTCAGGTCGAAGGACAAGCGGTAACGCCAGGTCTCGCCTTCCGGACCGGCACTCAGGGCATGCGGCAAATCCACCAACCGCCAGGTCACCGGTGCCGAATCGGCGACCCACAAGGCCTGGTCAATCTCCTGGCCGCCCGAGGCCGCCACCTGCGCGCCATCCCAGGCCGGCTCGATATACAGCGTGATCAAGCCACCCAGCAGCAGCAGCCAGCTCAGCAACACCAGCGAGCGCAGGCGCGTTGACGCCGGGGCGGCGGCGACAGACAGGTAGGGCGCAGGCGCGGCGCCAGCCTCAGGCATCGGCGATCAGTTTGCGCAGTTCAGTGCGAGAGCTGACGCTGAGCTTGTGGTAGATGCTGCGCACATGGGCGTTGACGGTGTGCGGGCTCAGGTCGAACTCGCGCGCCACCTCCTTGTTGCGGTAGCCACGGGTCAGCAGGCGCAGCACCTCGGTCTCGCGCTCGGACAGCAACTCGACCCGAAGCGGCCGGCCCGGGCTGCTGGGCAGGTCGCCGGGCGCGGTCTGCAGCTCGCGCAGCAGCAGGCGAGCCACCGACGGCGTGATCGGCGAGCCCCCCTGCAGCAACTCGCCTATGGTCTGCAGGAAGGCTGGCCCCGAAGTGCTTTTGACCACATAGCCATGGGCGCCGGCGCGGATAGCGGCCAGCGCCACCGGCGGGTCGTCGATCGCGGTCAGCACCAGCAGCGTGGCCCCTGGCGCGCAGGCAGCCAACTCACGGATGGCATGCACGCCCGAGCCGTCGGGCAGGTTGAGGTCGATCACCGCCAGCGTCGGCGGCGCAGTGGCATAGGCCGCGCGGGCGGACTGCAGCGTTCGCGCCACCCGCACCGGGCCCGACCGACCGTCGCGGTTGAGCAAGTCCTCGACCCAGGCGCCGTAATGCAGATCGTCCTCGATCAAGAGGGTCCAGGCCGGCGCGGGCGGCGGGCGGTGTGAGGCTTGGGCGGACAGGGGCATGGTGCAGGAAACGACAGCGTCCTCAAAGAAAGTGCCCCCAGGACTGGGGTATCGACAGAGCGTGCTTATGGTGCGCCAACGGCGGCGATTGGGCCATCGCTCAAAACCGGCCACTGCCGCGCCGGCCGGATCACACAAAACAAGCGTTGTCGGATTCGCGGCAGGGGATAGACTCTCGCTTCCACCGACAATTGAACAGTTTACTATTTATGAGCCATAAACTGCCATAAATCGTTCACATGGCGGCGGTTCACCCTCACCCTCACCCTCAACGGCCCGAACAGTCCTCTTGGCCACACCTCGCTTTGGCGCCATGCGCCTGAATCTGCCACTGTCCACCACGGTTGCGCCGGTGCTGGTGCTGCTCGTGCTCGGCATGATGCTGCTGCCGCTGCCGGCGCTGGCGCTCGACGGTCTGTTCACCTTCAACATCGGCGTGTCGATGCTGGTGCTGCTGTCGGCGATGAACATGCGCAGCTTCAAGGACTTCGTCGCCTTCCCGTCGATCCTGCTGCTGACCACGCTGTTGCGGCTGTCGCTCAACGTGGCCTCGACCCGGGTGGTGCTGCTGAACGGCCACACCGGGCCGGGCGCAGCCGGCAACGTGATCGAGGCCTTCGCCGAATTCCTGATCGGCGGCAGCTACGCCGTCGGCGTGGTGGTGTTCCTGATCCTGACGATCATCAACTTCGTCGTGATCACCAAGGGCGCGGGCCGGGTGGCCGAGGTGGCGGCGCGCTTCGCGCTGGACGCAATGCCGGGCAAGCAGATGGCGATAGACGCCGACCTCAACACCGGCGCGATCCGCGAGGAGGAGGCCCGCAAGCGCCGCGCCGAGGTCGGGCAGGAGGCCGATTTCTTCGGCTCGATGGACGGCGCGTCCAAGTTCGTTCGCGGCGACGCGATGGTCGGCATCCTGATCCTGGTGATCAACCTGGTGGGCGGCGTGGCGGTGGGCACGCTGCAGCACGGGCTGGATTTCGGTGCCGCGCTGCAGCTCTACGCGACGCTGGCGGTGGGTGACGGCCTGGTGGCCCAGGTGCCGGCGCTGATCATCTCCACCGCCGCCGGCATCGTCGTCACCCGCGTCAGCACCGACCAGGACTTCTCGGCCCAGCTCGGCCAGCAACTGGTCGCGGGTGGGCAGTCCTTCTACATGGTGGGCGGCATCCTGGCCTTGCTGGGCTTGATCCCGGGCATGCCGCACCTGGCCTTCCGGAGCTTTGCCGCGCTGTTCGGCGGGCTGGGCTGGCTGATCACGCGGCGCCAGTGGGCGACCGCGCAGGCCGCCTCGGCGGCCCAGGCCAAGCCCGCGGCCAGCGACGAGGTCGACTGGAGCGACGTGCCGGTGATCGAGCCGCTGTGCCTGGAGCTGCCCTACCGGCTGATCTCGCTGGTCGACGCGGGCGACGACAGCGACCTGATCAAGCGCATCCGCGCGATCCGCAAGAAGTTCGTCGGCGAGGTCGGCTTCCTGATCCCGTCGGTGCATATCCGCGACAACCTGCAGCTGCCGCCCGAGGTCTACCGTTTCCTGCTCTACGGCGCCGAGGTCGCGCGCGGCCAGGTGCTGCCCGACCGGCTGCTGGCGATAGACCCGCCCGGCGAGCACAAGCCCATCGAGGGCATCGCGGTGCGCGACCCGACCTACGGCATGCCGGCGACCTGGATCACGCGCGACCGGCGCGCCGCGGCGATGGCCGCGGGCTATACCGTGGTCGAGCCCGCGGTGGTGATCACCACCCACCTCGACCAGCTGATCGCCCAGCATGCGCATGAGCTGCTGGGGCGGCAGGAAACGCATGAACTGATCGAACACTTCAAGACCCGTTTCCCGAAACTGGTGGAGGAAACCATGCCCAAGCTGGTGCAACCGGCCCAGTTGCAGCGCGTGCTGCAGCTCTTGCTGGAGGAAGGCGTGACGGTGCGCGACCTGCGCACCATCCTGGAGGTGACCGCCGAGCAGTTGGGCCGCAACGTGGCGATCAACGACATCGTCACTCCGCTGCGCCACGCGCTGCGGCGCCAGATCGTGCAGGACGTGTTCGGCGACAGCGAGCAATACCATGTCGCCGGCCTGCACCCCGACTTCGAGCGGCTGGTGGAGCAGGCCATAGGAGGCGAGGCGGTGGCGCCCGACGGCGCGATCGAGCCCAACCTGGCGCGGCGCTTCCTCGAGGAGGTGATGGTGGCGATGGACGAGCTCGAGACCCTGGGACATGCGCCGGTGCTGTTGTGCGGCCAGCGGGCCAGAATGACGCTGTCGCGGCTGGCGCGCCGGGTGCGCCCGCAGACGGTGGTGCTGGCGATGTCGGAGCTGCCGCCCACCGCCAAGGTGAACTTCCAACGCATCGTCTGCCAGCGACCCGGTTGACCGTGATCCACCCGAACCGAGGCCTTGCCGGCCCCACCCACCGACCCGGTCCCGCCCGACTGCTGACCGGGGCCTGGCTTGAGTTGTCCGCGGCCCACCGGCCGCAAAAGAAGCGAGCGAGCTGCCCATGAGTGCCCAACGATTTGTCGCCGCCAACGCCACCGACGCCCTGCGCCGCATCAAGGCCGAACTGGGCGGCGACGCCGTGGTGTTGTCCAGCAACGAGGTGGCCGGCGGGATAGAGATCGTCGCCATCGCCGCGGCCGACCTGGTCTCGCTGAGCCCGCAGGTCGCGCCGGCACCCGCAGCGGCTCGCGCGCCGGTGCTGACCGAGCGGCCGCGCAGCACGCTCGGCGAGCCCGCCAGGCGCGAGGCGGCCGAGGCCGCGCCGGCCTTGCGCCGGCCGGTCGAGCCGGCACCCTCAGCCCCGCCGCGCCCGCCGCTGCGCGAATCGCTGCAGGTGCGGGCCCAGGCCTACAGCGCGGGCCATGGCGATTTCCCGTCGCCGCAGCCGCGCTTCACGCTGCCCGGTCGGGGTCTGGGCACCGCACCCGTGGTCGCGCCGCCCAGCGCGCCGGTTGTGCCCGCCAGCCCCGCCAGCCCCGGCATGAACGCGCTGAGCAGCCAGATGGCCGAGGTCAAGGACCTGCTGTCGGGCCACCTGGCCACCAGTTTCTGGTCGTCGCTGCAGCAGGCCGCGCCCGGCCACGCCTTGCTGACGCGCCGGCTGCTCAACGCCGGGCTGTCGTCGAAGGTGGTCTCGCAGATGATCGCCGAGCTGCCGGCCGACGCCGATTTCGACCGCGTGCTGGCCAGCGCCCAGCGCTGGATCCAGAAACGCCTGCAGGTACAGGACGCTTTCTCGCTGTTCGACGCTGGCGGGGTCTATGCCTTCATCGGCCCGACCGGCGTGGGCAAGACCACCACGCTGGCCAAGATCGCCGCGCGCTGCGTGCTGCGCTACGGCAGGCGCCAGGTGGCGCTGATGACCACCGACACCTACCGCATAGGTGCCCAGGAGCAGCTGCGGGTGTTCGCCCGCATCCTCAACCTGCCGGTGGTCTCGCTGCGCGACAGCGACGACATGGAGAGCAAGGTGGCCGACCTGTCATCGCGCAAGATCGTGCTGCTCGACACCGCTGGCATGGGCCAGCGCGACACCATGATGGTCGAGCAGCTCGACATGATCCGCCAGGGCTGCGGCGCCGTGCACCGGGTGCTGGTGATGAGCGCCACCACCTCGACCCGCACGCTCGACGACGTGGTCGAGTCGCACCAGAGCGCGCTGGGCGGCCAGGGCATCCACTCGGCCATCCTGACCAAGATCGACGAGGGCATGAGCCTGGCGCCAGCCATAGACTGCGTGCTGCGGCATCGCCTGCCGCTGCTGTTCCTGTCCAACGGCCAGCGCGTGCCCGAGGACTTGTTCGCCGCCGACGCCGCCTACATCGCCCACCGCACCATCAACCCGCGCGGCCGCGACGAGACCGGCACCGACGCCGCCCATATCCCGGCGATGATCGCCGACGACATCGCCGCCTGGACACCCGAGGCCAGCAACGCATGACCGAAGAAACCCTTGCCCCCGAGTTGCTGGACGACTTGCCGGCCCTGCCGGCCAGCGCGCCGCCGCATGAAGAGAGCCAAGCGCACGCAGCCCCTGAACCGCGCTCGCTGGGCCGCAACCAGGCCGACGGCCTGCGCGCGATGTTCGGCAACGGTGAACCCGTGGTCTATTGCGTGGCCAGCGCGCTGACGCCCGATGCCACCGCCACGCTGGGGCTGGGCACGGCGCATGCGCTGCGGCGCGGCGGCCACCTGACGCTGCTGGTCGACGAGGTGCCGCTGTTCGAGCGGCAGAGCCTGAAGAGCTTCGCCTTTCCGGTGCGCTTCGATCTCGGCCAGGTCTTCAGCGGCACGGTGGCCTTGAACCGGGTGCTGCGCAAGGTCAGCGAGAATCTCTGGTTTGCCACCGGGGTCAAGGTGCGCGGCGCGGTCGATGGCAAGCGCACCCGCGGGCCGTCGCTGGTGGCGATGCTGCAGCAGACCGAGCTCGACTTCGAATTCGTCGTCATCGCCACCTGCGACCCCTTTGGCAGCGCGATGGCCTGCTACGGCGACAAGGTCAAGCGCATCGTGGTGGCCGCGCCCGACGACGCGTCGATGTCGCGCGCGCTGTCGCATGTGCGCGAGCTGTCGGTGACGAACGGCGGCGATGCGGTGCCGGTGCTGGTGGTGGGCGGCGCCGACGCGCAGGCCGGTCGCCAGGCCTTCGACCGGCTGGCGCAGGCCTCGCGGCAGTTGCTCGAGCAGCCGCTGGAATGGCTGGGCTGGGTGCGGTCGGCCAGTGCCAGCGCATTTGCCAGCCCCGGCGGCGACAGCGGCGATGACGGCATCGTGCTGCCGGTCTCGCTCTACCGCATGCTGGCAGGCCGCATCGCGGCCCCGGGCTGAGCGGCGATGGCCTTGCTGCGGCCACGCGGTGCCGAGGCCTATGCCGCGGGCACGCTCGAGTCGGTGGTGCGCGAGAACACCCCGCTGGTGCGGCGCATCGCCTACCAGATCGGCTCGCGACTGCCGGCGTCCATCGAGTTCGACGACCTGGTCCAGGAGGGCATGCTGGGCCTGATCGACGCCGCCCAGCGCTGGCAACCCCAGGCCAGCGGCGCGCCTTTCGGCGCCTACGCCAGGCTGCGCGTGCGCGGCGCGATCTACGACTGGCTGCGCGGCAACGATTTGCTGCCGCGCCACCAGCGCGACAAGCTGAAGGCGGCGCAGGAGGCGGTCACCGCGCTGGAGCACCAGCTCGGCCGCCCGCCCGAGGACGCCGAGGTGGCCGACCAGCTCGGCCTGGGGCTGGCCGACTACCGCGCGCTGCTCGAGGGAGCGGTCTCGATCGCGATCGTCGACGAGATGCCCGAGGCCGCCGAGCAGGCGACCGACGAGCGCAGCGACCCGCTCGAGCAGGCCGCGCTGCGCCAGACCCTGCAGCGCCTGCAGCCGCTGCTGCAGCGCCTGCCGACCAAGGAGCAACAGGTGCTGGCCCTGCACTACACCGAGCACCTGAGCTACCGCGAGATCGCCTTCGTGATGGACCTGACCGCCGGTCGCATCAGCCAGCTGCACACGCAGGCGATGCTGCGGCTGCGCGGCTGGCTGCAGAATCCAGCCAGCGTCGAGGCCGCACCGGCCTGCGCGGCCTGAGCGGGCGGGGCTGGCGGGACGCCGGCCTGGCGGCCCGCCCGACGCGCCAGCGCGATCCATCCTAGGAAACCCCGGCATGAAGACCCGCCAGGTCGTCGTCAAGCAGTTCATCGTCAGGCAACTCGTCACGTTGGCCTGGGTCTGCAGCGGCCAGGTGGCAAACGCGGTGCCCTGGTTCAGCTGGACCGACGCGCAGGGCCGGCCACAGACCAGCCTGGACAAGCCGGCGCTGGGCGTGCCTTACACCGAGACTTCGGCGCCCGATCCGGTCCGCTGGTCCAACCCGCCTACCCCACCCGACGCGCTGGGCCCGTCAAGCGACCGCTCGGTGCAGGCGCTGTTCCGTGCCAGCGCGGGGTCGGTCTACTGGGTGCTCAGGCGCCAGGCTTCGGGGGCGACCGGGGCAGTCTATGGCTCGGCGGTGGCGGTGACCGACGAGCTGGCGATCACCAACTGCCATGTCGTGGCCGGCGCCGGCGCTGACGGCGAACTCGTCATCGGCGATGGCCGCGACGGCCAGACCAGCGCGGCCGAGTTGGTGGCCGCCAACTTCGACGCCGACCGCTGCGTGGTCAGGGCCAGGCGGATGCGGCTGCAGCCGGTGGCGGGGCTGCGCCGCTTCGACTCGCTCGAGGTCGGCGAGACGGTCTACGCCATCGGCAACCCTCAGCGGCTGGAGCGCACGCTGTCGGAAGGCCTGATTTCTGGCAAACGCGGCGCCGGCGACCGCCGGCTGCTGCAGACCACCGCGCCGATCTCGCCGGGCTCGTCGGGCGGCGGACTGTTCGACCGCGATGGCAACCTGGTGGGCATCACCACCTCGACGCTGCGCGGGGCGCAGAGCGTCAACTTCGCGATCCCGGCCGAGGATTTCTGGCGCTGATGCGCCGGACCAGGCCGCTTCAGGCCCGGCGCGACAGGCGCGACCCCGCACCGGCGCCGGCACCCGGGCCATAGGTGCCGGCCGGCGAACCGGCGGCCTGGAAAGCCTGTATCGCGGCAACCCGGTTCATCGTGAGGCGGATCAGGTCGCCGTTGACCCGGTTGTCGGTGCCGACCTGCAGCAGCAGGTTGCGCAGCGAGGCCCGGGCCGCTTCAGGCTGGGCGGCAATCGCCTCGACCAGCGCCGGCTCACCGCCTGGCCAGTTGCCTATCGCGGCGTAGCGCGACTCGAGCACCGTGTTGATCTCGCCGAGCTGGTCGAGTTGGCCAGCCTCGAGCACCGCGCGCTGGCGCGCCAGCGTGTCGGCCAGCGCCGACAGCAGGCCGGTGATGGGGTCGACCGCGACGGGAGGGCTGTCGTCGTGCATCACATCGGCCCGCGGCGCGGTGCGATCGCCAGCACCGCGTCCTCGACCATGGAGCGGGCCAGGCCGCTGTAGTCGATCTTGAAGTCACCCGACTGGATGCGTTTCTTCAGCGCATCGAGCAGTTCACGGTCACCCAGCGCGGTGGCCGGCTCGGCGGCGGCGGCCGCCGCGGCCAGCGTGCCGGCGGCGACATCCGACACCTTCAGATTGACAGCCGGCAAGGCCTGCGGCGCGGCGGCCGCGGGCGCAGCATGGGCCTGCTGCTCGGCGCGTGCCACCACCTTGCGATCGCTGGCGATGCTGGGGGGGAGGCTACTGGGCAGCTGTTTGGGGCTCATGATTTCTCGCCGTTCTGAAGTTTCACGTCAAAGCTTGACATCGACATGGCCGGCACCGACCACGCTGGCCGGCACCTGCTTGCCATCGGCCAGCTTGACCCGGATGGTGTCGCCGACCGCGCCGCCCTGCTGGGCAATGCCGTCAGTCGACACCTGGAAGGACTGACCCAGGACCCGCACCGAAACCCGGTCCCCTGCTCTGATGACGGTTGCGGCGCGTAAAACGTTTAATGCAAGGCTAGCATTTTCGCGCAAGGTGCGCGCGGTCTCTCGCCCTATCACCTGCTCGAGCGCCGTGGCCACGCCGGCGGGCTCGGTGGCCAGGTCCGCCTCGATCAGGCGCAGGTCGTCGGCGTTCAGGCGGGTGCCGGCCGGCAGGGCGCGCACCGTCTGCACCACCGTGGCCAGACCGCGCACGCGGACGTTGACCGACCAGCGCCAGGCCGGCTGATCGCACTGCAGTGTCAACGTCAGCGGGCCCAGCCAGCGCGGGCGCGCCGTGTCGACGACGCGCGGCGGGCGCTGGCAGGCCGGCGGCCCGACCTCGTCGGGCGCGAACTCGACCACCGTGCGCCAGGCCGCGCTGGCGTTCTGGCGTTCGACATGCTGCTCGATCAGCGGCTGCCAGGCCGGCACCCTGGCCGCGGCCTGGGCCGCGGCAGGGGCGGGCAGCGCGCTCAGCAGCGCGGCAGCCCCCAGCCACAGCCGCGCCGGCTTCACGGCGCGACCTGAGGCGCTGCGGGTTCAGGCACGCGCAGCGGCATCAGCCGACCACCGGCATCGGCCACCAGCGCCTGCCAGTCCGCCGGCTTGGGCCAGGCCTGCGCGTCGGGCAAGGCGTGGCGCCACAGCAAGGCCGCCGGCTCGGCGGCGCCCTCGCCGTCCGGCAGGCAGTGCGAGCGCAGACCGGTGCGCAAGCTCAGGCCGGCGTCGGCGGGCGCCGCGGCGCGGGAATCGTCGACCTGCAGCGCATGGAGCGCGAACCAGCCCTGGGCACAGCGCAACACCCGCACCTCGGGCAAGCAGGTGTCGCGCGGCAGGCGCAGGACCAGGCCCAGCGGCGTGGCGTCGATGCGGCCGCCACAGCGGCCGATCAGCGCGCCGGCCGCGTCGCAGCCCGCTGCGCTCAGGCCGACGCCGTCGAGCTCGACCGCCAGCACCGATCCGGCCGCGCTGGCGCGCAAGGCCTGCGCCACTGGCAGCAAGGCCAGCGCCTCGGCCAGCGCCGCCCAGGCCTCGGGCGCGGCGGCCAGCGGCGCCGGCAGCGGCCAGCCGGCCAGCAGCGCGCAGTCCTGCCGCGTCTGTGCCACCAGGTCGGCGATCACGCGCTCGATCGCCGGGCGCGCGGCCGGCTGGGTATGGGGCAGTCCCTGGTGCAGGCTGGCAGCCTGCGCCAGCGCCTTGTCACGCAATGCGGCAGCGGCGGCAGCAGCGACGGCTGCCGCCGCTGCTGCCTCGGCTGCGGCGGCCTCGGCGGCCTCGGCGGCCTCGGCTGCGGCGGCCTCGGCCGCTTGCACCGCGGCCAGGTCGGCGGCGGCCTGCGCGGCGTCATCGAGATCGCCATCCGGCAGGGCCGCCGGGCTGTCGGGGGGCGGCGCGGCTGCCGGGGGCGACGGCAGCGCCTCTGGCGATGGCCGTCGGGCCGACCCCGACGGACCGTGCAGCCTGGCCAGCCAATCGCGGGTGAAAGGCCCGCCATCATCGACCGGGCGCTGCAGGCGCAGCGAGGCGATGACCTCCGCCAGGTGGCTGGCGAGCGCGTCGACCAGGGCCAGCCGGGCCGAGGCCGCGATCGCCGGGCCGGCCCCGTTCAGGCTGAGCGACAGCGCGCGCGCGCAGTCGGCATGGGCCGGCAGGTCCAGCGTGCGCAGCAGGTCGGCCAAGGCATCGCATGCCGCCGCGGTGACGGCAACCGTCGCGCCACGGGCCGCGCTGGCGTGGCGCTGCAAGGCCGTGACGAGCTGCTCGGCATCGATCAGAAACAGCTCGGAAAGCGGGTTGCGCTCCATGGGCAGCCGGTCTCAGGCCCAGGCCGCCAGGGTCGGGGCGGACTGGCCCGGACCCTCGGGTTCGGCATCGACCTCGTCGCGCAAGGCTCCGAGCTGGTCGGACAGATGCTGCAGTTCCGACTGCAGTTGCACCAGATCGGTCCGCACCACCAGCGTGCTCGGCAGCGCGGAGTCGGCGGCCTGGCGTTGCTGCGCCTGCCAGCCCGACAGCGCGCCCAGGATAGCCATCAGCTGCTCGTCCAGGCGCTCGAGCGCCGCCACCCGGCGATCGTCGGCGCTCTCGGCCAGCAGCGACAGCGCCAGGTTGACCGCGCCCTCGCGGGCAGCACGCAGTTGGTCGGCCAGCCCGGCGAGGTCGAGCAGCAGGTCGTCGCGGGCCTGGCGCGGCGAGGCCTGGGCGGCGTCGAGCAGCTTGAGCGCGAGCTCCGACACGGCGCAGCTGGCGGCAAAGGCCGAGCCCACCGCCTGCCGCAGGTCGCGCCATTGACCGTCGTCGAGCAACACCCCGCCCAAGACCGGCGGCGGCGGCGGGGCCGGGACAGCGCCGCTGCGCAGCGCAGGCGGGGCCGGCGCCACCCCGGGCTGCACCGTCAGCACCGGCAGATCGGTCCGGTCGGCCCAGGACGACCGCAGCGTCGCCGCAGGGGCTGCGGCATTGCGCAGCGCGATGCGGCTGCGGTTCCAGCGCAGCCCGGCGGTCAGGGCCAGCAGGCCGGCCAGGCCGGCCAGACCCCACACCAGCAGCGCCGACAGCCACAGCGGCGACGGCGCCGCATCCAGCGACGACAAGGCCTCGGTGCGGCGGGTGCGGATCAGATCGACCAGCAGCAAGGCTTTCTGCAGCTTGACAGTGGTGTCGCTGGCCACGTTGGCCGCTGCGGGCGGCCTGACCACGCCGGCCGCGCTGACCGGCACACCGGCCGCGTCCGAGGCCCGCGCCCGCGCCAAGCGCTTGTCGATGAAGCTGCGCAGCCGGGCCAGGTTGGCCGAGCTGGCGTCACCGCCACCCATCCCGGACAGGCTGCGCAAGGCCTCGGCGCCCTCGCCCGCCTCGCCGCTTTCGACCGCCAGGCGCCCGGTCAGCTGCGCCAGGTCGGTGATCGCCTGGCCTTGGTGGGCCAGCACCGTCAAGGCCTGCGCGACGGCCTCGATCTGCTGACGCTGGAGCGCGGTGCTGACGCTGGACCCTGGCGCCTGCAGGCGCTGGCTGAGCGCTGCCGCGTCCTGGCCGAGCGCCTCGAGCGCGTCGAAGTGGTCGGCGTCGAGCAGGTTGGGCCGGTCCAGCAGGTGGTGGACGTCGCGCCGCAGCAGGATGATGTCGTGGCCCACCGCCTGGCGGAGCTGGCGCAGCTCGCTCAGGACGAGCGCGAGCAGCAGCGCAAGCAGCATCGCCAGGCACAGCAGCGGCGTGAGCTTGTCGGCGCCGGCCCGGCCTGGCGGACGGGGATCTTGGAGAAAACGGGCAAGAAAATCCATGGTGGGCCAGTCAGCAAAAATTCAATCGACCAAAAGAACGGTATTGTCGGGTTCGGGGCGGGCCTCGGCCAGTCCCAGCACCTCGCACACCGCCACCGCCAGCAGCGCCGTGCCGGAACCGGCCAGCACCACGGCCCAGGCCGGGCGCGGCGACACCGCCTGGGTGGCCAGCAGCGTGGGTGCCGACAGTGCCACCACCGGCCCGTGGTCGGTGCTGGCCAGCAGCAGCGGGCCGCCGCGGGCGTCCAGCCCGCTCCAGTCGGGCCGGTCCAGGCGGCCGATGCGCAGCACCGATGCGGCCGGCAAGGCCAGCACGGTGCGGTCTATGCGCACACGCAGCACCCGCTGCTGGCTCACCGCAGGGCCCAGGTCGACTTCAGGGCCAGGCCGAGCCCGATCAGCCCGGCAGCGGACAGCGCGAGCAGGCTCCAGCCCAGCTGCAGCAAGGCCTCGGTCTGGCGTGCGCGCAGGCGCTCGACGCTGACCCGGTAGTTGCTCAGGTTCTCGGTGAAGCGGCCGTGGTACCAGCCCAGCAGTTCCTCGCTGCGCAGGTAGTTGCTGGCGGCGTAGGCCGCGGCGTTGAGCGTCGACAGGTTGCTGACCAGCTCGTTGCTGACGCCCAGCAGGCCCTCGACATAGCTGCGCTGCCACTCGGTGGGCAGCGCGTCGACATAGCCGGTGCGCAACTGCTCGGTCAGGCGCTCGGCGTCGGTCACGCCGATGTAGCGGATGGTGTCGGGCACCGCGAACAGCAGGCCGTGGTTGGCCATGTCGAAGCGCTCGCCGTCCTTCAGGCTCAGGCTCAGCGTCAGGGACTCGGCGCCGCGCTGCACGCCGAGTTCTACCAGGCGCACCGGCCGCTCGGTGAACAGCTTGTAGACGTCCCAGACGAAGCCGGCCTCCTTGGAATTGACCCGCTTGACGGTGTCGCCGGCCTGGACCTGGGCGCGCGCGGCCGCCGATCCCTCGACCACCGCCTGCACCACCGCCGGCGTGGCGCGCAGCACCGATTCGGCGCGCGCGTTCTCGAACATCGCGATGTTCTGCACCGCCCGCAGCAGCCTGTCCTCGTTGGGCGCGAGCACGCGCTGCAGGTCCGGGCTGAGCCGGTTGGCCGGCAGCAGCGCGGTGCGCGCCAGCGCCGGGAACTGGCCCAGCGTGGGCGTGTTCAGGCGCAGGCTCGCCAGGCCATGGGCGCCCGACACCAGGCCCCAGGCCGCCACGGCCAGCCAGACCACCAGGCCGGCCACGACCAGCAGGCTCGCCGCCGCCAGCCACTGGCCGGCGCCGCGCAGCGCCGGCAGGGCGCGCGCGGCCGGCAAGGCCGGAGCCCGCGCTGGCGCCGACCCCGCCGATGGCGTCGGTGCGCCCGCCGCGGGGTCGGGGACGGCCCAGCCCGGCACCGACGGGGCGGCGGCAGGCGCCGCCCGACCCAGGCGCTGGCGCAACTCGGCCAGCAGGCCGGCGCCCTGGGACGGCGCGGTCGCCGCCGCGGGGGACACCCCGACAGCCGGGGCCGCGGCCCGGGCAGGCCACCAACGGGCCAGGAACTTGAGATTCATCGTGCAGGCCTCCAGCCAGGCAATTCAACATCCAAACCAAAATCAGCGCGCATCTTCTCGACATCGCGGTAGCGCGCGCTCAGCAAGAGCTGCTCGCGCCGCTCGTCCATCAGCGTGCGCGCCTCGACCAGCACCGCGACCCAAGGCCCCGGACGGTAGCTGCTGACCACCGCTTCGACCACTTTAAGCCGGTCGGGTTGCAGTGTCAGCCGCACCGTCAGCACCGCCTGCGCGGGGCCGTCGAACAGCGTCAGCTCGTCGAAGCTGGCGCGCGTCAGCGTGTAGCTGCGCCCGCTGATGCGCAGCGCGCGGCCGGCGGCCGAGAAGTCGACCACGGTCTGGCGCGTGGACTCGTCGAGCACCAGCACCCGGCCAGGCTCGATGCGCGCCTGGCGGTGCCAGTCGCGGTCGGCCTGCTGGGCCTCGCCGCTCTTGCGCGGCAGCAGGCGCAGGCCCTCGTAGAGCTCGTAGACCGTGTCGTGCAGCCGCATCTCGGCGGCGGCCTGTTTCATCAGCTGGACCGCCGACACGACGCTGCCGCGCTCGGCCTCCAGCGCCTGGCCGGCGCGAGACAGGCGTTGCCGCAGATCGCCCTGCAGCTGGTCGAAGCGCTCCAGGCTGGCCAGCGACTGCTGCAGCGCGTCGGCCGAGGCGTCGGCAGCGGGCGGCTCAGGCACCACGGGCTCGTCGCGGGCCCCCCGCGCGGGCTGGCGCAGGCGGCGCCGCTCGGCCCACACCGCCCAGACGCCGAAGGTCACCACCAGCAAACCCAGTCCGGCCAAGGCCAGCACCACCTGCAGGCCCTGGCTCAGCGCCGGCAGCGTCCAGCCCTCAGCCATGGAACGCCCCGGCGCCGGTGTCGAACGCACCGCCCTCGGCCCAGGCCTGGACGCGCTGGGCCAGCGGTCCGGCTGCCGGGTCGGCAAAAGCCAGTTCCAGCGCCGGGTTGAGTGCCGGAAACACCAGCTCGGCGTGGGCGCTGCGCAGCGTCGGCGAGGCCCGGTTGAGCACCAGCGTCAGCGGCGCGCCGGCGCCGGCCACCAGCGGCGCGAATTCGGTCCACTCCAGCGCTGCCGCGGCATGGCGCCAGGACAGGCGGCCGGGCGGGTAGACGCCCTCCAGCCCGCGCGGGGGCGGCGTCACCGCCACCTGGGCCATCAGCGAGCGCAGCAGCGGCAGCCGCGCCAGGCGCAGCCAGCGCTCGGACCAGGCGGTGGACTGACCCTGCTGGTCGTAGGGCGAGGCATCGACGCCCAGATAGGGAAACAGCGCCAGGCGGCGCAGCCGGCCCGCCGGGGCCAGCGCCGCCAGGGCCAGCAGCAAGGTGCCCGCCAGCCCGACCCCGACCAGCGCCGCGCGCTCCTGCGCCCGCTCCAGCACCTGGGCCAGGTTGGCCGCCAGCGGCAGATCGGCACGCAGCGGCAGCACCTGCCAGGCGCGTCCGCCGACCGGACCCAGCCGGCAGAGCGACTCGGTGACCGCGTCAGGAATCGAAGGAAAGCTTATTATCAGCACGTTAAGCTTTTTTGCGTAATCTTCTATCATTTTATCACCGGCCGCCCCACTGCGCCGAGCCGCGCCCTGGCCGAAGCGCCGCCAGGGCGCCGGCGGCGATCGGGACCCGCTCAAGCGTGACCAAAGCCACAATAGCGGAGAATCATGTCATTGAAGTGTGTTTTATGCGAATACCATTCAACTTGATCAATTTGGCGCTGACACTTCGGCGGATCTCATGACAGTATGCATAGTCGACGACAACGCGACCGTGAACGCCCAGCTCAGGCGGATGCTGGTCCAGGTGGGCGTGCATGACACGCTGGGCTTCACCGATTCGCGGCGGGCGCTGAAGTGGTGCCTGGAGACGCGGCCCGAGCTGATCCTGCTGGACTACAACATGCCCGAGCTCGACGGCCTCGAGTTCCTGGCCGAGTTGAAGCGCCACCAGGCGACCGAGAACATCCCGGTGGCGATGATCTCGGGCTGGGCCGTCGCGAGCATGCGCCTGGCCGCGCTGCGCGCAGGCGCGATCGATGTCATCGGCAAGCCCTTTGTCGCCGAGGAGGTCAAGCTCAAGGTCTTCAACCTGCTGCGCCTGACCGACCCGCACCGCGACCTGCTGCGCCGGCCCGAGACGCCGCGCCGCGGCGCCGAGGCAGACGAGGGGCCGGACTCCGCGCTGGAACACCCGGACGGCGCGGTGATCGAGTTGCTCGAGCGCCTGAACGCCATCCGCTCGGACCGCAGCGGCCGGTCGCTCAAGCGCACCGGCCTGTACGCCGCCACCCTGGGCGCAGCCTGCGGGCTGACCGAGAGGCAGCAGGCCTTGCTGTGCCGGGCGGCGCCGTTCCACGATGTCGGCAGCGGGTCGGTGCCCTGCGGCGTGCTGGCGCGCAACGCGCCGCTGAACGACGGCGACCGACGCCTGCTCGACCACCGCGCCGTCGCCGGCTACGAGGTGCTGCGCGGCCACCAGTCGCAGGTGATGCAGATGGCGGCCGAGATCGCCCAGTCCTGCCTCGAGCATTGGGACGGCAGCGGCACGCCCTATGGTCTGGCGGGCGAGAACATCCCCTTGTCGGGCCGCATCACCGCGCTGGCCGACATGTTCGAGCAGATGACGATGTGGCGCGGACCGAACATGACCGGTCTGTCGGCCGAGTCGGCCGCCGCGGTGATCCGGGCCGACGAGGGCCAGCAGTTCGACCCGACGCTGGTGCGTGCCTTCGAGCGCGCCCTGCCGCGGCTGATGGTGATCATGGACTACCACCGCGACGGCGGGCAGCCTGACGCCCCCCTGGACATGCAGCTCGATTGACCGATAGAGCGCTTGATTGAGCAACCGACGCCGAACGCCTCACCACCCTGCCCTGTCGACCGCCGCCGGCGGCTTGCAGCGACACCCCGACCCATGCCCATGCCGACCCCGCACCGCCTGACGCGCCCCGCACGCCCCGCCACCCTCCCGGGGCGGCGCCCGGGCACCGGCTTCACGCTGCTCGAACTGCTGGTGGTGATGGTCATCATCGGCCTGCTCGCGGGCATCGTCGCGCCGCAGTACTTTGCCCAGCTCGGCAAGAGCAGCAGCCAGGTGGCGCGGGCCCAGATCGTCTCGCTGGGCCAGGCGCTGGACCAGTACCGGCTCGACCTCGGCGGCTACCCCAGCACCGAGCAAGGCCTGGGCGCGCTGCGCGTGGCGCCGGCCAACAGCCCGCGCTGGCAAGGCCCTTACCTGACGCGCGAGGTGCCCAACGACCCCTGGCAGCGGCCCTACCTGTACCGCAGCCCGGGCGTGCATGGCGACTACGACCTGTCCACGCTGGGCGCCGATGGCCAGCCCGGCGGCGTCGGCGAGTCGGCCGACCTGGGATCGTGGTGAACCCGACCCCTCCCGGCCGGCTGCTGCCGGCCCCGCGCGGCGGCGCAGCGCCGGTCAGCGCGCGGCCGCCGGCCGGCGGCTCGGCGCTGGACGAGGAGAACTTCGCGCGCGACCTGGGCCTGATGCTGCGCTCGGGCCTGAGCGTGCTGGACGCGCTGAGCGTGGCCGGTGAGCGCGCCGGCAGCGGCGCGGCCAACATCTTCAGCCCGCTGCTGGGCCGTCTGCAGGAGGGCGAGAGCCTTTCCTCGGCGATGCGTGGCAGCGGGCACTTCGGCCCCGGCATCGTCGCCTGCGTCAAGGCCGGCGAGGGCACCGGCGACCTGGGCGAGAGCCTGCACCGATTTGCCGGCCATGCCGCGCGGCTGCGCGCGATCCGCGCCAGGCTGGTCTCGGCGCTGGTCTACCCGGCACTGCTGATCGCGGTGGCGATGCTGGTGGTGCTGTTCCTGCTCAGCTACGTCGTGCCCAAGTTCGCGCTGGTGCTCGAGTCCAGCCACCAGGAGCTGCCGCTGCTGTCGCTGTGGCTGGTGCGCACCGGCGGCCTGCTCAACCAGCACCAGGTGCTGTTCTGGTCGGTGCTGCTGGGCCTGGGCGCAGCCGGCGCGGTCTGGCTGTGGCGCGCGGTGCGATCGCGCCGGCTGTGGCCGGCGCTGACCTCGGCGCTGGGCCGGGTGCCCGGCCTGGGGCCGACGATACGGGTCTTCGCGTTGAGCCAGTTCACCCGCAGCGCTGCGATGCTGGTGCGCTCGGGCGTGCCGGCGCTGCAGTCGCTGGCGATGAGCCGCGACCTGCTGATCACCGCCGACTGCCTGGCGCTGGACCGGGCGCTGGCCGCGGCGGCCACCGGTTTTCCGCTGGCCCAGTCGCTGCACCGCCAGGCCATCGTCGACTCGCTGGGCGAGCGCATCCTGCGCGTGGCCGAGCAGACCGGCCAGCTCGAGCTCGCGCTGGACCGGCTGGCCGACGTGCACGACGCCGCGCTGGAGCGCCTGCTCGACCGCGCCGGCCGGCTGATCGAGCCGGTCGTGATGATGGGCATAGGCCTGGTCGTCGGCGGCATCGTGGTGCTGATGTACCTGCCCATCTTCCAGCTCGCCTCCAGCGTGCAGTGAACTGAACCCTTCCCGAGCCCGATGCAAGCCACCCTCGCCCCACCCGCCGATCTGGCCCACCCCGCCGAGCAGTTGCGCCGGCTGTGGCAGTCCGAATGCCCGCTCGAGCAGTCGCCCGCCGAGCAGCTGGCCTGGCTGACGCGGCGCAGCGGCCTGCCCGCCAGCGCGATGGCCGACTGGCAGCCCGCGGCCGCCGACACCCAGCTGATCCCCTACGCCGAGGGCCAGCGCCGGCTCTGCCTGGCGCTGCGCACACCGGGCCAGGCGCCCACGCTGGTGCTGGGCCAGCCCTTCGACGCCGACACCAGGCTCTGGCTGGAGGGCCGGCTGCGCGGCGCCGGGCTGGCGCCCACGCAGTGGTTCGTCGCGCTGGCCGAGGACGTGCAGGCTTTCTACGGCAAGCTCGAACGCGACCTGAAGGCGCTGGACGGCCCGCAGGACAGCTACGGCGACGCCCCGGACAGCGACGACGCCGACGGCCTGCAACTGTCGCTGGCCAACATCAGCGAGGACGACAGCCCGGTGGTGCGCTTCGTCAACTCGACGCTCTACGACGCCCTGAAAGCCCGGGCCAGCGACATCCACCTCGAATCCACCGCTCGCGGGCTGTCGGTCAAGTACCGGCTCGACGGCGTGCTGCACAGCGTGGTCTCGAGCGAGGGCCGCGACTACGCGGCACGCGTGATCTCGCGCATCAAGGTGGTGGCCAACCTCGACATCACCGAGCGCCGGCTGCCGCAGGACGGCCGGCTCAAGCTGCGCGCGGCCGGGCGCAGCGTCGACGTGCGGGTCTCGATCATCCCCAGCCTGTTCGGCGAGGACGCGGTGCTGCGCATCCTGGACCGCTACCAGATCGCCGCCGACGACCGGCTCAACCTGACCCACCTCGGCTTCAACGACGAGGTGCTGGGCTTCATCCGCCGCATGGGTCGCTTTCCCTACGGCCTGTTCCTGGTCACCGGGCCCACCGGCAGCGGCAAGACGACCACGCTGTACGGCGTGATCTCGGAGGTCAACACCGGGCTGGACAAGATCGTCACGATCGAGGACCCGGTCGAGTACCAGCTCGGCGACGTGCTGCAGATCCCCGTCAACGAAGCCAAGGGCCTGACCTTCGCGCGCGGCCTGCGCGCCATCCTGCGCCACGACCCGGACAAGATCATGGTCGGCGAGATGCGCGACGCCGAGACCGCGCAGATCGCGGTGCAGGCCGCGCTGACCGGCCACCAGGTCTACGCCACGGTGCACGCCAACCATGTGTTCGACGTCATCGGCCGGCTCTCGACCATGGGCGTGGACGCCTACAACCTGGTGGCCGCGCTCAACGGCGTGCTGGCCCAGCGCCTGGTGCGCAAGATCTGCCCGCAATGCGCCGCGCCCGAAGCCGTCTCCGAGGAGCGGCGGCGCGACAGCCGGCTGCCCGAGGCCGCCGCCGGCTGGACCTTCATGCGCGGCATGGGCTGCGCGCATTGCCGCGGCACCGGCTACAAGGGCCGGCGCGCGATAGGCCAGGCCCTGCTGCTCGACATCGGGCTCAAGAGCCTGATCGCCGAGCGCGCCAGCCCGTCGGCGCTGCGCCAGGCTGCTTTCGACCGCGGCCTGACCACCTTGCGCGACGCCGCGCTGGTGCTGGTGGCCCAGGGCGCCACCACTCTCGAGGAGGCTGACCGTGTCACTGCGCTGGAGGAGTGAGCTGGAGATCCGGCTCGGCGCCGACCACTGCGCGCTGGCCATCGCACCGGCGCGCCGCTGGGGCGCGCGGCGCGAGCCGGTGGCCGCTGCCTGCCCGCTGGCCGCGCTGCCGGCCACGCTGGCGAGGCTGGCCGAGGAGGGCCGGCTGCCGGCGCGCTGCAGCGTGGTGCTCGAGGACGACCAGGTCTTCTACACCCTGGTGCCCAGCACGCTGGCCTGGCAGGACGCGCGCCCGCAGGCCGAGCAGCGCTTCGCCGCCGCCCTGCCGGGGCTGAGCCTGCGCACCGAGGCGGTGCTGCTGCCGGGCGGGGCGCAGTGGCTGGGCGCGGCCTTCGACGCCGACGCCTTCGAGCGCCGGCTCGCGCCGCTGGCCAGCCAGGGCCTGCGCATCGTCTCGGTGCGCACCGCGCTGCTCGACGACTTGCGAATCGCTGCGCCGCGCATCGCGCGCGACAGCCGCGTGCTGGGTCTGGTGCGCGAGCAGGGCGTGATGGTGCTGGGGCTGGCGCAGGGCAGCATCGCCAGCCTGGCCTGGGAACGGCTGGACTGGCGCGACGGCGAGCGGCTGGCACGCCGGCTGGCCGCGGCCGCGGCGGAACCCGGGCCAGCCGGCGGCCCGCAGGCCGGCCCCATCACCCTGCTGCCGACCAGCGCGGCGCAGCAGCAAGGCCTGGCCGCGCAGGCCAAGACCTGGGGCTGGACCGTGCTGGCCGCGCTGGTGCCGGCCGCCCTGCCCGGCGCGCCGGCGCCGCGCCGCAAAGAGACCACATCATGAGCCTGAACCGTTTGCCTGGCCTGGCGCGACCGGCATCGCTGGATTTCGTCGCGCAGCGGCGCTGGGCGCCGGCCGGCCTGGCGCTGCTGCTGGTGGGCGCGCTGCTGCTGGGTTGGCGCTGGGTTGCCCATGAGCAGCTGCGCCAGCGCACCGAGGCCGAGGAGCGCGACCTGCAGCAGCTGTTCAGGCGCAGCAGCAATCCGGCCCAGGCGATGAGCGCCGACGACCAGGCCAGGCATGCCCAGATCGAAGCCGTCGCCCGCGACCTGGCCGCGCCCTGGGACAGCCTGCTGAGCATCGTCGAGAAGCATGCCGGGCGCGAGGTGATGCTGCGCAGCCTGGAGCCCGACGCGGCCACCGGCGGGCTGCGGCTGGGCGCGCGCGCCGGCACGCTGGGCGAGATGATGGATTTCGTCAGCGCGCTGGAGAGCGACCCGCGGCTGCGCCAGGTACTGCTGCTGGGCCATGACCCGGTGGCGGCCTTGCCCGGCGTGGCGACCGGCGCGGTGCCCGGTGCAACGCGGCCAGCGGCGATCGATTTCAGCCTCTCCGCGACCTGGCGCGCCGACGCCGCGCGGCCGCGCGGCAGCAAGCCCCCGGCGGCCCCGGCCGCCAGACCGGCCCCAACGGCACCGAGACGGCCATGAAAGCCCCTGCACTGATGACGCTCGACCTGATCGGCCAGTTGCGCTGGCCCCGCCTGCGCCAGCAACTGGCGGCCCTGCGCTGGGTGGCGCGCCGCCATGTCGGCTGGGCCGGCCTGCTCGGCGCCCTGCTGTGCCTGGCGGCCGCAGGCCTGTGGGGCGGGCTGGACCCGGCGCTGCAGGCGCGGCGCGCTGCGGCGCTGCGCAGCAGCGTGGGCCAGCTCGAACGCCAGCCGCTGGGGCCGGCCGGCGCCGGCCCGGACCCGCGCGACGCTGCCCGCGCCGACCTGCCCGCCCTGGCCGAACGCGCCGCCCTGGTGCGAACGCTGCTGCAGCAGGCCGAGGCCAGTGGGATGGCCACTGGACGCAGCGCTTACACCGTGCAGGCCCAGGCGCCGGCGCTGTCGCGGCTGCGCGTGACGCTGACGCTGGGCGGCAGCTATGCCCAGCTGCGCAAGTTCGTCGGCAGCACGCTCAACGGCATGCCCAACGTCGCGCTCGACTCGATGCAGCTCGCGCGCAGCGAGGAGCGCCCGGGCGAGATCGACGCCACGCTGCGCCTCAGCCTGTTCTTCCGCGACGACCAGCCATGAGCCCCCAGCAACGCAAACTGCTTTTTGGCGCCGCCGGCGCGCTGTCGCTGCTGGCCGCCTGGCGGGTCTTTCAGGCCACCGACCCGCAGGCCGGCGGCGACCTGCTGGCCACCGCGCCGCGCAGCTCACCCAGCGCCGCGCCGCGCCCGCGCAGCAACGCGCTGCCCAGTGCCGAGATCTGCAGCACGGCCGAGCTGCCCGCGCGCGACCCGCTGACCGAGACCGCGCAGGCCGATCCGTTCAACGCCGCGCCGCCCCCGCCGCCACCGGTGGTGGCCGTGGCGCCGCCGCCCCCGCCACCGGTGGTCGAGGCCCCGCCGGCACCGCCCCCGCTGCCGGTGCTGCCCTACACCTACATGGGCAGCCTGGCGGCCTCGGCCAACGGGCCGGCCCAGGTCTTTCTGGTCTACAACGAGCGGCTGCTGGTGGCCAAGGCCGGCGACCTGCTCGAAGGCGGCTACCGCCTGGACCAGATCGGCGAGCGCGAACTCAGCTTCAGCCGCGCCGCCGACGCCCTCGTTCTCAAGCTCACCCTCTAAGGCGCTCCCCGTGATCCACCTACCCCCCATCACCGGCGCGGGCCTGCAACAGGCGCTGCGTGCCACCGCACTGGCCGCGCTGCTGGCCCTGGCCGGCTGCGCCGCGCAGCAGCAGCACAGCGAAGGCCTGAAACTGCTGGCCGAAGGCCAGCCCGAGCCCGGGCTGAACGCCTTGCGCAAGGCCAGCGAACTCGAGCCCGACAACGCTCGCTACCGCATCGACTTCCTGGCGCAGCGCCAGACCCTGACCCAGCGCCGGCTCGACGAGGCCGACCGGCTGCTGGCGCAGAACCGGCTCGACCCGGCCGCCGCGGCCTACCGCGGCGCGCTGGCCCTGTCCGCCGGCAACGACCTGGCCGAGCGCGGACTGGCCCAGGTCGAGGCGCGCAAGCGCGCCGAGCAGACGCTGCGCCAGGCCGAGAAAAAAGCCGCCGAGGGCCAATTGGAGAGTGCGGCCGAGCTGCTGCGCAAGCTGCTGCGCGACCAGCCCGGCCAGGCCGAGGCGCTCAAGCTGCAGACCGAGCTGGCCGAGCGCGCCGAAGCCCAACGCCTGGCCAAGGCCGAGCAGCTCGGCCTGCAGGGCGCGTTCAAGCGGCCGGTGACGCTGCAGTTCCGCAACGCCGCGCTGCCGCTGGTGTTCGAGGCCATCGCGCGCGCGACCAATGTCAACATCGTGCTCGACCGCGACGTGCGCACCGACCTGCGCAGCACCATCTTCGTCAAGGACGCCAGTGTCGAGGACGCGGTCGACATGCTGCTGATGCAGAACCAGCTCGAAAAGCGGGTGCTCAACAGCAACTCGATGATCATCTACCCCAGCACATCGGCCAAGCAGAAGGACTACGCCGAGATGCATGTTCGCAACTTCCAGCTCAGCAACATCGACGCCGCGCACATGGCCAACCTGATCAAGACCATGGTCAAGACCAAGGACATCGTCGCCGACGCCCGCAGCAACACGCTGGTGATGCGCGACAGCGCCGAGGCCATCGCGATCGCCGAGCGCATGGTTGCCGCCGCCGACCAGCCCGACGCGGAGGTGATGCTCGAGGTCGAGGTGCTCGAGCTGACGAACGGCCGCTCGATGAACCTGGGCACCGAGTGGCCGATGGCGATCTCGCTGTCGGTGCCCACGGTGGGGACCGGCCCGAACAACGCGGTCGACCTCAGCGACCTGAAAGGCCTGAGACGCGGCCAGCTGCTGGTCAACGCGCTGTCGGCCAAGCTCAACCTCAAGCTCGAGGACAGCGACACCAACATCCTGGCCAGCCCGCGCATACGCAGCCGTAACAAGGAGAAGGCGCAGATCCTGGTTGGCGACAAGCTGCCGGTGATCACCAACCTGCTGACGCCGCAGACCTCGGGCACCAACAACGTGCTGACCGGCTCGATCCAGTATGTCGACGTCGGCATCAAGCTCGAGGTCGAGCCCCAGGTCCACGGCGACGGCGATGTCTCGATCAAGCTCAAGCTCGAGGTCAGCAGCGTGACCAACCAGCTGACGACCCAGAGCGGACTGGCTTACCAGATCGGCACCCGCAGCACCCAGACCACGCTGCGCCTGCACGACGGCGAGACCCAGATCATGGCCGGGCTGATCAACAACCAGGACCGCAACACCGCCAGCAAGGTGCCGGGCATAGGCCAGCTGCCGGTGCTGGGCCGGCTGTTCCGCAACGACGCCACCGAGCGCCTGAAGACCGAGATCCTGCTGTCGATCACGCCGCACATCATCCGGCCGCTGGCCTCGCTGAGCGCCGACCAGGCCACCGTCTTCACCGGCACCGACGCGATGGTGCGCGCGCGGCCGATGCGGCTCGACCCGATAGAGACGCTCAAGCTCGGGCCGGCCACGCCAGCCACACCCGCCGCGGCACCCGGCCGCAGCCCGGTGCTGTCGGCCCCGCCCGCGCCCGCCGCCCTGCCGCAGGCCAGTCCGGCGCCGGAAGCCGCGCCCGCAGCGGGCCAGGCCGCTCCGCCGGCCGCCCCAGCCGGCCCGTCGGCCGGCAGCACCATGCCCGGCATCAACGCGCCGACCGCCAGGCCCATGCCCGGACGCACGCCGATGACCGAGGCCGGCGGCAGCGCGCCGGCGGGCGCCAAGACGCCGTGAGCGCCGTCGCAGGCGCACCGCGCCGGCGCGTGCGCGGCTTCACGCTGATGGAGCTGGTGGTCACGCTGGCCTTGCTGGGCGTGCTGGCCGCGATGGCCGCGCCGCTGGCCGAGCTGACCGTGCGGCGCCATCGCGAGCAGGCCTTGCGCCAGGCCCTGCTCGACATCCGCGCCGGGCTGGACCGCTACAAGGTGGCCACCGAGCGCGGACTGATCGCGCAGCGCGTCGGCGACTCGGGTTACCCGCCCAGCCTGGCGGTGCTGGTCGACGGCGTGCCCAACCAGCGCTCGGCCAAGGGCGAGCTGCTGTACTTCCTGCGCCGGCTGCCGCGCGACCCCTTCGCCCCGCCCCAGCTGCCAGCGGTACAGAGCTGGGGCCTGCGCAGCTACCAGAGCCCGGCCCAGGCGCCGATGGCCGGCAACGACGTGTTCGACGTCTACTCGCGCGCCAACGGCAAGGCGCTGGACGGCAGCAACTACGCAGAATGGTGAACCCGATGACCCAGCCCGAGCGCGCCACGCGCCGCCCACCCGGCGGCTTCACGCTGATCGAGATGATGGTGGTGATGGCCCTGGTCGGCCTGCTGCTGGCGATCGCCCTGCCCAACTACTTCCAGGCCCTGGACAGCGGGCGGCTGAAGGCGCAGGCGCAGAACCTGACGCTGATGCGCGACGCGATCGACAAGTTCTACGGCGACAACGCGCGCTACCCCGACCAGCTCGACGAGCTGGTGGGCAAGCGCTACCTGCGCGCGATCCCGGTCGACCCGCTGACCGAACGCGCCGACTGGATCGTCATCGCCCCGCCCGAGGCCGGCCAGGGCGCGGTCTACGACCTGCGCAGCAGCGCGGCCAGCCCGGCCGAGGTGGCAGCCGCCGCCGCGGCCGCGGCCAGCCGGCCGGCCGAGACCGCCACCGACGCCGCCTTGCCAGCGCCGCCCGAGCCTGCCGCGTCGGGCGCCGCGCCGTGAGGCCGCGCCAGCACCCGGCCAGCAGCTGCCGGCCGCGCCGCCAGGGCATGGTGCTGCTGGGCCTGCTGGTGCTGCTGGCGGTGGGCGCGGCGGCCGGCGGGCTGGCGGCGCAGCGCTGGGCCGACACGCGCCAGCGTGACGCCGAAGCCCGGCTGCTGGCGGTCGGGCTGGCCTACCGCCAGGCGATAGAGTCCTATTACCTGCAGTCGCCAGGCGGTGCGCGCGCGCTGCCCCAGTCGGTCGACGACCTGCTGCAGGACCCACGCCACCTGACGGTGGTGCGCCACCTGCGCAAGGCCTACGCCGACCCGCTGGCGCCCGAGCGCCCGCTGGCGCTGATCCGCGTGCAGGGCGGCATCGTCGGCGTCTACAGCGAGGCCACTGGCCAGCCCTTCCGCCACAGCGGCTTCGACCCGATGCTGCGCAATTTCGAGCAGGCCAAGACCTACCAGGACTGGCGCTTCACCTATGTGCCACCGGTGGCAAGGCAGATTCCCGGCACCCGACCGGGGCGGGCCATCCCACCGGGCCCGCCTGCCCCGCCGCCGCGGCGTTGACCGCCAGCGGCGCCGCGACGCGGTGTCAGCCGGCGTGGACGCAGGTGGTCATGAACTGCTTGCGCTCGACATCCTGCAGCTTCAAATCGGCGGCCTGCTTCTGGCAGGCCGACATCACGCTGCCGCGCTCCTTGGCGGCACGCAGTTCGGCGAGACGGCCGGGCTGGGCGCCGTCGCGCGCGGCGCCTGAGGCCGCCGACGCGGCCGGCGCCGGCCTTGCGGCGTCATGCTGAGCGGTCTTGACGCCGCTGGCCGCGGCGGCCGGGGTGTTGGCCGCTGGCGTGGCGGCAAAGGCCGCGGCGATCGGCAGGGCCAGGCAGGCCAGCAGGGCGAGGGATTTTTTCATGGTCTACAGCTCAGGTTGATGGCGGCGAAGTCACCGGCGTTGAGAAATGGGAAACAGAGAAACGATGGACCCGGGCGGCGGCCTGTCAGCCACCCGCGGCCGTAAGCAATTTCTGGTACTCGGCCAGCAGCGCGGACGGCCCGTAAAAACCGTCCAGCCGAACCCAGGGCTTGCCGGGCGAGGCGCGCAAATAGGTGATGGGCTGGTGGTTCATCTTGTCGCCGCGCCAGGCGCCGAAGGCGCGCTGGATCTCCACCGCGTCGGCACTGCTGCCGGTGTAGTGAGCCCAGACCCCGGCGCTGCCGAAGCGCTTGGCGTAGGCGCTGAGCTGGCGCGGCTGGTCCTGCTCGGGGTCGATCGAGATCGACACCATGTTGACCTTGTCACGCGCCGCGCCCAGACGCTCGCGCAGTTCGACGAAGACCTGGCTGGTCACCGGGCAGACCGCGGTGCAGGTGGTGTAGATGAAGTTCAGCACCACCGGCCGGCCATCATCTATCGCCTCGGCCAGGCTGAGACGCCGGCCGTCGGCGCGTGTCACCTGCAGCGCGGGCAGCGGGTAGAGATGCTCGCTGCGCTGCTGGCCGGCCTGCACTTCATGGCCCTGGTGGGCCAGGGCCGGGGCACCGGGCAGGCCCAGCAGCAGCGCGGCGGCAAGCCGCCAGCCCAGGGCCGTCAGCCGAATCGCGGCCGGTGGGGGGATGCGGGAGTCGCTCACGGGATGATCCAGGCGGTCTCGGCCCGCACCCGCGGGCCGCCGGCGGCGTCCGGGCCAGCCAGACGCAGGATGTAGGCGCCCCTGCTGGCGTGGCGCTGGGTCTGGGCCAGGCTCAGGCGCGGGTAGGCGCTGGTGCCCAGCGGTGCGCCGCTGCTGCGCGACACCGACCCACCGCCATCGGCCAGGCCGTCGCCGCCGGGCGGGATCTGACTGCCACCGGACTGGCCGTCCGGTGCGCCTGCCCCACGCGGCACCGCCCCCGGCACCGCGGGGCGCTGCATCACGCGCAGCGGCTTGGCATCGGGCCCGGCCAGGTGGGTCTTGGGCAGCGCCAGGTCGCGCGACTCGTCCTCGGCGCGCGCCGCCTCGCGCAGGCTCAGCATGTTCTCGCCGCGTTCGAGCAGGTAGTCGCGGTGCAGGTTGTCCAGCATCTCGACCAGGGTGTCGTTGAGGTAGTCCAGCGCGAAATAGACCTCGGACTGCAGCAGCTCGTCCTCCAGCGGCAACTGGCGCGAGCGCAGCCATTCGCGAAACACCGTCAGCCCGCGCTGGCGCAGCTCGGGCAGCTGGTAGGGCGAGATCAAACGCGCCGCGCTGGCCCAGTCCGGGCCCAGCGCCAGGCCCTCGCCGCCCAGGCTGACCGAGAAATAAGGCGTGGCGCGCGGCAGGGCCAGCCCGGCCAGCAGCCTGCGCTGGGCCGGCGTCAGCCAGAACACCACGCTGTCGTCCCGGCCCAGCGCCTGCAACTGCGCAGCCAGGCCGGCACCGTCGGCCGGCAGCCTGAACTCGCGCGAGGCCACCGACATGCCGGCCAGCCGGCCACGCAGGCCGGCCACCGCGGTGGCCGCCACGCCGTCGTCGGCATAGACCTGCAGCAGCGTGCGACCCAAGGCCGGCGCCGCCTCCAACTGCTGGGCCAGCACATCGGCCTCCAGCGCCACGCCGCGCGAGAAATAGACGCTGTAGAAACCGCTGCCCTGCGCGGACGGCACCGCGCCCACGCTGGGGAACCAGCAAGGCAAGGCACGGGCCTCGCAAAAACCCGCCACGGGGTCCCAGTTGCCCGCACCCAGCCCGGAGGCCAGCGCGAACACCGGCTGCTCGGCGTACCAGCGCTCGAGCTGGGCGCGCCAGCTGGCCGGCGGGCCTTGCAGCTGCCAGACCGCCAGATCCCAGCTGCGGTCGGTGCGCAACACCATCTCGGCGCCGCTCGACATCGTGCGCTGGCCGCCGTGGACGATGTTGCCGTTCTTCTGCGCGACGATGGCCTGCAGCGTGGCCAGGAAGATGCGGCGGCGCTCGGGGTCGACATCGGGCGCGATCACGGTGGCCAGTTGCAGCCGCCTGTCGGTCACGCCAGGCGACCAGCTATTGGACAGCCGGCGCAGGTAGCTGGCCAGGGCCAGCACCTCCTGGTCGTCCAGCTGGTAGCGCGGCATCAGCGGGTCGAGCGCGCGGCCGCTCTCGTGCACGCCGGCGCGCAGCGCGACGGCCAGGCTGTCCAGCGTGTAGGGCTCGTGGCGCGGGTTGAAGCTCTTGCGCGCGCGCAGGTTCATGTTGAGCACGGCGCGCCGGTCCTGGTCGAACAGGTAGCGGCCGGTCACCGGCGCAACCTGGCTGCTGCCCTCGACCGCGCCCAGCCCGCTGCGCCGGTGGCACAGCGCGCAGGCAGCGGCCGCACCCGAGAGCTTCAACTGGCCGTCCAGGCGCAGGCCGACCAGCGGCTGACCGTCGCGGCGCAGGCCGTCGCGGTAGAGCCGCTCACCCTCGGCCAGCAGCCTGGGGTCGCCCGACAGGCCGGACCCCCCCAGTCCCCCCACCGCGTCGTCACTGCGCCAGACCCGGTCGCCAATGCGGTGACGCTCCAGCCGGCTGCGCTCCACAGCGGACAGCGGCGCCGACGCGGCCGAGTTGCCGGCCGCGGGCTGCGCAGCGGCCCAGCCGGCCGCACCCAAGCCCAGGAACAAGCCGGCCAGCCCGAACACCAAAGCGCGCGCCAGGCCGGCAGCCAGGCGCGGGCGCAACCCGGCCAGGGCGGTGGACGATGCGGCGGCCATGCGCGGCATCTCACTGCACGACGGCAACCAGCTCGACCGTGAACACCAGGGTCTCGTTGGGCCCGACGGTGGCCGAGCCGCGCGCGGCATAGGCCAGCGTCGGCGGCACCACGACCTCGAAGGTCGCGCCCGCGGGCATATGCTTGATCGCCTCGCGCAAGCCGGTGATCACCTCGGTCAGCTTCAGGGTCGAGGTCTTGCCCTCGGGCGTGGCCTCGAACACGCTGCCGTCGATCAGGCGGCCGCTGTAGCGGACCACCACCGTGCTCAGGTCGCCCGGCTTGTCGCCCTTGGCGTCCTTGATCACGCGGTACATCAGGTTGCCCGGCAGCACCGTGACATCGGGCTTCTTGCGGTAATCGGCCTGGAAGATCAGGCCTTTCTCGCGGTTGACGTTGGACTTGATCATCCGGTCGTTGGACATCTTGCGCATGATGTCGGCCTGCATGGACTGCAGCACGAGCTTCAAGTCTTTCTCGCTGATCCGGATCTCGCCGCCGGCCAGGCCGTCGCGCAGGCCCAGCACCAGCAGGTCGATGTCGAAGGGCACCTCGTTCTTGATCAACTGGCGCGCCGTCATCACGCCGGTGGCGTAGCTGGTCTTGTCCTTGAGTGTCTCGAGCGCCGGCCCAGGCACCGAGGCCGCGCTGGCGGGCGCGGCAGCCGTCTGGGCCGCGGCCGGCCCGGCAAAGCCGAGCAGGGCGGCCAGGGCGATCGCGCTGGTGCAGCGCAGAGGGGAAAACGGCAGGACGGACGGACGCATGGTGGTTCTCAACACAGAGCAGCAGGGCGGCGTGGCAGGGGCCAGGGATCAGCCGAGTGTAAAAGACGAGCGGGCCTGAAGACACCGATCAGCGGCGCGACAGACCCGGCCCGCCGGGCTGGCAAAAAACCAGCCCAGCTTGAATAAAAGCCCGGACCTGTCGGCCCGGGCGTGACCCATCAAGGCGTCGTCAGGTTGACGATGTTGCTGGCGGCGCTGTTGACCGCCCCGGCCTGCGCAACCACGTGGTAGCTGGCGTTCAGCGCGCGAGCCAAGCCGGTCACCGTGGTGGTGACCGTGCCCACACCGGTCGTCGCCGTTCCGGTGCGCGCCACCGTGGACAGCGTCGTCCAGGTCGCGTTCGCCGCGCCGCAAGCCGCGGCGGTGCCGGCACAGGACTGCACCAGGTAGGCGGTCTCGGTGGTCGCGTTGTCGGTCCAGCGCACCGTCAGCGTGTCGGTGGTCGAGGTAGCGGCCGGCGCAGTCCGCGCCGCGGTCACCGTCAAGCCGGTCGGCGCCGTCGGTGCCGGCACCGGCAAGACCAGCGCCACCAGCGTCGGGGTCGCCAGCGCAGTGCCGTTGGTCGACGTCACGCGGAACACATAGGCCGTACCCGCGGTCAGGCCGGTCACCGTGGTGGTCAGCGTGTTGGCCGCCAGCGCAGGCGATGCCGTCCAGACCGCGCCGGCCGCCGCGCAGGTGACCAGATCGCCGGTGCAGCGCTCGACCCGGTAACCGGTCTCGGTCGGGCCACCGTCGACCCAGTTCAGCCGGACCGAGGTCGCCGTGGCCGCCGTGGCGGTCAGCGAAGTCACCGGGTTCAAGGCCACCGTCACCGACGCGCTCGAGACCGGCGCGGCAGCGGCAGTCGCCGTCCTGGCCGTCACGCGCCAGACATAGCTGTTGCCCAGCGCCACCGTCACCGCCTGCGTCACCGTGGTGTTGACCGAGGTGGCTTGAGCCGCCGTGCGGGTCACCGTGGCCACCGTCGTCCAGGTCGCCGAGCCATTGAGCGACTGCTCGACCAGGAAACTGGTCTCGTTGGTCGACAGGTCGGTCCAGCTCAGCGTCACCTGCGTCGCCGAGTTGATCACCGCGGTCGGGATGGACGGCGGGTTGACCACTTCAGGCGGCAGTGCCAGCGCCACCAGCGTCGGGGTCGACAGCGTCGCACCGATGGTCGACGTCACGCGGAACACATAAGCCGTTCCCGCGGTCAGTCCGGTCGCGGTGTAGGCCACCGTGTTGACCGCCAGCGCGGTGGTCGTCAGGTTGGTCCAGACACCGGCGGTCGCCGTGCAGGTGGTCAGGTCGCCGGCACAGCGCTCGACCCGGTAGCCGGTCTCGGTCACACCACCGTCGACCCAGTTCAGCAGAACCGAGGTCGGCGTGGCCACCGCTGCCGTCAGCGAGGTCACCGGGTTCAGCGTCACCGCCACCGCCGCGGTCGAGACCGGCGTCGAATTGGCCGTCGCCGACCGGGCCGTCACCCGCCAGACATAGCTGTTGTTCAGCGCCACCACCACCGTCTGCGTCACGGCGGTGTTGATCGACGTCGCCTGTGCCGCGGTGCGGGTCACGGTGGCCGCCGTCGTCCAGGTGGCCGAGCCATTGAGCGACTGCTCGACCAGGAAGCTGGTCTCGTTGGTCGAGATGTCGGTCCAGCTCAGCGTGGCCTGCGTCGCCGAGTTCAGCACCGCGGTCAGGTTGGTCGGCGCGTTGACCGCACCGGCCAAGGGCACCACCAGACTGACCGGCACAGCGAAGACCGAGTTGCCAAAGGCGTTGCTCGCCGCCGCCTGGAACAGCACGGTGGTGCCCGGCGTCACGGTGGCAGCAGCCGTCACCGTCGCCGTGGCCGCGGCCGTCGTCGTGCTCGCCAGCGTGGCGCTCTGCACATAGGTCGCACCGCCGTCGGTCGAGGCCTGCAGCACCCAGCCGGTTTCATCGGTCGACGCGTCACGCCAGCTCACGGTGGCCGTGGTGCTGGCCGCGTTCAAGGCCGTCACCGCCATCGTCGTCGGCGCGGTCGGCGGGCCCTGGGCCAGCAGCGCGGCCGAGACCGCCGCCGCCGAGGTGCCCGAGGCATTGACTGCCGAGACCCGGAACAGGTAGCTCGTTCCCTTGACCAGGGTCAGCGCCGGGCTGTAGCTGCGGGCACCGACGCCGGCGACGTCGGCCGTGGCCACCGTGCCGAGCGAGGTCCACGCGCCACCGGCGTTGGTCGAGTACTCGATCAGGAAACCGGTCTCGTTGTTCGAGTTGTCGGTCCAGTACAGCGTGGGCGTCATAGCCGGGGCGCTCTGCAAGGCGGCCAGACCGCTGGGCGCGGTCGAGGCGCCGGCCGGCACCACCAGGGTCACCGGCGCGGCAAACCCGGACGCGCCCCAGGTGTTGCTGGCTGCGGCCTGGAACTGCAGCGTCGTGCCCGGCACCACCGTGTAGGTGACGCTGAACCGGGTGCCCGTGCCGGCCGTGGTGGTGCTGACCGGCGTGGCAACGTTGACAAAGCCCGCGCCGCCCACATTGGCCTGCAGCACCCAGCCGGTTTCATCGGCCGAGTTGTCCAGCCAGCTCACCGTCGCGGTGGTGCCGGCCAGCGTGGCCTGCATCAACGACGGTGCTGCGGTCGGCGCACCCTGGGCCACCAGCGCAGCCGAGACCACCGTCGTCGTCGCCGACGTGGCGTTGACGGCCGAGACCCGGAACAGATAGCTGATGCCCTTGACCAGGGTCAGCGTCGGGCTGTAGCTCACCGCGCCCGTGCCGGAGACGTTGGTCGACGGCACCGTGGCCAGCGTGGCATAGGCTCCGCCGCCGTTGGTCGAATACTCGACCAGGAA
>CANGHK010000052.1 GCA_947453625.1 Burkholderiales bacterium
GTCGTCGTGGGACCGACCGTGGCAGGGCACCGGCGCTGCCGGAGCGTCAGGCCGGGCTGGCGTGTTCTGCGTAGGTAAAGGAGGAGCCGTCGGCGGCTTTTGCCGGCGGCGGGGGACACGGAGCAGAACATGTCAGCCCGGCCTGGCGCTCACCCAAAGAACCTTGAGCGCCGGGTTCAGGGTGAAGCGTCAATGACCGCTTCGTGCCGGTACCGGTACTTCACCAACGCTGCCGCCGCCCAAACCTTCAGGGCCGCGCCAGCAACTCCCGCACGAAGCGCGCCGGAATGGCGTAGCTGATTCCCGAGGGGTTGCTCAACAAGGTCTCGCGGCTGCCCTTGACAAAGACCATGTTGATCACGCCCACCACCCGGCCGCTGTCGATGTCGAACAGCGGTCCGCCGCTGTTGCCGGGGTAGGCGGTGCCGTCGAGCTGGTAGATGTCGAAGGGCAGCGTGCGCAGCCGCGCCACCGCGGCGGCGTCGAGCTGGCGCGCATTGGGCGGCGGCAGCGCGATCGGCGTGATCGACGAGATCGTGGCGCGGTGGGTGACCGTCGCAAAACCCAGCAGCCCGCCGATCGGAAACCCCATGAAGGCCACCGCCTGGCCTTCGCGCGCCCCGTCGGCCGGCTCCAGCGTCAGCGTGGGCAGGGGTTCGCCGCTGATGCGCAGCAGCGCCAGATCGTGCGTGCGGTCCAGTTGCAGCAGGGTCAGGCCGCGGGTCTCGGGCGCGCCGTCCTGGCCCGCGGCGCGGTTGCCGCCGATCTGCAGCGCCAGTTGCCGCAGGTCGGCGCTCTCCTCGGGCAGCACATGGGCGTTGGTGATCAATTGCCGGCCGTCGCCGACCACGAAACCGGTGCCGCGGAAGTTGAAGCGCGGGCTGCTCAGCGCGTTGTACAGGCCCACCGCCATCACCGCCGGCTTGGCCGCGGCCACCACCTCGGGCAGGCCTGCGCGCACCGCGCCACCGGCACAGCACAGCAGCGCGATCAGGATCAGCCTGGGCAGCAGGGGCACGGAAGTTCCTGGGGCGAGTGACGTGAGTTCCGCACTCTAGCCTGCGCCGGCGGCTGCTACGCCTGCCCGGCTCGGCGCCGCGTGACGGGCAGCACGCGAGCGCCGCCGGAGCAGCCTGAAGCTCAGTCGCCCACCGCCGCGCGGTAGGCGTGCCAGGTGGCATGGCCCAGCACCGGGCCGACCACCAGCAGGCCGGCGAACCAGGGCAGCATCGCCAGCACCACCAGCAGCGTGATCAGCGCCCCCCAGACCGCCATCACCAGCGGCTGGGTCAGCACCAGGCGCAGGCTGGTCAGGCCGGCGCTGATGGCGTCGGTGGGCCGGTCCAGGATCATCGGTATCGAGACCACGCTGACCGAGAAGATCAGCCCGGCGAACAGCCCGCCCACCAGCAGGTAGGCGACGATGAACTGCAGGTTCTCGGGATTGACCAGCGCCAGCAGCGAGCCCTTGAAATCGGGCATGCCGTCAAAGCTGACCGCGAACACGATCAGCGAGGCGCGGCCCCACAGCATCTCCAGCACCAGCAGCACGAAGCCGAAGATCGCCAGCGTGCCAGTGCGCTGGTCCCAGGCCAGCAGCGAGTCGCCCAGATCGGGTTGCTCGCCGCGTTCGAGCCGGCGGCTGGCCTGGTACAGGCCGAGACAGAAGAAGGGCCCCGTCAGCAGAAATCCGGCCGACAGCGCCAGCACATAGGCCGGCGCCTGCTCGAACACCGTCATCAGCAGCCAGCCCATGGCCATGAAGCAGGCGCCATAGAACAGGCCGATGCCGGGGCAGCGCCGGAAATCGCGCCAGCCCAGCGCCAGCCAGCGCAGCGGCGCAGCCAGCCCCAGCGGGTGCAGCGTCAGCTCGAACGGCGAGCGCTCGTCGGCTGCGGTGGTGTTCGTGTCCGCGTCGGCGGGCGCAGCCTCGGCCAGGCCGTCAGGCTTTGCGGTGGCTGGGCTGTCGTCGGGCCTGGCGTTCATCGGGGCCAGCCTAACCCGGCTTGCCCCCGGCCGCCATGCGGGCAGTCCCGCGGTCGTGGGATCAGCGCCCTCGGCGCACCCGCAGCAACTCGTCGGCGATCAGCGCGATGGCCCCCAGCGTGATCGCGCTGTCGGCGATGTTGAAGGCCGGGAAGTAGCCACCCGGAAACATCGGTGCCAGGAATGACGCATGGAACTGCAGGAAGTCGATGACATGGCCGTGCAGCAGCCGGTCGATCACGTTGCCCAGCGCGCCGCCCAGGATCAGGCTGATCGCGGCGCAGAACAGGCGCTGGCCCGGGTGGGTGCGCAGCATCCAGACGATGAAGGCCGAGGCCAACGCGCCCAGCCCGACGAAGAACCAGCGCTGCCAGCCCGACGCGCCGGCCAGGAAGGAGAAGGCCGCGCCGGCGTTGTGCGCCCGCACCAGATTGAAGAAGGAATAGACGGTGATGCTGTCGCCGAGCTGGAACCGGCCGACGATCAAGGTCTTGCTGATCTGATCGGCCAGGATCACCAGCAAGGACAGTCCCAGCCACAAGGCCATCGGCGTGGTCGAGGCGCTGCGGCGGTTGGCGGGGTTTGCGGAGGCTTTGGCGGAGTTTTTGGCGGAGGGCATGCGGTTCGCGGCCGCGAGGGCCGCCGGGCAGGAAGTCGGCCGCTACTGTAGCCTTGCTGCTGCAATCCTTCCTCCAACGGCCATCCGGCCCGCCCTGACCCCCGAGAACCCATGGACGCAACCCCCAACCCCTTGCTGATGGACGGCGCTGACGCGCTGGACCTGCCGGCCTTCGACCGCATCCGCCCCGCCCATTTCGCCCCGGCGCTGGACCATGCGATGGCGCTGCACCGGGCCGAGATCGCCGCGCTGGTGGCCCAGGCCGCGGTGCCCGATTTCGACAACACCCTGGCCGCTTTCGACCGCGCCGGCGCGCTGCTGCGGCGCATCGAGGCGGTGTTCCACAACCTGACGGCCTCGGCCACCAGCCCTGAACTGCAGGCGGTCCAGCGCGACCTGGCCGCGCCGCTGTCGGCGCATTGGAGTGCGGTGCAGCAGGACGGCGGCCTGTTCGACCGCATAGACGCGGTCTACCGCGACCGCGAGCGCGCCGGCTTGACCCCCGAGCAGCAGCGCCTGGTCGAGCGCACCCAGCGTGACTTCGCCCGCGCCGGGGCCGAGCTGGCGCCGGAGCAGCGGGCCGAGTTCGCCGCGCTGGGCAGCGAGCTGGCCGAGCTGAACGCCCGCTTCGGCCAGAACGTGCTGCACGACGAGGCCGCGTTCACGCTGGCCTTGACCGATACCGAGGCGCTGGCCGGCCTGCCCGACTGGCTGAGCGCTGCCGCCTTGCAGGCCGGCGCCGAGCGCGGACTGGCGCATCCGGTGATCACGCTCAATCGATCGCTGATCGTGCCCTTTCTCGGCTTCTCACCGAGGCGCGACCTGCGCGAGACGGCCTGGCGGGCCTGGATAGGCCGTGGCGAGCAGGACGGCGCGCACGACAACCGGCCGCTGGCGCGCCGCATCCTGGCCTTGCGGGCGCGGCAGGCGGCGCTGATGGGCTGCGCCGATTACGCCGAGTTCAAGCTCGCCGACACGATGGCGCTGGCGCCGGCGCGGGTCTGGGCGTTGCTCGACGAGGTCTGGGAGCGGGCCTTGCCGGCGCTGGACGCCGAACGCGCGATGTTGTGCGAGGCGATGGCCGCGGCCGGTGTCGACCACGAACTGCAGGCCTGGGACTGGCGCTACTGGGCCGAGCAGGTGCGCCAATCGCGCTACGCGCTGGACGAGGCGGTGCTCAAGCCCTATTTCGCGCTGCCCAACATGGTGGCGGCGGCCTTCGACTGTGCGCAGCAACTGTTTGGCCTGCGTTTCGAGCGCCGCGACGACCTGCGGGCCTACCACGCCGATGTCGACGTCTACCAGGTCAGCGACGCCGCCGGGCAGGCGGTCGGGCTGTTCCTGCACGACAACTTCTCGCGCCCGAGCAAGCGCAGCGGGGCCTGGATGAGCACGCTGGCGCTGCAGCACCGCAACGGCGAGGGCGGCGCGGCGTCGCTGCCGGTGGTGCTGAACAACAACAACTTCGCCAAGGGCGCGCCCGACCAGCCCACGCTGCTCTCGCCCGACGACGTGCGCACGCTGTTCCACGAGTTCGGCCATGGCCTGCACGGGCTGTTGAGCGATGTCGGCTACAGCCGGCTGTCGGGCACCGACGTGCTGCGCGATTTCGTCGAACTGCCCTCGCAGCTGTTCGAGCATTGGGGGGTCGAGCGCGAGGTCTTGCGCCGCCATGCCCGCCACTGGCAGACCGGCGAGACCTTGCCCGAGGCCTGGCTGGATCGTTTGGAGGCGGCGCGCCGTTTCGGCCAGGCTTACGAGACGGTGCGTTACACCGCCAGCGCGATCGTCGACCTGGCGGCGCACCAGAGCGCCGTGCCGGTGGACGACGTGGTGGCCTTCGAGCGCGAGCTGATGGCCGAGCGCGGCCTGCCCGACGATGCCGGCCTGAACCACCGCCTGCCGCATTTCCAGCACCTGTTCTCGGGCGACGGCTATGCCGCCGGCTATTACGTCTACCTCTGGGCCGAGGTGCTGGAGGCCGACGCCTGGGACGCTTTTGCCGAGGCCGGCAACGCCTTCGACCCGGTGCTGGCCGCGCGCCTCAAGGCCTGCATCTACAGCCGCGGCGACAGCGTCGAGCCGGGCGCGGCCTACCGTGCCTTCCGCGGCCGCGACGCGCTGATAGCGCCGATGCTGCGCGGGCGCGGCTTGATCGACTGAGGGCGGGATCGGCGAGGCGGGGCGGGGCGCCGGCTCACGGACAATGAAATCGCCTCCACACCGTTGCCCCGCCATGACTCTGCTCCCGCCGCTCACCGCCCTTGCCGACCTGGATACCGAACTGGCGCAGGCCGGATTCGCCGTGCTCGATGCCCCCAGCCTGGCCAAACTGGCCGCGGTGTCGGCGCAGTCGCTGGCGGCCTGGGCGCCGCTGTGGGACGACCTGCCGCCCGACGACTTCCTGCGCGACGGCGGGCGCTACCGGCGGCGCCGCCACGGCTGCTTCGTGGTGAATCCGGACCCGGCGGGCACGCTGACGCCGGTGCCGCACCGCGCGCATTGGCAGCCGGTGGAATACAACGCGCTGCACGGCGGGATCTCGCGCTGGTTCGCGCCGCTACCTGCGGCGCTGGCGCTGGCGCCGGACTGGGCCGCGCTGCTGCGCGCGCTGGCACGCCGGGCTGCCGCGCTGCGTGGCGGTGGCTCGGCGCAGGAACCCTGGTTCGTCGAGGCCCATCCCTTCCGCATCGACACCACCGACGGCATTGGCCGGCCCACGCCCGAGGGCGCGCACCGCGACGGCGTCGACCTGGTGGTGGTTATCCTGGTGTCGCGCGTCGGCATCAAGGGCGGCGAGACCCGGGTCTTCGACGCCCGTGGCCCGCAGGGCCAGCGCTTCACGCTGGACCAGCCCTGGAGCGTGCTGCTGCTCGACGACGAGCGGGTGATCCACGAGAGCACGCCCATCCAGCCGCTGGATGCGGCCGCCGGCGGCCACCGCGACACGCTGGTGCTGACCTTCCGGCGCGGCGATTTCCAGGGTCCGGAAGCTGGGTCGGAACCGGGCGCTCAGGCAGGTTGAAGGGCCTCAGGCCCGCCGGCTGATGCCCATCGCGCTGGCCAGGCGCTCGCCGGCCCGGCGCAGCGTGGCCGAGGTCGAGCCGCCGGCCAGCGCCATGCAACCGCGGGCATAGGCCGACTCGCGCTGCAGCCGGTCGAGGTCTATGGCATGTCCTTCGCCGGCCATCAACCACTTGAAATCGACGAATTCGAGCAACTCGGGGGGCGCGGTCTGCGCACAGGCACTGGCCGCCGAGGCGGGCCGGAGCTTCAGGGGGAGTCGGGTCAGGGCGTCCATGGGGCAGATCCAGGTGAAGCGGGATTGCCAGCCAGCTTAGGCGCCGCGAGCCGCGTGCAGGCGGCGAGCATCGGGGCGAATGCCGGCCAGTTCACGTCGGTGGCGGGGCCGGTTCACGCGCCCGGCACCCGCACCGCCCAGGCCTCGTTATGCTTGGCTACATGACGACACTTGCGATTGAATTCTCGGATATCACCTCGGCCGCCGAAAGGCTCAAAGGCGTGGCACACCGCACGCCGGTGCTGCGCTCGCACCAGGCCGATGAGCGCTGCGGCGCCAGGGTGTTCTTCAAGGCCGAGCACCTGCAGCGCATGGGCGCGTTCAAGTTCCGCGGCGCCTACAACGCCTTGGCGCGCTTCACGCCGGAACAGAAAGCGGCCGGCGCGCTGGCTTTCAGCTCGGGCAACCATGCCCAGGCGATCGCCTTGTCGGCCCGGCTGCTGGGCATGCCCAGCGTGATCGTGATGCCGCTGGACGCCCCGGCGTCCAAGCTGGCCGCCACCCGCGACTACCAGCGCGGCCAGGCCGGCAGCGAGGTGGTCTCGTACAACCGCTACACCGAGGACCGGGCCGAGATCGGCGCGCGCATCGCCGCCGAGCGCGGCATGACGCTGATCCCGCCCTTCGACCATCCCGACGTGATGGCCGGCCAGGGCACGGCCGCACTCGAATTGATCAACGAGGTCGGCCCGCTCGACGTGTTGCTGGTCTGCGTCGGCGGCGGCGGTTTGATCTCGGGCAGCGCCGTGGCGGCCAAGCACAAGCTGCCCGCCATCCAGGTGATAGGCGTCGAGCCCGAGGCCGGCAACGACACCCAGCAAAGCCTGGCCGCCGGCAGCATCGTGCAGATAGCCGTGCCGCAGACGATTGCCGACGGCGCCCAGACCCAGGCCAGCGGGCAACTCACCTTCCCGGTGATCCAGGCCCTGGTCGATCGCATCGTCACCGTCAGCGACGCGCAGCTGATCCGCACGATGCAGTTCTTCGCCGAGCGCATGAAGCAGGTGGTCGAGCCCACCGGCTGCCTGGGCGCGGCCGCGCTGCTCGAGGGCGTGGTCGACCTGCGCGGCGCGCGCGTGGGCGTGATCCTGTCGGGCGGCAACGTCGACCTGGCACGCTACGCGCAGTTCCTGGCCACTGCCTGACCGTCCCGGCCGCCGCGGCGGCAACTGCCTGCCCATGATGACAACGATCAGGAGACCGCATTGAGTGAAACGCCCAAGCCCGAGACCCTGCCGACGGATCCCGACGCGGCCAAGCGGCAGCGCGACCGGGTCGACCAGTTGCTGGCCCGCCCGGCGGTGCTCAGCAGCGGCGCGGTCGCACTGGCCGGTGGCCAGGTGCTGGACTACCGCGTGCGCGCGGCATTCGTGCCGGTGCTGGCCGGCGGCATAGACGCCCAGCGCGGCGAGCCGCAGGCGGCGGTGTTCACCATCGCCTACCAGGTCGCCACGCCGCCCGGCAGCGCGGCGCGGCCGGTCTGCTTCGCCTTCAACGGCGGGCCGGGGTCGTCGTCGATCTGGCTGCACCTGGGCGCGCTGGGCCCGAAGCGGGTGCCGGTCAACGACGACGGCACGCTCGGCGCCGCGCCTTACGCGGCGGTCGACAACCCGCTGACCTGGCTGGAACACTTCGATCTGGTGTTCATCGACCCGCCGCACACCGGCTGGTCGGTCAGCGCCAGCGACGCGGCGCGCAAGACGCTGTTGTCGGTCGACGGCGACGTCGAGGCGCTGGCCGAGGTGATGCGCGGCTGGCTGGCCGCCAACGGCCGCTTCGGCGCGCCGCTCTACCTGGCCGGCGAGAGCTACGGCACGACCCGCGGCGCGGCGCTGGCCGACAAACTGCTCGACGCCGGGCTGGCGCTGTCGGGGCTGATCCTGGTGTCCTGCGCGATGGATTTGCAGTCGCTGGTCTTCGCGCCGCGCAACGACCTGCCATACGCGCTGTTCCTGCCGGCATTCGCCGCCACCGCCCAGTACCACGGCACGCTCAAGGGCACGCTGGCGGCCTCTGGCGAGGCGGCGCGCGCCGCGGCTGAGGCCTTCGTGCAGGACGACTACCTGGGCGCGTTGCACGCCGGCGCCCGGCTGGCCGGCCGTGCCAGGCTGCGCATCGAGCGCCGCCTGGCCGAGCTGACCGGCCTGGCGCTGCCGGTTGTTCAAGAAAACAACTTGCGCATCAGCGACGCCACCTTCTTCGTCGAGGTGCTGCGCCCGCGCGGCCTGCTGGTGGGGCGGCTGGAGTCGCGCGCCACCGCGAGCATGGCCGCGACGCGCGAGCGGCAGATGGCTTTCGACCCCGGCATCGAGGGCATCGCGATCCCCTACACCACCGCCGCGCTGGCCTATTACGCCGCGCTCGGCCTGCCCGTCGAGGCGCGCTACGACACGCTGTCCCTGTCCGTCAACAAGGCCTGGAACTGGCAGCGCGGCAGCGACGAAGGCATGCGCGAGGCCAACGGCTTCACCAGCACCAGCGCCGACCTGGCGCGCGCGATGCGCCGCAACCCGCACATGAAGGTGCTGGTGGCGAGCGGCCGCTACGACCTGGGCACGCCTTACTCGGCCAGCGACTGGTCGCTGGCCCAGCTCGACGCGCCGGCCGAGGTGCTGGCCCGCATTACCCACCGCTACTACGACGCCGGCCACATGATGTACACCCGCCGCGCCGACCTGGCCCAGCTCAAGGCCGACCTGGCGGCCTGGTTGAAGTGAAAACACCCCCGAAGCGGCTGCGCCGCGTCCGCTGAGCCAGACCTGTTGGGTGCAGCGGGTGTGGCGTTGGCCACTGTGGAAAGCTGAGACGGAGAACCCCATGCACATCGGCATCCTGACCGGCGGCGGCGACTGCCCCGGCCTGAACGCGGTGATACGCGCCGTCACGCTGGCGCTGATCAACGAATGCGGGGCGCAGGTCACCGGCATCAAGCGCGGCTTCCTGGGCTTGCTCAGGCGCGAGGTGATGGCGCTGGATGCGCCGGCGGTGGCCGGCATCCTGGCCCAGGGCGGCACCATCCTGGGCACCCACAACCGCTGCGATCCCTTCCACTATTTCGGCGCCGGCGGTGCCGATGTCTCGGCCCAGGCGCTGGACTATGCGCGTGAACTGGGCTTGGACGCGCTGGTGGCCATAGGCGGCGACGGCACGATGATGATTGCGCACAAGCTGGCCAGGCTGGGCCTGCCGGTGGTCGGCGTGCCCAAGACGATAGACAACGACCTCTGCCACACCGACCGCAGCTTCGGTTTCGACAGCGCGGTGGCGGTGGTGGCCGAGGCGCTGGACCGGCTCGAGACCACCGCGCGCAGCCATGGCCGGGTGATGATCGCCGAGACCATGGGCCGCTACGCCGGCTGGATCGCGCTGGAGGGCGGCATGGCCGGGGCGGCCGACGTGATCCTGCTGCCCGAGCTGCCGCACCGGCTGGACGCGGTGGTCGAGCGCTGCCGCCAGCGCGAGGCGCGCGAGGGGTACACGCTGATCTGCATCGCCGAGGGCGCGCGTGCCGATGGCGAAGGCCTGACGGTGGCGCAGACGGTGGCCGACAGCCCCGACCCGCTGCGCCTGGGCGGCGTCGGCGCGCAGCTGGCACGCCAGCTGCAACCCCGGCTGCAGAGCGAGGTGCGCGCCACGCTGCTCGGCCATGTCCAGCGCGGCGGCTCGCCCACGCCCTTCGACCGGGTGCTGGCCACCCGTTTCGGCTGGCATGCCGCCGAACTGGTGCAGGCCGGCAGCTTCGGCCGCATGGTGGCGCTGCAGGGCGAACGCGTCACCAGCGTGGCGCTGGACCTGGTGGCCGGCCGCAACCGGCCGGTGCCCGCCGGCCATGAACTGCTGGCCGCGGCGCGCGGCCTGGGGGTGTCGCTGGGGGCTTGATCCGGGGCGGGGGCCTGTTGCGCTCAGGCCGCGCCGCGGTTGCGCTCGCGCACGGCCTCGCGGCGCTGTTCGACATCACCCGCTGCCACCCCGGCGTTGAACTCGCGGGCGCGGGCTTTCTCCAGCGCCATGCCCTCGCCCAGCGCCAGCGCAAAACCGTCGTTGATCACCGCCTTGTAGCGCAGCAGCATCGCCGGCAGCGTGCCCAGCATGTCCAGCGCCAGCGCGCGGGCGGCGGGCATCAGGCCTTCGGCCGGCAGCACCCGGTTGACGAAGCCCCAGGCGGCGGCCTGCTCGGCGCTGACCCAGTTGCCGGTCAACGACACCTCGCGCGCCCGGTAGGGGCCGATCGCGCGGCTGAGCTTTTGCGACAGGCCCCAGCCCGGCGCCACGCCGATGCGGGCATGGGTGTCGGCGAAGCGCGCGCCCTCGGCCGCCAGCAGCATGTCGCAGGCCAGCGCCAGCTCGAAGCCGCCGGTCACCGCCACGCCGTTGACCGCGGCGATCACCGGGCCGGCAAAACGGCCCAGCGCGGCCACCGGGTCGCCGATGGGCTTGGCCGCCGGCGCCGCGCCGCCCAGGCTGCCCTGGCCCGAGCCGATCTCCTTCAGGTCCAGCCCGGCGCAGAAAGCCCGGCCGGCGCCGGTCAGGATCAGCACCCGCACGTCCGGCCGCGCGGCCAGAGCGTCGATCGCCTCGGTCAGCGCCGTCATCAGCGCCTTGCTCAGCGCGTTCATCGATTGCGGCCGGTTCAGCGTGATCACGGCGTAGCCGGCGGGGTCGATCTCGGTCAGCAACAGGTCAGTGGTCATGGCTTGGGCGTTTGGGCGAAAAGGGCAGGGAGAGGGAGGCAGTCATGCTGCCATGCCACCGGCCGGCGCGGCTGTCGCCGGCGCGGCAGGACTGTCCTGCTTCAGCTCAGACCTTGGCGGCGGGCGCGGGGCTGGCCTGCGCGAGGGTGTCGCCGGCCTCGTCCGGGTCGCGCAGCAGCCGGTCACGCCTGGCCAGCGTCGGAAACAGCCCGCTCCACAGCAGCACCACCGCCAGCGTGCCCACGCCGCCCCAGACCACCGAGGCCACCGGTCCCCACAGCGCGGCGGTGGCGCCGGACTCGAACTCGCCCAACTGGTTGGACGCGCCGATGAAGACCGAGTTGACCGCGCTGACCCGGCCGCGCATCGCGTCCGGCGTGGCCAGTTGCACCAGCGACTGGCGGATCACCACGCTGACCATGTCGGCCGCGCCCGAGATCGCCAGCGCCGCCAGCGACAGCAGCAAATGGGTCGACAGCCCGAACACCACCATCGTCAGCCCGTACAGCGCCACCGCGCCCAGCAGCCAGGCGCCGCTGCGGCGCTGCACCGGCCAGCGCGCCAGCGCCAGCGACATCGCCAGCGCGCCCACCGCCGGCGCCGCGCGCAACAGGCCCAGGCCCCAGGGGCCGGTGTGCAGCATGTCGCGGGCGAAGATCGGCAGCAGCGCCACCGCGCCGCCCAGCAGCACCGCGAACAGGTCGAGCGAGATCGCGCCCAGCACCACCGGCCGGCCGGCGATGAAACTCAAGCCGGCCAGCAGCGACGCGACCGAGGCCGGCTCGCGCGCCGGCGGCGCCGCCCGGGTCGCCAGCCGCAGCACGCAGACCGTGGCCAGCGCAAAGCCCAGCGCCGCCAGGCCGTAGACCGCCGCCGCCCCGGCCGCCGCCCCAGCCGCGTAGACGAAGCCGCCTATGGCCGGCCCGGCGATGATCGCGCCCTGCAGCGCCGCCGACGACAGCGCCAGCGCGCTCGGCAGCCGGTGCAGCGGCACCAGCTGCGGCAGCAGCGCCTGCGAGGTCGGCATCTGCCAGGTCCGCAACACGCCCAGCGCCAGCGACACCGCCAGCAGCGCGCCGCGCCCCATCAGCCCGCTGGCCGAGGCCAGCGCCAGCGCGACGGCCACCACCACCTGCAGCGACAGCACGGCCAGCAGCACGCGGCGGCGGTCGCTGCGGTCGACATGGTGGCCGGCCGGCAGCGCCAGCAGCAGCGCGGGCAGGAACTGGGCCAGCCCGACCAGCCCCAGGTCCCAGGCGCTGCCGGTCAGGTCGTACATCTGCCAGCCCAGGGCCACCAGCAGCATCTGCGATGCGGCGGTGCCGGCCAGGCGCGACAGCCAGAAGCGGCGGAAGTCGGGCAGCGCCAGCAGCCGGGGTTCAGGTGTCGTCATCTTCGAGTTGCTGCAGTTGCACCAGGCGTTGGTAGAGGCCGCCCTCGATGGCCATCAAGTCGGCGTGGCGGCCGCGCTCGGCGATGCGGCCGTGGTTCAGCACGACGATGGTGTCGGCATCGCGCACGGTCGACAGCCGGTGGGCGATGGCCAGCACCGTGACCCGGCCGTGCAGCGCGGCCAGCGAGCGCTGCACCCTGGCCTCGGTCTCGCTGTCGATATGCGCGGTGGCTTCGTCGAGCAGCAGCAGCGTGGGCTGGCCGGCCAGCGCGCGGGCCAGCGCGATCAGCTGCTTCTCGCCCACCGCCAGCCGGGCGCCGCCCTCGCCCAGCGGTGTGTCGTAGCCCTGCGCCAGCCGGCTGATGAAGTCGTGGGCGTTGGCGGCGCGGGCCGCGGCCTCGACCGCGGCGTCGTCCAGCGCGCGGCCCATCGTGATGTTGTCGCGCGCGCTGGCCGCCAGCAGGAAGGGCTCTTGCGGCACCAGGCCGACGCTGCGCCGGAACTCCACGTCGGCCAGGTCGGCGATCGGCTGGCCGTCCATCCACAGCGAGCCGGCCGGCGCGGGGTAGAAGCGCAGCAACAGCGACAACAGCGTGCTCTTGCCGCTGCCGGTGTGGCCGACGATGCCGACGAACTGCCCGGCCGCAATCTCCAGGTTCAGCCCGTGCAGCACAGTGCGGCCGCTCTGGTAGCCGAAGCTCAGGTCGCGCACCGAGATCCGCCCGGCGCTGACCCGGCCCTGGGCGCTGGCCTGCGGCGCCTGCGGCTCGGCCAGCAAGGTGTTGACGCGGGCCGCGGCCACCACCGCCTGCTGCAACTGCGAGAACTGCATCGTGATCTGGATCAGCGGCTCGACCACCCGGCCGATATAGCTGACGAAGGCGTAGAGCACGCCCACCTCCAGCGCATTCAGCCCGGCACCCGCCGCGCCCGCCGCGCCGTCACGCAGGCCGTAGACCGCGATCACCGCCGCCAGCATCGCGACATTGAGCAAATCCAGCGCCGGCCGCAGCAGCCAGGCGTTGGCGCGCAGCTCGGCGCGGCGCGAGTCGTAATGGGCGCGGTTGGTGGCGGCAAAGCGGGCCGCGAAGCGCTCGCCCGCGCCGCTGGCCTGGATCACCGCCATGCCGGCGATGGTCTCGGCGGTCTGGGCGTTGATGTCGCTGCGCAGCGCGCGGGTGCGCGCCACCGCCGGGGCCGACAGCCGCTGGTAGAGCCAGACTATGCCCGCCACCGCCGGCACCAGCAGGCCGACGATCAGCATCAGCCGCCAGTTCAGCAGTGCCATCGTCGCCATCATCGTGGTCAGCATGATCACGCTGTCGAGCATCACGAACAGCAGCTGCACATACAGCGTCTTGACCGCCTCGGTGTCGTTGGTGACGCGGCTGACCAACTGGCCGGTGATGGCGCGGTCGAAATAGGCCATAGGCAGGCGCAGCACATGGCCGTAGACCTGCTCGCGCAGCCGCTGCACCGAGCGCATCGCCACCCCGGCCAGCCGCACCAGCTGCCCGTAGCGCAGCGCGTTGGCCAGCCAGCCGGCGACCAGCGCGCCGCCCAGCAGGCCGGCGATCTCGGCCAGGCTGCCGGCGCGCGGCAGCAGGTGGCGGTCGATGAAGGCCTTGCCCAGCAGCGGGCCCAGCGCCTCCAGCGCGGCGGCCAGCACCAGCCAGACGACCGCCCGGCGCAGCAGCGGCAAGTCGGGCGCGGCGCTGCGCACCAGCAGCGCCAGCGCGGCGCGGCGCGCTGGCGCGTCGGGCTTGGCCGTGGCGGAATTGTTGGCGTTGATGGCCAGATCAGCGTCCATCGTCGGCCTCTCGCGGGCTGGCGTCGGCGTCGTCCAGCGCGGCCTCGAGCTGCTGCACCCGCCATTGGGTGGCGTACCAGCCTGGATGGCCGTCGGCCTGGCTCAGCGAAGCCAGCTCGCGGTGGCTGCCCTGCTCGGTGATGCGGCCATGGCGCAGCACGGCGATCTGGTCGGCGTCCATCACGGTGGCCAGCCGGTGGCTGACGATGACCACGGTGCGGCCCTCGCGCTGGCGGCGCAGATGCGCCAGGATGGTCGCCGCGGTGCCGGTGTCGACGGCCGACAGCGCGTCGTCGAGCAGCAGCAGCGGGGCGTCGGCCAGCAGCGCGCGGGCGATCGCCACGCGCTGGCGCTGGCCGCCCGACAGCGTGATGCCGCGCTCGCCCACCGGCGTGTCGTAACCCCGTGGCAGGCGGGTGATGTCGTCATGCACCGCGGCGTCGCGCGCGGCGGCCTCGATCTGGGCCCGGCTCGCGTCGGGCCGCGCCAGCGCGATGTTCTCGGCCACGCTGCCCGAGAACAGAAAGGGTTCTTGCGGCACCCAGGCGATGGCCTGGCGCAGGGCGGCCAGGCGGTGCTCGTCCAGCGCCGCGCCGCCCCAGGTGATGCTGCCCTGCTGCGCCGCCCATTGGCGCTGTAGCAGCTTGAGCAGCGTGCTCTTGCCGGCGCCGGTGGGGCCCACCAGGCCCAGGGTCTGGCCGGCCGGCAGCGCGAAGCCGACACCGGCCAGCGCCGGCTGGGCCTGGCCCGGGTAGCTGAACTGCAGGCCGTCGGCGCGCAGCGTGCCCGGCGTCACCTCGCTCAGCGTGCCGCCGTCGGTCACCGTCAGCGGGGCGTCCAGCACCGGCGCCAGCCTGGCCCAGGCGGCGCGGCCGCGCTCGATCAGGCTCAGCACCCAGCCGGCGGCAAACATCGGCCAGATCAGCTGGCCGAGGTAGAGGCCGAAGCTGGTCAACTGGCCCACCGTCATCTCGCCGCGCCACACCAGCCAGCCGCCAAAGCCCAGCGACAGCGCCATCGCCGCGTTCAGCGTGCCGCCCACCGCCGGTTCGTAGCCGGCCTCCCAGCGCTGGGCGCGCAGGCCGGCGTCCGAGGCCGCGCCGGCCAGGCGGCCGAACTGCGCGCTGCTGTGCGCCTCCAGCCCCAGCGCGCGCAGCGTGCGCACCCCCGCCAGGGTTTCCTGCACCTGGTCGTTGAGCGCGCCGAAAGCATCCAGCGCGCGCCGCGACGCGCTGTGCAGATGGGTCGAGATCCACCAGAACGCCAGCGCCATCAGCGGGAAGGGCAGCAAGGTCACCAGCGCCAGCCGCCAGTCCACGCCCAGCGTCATCGTCGCCACCACCAGCAGCAGCGTCATCGTGCCGTCGAAGCCGGCCAGCATGGCCTCGCCGGCCGCCATCTCGACCGCGTCGACATCGTTGGTGGCCAGCGCCATCAGATCGCCGGTGCGCTGGGTCTGGTAGAAGCGCGGGCCTTGCAGCAGCAGGCGCCGGTAGAGCTGCAGGCGCAGGTCCACGCCCATCCGGTAGGCGGTGGCGTAGAGCACCAGCCGCCAGGCCACGCGCAGGCCGTAGATGGCCGCGCCGGCACCCAGCAGCAGCGCGATCTCGCGCCAGAGCGCTGCCGGCGCCAGCTGTTGCGCGACCAGGCCGTCGACCATGTGGCCGATCTGCCGCGGCAGCCAAACGCCGAGCAGCGCGATGCCCGCGAGCATCGTCCCGGCCGCCGCGTAGGCCCGCCAATGGCGAAACAGAAAACCACCGATCAGGCGGGACAGGGTCATGGGGGAGGGAGGCGGGCCGCGGTGAGGGGCGGGCCCAAGCCACCCGACTGCGTCGGCGGCGTGAGGGCAGAAAGGGCGAAAGTGGCGGATTCTAGAGGGCAGGCGCCGGGTGCGGGTTGGCTCGCGCGCTGTCCCGTGACCCGTGATCCATGAGCCGCCGAGAGTCTGTCACACTGCCCGCCCGCCCACCGACCACCCCGCCCGCGGCCCACGCTCGATGAACACCACCGAAATCTTCCTGATTGCGATGACCGTCATCTTCACCGTCCCCTACCTGGTCTGGCGTCTGGGGCGTACCGACCATTTCGCGCCACTGGTGGTGGTGCAGATACTGACCGGTATCGCGCTGGGCCCCGCGGTGCTGGGGGCGGCGTTTCCCGAGGCCTACCGCTTCGTCTTCAACCCGGTGGTGGTCCAGTCGCTCAACGGCCTGGCTTGGTGGGCGGTGATGCTGTTCGTCTTCATCGCCGGCATCGAGCTCGACCTGCGCCAGGCCTGGGTCCACCGGCGCGAGAGCGGCATCACCGCGTCGCTAGCGCTGGGTGCGCCGCTGCTGCTGGGCAGCGTGGCCGCGCTGGGCTTGCTCGTCGCACCGGGTTGGGTCGGTCCCCAGGCCCAGCCCTGGCAGTTCGTGCTGGGCATGGGCATGGCTTGCGCGGTGACGGCGCTGCCCATCCTGATCCTGTTGCTGGAAAAGATCGATCTCCTGCGCCAGCCTGTCGGCCAGCGCATCCTGCGCTATGCCAGCCTGGATGACATCCTGATCTGGGGCGTGCTGTCGCTGATCCTGATGGACTGGCAACGGGTGGGCAAGCAGGCGCTCTTCCTGGCTGGCTTCGCGCTCGCGAGCTTGCTGTTGCGCCGGCTGATGACCTGGATGCCCGCGCGCGACCGCTGGCATGCCAGCCTGGTCTGGCTGGCGGTCTGCGGTTTCGGCGCCGACTGTTCCGGCCTGCACTTCATGGTCGGGGCCTTCCTGGCCGGTGTGGTGATCGATGCGCAGTGGTTCGACCAGCGCCAGCTCGACTTGCTGCGCCACCATGTGCTGCTGGTGCTGATGCCGGTGTTCTTTCTCAGCACCGGGCTGCGCACCGGCTGGTCGCTGGGCGGCGCGGCGGTGTTGCTGGTCGCGGCCCTGCTGCTGCTGGTCTCGGTCGCGGGCAAGCTGCTGGGCGTCGCGATGGCCGGCCGCATCCTGGGTTGGCCGCCCGGCGAGAGTGCTCTGATCGGCTGGCTGTTGCAGACCAAGGCGCTGATCATGATCATCTTCGTCAACATCCTGCTCGACAAGCAGATGATCACCGGTGACGCCTTCACCGCCTTGCTGCTGATGGCCGTTGCCAGCACCATGCTGACGATCCCGGTGGTCTCGCCCATGCTGGCCAGGTTGCGGGGCGGGCGGCCGGTTCACCCTTGACCGGTGCGGCCAGGGTTGCAGGCCCTGGCCTGCGGCTCTCAGGCCTCGCGGATGTCGGCAGTCACCAACTGGCCGAAATCGGCCCGCTCCAGCCGCGCCAGCAGGCGGGCAGCGCAGTCAGCCGGGCTGAGCAGCGCGCCGTCGGCCTGCAGCTTGACGAAGCGGGCGTGGTCGGGGAACAGCGCCGGGTCGCCGGCGCGCAGCTGCACCTGCATGTCGGTGTCGATCACGCCGGGCGCCATGGACACCACCCGCGCCGGGTTGGCCTTCGCGGCCTGCTCCAGCGCCACCGCACGGGTGAAATGGTCCATGCCGGCCTTGGCTGCGCAGTAGACCGCGCTGCCGGCCATCGCGTTGCGGCCCAGGCCCGATGAGATATTGAGCACCCGGCGCTGGCCTGGCCAGGCGCGGGTGGCGTCGAGAAACACCGCGCTGAGCAGCATCGCCGACTCCAGCCCGACGCGCAGGCCCTGGACGATCTCGGCCAGCGGCACCCGGTCCAGCGGGGCCAGCTCGCCGATCACGCCGGCGTTGTTGATCAGCGTGACGCTGGCCAGCGTCGCGCCATCGAAGGCCTCGAGCCAGGCCTGCAGGCGCAGCGCCGTCGGGCCGGCATCGGTCAGATCGGCGGTCCACTGCTCGAGCGGCACGCCGGCCACGTCGGCCTGGGCCTGCAGCGCCGGGTTGGCGTTGCGGGCGATGCCCAGCACGCTGTGGCCGGGCAGCAGGCGCTGCAGCACGAGCGCGGCGCCCAGGCCGCGGGAGGATCCGGTGATGAGGGTGAGGTGGGTGATCATGGGCAGCGAGCCTACCCATTGAGGCCGGGTCGGGATGTCACGTCCGCATCTCCCTTCCCGCTACGGCGTTGGCCGCCCGGCCCGGACTCAGCCCGCGCCACAGAGGGCGCGGGCCTTCGTAGGCGTCAGGCCCTGCGCAGGCAGGCCCTGACGTCCGACTCAGCCCCAGCCACAGAGGGCCAGGGCCTTCGTAGGCGTCAGGCCCTGCGCAGGCAGGCCCTGACGTCCGACTCAGACCACCGCCTGCTCGCGCAGTGCCAGGATGTCGGCCGCGCCGTAGCCCAGCTCGGCCAGGATCTGCTCGGTGTGCTCGCCCAGCAGCGGCGGGCGCAGGCGATCCACCGGCGCGGTCTCGGTCATCCACAGCGGCACCGCCGCCACCGGCGCCGGCAGCGGCAGGCCGGGGTAGTCGGTGGCCTGCAGCAGGCCCAGCGCCTGCACCTGCGGGTGGTCCAGCGCCTGCTGCGGCGACAGCACCGGCGCGCTGGGGATCATCGCCGCGCCCAGCAAGTCGACGATCTCGTCGCAGTCGCGCTCGGCGCACCAGCGTGCCATGCGCGCGCTGATCAGCGGGCCATGCCGGCCGCGCCCATCGTCGTCGCTGAAGCGCGGGTCGCCCGCCCAGTCCGGGTCGCCCTCGGCATGGCCGCCGGGGCCGGTCTGGCCCATCAGCTTGGCCCAGCGCCGGAACAGCGGGTTGCCGGTCACGGCGACCAGGATCTGGCCGTCGCGGGTGGCGTAGATGTCCATCGGTCCCGAGGTCTGGCCGCGGTTGCCGGTGGCCACGCGGTTGGGCACGGCCACCGCCTGCTCGATCAGCGTCGCGTTGGTCAGCGTCACCGCGGTGGCCAGCAGCGCGCCGGTCACCATCTGGCCCTTGCCCGAGCGCTGGCGCTCCATCAGCGCGGCCATCGCGCCAAAGGCGCAGTGCAGCGCGGTGCCGAAGTCGACCCAGTTCACCGCCGCGCGGTAGGGCTCGCCCGGCTGGCCGGTCATGTAGACCGCGCCCGACATCGCCTGGCCCACGCCGTCGAAGCCGACCTGGCCGCTCAGCGGGCCGACCGGGCCGTAGGCGGTGTTGGTGACGAAGATGATGTCCTCGCGCAAGCCGCGCAGCGTGGCGTAGTCCAGGCCCATCGCCAGCAGCGTGGCCTGGGGCAGGTTGGCGATCACCACGTCGGCGCCGCGCACCAGCCTGGCCACCACCTCGCGGCCTTTGGGCGACGCCGGATCCAGCGTCATCGAGCGCTTGTTGCGGTTCATCTGCAGGAACAGCGCGCCCACCCCGCCGCCCACCTGGGCCGGGAAGCGGTCCTCGCTGCCGTCGCGCTTCTCGATGCGGATCACGTCGGCGCCGTACTCGGCCAGCAGCGCCGCGCAATAGGGGCCGGCGATGTAGCGGCCGAAATCCAGGACGCGAATACCGTGCAACAAGGCAGTCATAGGGGTGCTTTCAAAGCGAGGGTGGAAAGAGAAAAAAGGGGGCAAACCTGGGCGGGCGGCGCGGATCAGGGCCGATCGGGATGACGTGGCCGGGCGGGATAGGCTCCAATCGGGGCTGACGCCTTGGCATCTGCCCGCGCCTGGCGATCTCCGACCCCCACTCTGACCCGGCTCAACGCCCGCACCCGAAAGAATCCATGACCGTGAAACCCGAATCCCTGGGCATGTGCTCGCAGCGCCTGTCCCGCCTGGACCGCTTCCTGGCCGACAAATACATCGCCTCGGGCAAGCTGCCCTGCGCGCTGGTGCAGGTGGCGCGCCAGGGCCAGTTGGTGCACCAGACCGTGCTGGGCCAGGCCAATCTCGAGACCGGTGCCAAGCTGGCTGAAGACAGCATCGTTCGCATCTACTCGATGACCAAGCCGATCACCAGCGTGGCCTTCATGATGCTGGTCGAGGAAGGGCTGGTGGCGCTGGACGACCCGGTCCACCGCTTCATCCCGTCCTGGCGCGAGCTGGGCGTCTATGTCGCCGGGCTGCCCGGCGCCTTCCAGACAAAGCCCACCGATGCGCCGATGCGCATGATCGACCTGCTGCGCCACACGGCCGGCCTGACCTACGGCTTCCAGACCCGCACCAATGTCGACGCGGCCTACCGCAAGGGCCGGATCGAGCCCTTCGAGCAGAACGACGGGCTGGAAGGCTTCGTCCAGGCGCTGGCCAAGGTCCCGCTCGAGTTCTCGCCCGGCAGCGCCTGGAACTACTCGGTGGCCACCGACGTGCTGGGTTATCTGGTGGGCAAGATCTCGGGCATCCCCTTCGACCAGTTCCTGCAGCAGCGCATCCTCGGGCCGCTGGGCATGGTCGACACCGCTTTCCATGTGGCCGACGACAAGGCGGCGCGCTTTGCCCAGTGCTATGTCAGTTCGGCCGACGGCAAGCTGGCGCCGCTGGGCGGGCGCACCTTCCGCGAGCCGACCACCGCGCCGTCGGGCGGCGGCGGGCTGGTGTCGACCGCGGCCGACTACCTGCGTTTCTGCGAGGCGATGCGCTGCGGCGGCGTGCTGGGCAGCGGGCCCGACGCGGTGCGCCTGCTCGGCCCCAAGACCGTGGCGCTGATGCGCGCCAACCACCTGCCGGGCGGGCGCGACCTGGCCGACCTGTCGGTGTCGATGTTCTCCGAGGCCACTTACCAGGGCGTGGGCTTCGGCCTGGGTTTCGCGATGACCACCGACCCGGCCAAGACCGGCATCGCCGGCTCGCTGGGCGAATACTGGTGGGGCGGCGCGGCGTCGACCGCTTTCTGGATAGACCCGGTCGAGGACATCAGCGTCGTCTTCCTGACCCAGTACATGCCGTCCAGCCAGTACCCGATACGGCGTGAACTGCGCACGATGATCAACGCCGCGGTGCTCGACTCCAAGGCCTGAACAGAAGGATTGACGCATCGGTGCTTTGGCTGCGGCTAGCGGTGGGCCCGCGTGCCGTCGTCCAGGCCGATGCCTGCGCCGACGATCAGCACATCGAAGTCCTCGGGGCGTTCATTCATCGCTGTTCTCTCCATGGCGCTGCAGCGGCACGCTCAAACCATGCGCCGGCGCAAGCAAGCGGACGCCGTGGCACCGGCTTCGCCGGGCCACTGGCGGCGTGCCCCCTTGGGGGGAGGCGCCGAAGGCGCTTCGGGGGGTCACTCGAATGTTGGCTCTTCCCACCAGGGGAAGAAGTCGGGCATGTCGGTCGAGACCTTGTTCGGGTAGACCGGCGTGCGCTTTTCCAGGAAGGAGCTGACCCCCTCGCGCGCATCGGCCGACTGGCCGCGCGACTGGATCGCCCGGCTGTCGACCCGGTGCGCTGCCATCGGGTGCGCCGCGCCCGCCATGTGCCACAGCATCTGGCGCGTCAGCGCGATCGACACCGGCGCGGTGTTGTCGGCGATCTCGCGGGCCAGCGCCCTGGCCGCCGGCAACAGGTCGGCCGGCGCATGGACCGACCGCACCAGGCCCTTGTCCAGCGCCTCCTGGGCCGAGAACACCCGGCCGGTGAAACACCATTCGAGCGCGGTCTGCATGCCCACCAGCTTGGACAGGAACCACGACGACGCGGCTTCGGGGGTGATGCCGCGGCGGCTGAAGACGAAGCCGAAGCGGGCGTCGCTGGACGCCATCCGGATGTCCATCGGCAACTGCATCGTCATGCCTATGCCGACCGCCGCGCCGTTGATCGCGCCGATCACCGGCTTGAGGCTCTTGAAGATGCGCAGCGTGGCGATGCCGCCGCCGTCGCGGTAGACATCGCCCACCTTGTACTTGTCGCGCGCCTCTTCGGCACGCGAGGCGTAGTCGAAGGTCTTGCCGCCGCCCGACAGGTCGGCCCCGGCGCAGAAGGCCCGGCCGGCGCCGGTGATGATCACCACCCGCACCGCGTCGTCGGCGTCGGTCTCGTCGAAGGCCGCCACCAGGTCGTCGCGCATCTGCGCGGTGAAGGCGTTCATCTTCTCGGGCCGGTTCAGCGTGATCGTCGCAATGCCGTCTTCGACGCTGTAGAGCAGGGTTTCCAGGGCGGGCAGGGTCATGTCGGGGTCTCCGTTGGGGTGGGGGGTCAGGCGGCGACCAGCGTTGCCGGCCGCCGCAGCGCGGGCGCCAGCCCGGCGCCCATCAGGTCGATGAAGTTGTCGGCGTAGAAGCGTTGCACCGCTTCCGGCGTGCAGCCCTGCAGCGCCTCGTCGAAGCGCTTGAGCGGCGCGCGGCCGCCCTCGACATGCGGGTAGTCGGACGAGAACAGGCACATCTCCTGGCCGGCGTTGGCGACTATCCAGCCCGCGTCCTCATGCGGGTAGGGCGTGACGCGCAGCTGGCGCCGCACGATCTCGCTGGGTTTGGCCGACAGCCGCTGCAGCCTTGTCTCGTTGCGGCCGAAGGCATGCGCGGCCGAATCCAGCGCCCGCATCCAGCCCGGCAGCCAGGCCGCGCCGAGCTCGATCGCGCCCCACTTGAGCCGCGGAAAGCGGTCGAACACGCCGTCGAAGACCAGCGTGGCCAGGGTCTGCATCACCGCGCTGGGGATGGGCATGTAGCTGACCGAGGTGAAGTTGTCGTCGCCGCCGTGGAAATCGGGCACCGCGGGCAGGCCGTTGAGCTTGTAGACCGGGTTCATCTTGTCCTCGCCGCCGACATGGAACAGCACCGGGATGCCGGCCTCCTGGGCCTGGGCCCAGACCGCGTCCAGCGCGACATGACTGGGCGCGTGGCGCCGCGGGCAGGTCGACGCCACCATCAGCGCCTTCGCGCCCAGCCGAATCGCTTCTTGCGTGGTGGCGCTGGCCAGCGCGAAGTCCTCCAGCGGCACGTAGGCGGTGGCCAGCAGCCGGGCGTCGACGGCGCAGAAGTCCGTCATCATCCGGTTGTGCGCCTGGGCCGCGGCGTAGCACAGCGCCAGGTCGTCGCCCGCGTCGAGACCGAAGTTGCCCAGGCAGAAGGTGGTGAAGACCAACTGGCTGGCAAAGCCGAACAGGTCGAGCGCATGCGGCCGGTCGGCGGCGATGAACGCGCCATGGGCCTCGTAGTTCTTGCGCAGCAGCAGGTTGGCGTCGACGCCGGCGCGGAACAGCGGGTCGGCATGGGCTTCGCGCGATCGCCCGGGGCGCAGGTTGCGGGCCAGCGCGGCCTGGTAGCCGGCGCAGGCGTGGAAGGCGGCCAGCTGGCCGGGCGCTAAGAAGTCGTCCAGGCAGTCGTCCAACTCCATCAAGTGGCTGTCGGCGTCGTGGATCAGTCGTCCGTTGGCGTAGCTCATGGTCGGGTCTCCTCGGGTTGCGGTGGCGCTGCGGCGCTGAACACCACCTGCTGCGCGATCAGGCGGTCGATATGGTCCTCGGCAAAGCCGGCCTCGCGCAGCACCGCCGCGCTGTGCTGGCCCAGTTCTGGCGCCGGGCCGGCGCGGCGCTGGGCCACGCCGTGCAAGTGCAGCGGGCTGGGCACGGTCAGGCCGTCGTGGTCGGCAAATTCCACCAGCGCGCCGGCCTCGCGCATCTGGGTGTCGTCAGGCAGATCGGCCAGCGTGCCGATGACGCCGAAGGTGATGCCGGCCGCGTCCAGCCGGGCGCGCCAGGTGGCCAGGTCCTGCTCGGCAAAGCGCTGGTCGAACAAGGCGATCAGCGCGGCACTGTGGGCCGCGCGCGCCGCCACGCTGGCGAAGCGCGGGTCATCGGCAAAGCCCTGCAAACCCAGCACCGCCAGCAGCGGTGGCAACTGGCGGGCGTCGTTCAGCACCACCAGGCTGAGCCAGCGGTCGTCGCGGCAGCGGTACAGGTTGCTCAGCGGGTTGGGCGCGTTCTCGCGCCCCTGGCGCGGCGGAAACCGCGCGCCGCTCAACTGGCCCTGCACCTGCACGCTGTTGGCCCACAGGCCGTTGGCCATCAGCGAGGTGCTGACCAGGCCGCCCGCGCCGCTGCGCTCGCGCCGGTAGAGCGCGGTGGTGATCGCCGCGAACAGCGTGATCGCGCTCGGGTGGTCGCCCATGCCGGGCACCGGGCGGGTGGGCGGTGCGCGGTGGTCGGCGCGCACCAGGTCCATCAGCCCGGGCCGGGCCCAGTAGGCGGTGACGTCGAAGCCGCTCTTGTGGGCCTCGGGGCCGGTCTCGCCGTAAGCCGTCATCGACGCGTAGACCAGGCGCGGGTTCAGCGCCAGCAGGCGCTCGGCGTCTATCGCCAGTCGGCCACGCACCGGCAGCGGCAGGTTGGTGATGAAGACGTCGGCCTGCGCCACCAAGCGGTGCAGCACGGCCTGGCCCTCGGGCTGCTTCAGGTCCAGCACCAGGCTGCGCTTGTTGCGCGAATTCAGGTCCCAGACGAAGTTGCTGGGCGGGTCGACGCATCCCAGCAACTGGTACAGGCCGCGGTGCGGATCGCCGTCGGGCGGCTCGATCTTGACGACGTCGGCGCCGAAGTCGCCCAGCATCGTCGCGGCCACCGGGGCGGCGATGAAGCTGGCGCAGTCTATGACCTTCAGGCCGGCAAAGGGCAGCATGCCGTCGCTCATGTGACGCTCCCGACCCTGGGGGTGCGTGCGACGATTCGCCCGCATCCTGGAGACACTGAATGGCCATCCCTGGCGAAGACCTGCATGCGGACCTGGCCGGCGGCTGGGTGCTGCCCGAGCCCGCGCCGCGCGAAGCGGTACACACCCGCAGCATCGTCTGCCGCAGCTTTCGCCGCGACGATGGGCTCATCGACATCGACGGCCGCTTCATCGACACCCGGCCGTTTGCCTACGACAGCGATTTCCGCGGCCCCTGCGAGTCCGGATCGGCGCTGCACAACATGCAGCTGCGCCTGACGGTCAAGCGCGACCGCACCATCCACGCGCTGGCCTCTGCGATGCCGGGCACGCCTTACAGCGGCTGCGCCGAGGTCAACGCCAACTTCCAGCGCCTGGTGGGCTTGTCGCTGGCGCGGGGTTTTCGCAAGGCGCTGCGCGAGCGGCTGGCCGGCGTCGAGGGCTGCACCCATATCCTGGCCTTGCTCGACACGATGGCCGCGGCGGCGGTGCAGTCCTTCGCCTCCACCGCCTATGCGCCGCGCAAGCCGGGCCAGGCCGAGCCGGTGCGGATCTGGAAGCTCGAGTCGCTGATCGACAGCTGCTGGTCTTACCGCAGCGACGGCCCGGTGATGCGCCAAATGCAGCAGCGCTGAGGCCGGGCTGGCCGCCGCGCTCAAGCGCGCCGCTCCAACCGGTCCACCGCAGCCTCGGCCTGGGCCAGGGACTGGACGATCGCGCGCTTGAGCCCCTCCAGGTCGACGCCGACGCTGCTCTTCTTGCCTTCGAGGTAGCGGGCGTAGACGCCGTGCACGATGGCGGCCGATTTCCAGCGGTTGAAGCCGATGTAGAAGTCCAGCTGCGACAGGTCGCGTCCGGTGCGCGCCGCGTAGCGTTCGGCCAGTTCGTGCCGGGTCGGGAAGCCGGGCAGGCTGGTCGGCGGCACGCCGCGCACCGGCGCCGGGTCACCCGGCTCGGCCCATTGGTTCAGCGCATAGGCCAGGTCGGCCAGCGCGTCGCCCAGGGTCGAGATCTCCCAGTCCACCACCGCCGCGACCCGGCCGTCGGCGCCGACCAGCGTGTTGTGCAGGCCGTAGTCGCCGTGCACGATGCGCGCCGGCCCCTGCTCGGGCAGGTGGTCCATGAAGTACTGCTGCAGCGCATGGGCGCGCGGGTCGTCGAGTTGGGCGCCGGCGATCGACGCATTCCACGACCGGTACCAGGTCTTCAACTGGCGCGCGATGTAGCCGTCCTTCTTGCCCAGGTCGCCCAGGCCGACCGCGTCGGGGTCTATCGAGTGCAGGTCAGCCAGCACGTCGATGAACGAATGCCCCAGCGTCTGGCGCAGCGCGGGCGGCAGCCAGCGCGCGGTGTCGTCGGCCGAGTACAGCGGGTGGCCGTCGACATGGCCCATCACATAGAAGGCCGCACCGGTGACCGACAGGTCGCCGCAAAAGCCCAGCGCCGCCGGCACCGGGATCCGGGTTTTCACGGATTCGCTGCCCAGCGCGCTGATCAGCGCCCACTCGCGCGCCATGTCATGCGCCTTGGGCAGCAGCTCGCCCATAGGCGGGCGTCGTATCACCGCGCGCTGGCCCTGGCGGTCCTCGATCAGGCAGGTCAGGTTGGAATGCCCGCCTTCCAGCCTTGTCCAGACCAGCGGTGGCCGCAGCGACGGCACTTGCCGGGCGATCCAGGCTTCGACCGCCGGGATGTCGTAGCCGACGACGCCGCCGGCGCTGGGGGGATTCGCGCTGTCGTTGATGGCGGTGCTCATGAGGGTGCTCATGCCTGTCTCCTCGAATTTTTCGACAGCGTAACTTTGCGCCGACAGGCCCACTGTCGCCGGCCGGACTGCGGCGGCGGGTTTGCGCGTCCCACAATCGGCTGGACTTTTCGCAATCCCCCCTACAACCTGCTGGAGACTGGCCATGACCGAAGCCCTGATCATCGACGCTTGCCGTACACCGCGCGGCATTGGCAAACAGGGCAAGGGCGCCCTGGCCGACATGCACCCGCAACACCTGGGCGCTGCCGTGCTCAAGGCGCTGGCCGAGCGCAACAACCTCGACACGGCGGATGTCGACGACATCCTCTGGGGCACCAGCACCCAGAAGGGCACGCAGGGCAACGACCTGGGCCGGATGTCGGCGCTGGACGCCGGCTACGACCAGCGCAGCAGCGGCATCACGATGGACCGCTTCTGCGGCTCTGGCATCTCGGTGGTCAACCTGGCCGCGGCCTCGATCATGTCCGGCATGGAGGACCTGGTGATCGCCGGCGGCTGCGAGATGATGTCGATGACCGCGACGCTGCGCGGTGACGGCCCCGGCATGATGGACGCCGGCAACCTGCGGCTGCGCGCCAGCCACCCGCAGTCGCACCAGGGCGTTTGCGCCGACGCGATCGCCACGCTGGAAGGCATCAGCCGCGCCGACCTCGACGCGCTGGCGCTGGAAAGCCAGAAGCGCGCCGCGGTGGCCATCGCCGAGGGCCGTTTCGCCAAGAGCCTGATCCCGGTCTACCGGGCCGACGGCACGCTGGCGCTGGACCATGAGGAATTCCCCAGGCCGCAGACCACCGCCGAAGGGCTGGCCGGCCTGAAGCCGGCCTTCACCACGCTGGCCGACGTGGCGCTGGACGAGCAGGGCACCACCTTCCGCAAGCTGATCCTGGCCAAGTACCCCGACCTGGCGATCAACTTCGTCCACCATGCCGGCAACTCGTCGGGCGTGGTCGACGGCTCGGGCGCGCTGCTGCTGGCGTCGCCCCACTACGCCAAGAAGCATGGCATGAAGGCACGCGCCCGGGTCGTGGCCTACGCCAACATGGGCGACTCGCCCACGCTGATGCTCAACGCCCCGGTGCCGGCGGCGCGCAAGGTGCTGGCCAAGGCCGGGCTGACGGTCGACGACATCGACCTGTGGGAGATCAACGAGGCCTTCGCGGTGGTGACCGAAAAGTTCATCCGCGACCTGCGTCTGGACCGCAACAAGGTCAACGTCAACGGCGGCGCGATGGCGCTGGGCCACCCTATCGGCGCCACCGGTTCCATCCTGATCGGCACCTTGCTCGATGAACTCGAGCGGCGTGACCTGAAGCGCGGCCTGGTGACGATGTGCGCGGCCGGTGGCATGGCCCCGGCCATCATCATCGAAAGGCTTTAATTCCCCCAGGGGGGCCGAGCCCGGACGGCCAACAGTCCCTGCGGACTGTTGGCCGCCTGCGAGGGCTGATCGGCATACTGGCCGATTGGCGGACGCCAGTGGCCCGGCGAAGCCGGTTCCACGGCGTCTGCGGGATGAAGGCGCAACATCAGCAAGGCTGCAGTGCGAGGCAACGGAGAAAAACCATGGACTTGAGCTACTCACCCGAAGAACAGGTGTTCCGCAACGAAGTGCGGGCCTGGCTGGCCGGCAACCTGCCGGACGACATCCGCGCCAAGGTGCTGGGTTACCAGCATCTGTCGAAAGAGGATTTCATCCGCTGGCACAAGATCCTGGCCGCCAAGGGCTGGGCGGTGCCGCATTGGCCGGTGGAATGGGGCGGCACGGGCTGGGACATCACCCAGCGCTACATCTACGAGGAAGAGTTCGGCCTGGCCGGCGCGCCCGGGCTGCCGTCCTTCGGCCCGGCGATGTGTGCGTCGGTGCTGCTGCGCTTCGGCACGCCCGAGCAGAAAGCCCGCTTCCTGCCGCGCATCCGCGAGGGCGATGATTTCTGGGTCCAGGGTTACTCCGAGCCCGGCGCCGGGTCCGACCTGGCGGCGCTGAAGATGCGCGCCGAGCGGCGTGGTGAAAACTACCATGTCACCGGCCAGAAGATCTGGACCACGCTAGGCCATTACGGCGACTGGATCTTCTGCCTGGTGCGCACCGACCCGACCGCCGAGAAGCGGCAAGAGGGCATCAGCTTCCTGCTGGTCGACATGAACACCCCCGGCATCACCGTGCGCCCGCTGATCCTGATGGACGGCGGCCACGAGGTCAACGAGGTGTTCTTCGACGACGTCGTGGTGCCGGTCGAGAACCTGGTGCACGAGGAGAACAAGGGCTGGACGGTGGCCAAGTACCTGCTGGGCCATGAGCGCATGGGCTCGGGCAACGTCGGTGCGTCGCGCCGCGAACTGGGCGCGCTGCGCGAGCTGGCCGGGCGCGAGCTGAAGAACGGCAAGCCCTTGATGGACGACCCGCGCTTCCGCGACCGGCTCTCCAGGGTCGAGATCGAACTGGCCGCGCTGGAACTGACCTCGATGCGCTTTCTCGACAAGATGCGCCGCAGCGGCCAGCCGCCGGGCGCCGACGTCTCGATGCTCAAGATCCGCGGCACCGAGGTGCAGCAGATGATCACCGAGCTGATGATGCAGGCGGTCGGCCCGCGCGCCCAGCCCTTCAAGGCGGTGGACGCTGGGGCGGTCGACCCCTTCACCTCGCGCCTGGCGCCGCGCTACATGAACATGCGCAAGACCAGCATCTACGCCGGGTCTAACGAGATCCAGCGCAACATCATCGCCAAGATGACGCTCGGTCTGTGACCGCGATCAGGAGCATTTGATGAACTTCGAATTCAGCGACGAGCAGCAACAACTGGCCGATTCGGTCCGTAAATTCCTGGCCAACGACTACAGCTTCGACAAGCGCAAGGCGATCCTGCAGTCGGCCAGCGGCGTCAGCGACAGCGTCTGGTCCACCTTCGCCGAGATGGGGCTGACGGCGATCGCGCTGCCCGAGGCCGATGGCGGCTTCGGCGGCGGTGCGGTCGACCTGATGGCGGCGATGGAAGCCTGCGGCGAGGCCCTGGTGGTCGAGCCCCTGCTCGACAACATCGGCCTGGCCGGCCGGTTGGTCGCCAAGGCCGGCTCGCCCAGCCAGCGCGCGGCCTTGTTGCCCGGCCTGGTCGACGGCAGCCGCCGCTTCGCCTTTGCCGGCCTAGAGCCGGCCGGGCGCTACGGCCTGGTCCCGGCCATCACCTCGGCCCGCGTGGCGGGCGAGGGCTGGCTGCTGGACGGCGAGAAATGCGTGGTCATCGGCGCGGCATCGGCGCAGTGGCTGATCGTCTCGGCGCTGACGGATGGCGCGGCCGGTGATTCGACGGGCATCAGCCTGTTCCTGGTCGACCCTAACGCTGCCGGCGTCACGCTCAACCCCAGCCGCACCGTCGACGGCCAGCGCGCCGCCGATGTCGTGCTGACCGGCGTGGCGCTGGGCGCCGACGCGCTGCTGGGCCCGCTGCATGGCGCGCTGCCGCTGATCGAGGAGGCGGTGGACTTCGCCACCGCGCTGCTCTGCGCCGACGCCGTGGGCGCGATGAAGTCGGCCTGCGACGCGACGCTGGAATACCTGAAGACGCGCAAGCAGTTCGGCGTGCCGATCGCCTCGTTCCAGGTGCTGCAGCACCGGATGGTCGAGATGGTCATCGCCTGCGAGCAGGCGCGTTCGCTGGCGATCCTGGCCGCAGCAAGAGTGGACGCCGGCGGCGACGCGGCCGATCGGTCGCGCGCGGTGTCCATGGCCAAGGTCAAGATCGCCGATTCGGCGCGCCAGATCAGCCAGGAATCGGTGCAGTTGCACGGCGGCATGGGCATGACCGAGGAGTTGAAGGTCTCGCACACCTTCCGCCGGCTGACGATGCTGGCGCAGCGCTTCGGCGACGCCGACCACCACCTGGAACGCTACGCCGCGCTAGGCTGATTCGCCGCGCAAGTCGCAGCCCCATCCCACCCCCGGCTTTCATAGTCCACCGCTTGCGGAGTTTTCATCATGTACTCACCTTTCGATTTGAGCGGCCAGGGCGCCGTGGTGACCGGCGGCAACGGCGGCATCGGCCTGGGCATGGCGCGCGCGCTGCTGGCCTCGGGCGCCAAGGTGGCGATCTGGGGCTCGAACCCGGACAAGACCGAACGCGCCCGCGCCCAGTTGGCCGATGAATGCGGCGACGCCGCGCGGGTGTTCGCCTTCAGCTGCGATGTCGGCGACGAAGCCCAGGTCGACGCCACCTTTGCCGCGTCGGTGGCCGCGCTGGGCCGGGTCGACGCCTGTTTTGCCAACGCCGGCGTGTCGGGCAAGGGCACGGTCATCACCGACATGAGCCTGGCCGAATTCCGCCGGATCCAGCGCATCAACGTCGACGGCGTGTTCCTGACCTTCCGCGCCGCCGCGCGGCACATGACCGCGCATGGCCTGGGCGGCTCGCTGGTGGCCACCGCCAGCACCGCGGCGGTCGAGGGCGCGGCGCGCAACAGCCATTACGGCGCGTCCAAGGGCGCGGTGACGGCGATGGTGCGGGCGCTGGCGGTCGAGCTCGCCCGCCACCAGATCCGGGTCAATTCGATACTGCCGGGCTGGATCGTCACCGACATGACCGAGAAGTCGGTCAACAACGAGAAGTTCGTCGGCGCGGTGATGCCGCGCATCCCGGCCCGGCGCTGGGGCAACATCGACGACTTCGGCGGCATCGCGGTCTACCTGGCCAGCCGCGCGTCGGGCTACACCACCGGCGAGCAGTTCATCATCGACGGCGGTTACACCAAGTTCTGAGCGCCATGTTCTGATCGCAGCCCAGCGGATACTCTCCGGTTTGCCGGCGCGTGGCGCCGAACCGCTTCCGGACCCCGAATGACGACTCGCCCTCCAGCGCATGACGCCGCGCATGATGACCACCACGGTCACCACCACGCTGACCACCCCCCGCATGGCCATGCCGGCGGCGGTCACCACCACCACGGCGATCCCAGCCGCCAGGGCCGGGCTTTCCTGATCGCCATCGTGCTCAACGCAGCTTTTGTCGCAGTCGAGTTCGGCTACGGTGTCGCTGCCGATTCGACTGCCTTGATGGCCGACGCCGGGCACAACCTGTCGGACGTGCTGGGTCTGCTGCTGTCCTGGAGCGCGATGCTGCTGGCGCGCCGGCGGCCCAGCGCGCAATTCACCTACGGCCTGCGCAGCACGTCCATCCTGGCCGCGATGGCCAACGCCATGCTCTTGCTGGTGGCCTGCGGTGCAATAGGCTGGGAGGCGGTTCAGCGCTTTTCGCAGCCGCCGGCGGTGGCCAGCGCCACGGTGATGGCGGTCGCTGGCCTGGGGCTGCTGGTCAACGGCTTTTCAGCCTGGCTGTTCATGCGCGGCAGCCAGCGCGACATCAACGTCCGCGCGGCTTATCTGCACATGGCGGCCGACGCGGCGGTCTCGCTCGGGGTCGTGGTGGCCGGCGGCGTGATGCTGCTGACGGGCTGGTACTGGCTGGACCCCGCCCTCAGCCTGGTGATCGTGGTGGTGATCGTGGTCGGCACCTGGAGCCTGCTGCGCGAATCGGTGGGGCTGGCGCTGAACGCCGTGCCGGCCGGTGTCGACCCGGCCGCCGTGGCGCGCCACCTGCGGCAGTGGCCCGGCGTCAGCGAGATCCACGACCTGCACATCTGGGGCATGAGCACGACCGAATGCGCGCTGACGGTCCACCTGGTGATGCCGGACGGTTACCCCGGCGACGCAGCGGTCGACGCTATCACCCAGGCGTTGAGCGAGCGCTTCGGCGTGCACCACAGCACGCTGCAGATCGAGCAGGGAACGACCCGCCACGCCTGCAGCCTGCACCTGCCGGCGGGGGGGCCGGCGGCGCGGCCGGAGCACGCGCATTGAGCGCGCCGGCGGACCGCAAGCCGGCCAGCAGCGGGCTGGTCTACTCCACCGACAGCGGGCGCATGTGCCCGGCTTGCCGGCGCCCCGCCGCCGACTGCGCCTGCCGCGCGCTGGCAGCCGCCGTGCCCCGCGGTGACGGCCTGGCGCGGGTCGGCTGCGAGACCAAGGGCCGCGGCGGCAAGGCGGTGACCACCGTGCGCGGGCTGGACCTCGACCCGGTGGCGCTGGCCGCGCTGGGCAAACGCCTGCGCACGGCCTGCGGTGCCGGCGGCGCGGTCAAGGACGGCGTGCTCGAGATCCAGGGCGACCACCGCGACCGGGTGGTCGCCGCGCTGCAGGCCGAGGGCCTGCGCGTCAAGCGCGCTTGAGCCCGCGGTTCAGCCCAGCGTCGATTCCAGCTCGTCAGTGATCAGCTGCGCCGTGTAAGCCGGGTCTTCCATAGGCAGGAAGTGCGTCTTGTCCGTCAGGTGCAGGTCGCGGCCCTGGCGGAACTCCTGCGCCAGCCCGGGCCAGGTGGGCGAGCCCAGCGGATCCCAGGGTTTGATCGCGGGGTCCTGCGCCCTGGCGCGCACCACCAGCACGGGGACTTGCAGCGCGCGGATGCTGGCGTAGATGCCGGGGTTCTGCCGCGCCAGCGGGTAGACCTTGGCTTCGAAGCGCGGCGCGCAGGCCAGTTGCCAGCCGGCGCCGTCCTCGGCCGGGCGCAGGCCGTATTCGCAATAGTCCATCAGCGCCTGGCGGTCGAACACCGCGTAGGGCGGGCGGTCGACGAAGCGGTCGAACATCGCCTGGGCCGACGCAAAGTGGTTCTTGCGGCCGGCGGCCGGGTGCAGCGTTCCCGCCGGCAGCGCCGGCAGGTGGTAGTCGGCCGGGGCCAGCAGCACCGGGTCGACCAGCATCAGCTGGCGTATGCGGCCGGCCTGCAGCGCCGCGGCATGCACCAGCGCGGCCGCGCCCATGCTGTGGCCTACGGCTTGCGCGTCCCGCAGGTCCAGCGCCTCGATCAGCCCGGCCAGGTCATGACCGAAGGCGGTCCAGCTGTCGAAATCGACGGCCTGGCTGCGGCCATGGCCGCGCAGCTCGACGGCGATCACATGCCGGTCGGGCAGGTGGCGGACGACCTGGTCCCAGACCCGGCCGTGGAATCCGGTGGCATGCACCAGCAGCAGCGTGGGCTGTTGGCCGCGCAGCGCGGCGCGCCACTCGAAGGCCGTCAGGCCGACATCACCCACCTGCACCCGGTGCAGCAGCGGATCGGTGGACGCCGGGCCTTGCTGGCCCAACGGAGCTTGGGCGGTATCAACAGGGTGATGCGGGGCGCTGGGCTTCATCGGTAGGTTCTTGGATTGGGCGGCAGCGCCTCAGCGCACGCTGAACGGCGCCTGGTAAGGCCGTCCGAAGGCCACCCCCGCGACGATGGTGCCCGCGGGTTTCAGGTGGACCCGGCCGGTGCGCTTGTTGTCGCGGGTGTCGACGAATTCGACCGCGCCTTCGACCAGTTCCAGCAGCGACAGGTCGGCCGGTGCGCCCACCTGCAGCGTGCCATGCTTGGGCAGCCGGCCTATCACCCGGGCCGGGGCGCTGGTGGTCATCGCCACCACCTCGGCCAGCGAGAAGCCCAGGCCGATCATCTTGCTCATCACCCAGGGCAGGTAGGGCATGCCCGGCGTGTTGCCCGAGAACACATGGACGTCGGACGAAATCGTGTCGGGCAGGCAGCCCTGGGCGATCGCCGCCTCGGCGATGGTGTAGTCGAAACTGCCGCCACCGTGTCCGATGTCGAAGATCACGCCGCGCTTCTTGGCCGCCAGCGCGGCGGGCAGCAGCTTGCCGTCCTGCACGATGTTGGTGCCGTCGCCGGCCAGGTTGGGCGCGCCGGAAAAGCAATGCGTCAGCACGTCGCCCGGGCGGAACAGGTCCAGGATCTGCGACATCAGCGCCCGGTCGGACACGCCGCCGATATGGCACATCACGCGCGCCGGCACGCCCGACAGCTCGCAGGCCTTGATCGCGCGTTTCAGCGGCTCCAGGCCATGGCGGGCGATCACGTTCTCGCTCATGCGCACCTTCACGCCCAGCACCATGTCGGCGTTCTCGGCCACCACGCGGGCGGCGGTTTCGGCTTGGGCGTAGTCGATGTTGTAGAGCTCGGGCACCGGAAACCCGGCCAGGCCGGCCAGCGCCACATGGACGAAGGCGTATTGCCGGGTGCGCGACGCGGGGGCGATGAAACGGCGCCAGCCGGCAAAGTTGTTGGCCCCGGCGTCACCGGCCGAGACCACCGTGGTGCTGCACTGGTAGGCCACCAGTTCGTCGGCCGGGATGCCTATCGCCGATCCGAAGGGGTAGGTGTGGCAATGCAGGTCGATCAGCCCCGGCGTGACCAGCTTGCCGCCGGCGTCCATCACCCGGTGGGCGCGGTCGGGCGCGATGCTGGGCTCTATCGCCTCGATCAGGCCGTAGCGCATGCCGATGTCGCGCTTGCCCGACAGGCCCTGGCTCGGGTCGAGCACGTTGGCGTTGCGCAGCAGCAGGTCGAATTTGTCGGTTGGACCCATCGCCGCCTGGGCAGCCCCGGGCAGCGCACTGGCGGCGGCGATGGCGATGCCCGCGCGAAGGAATTGACGACGTTCTGACATGGTTCGAGTCTCCTGGTGTTGTTGTGGGAATGGCGGGGCCCATCCTGGCCCTGCGCCGGGGCGGCTCACACCGCCGCAGTTCAGACCACGGCCGCCAGCCGGCAAGCCTGGTCGATGGCGCGCTTGGCGTCGAGTTCAGCGGCCTCGAAGGCGCCGCCCACAAGATGGGCCTTGATGCCGGCGGCCTGCAACTCGTCATACAGCGCGCGCAGCGGCGTCTGCCCGGCGCAGACGATGACGCTGTCGACCTCGAACAGCCGCGGCTCGCCGTTGACCAGGGTGTGCAGGCCGGCGTCGTCGATCTTCAAGTAGTCCACGCCGGCCACCATCACCACGCCACGCCGGTTCAGCGTCATGCGGTGGCTCCAGCCGGTGGTCCGCCCCAGGCTCTTGCCCAGCGCGTCGGCCTTGCGCTGCATCAGGAAGACCTGGCGGTCGGACTTGGCCACCTGCGGCAGCACGCCGGTGACGCCGCCGCGCGGGTGGTTCTTGAAATCGATGCCCCATTCGCGGGCGAAGACCTCGACGTCGAGCGCGGCCGATACCCCCTGGTGCGACACCAGTTCGGCGACGTCGAAGCCTATGCCGCCCGCGCCCAGGATGGCCACGCGCCGGCCCACCGGCTTGCGGCCGAGGATGGCGTCGATATAGGGCATCACCTTGGGATGGTTGATGCCGGCGATGTCGGGCTGGCGCGGCGTGATGCCGGTGGCCACCACCACCTCATCGAAGCCCTCGGCCTGCAGCACGCCCGCGTCGGCGCGGGTGTTCAGGCGCAGCGCGATGCCATGCAGATCGATCATCCGGCGGTAGTAGCGCAGGGTCTCGTTGAACTCTTCCTTGCCCGGGATGCGGCGGGCCAGGTTGAACTGGCCGCCGATCTCGGCCGCGGCGTCGAACAGCGTCACCGCATGGCCGCGCTGCGCCGCCACCGTGGCGAAGGCCAGGCCGGCCGGCCCGGCGCCCACCACCGCGATGCGCTTGGCCGGCTGGCCCGCGCCCAGGGCCGGGTAGCTCAGCAGCGTCTCGTTGCAGGCGCGCGGGTTGACCAGGCAGCTGACCTGCTGGCGGCCGCCGAAGGTGTGGTCCAGGCAGGCCTGGTTGCAGGCGATGCAGGTGTTGATCTCGTCCTCGCGGCCCTGTAGCGCCTTGTTCACCAGTTCCGGGTCGGCCAGCATCGGCCGCGCCATCGACACCAGATCGGCGTCGCCGCGCGCCAGCACCGCCTCGGCCACCGCCGGCATGTTGATCCGGTTGCTGGTGATCACCGGCACCGTCAAGACCTTGCGCAACTGCCCGGTCACTTGCGTGAAGGCCGCGCGCGGCACCATCGTCGCGATCGTGGGCACCGGCGCCTCGTGCCAGCAGAAATGGGTGCTGATGATGTTGGCGCCGGCGGCCTCGACCGCCTGGCCCAGCGAGACCACCTCGTCCCAGGCCAGCCCGCCGTCCAGCATGTCCATCGCCGCGATGCGGAAGATCAGGATGAAGTCCTCGCCCACCGCGGCGCGCACCCGGCGCACCACTTCCACCGGGAAGCGCATCCGGTTTTCCCACGACCCGCCCCATTGGTCGGTGCGCAGGTTGGTTTTCTCGACCAGAAAGGTGCTGAGCAGGTAGCCCGCCGAGCCGATGATCTCGACCCCGTCGTAGCCCGCGGCCCGGGCCAGCGCGGCGCAGTTGGCAAAGTCGGCCAGCTGCTTTTCGATGCCGTCCTCGTCCAGTGCGTTGGGCGTGAAGCGGCCTATGCGCGACTTGACCGCCGACGGCGCGACGCAGGCCGCGGTGCCGGCCAGCGCGCCGGTGTGCAGGATCTGCATGCAGATCTTGACCTCCGGGTCGGCGGCGTGCACTGCCGCGGTGATCAGCTTGTGCTGCTCGGCCTCGGCCGGCGTGGACAGCTTGCCGCCGCTGCCGGCCTCGGTGTTGGGCGCGATGCCGCCGGTGATGATCATGCCCACGCCGCCGCGGGCGCGCTCGGCGAAGTATTCGGCCATGCGCGGAAAGCCGTCCGCGGCTTCCTCCAGCCCGGTGTGCATGGAGCCCATCAGGATGCGGTTCTTCAGCCGGGTGAATCCCAGGTCCAGCGGGGCGAAGACATGCGGGTAGCGGGTGGAGCCGGTCATAGCGGGGGCCTTGGCGGTCTGACGATGGGTCATCGTAGCGGCCGGCCCGGCCCGGCGGTGCCGCCTGGGTGACTGCGGCGGCAGGGGCTGCGGACGACCACTTTGGGTTCAGGGCTGCTCGCTGAGGCTCATCGTTGCAAGCAGTTATGCCTTTTGCGGTGTTTTTGGCATCCGGTCATTGTCGTTCCTGACTAGGCACAAAGCTCAGCAAGGCTCACCTGGTGAGCCACTGGCTCCCTAAGCTGACTCTGTTCATTGACGGAGCCAGGCCATGCCAACCAACCAGATCCAGTTCCAACGCGGGATGCCGATGCATGAATTCTTCGGTCGCTA
>CANGHK010000053.1 GCA_947453625.1 Burkholderiales bacterium
GCGCTCGGCTTGTGGGCTTGAATCTGCGCCACCACCCCGGCCGGCACTTCCAGCCATTCGGTCAGGCTGGAGAACGAGCGGCGCAGGCCATGCAAGGTCAGGCCGTCCAGCCCGGCGGCAGCGCAGGCCCGGGCGTGCGGGGTGTTCGGCTCGGTCAGGCAGCCGGTCGCGCTGGTCGGACTTGAGAACACCCAGGTGTTGCGGCGGGGCAGGGCGGCCAGCAGGTGCGCCACATAGGGCGTCAGCGGGATGGTGCGCTCGCCCTCCACCTTGTCGCGGATGGTCAAGCCCTTCCACTGAGTGTTCATGTCCTCCCAGCGCAGCGACAGCACCTCGCCCGGGCGGGCGCCGGTCAACAGCATGACTTGCAGCACGGCGGCGATGCAGGGATTCTGTAACTGGCGAACATGGGTGAACCATGCGGCAAGCTGTCCCTTCTGGAGAACGTCCGACTGGGTGCCGGCTTTGCCCAGCGACTCGCGGGCCTTGCGGGTCTTGCCCGGGTTCTTGTCGGGCAGCAGCGGCGCGTAGGCCGGCTGTTCGCTGCACCAGGTCAGAAACACGGGCAGCAGGCGCCAGGCCACCCGGTTTTGCCTTGTCGATGTGGTCGCGCAGGTGCAGTTCGCCCCAATGCGGGCGGCGCTCGGCGATGTAGGCGGCCCAGACTTCGGCGACGGTCAGCGCAGCACGCTCGGCGGCTTCGGCCTTGGACGCGGCGGCGGCCAACTTCTCGCGCTCCAGTTCTCGCGGGTCGGTGCCTTCGTCCAGCAGCACGCGCAGGCGGTTCGCTTCGGCGCGGGCCGCCGGGATTTCCCAGGCCCGAACGTCGCCTCTGTCTGGCGGACGGTCTGGCGATGCAACTTGCCCTCGAACACGTAGGACTTCGCACCCGAGGCGGTCACGCGCACCCGAAGGCCGGGCGCCTTCAAGTCGCGCATGAAGGCTTGCGCCTTGTCGGGTGGGCAGACCAGGCGCTCGATGGCGCCGGCGGTCAGGTCGCAGGCTTGCGAAAGATCTGGTGCGGCGTTCTTCTTTGGTCGTGCCATGACTGCTCCGGGAATCCATGTAGCCACCATGTAGCCAAAAACACCCCATTTAGGGGAATTTCAATCAACACTCAGGCTGGTCATGCATCCAGTGAAAGTTATGTGAGATGTTGATTTGTATGGGGTGTACCTGCATAAATCAACACTGGCAAATACGAAAAGTCAGTATTTTGATAACTGGTTTCGTGGGTTCGAGCCTCATCAGCCACACCAAAAAACACCAGCAAAATCAACGGGTTAGAAGTTCAGGCTTCTAGCCTGTTTTTTTGGGTGCGGCTCATGTGGCTGCGGGTGTGGCCAGGCCTGAAAACAGCAGGCCGGGTGCGCGGCCAGGTATCGTGCTTGGCGCGCTGAATCAGCAATCTGCCGGCGTGGCGGTTACGATGCCGCGCGGGGCCAGGTTGCCCATCACCCATCCACCAGCCTATTCGGCGTCCCAGTTTCGCTGGCTCTGTACTGCGCGCGACGCAGTGGCCAAGTCCACACTGCCGATTTTCCGGGATGGCGGGGCGCTACTCGGCAGCGGCACCGTTCCGAATGTCAGTCGAAGTGCGCGGTCATTAAAAAATGATAAAGTGGCTAGAATGATTCGAATTGCTATCGTCGACGACAACGCCATCATTCGCGCAGGATTACGTCAGTTCTTCGCGGAGCAGGCCGATTTTTCGGTGGCCGCCGAAGCGATCAATGGTCACGAGGCATTGGCCGTGGTCGCCAAGGGCGAGATCGATGTGCTGTTGTTGGACTTGTCGATGCCGAACCAGAGTGGTGTCGACGCGCTGGCCGCGATCAAGGCCTTGGCACCGGAATTGCCGGTGCTGATCCTCAGCGGTTTCCCCGTGGCGCACTATGCCAGCGCGATGATGCGGCGCGGCGCCAGCGCCTACCTGAACAAGGACTGCGATCCCGAGGACATCGTCAAGGCGATACGCGTCTTGTCCCGCAGACCTGCCACGCCGGCGGCTGACAAGCCCGCTGTCACCGCGGTGAGCCGAGTGCAGGAAAAACCGGGTTCGACACGGCCGGGTTGGCCTGGGCGAAAATGGTGACCAGCCCGTGGTGAGCAGTACGGCTGGATGGCGTGCACCGGTCGAACGGCTGGTCATTCATCGGTTGAGTTAGCACCGGGCGCTGGCCTTCAATCGGCGGCCACCTCTGCAAGGTTCAGTCCGGCGTCATCGGGTTTGCACTCCGGCATGGTGGCCAGCAGCGCGGTGCCTTGCCCCGGCGCTGACAACACCGTCAGGCTGCCGCCCTCGGCCTCGACCCGAAAACGCATGCCCAGCAACCCATAGGCGCCGCCTCGAACCCGCTGGCTGTCGAAGCCGATGCCATCGTCGCGCACCGAGACCACAACTTGGCCGTCGTGCGCCGACAGTTCGATCCAGACTTGGCTGGCCTGGGCGTACTTGCTGATGTTGGTGATCGCCTCCTGCGCCAGCCGGTAGACCGTCAGTTCGGTGGAGGGCCGCAGGTTGATGGGTGCCAGCTTGCACTGCACCGCTATGCCCGAGTGCTCGGAGAACTCGCGGGCCAGAATCTCCAGGGTGGCCAGCAGTCCCAGGTTGCCCAGCGTCGAGGGCCGCAGGTCCTCGATGATGCGCCGCCCCAGCGCGATGCTGCTGTTGAGCGTCTCGACCAGGTGGGCGAGCCGTTCCAGCGCTTCAGGCGCGGTGCCGGCCAGCCGCGACCTGATGCGCGCGGCGTCGAGCTTGGCCGATGTCAGCAGCGCGCCGAGTTCGTCGTGCAGGTTGCGCGCCAGGCGGTTGCGCTCGTCTTCGCGCGCGGTCTGCAGGTGATGGGTCAGTTCGGTCAACTGTGCGGTGCGCTGGGTCACTTCGATTTCGAGCCGGTCTCGCTCGGTCTGGGCCGCGTGTTTGAGTTCCTGCTGTTGAGCCAGCACCACCCTGGACTGGCGCAGGTACAGGAACAGCGCGATCACGCACAGCGCGCTCAGCGCGGCCATGCCGATGCGACTGAACAACAGCGTGGCGTAGATCTCCGTCCGGCTCGACGCGGTCGCCCGGTTCGAGATCTGCTGCAACTCGCCTATGCCGGCCCTGAATTCATCCATCAGGCGCTTGCCGTTGCCACCGGCGGCGAGTTCGACCGCCGCAGCGTGATCGCCGGCATCTTGCAGGCTGAGGCTCCGAACCAGCAACGCCAATCGTGCTTCGCACAGGCGATGAATCCGCGCGAGCAAGACCAACGTCTCGGGTTCGTCGGCATGGTCGCGGTCCAGCGCCAGTGACGCTTTCTCGATCTGCTTTATCCCCGTCGCATAGGGTTCCAGAAACTCCTTTCGTCCGGTCAGCAGGTAACCGCGTTGGCCGGTCTCGGCGTCGACCAGGCCTTCGATCAACTGCCAGGCGCTGGTGCGTTCGGACTGCACCTCGGCGAGCGCGCGCAGGGTCTGGGTCGATCGCCAGTAAGAGCCCTCGCTGAGCAGCACCATCGCCAGCGCCGCGATGCAGGCCATCGAGAAGGCAAGTGCGCCACGTTTGGCGACCCATTCGTTGTTCATGTCGGTCCTCAATGCAAAATGCAGATGTAGCCAACGCGGAGTGCGTCAAGAGCCCATGATCCGAATCGCCATCGTCGATGACCACGCCATCGTCCGGGCCGGGTTGCGCCAGTTCTTCGCCGACCAACCCGACTTTGCGGTGGTCGCCGAGGCGGCCAACGGCCGTGATGCGCTCGACATTGTGCGCGGTGGCGAGATCGACGTGATGGTGCTCGACATTTCGATGCCCGAGCAGAACGGTGTCGACACGCTGGCGGCGATCATGGCGCGCTCGCCCGACTTGCCCGTGCTGATCCTCAGCGGTTTTCCCGAGGCGCATTACGCCACCACCTTGCTGCGCCAGGGCGCCAGCGGCTACCTCAACAAGGACTGCGACCCCGATGAGATCGTCAAGGCGATCCGCACCGTGGTTCGCGGCCGCAAATACATCAGCGCCAGCTTGGCCGAGCGTCTGGCCGAGGTCTTGATCGCGGGCGCCGACAAACCCGCGCATGAACAGCTCTCCGAGCGCGAACTGCAGGTCTTTCTGCGGCTGGCCCAGGGTGAGACGATCGGCCATCTGGCGCAAGGCCTGTCGTTGAGTGTCAAGACGGTCAGCACTTACCGCAGCCGCGTGATGGACAAGATGGGTCTGGCATCGAACAGCGACCTGACCTATTACGCGCTGAAGAACGGCCTGATTGAGTAGGTCGAATCAGGGCAGTGCGGCGTTGTTTTCATCGGCCACCAGCCCATTGCAGTACAGGATCAGGTCCTCTATGTCGTGCGACTTGTCGAACACCTGGTCAGCACCGAGTTGCAGGCACTTGCCGCGCATGTCCTGGGTGGCGTAGTTGCTCAGCACCACGAGCTTGGGGCGTGGCGCCAGCGCAGCGCCTGCCTTGATCACGCCCAAGCCTGTACCTGTCTTGAGAAAGATGTCAATGATCACCAACTCGACCGAATTCTCGGGCTGGTGCAGCCATTGCACCGCGGTCGACTCATCCTCTGCCATGCCGATGACCTTCACCGGGCTGGTCTCTTTCAAGGTGGCGATCAGGTTTTCGCGAATGACGATGCTGTCTTCGACGATGTAGGTCTTTAGCTGACGCATGGGCAGCAATTCCTGCTTGGTTTTTGTTTTGGGTCGGAGCAGCGGCTCGCGATTGCGGTGTTCGGTGTTCGAGCAGGCCGGGCAAGGCTCGAGCAAGGCACTGTGCGCGAGTGCGCGGCCTCGCGCAATCGTCGGATGCTGCGTCCTTTTGTAGGACGGCGACTACATGCTGTGCTGCCGTTCCTCGTGCCGACGTGAACGCGCGCCTGCGCAGGCCGGACATAGGGCGGCTCGGCTTCGTCCACATCGAATCATGATGAGAACTGACCCGGAATCTCATCTCGGAGAGGGGGCCTGGCCGCAGCCTGCCTGCACGGTGCGATCAGGGGTGGGGAAATCCCCGGTCAGCCTGCAACCGCGGCGCAGCGCGTGCTGCGTCCGTCCGCGACCGGCGACCAGGTCGGCCACAGCGGGCCGATCTCATCCAGCGTTTTCTTCGGCACCAGGCCGAATTCGGTGTCGCCTTCCATCACCAGCGCACGCTCGAAGCCGGTGCCATGTTGGCGAGCACGCTCTCGGCAGCGGCCGGCCGGCGGTTGAAGTCGCCGACGGTGACCGGCGGCGGGCTGTCGGTGCAGGTGACCCTGGCGAACGGCACCGCGTCCATCGACGTCAGGCGCAGCGACCGGTTGTGGCGAAACATGGCACTTCCGATGTTCTTTCGAAGGCTTTGCCTGCCTTTCGGCCCGGCGCCGCCCCTCAGAGTGCGGCGTCCTTGAGCTTCTTCAGCGCCCTGGCCTTGATCTTCACCGACGCCGGCTTGGCGGCAAACATGCGTTCCTGGCCGGTGAACGGGTCCTTGCCCAAGCGCTTCTTCTTGGCCGGCACATTCGAGACCGCCAGTTTGAGCAGGCCGTGCAGCGTGAATTCGCCCAGCCCCTTCTTGTGCACCGACGCCAGGATGGTGGCTTCCAGCGCCGCCAGCACCGCCTTGACGGTCTTGGGCTCGACGCCGGCCTGTTCAGCCAGATGCGCGGCCAGCGTGGTCTTGCTGAAGGCGGTCTTGATCGGCTTGATCGCGGCCACCGGAGCGGCAGCCTTGGCTGCTTTCATGGGCGCCGCTGCCTTGACGGCCTTGACGGGTGCCGTCACTTTGACCGCTGCCGCGGCATTTTCCGCGGCAGCCACTTTCGCCGGTGCAGCCGCCTTGACCGGCGCGGCAGCCCGGGTTGCTTTCTTGGCAGGGGCGGCGGGAGTTGTCTTTTTTGCGGTAGCCATGGTGTCTTTGTGGTTGATGTGCAGAGCCCGCCGCGAACGCGGCAAGACCGTTAATTTTAGGCGTCCGGAACTCAGGCGAATCCAAGCAGGCGTTTGGCGTTTTCCTTCAGGATCAAGGGCTTGACCTTGTCCTTGAAACCGGCCTCGTCGAAGTCCTTCATCCAGCGCTCGGGCGTGATCAGCGGGTAGTCGCTGCCGAACAGCATGCGGTCCTTCAGCAAGGTGTTGGCGTACTGCACCAACTGGGCCGGAAAGTACTTCGGGCTCCAGCCCGACAGGTCTATCCAGACGTTGGGCTTGTGCAGCGCCAGGCTCAGCGCCTCGTCCTGCCACGGCCAGCTCGGGTGGGCGATGACGATCTGGATGTCTGGGAAGTCGATCGCCACGTCTTCCAGCAGCATCGGGTTGCTGTTCTGCAGCCGCAAGCCGCCGCCGCAGCGCATGCCCGAGCCTATGCCCGAATGACCGCTGTGGAATATCGCCGGCAGTTTGAACTCGGCGATCACCTCGTAGAGCGGCCAGGCCATGCGGTCGTAGGGCAGGAAACCCTGCACCGTGGGATGGAACTTGAATCCCTTGACGCCGTGCTCTTCGATCAAGCGCCTGGCCTCGCGCGCGCCCATCTTGCCTTTGTGCGGGTCGATGCTGGCAAACGCCACCATCATGTCGCTGTTCTTCTGCGCCGCGTCGCAGATCTCCTCGTTGGGGATGCGGCGCCGGCCCAACTGCGACTCGCTGTCGACCGTGAACATCACCAGACCGATCTTTTTCTCTCGGTAATGCGCCACAGTCTCGTCTATCGTCGGCCGCAGGTTGGAGCCGAAATACTTGTCGGCGGCGCGGTCGTACTCCTCGCCATAGGCGTCGAAAGGGTTGCGGCACGACACCTCGGCATGGGTGTGGATGTCGATCGCGATCAGGTCCTCGGTTTTCATGGTGGGCGCTTGATGGTTAAGAGTCAGAAGGAAAAATTTCGGCCATTGGCCAGACGATGGCGATTTTCATGGCCAAAAACCGGTCCTGAATTCGGGTTTGCCCTAGTCTTAAAGTTCATTGTTTGAAATAGATTTGCGCCTGTCCGAAAATCCACCCGCCATGACACCCTCCTTCGTCCCCGCCACCGGCCTGCTCGCCGCGCTCGACCTGCTGCAGATATCGCAGTCGGATGCCGTGTTGCATGTGCGGCTCAACCGCCCGGCCAAGCGCAACGCCATCAGCGACACGCTGATCCAGCAGTTGCACACCTGCTTCATCAACCTGCCCGACGGCGTGAAGGCGGCGGTGGTCAGCGGCGAGGGGGCGCATTTCTGCGCCGGGCTGGACCTGGCCGAACTGGTGGAGCGTGACATCCACGGTGCGGTGCTGCATTCCCGCATGTGGCACGCTGCTTTCGACGCGATCCAGTTTGGCGCGGTGCCTGTGGTGGCGGTGCTGCATGGCGCGGTGGTGGGCGGCGGGCTCGAACTGGCCACGTCCTGCCATATCCGGGTGGCCGAGGATTCAGCCTACTTCGGCCTGCCCGAGGGCCAGCGCGGCATCTTCGTCGGCGGCGGCGGCTCGGCCCGCATCCCGCGCCTGATCGGCGTGGCGCGCATGACTGACCTGATGCTCACCGGCCGCGTCTTCGATGCCGACGAGGGACAGCAGATGGGCCTGGTGGGCTACCGCGCGGCCGACGGCGCCGGCCTGGCCCGCGGCATTGCGCTGGCCAGGCGCATCGCCACCAATGCGCCGATGTCGAATTTCGCGGTGATGCACGCCTTGCCGCGCATCGCCGACCAGTCGCAGTCCGAGGGCTTGTTCACTGAGTCGCTGATGGCCGCGGTGGCCGAGAGCACGCCCGAGGCGCAGGACCGCCTGCGCGCCTTCCTGGAAGGGCGCGCCGGCAAGGTGGTCAAGTCATGAGCGCGCCGGGCCTGAACCACTGCGCCCGGGGACTGCAATGACCGAAGCGAAGTACCGCCAGGCCAATGTCGGTGGCTGTCTGGAGGCCACGGTCGAGGTGCTGGCCGATGGCAGCACGCTGATCCGCTCGACCGAAGCCCTGCGCTGGTTCCCGGACCGGCTGACCGATTGCCTGCTGCAATGGGCGCAGGAGGCGCCCGACCGCTGCTTCGTCGCCCGGCGCGAACGTGGTAGCGAAGGTGGCGGCGAGCGTAGCGGCGACTGGCAGCGCATCAGCTACGCGCAGATGCTGCAGCGGGCGCAGGCGGTGGGCCAGGCGCTGCTGGACCTGGGCTTGTCGGCGGACCGGCCGCTGGCCATCCTGTCCGACAACGACCTCGAACACCTGACGCTGGCCATGGCCGCGATGTGGGCCGGCGTGCCTTACGTCCCGGTGTCGCCGGCCTACTCGCTGATCTCACAGGATTTCGGCAAGCTGCGCCACATCCTCGACACCGTCACGCCCGGCCTGGTGTTCGCCAGCGGCGCGGCCTATGCCAAGGCGATCGCCGCGGTGGTGCCGGCCGATGTGACTGTGGTGCTGACCGAGGGCCTGGCCGAGGCCGCGGCCACCGGCCTGCTGGCCGGCCGCGATGTGCGGGCCTTCGACTCGCTGCTGTTCACCCGTCCCGGCCCCGCGCTGGCTGCGGCCAATGCGGCGATCGGGCCCGACACGATCGCCAAGTTGCTGTTCACTTCGGGTTCGACCAAGGCGCCCAAGGGCGTGATCAACACCCACCGCATGCTGTGCGCCAACCAGCAGATGCTGCGACAGTGCATGGCCTTCCTCGGCGAACAAGACGAGGAAGGTGGGCCGGTGCTGGTCGACTGGCTGCCCTGGAACCACACCTTCGGCGGCAACCACAACATCGGCCTAACGCTCTACAACGGCGGCACACTCTACATCGACGAGGGCAAGCCCACGCCCAAGGGCATCGCCCAGACGCTGCGCAACCTGCGCGAGATCTCGCCGACGATCTACTTCAACGTGCCCAAGGGTTTCGAGGAGATCGCCTTCGCGATGGACAGCGACACGCTGCTGCGCGACACGCTGTTCAGGCGCTGCAAGGCCTTCATGTTCGCCGGCGCCGGCTTGAGCCAGCCGGTGTGGGACAAGCTCGACGCCCATGCCGAGGTCGCGGTGGGCGAGCGGGTGCGCATCATCACCGGCCTGGGGATGACCGAGACCGCGCCGGCCTGCACCTTCGTGGTCGGCACCAACGCGCGCTCGGGCTGGATAGGCCTGCCGGTGCCGGGGGTCGAGGTCAAACTGGTGCGTGAGGCCGGCACCGATGGCAAGTCCGAGATCCGCTTCCGCGGCCCCAACGTGATGCCGGGCTACTGGCGCGCGCCCGAGCAGACCGTCCAGGCCTTCGACGACGAGGGCTTCTACCGCACCGGCGACGCCGCCTGCTGGGTCGACCCCGGGCAGCCGCAACTGGGCTTGCTGTTCGATGGCCGCACCGCCGAGGACTTCAAGCTGTCCAGCGGCACGTTTGTCAGCGTCGGGCCACTGCGCGCCAAGATCACGCTGGCAGGCGACCCCTGCGTGCAGGACGCGGTGATCACCGGCCTGAACCGCGACGACGTCGGCGCCTTGATCTTTCCGCGGCCCGACGAATGCCGCAAGCTGGCCGGCCTGCCCGATGCCACGCCGCTGCCCGAGGTGTTGCACCACCCGGTGGTGCGGGCCTTCTTCCAGGCGCTGGCCGACCGGCTGTGGCGTGAGTCCACCGGCAGCGCCAGCCGGGTGGCGCGGCTGCATGTGCTGGCCGAGCCGCCGGCGATCGACCGCGGCGAGCTCACCGACAAGGGTTCGATCAACCAGCGCGCGGTGCTGTCGCAGCGCGCCGCGCTGGTCGAAGCCCTGTACCAGGGCAGCCTGGCCGACCCCTTCCTGATCCTGCCCAGGCCGGGCTGAGCGCCCGCCCCGGCAGCGCCGCAGCACGCCCACCCCCGCCCATCCCCCGCCAAGAGATCGAGGCGACAAGCGCCCGATGACCCCGCCCTGAAACCGGAGACAAGACCATGAAACTGATCAAGACCCTGCTGGCCACGGCCGCCGCGCTGTTGGCCGGCGCCACCGTCAGCACCCCCGCGTTGGCTGACATCACGGTGGGCATCACGCTGCCGCTGACCGGCCCGGCGTCTGGCCTGGGCATCCCGATGCAGAACTACTTCAAGCTCTGGCCGACCAGCATCGCCGGTGAGAAGCTCAACGTCATCATCCTCGACGACGCCACCGACCCGACCAAGGGCGTGCAGAACGCGCGTCGCTTCGTCAGCGAGGACAAGGTCGACCTGATCATCGGCTCGGCCGCGACACCGGTGGCGATCCCGATCGCCGATGTGGCGATGGAATCCGGCACGGTGCAGCTGGCCGCCTCGCCGATCGGCCTGCCGCCGGGCAAGGACGCCTGGAGCTTCCGCCTGCCGCAGAGCAACGATGTGATGGCCTTTGCCGTGGTCGGCCTGATGAAGAAGCAGGGCGTCAAGACCATCGGTTTCCTGGGTTACACCGACGCCTACGGCGAGCAGTGGCTCAAGTCCATCACCGCCGAGGGCGAGAAGAATGGCATCAAGGTGATCGCCGTCGAACGCTTCGCGCGCAGCGACACCGGCGTCACCGCGCAGGCGCTCAAGCTCAGTGCCGCCAACCCCGACGCGATGCTGATCGTGGCTTCGGGCTCGGGTGCGGCGATGCCGGAAAAGGCCATCGTCGAACGTGGCTACAAGGGCCGGATCTACCAGACCCATGCTGCCGCCACCAAGGACTTGATGCGCATCGGCGGCAAGGATGTCGAAGGCACCTTCGTCGTCTCCGGCCCGGCGGTGGTGGGCGATCTGTTGCCCGACAGCCACCCCAGCAAGAAGCTGGCGATGGACTTCGTCGCCAAGTACGACAAGGCCTATGGCGCCGGCACCCACAACCAGTTTGCCGGCCACGCCTATGACGCGCTGATCGTGCTGGAAAAGGTGGTGCCGGTGGCGTTGAAGAAGGCCAAGCCCGGCACCCGCGAGTTCCGCGCCGCGCTGAAGGACGCGATCGAGGGCATGGGCCGCACCGTCTTCTCGCATGGCGTGATGAACTGGACCGCCGCCGACCACTGGGGCTACACGTCCGAGACCGGCGTGATGCTGGTCGTCAAGAACGGCGACTGGGCGCTGGCGAATTAGCCCTCCCCGAAGCGCCTGCGGCGCTCCCCCAGGGGGCCGAGCCCGGACAATCAAGGTCCAGTGGACCTTGATTGCCTGGCGAGGAGCCTGGCGCTGGCGCCAGGCTCGGCCTGCAAGGCACGCCAGCGGCCCGGCAGAGCCGGTTCCGCGGCGTCCGCTTGGTGCGCACTGTGCAGGCCCTGGGCCGGCGCATCTGTCAAATTCGCCCGGCTCAACAACAAGGCAGCGATGGACTTCTCGATAGCAAGCATCCTCGCGCTCGACGGCGCGACCAACGGCGCGGTCTACGCGCTGCTGGCGCTCGCCACGGTGCTGGTCTTCGCCGTCACGCGCATCATCTTCATCCCGCAGGGCGAGTTCGTCGCCTTCGGTGCCTTGACGCTGGCGCTGTTCCAGACCGGCCGGGTGCCGGGCACGGTGTGGTTTCTGCTGATCCTGGCCGGCTCGGCCGCGATCGCCGACGCGGTCGACGGTCTCAGGCACCACCAGTCGGCGGCGCGGATCGCCAAGCGGTTGCTGCGCACGCTGGCCTATCCGGTGGCGATCTCGCTGCTGGCGATCTGGGCCGCGCCGCGCAACCTGCCCATGCCGGTGCAGGCGGCGCTGACACTCGCGCTCGTCACCCCCTTCGGCAGCCTGATCTACCGCCTGGCCTACGAGTCGCTGGCCGACGCCAGCCCGCTGGTGCTGCTGATCGTCTCGATAGGGGTGCATTTCGCACTCACCGGGCTGGGGCTGTTCTTCTTCGGCGCCGAGGGTTTCCGCAACCCGAGCTTCTGGGATGTGCGCTTTGCGGCCGGGCCCTTGCAGTTCTCGGGCCAGACGGTCTTCATCTTCGTCGCGTCGCTGGCGCTGATCGCCGCGCTCTGGCTGTTCTTCGAGCGCACGCTCTACGGCAAGGCGCTGCGCGCGACCGCGATCAACCGGCTCGGTGCGCGGCTGATGGGGATTTCGAGCAGCGGCGCCGGCCGCACCACGCTGACGGTGGCGGCCTTCATCGGCGCGTTGTCGGGCCTGCTGATCGGCCCGACGACGACGATCTTCTACGACTCGGGTTTCCTGATCGGCCTGAAGGGCTTCGTCGCCGCGGTGTTTGCCGGACTGTCGAGCTACCCGCTGGCGCTGCTGGGCGCGATGCTGGTGGGCTTGCTGGAGAGCTTCGGCTCGTTCTGGGCCAGTGCGTTCAAGGAGGTGATCGTGTTCGGTTCGATCATCCCGGTGCTGTTGTGGCGCTCGCTGCGCGACCCGCAGCAGGAGGACCATTGAGATGACGCTCAAGCGCTATGCCTTCCCGCTCTTCGCGCTGTTCATGGCGGCGCTGCCGGCACTGCCGCTGCCCGATTTCTGGATCACCCAGCTCAACTACATCGGCCTGCACGCCATCGTCGCGCTCGGCCTGGTGCTGCTGACCGGCGTGGCCGGGCTGACGTCCTTCGGCCAGGCGGCGTTCGTCGGCATAGGCGCCTACACCGCGGCTTTCCTGGCGGTCACACTGGGCATTTCGCCCTGGTTGACGCTGCTGATCGGCGTGGCCTTGAGCGTGGGCGTGGCGCTGGTGCTGGGGGCGATCACGCTGCGCATGTCCGGCCATTACCTGCCGCTGGCCACCATCGCCTGGGGCCTGACGATCTACTACACGATCTCCAACATGGAGTTTCTGGGCAAGTACGACGGCCTGCTGGGCGTGCCGACCATCACGCTGTTCGGCGCCAGCCTGGGCTCGGGGCGCGGCATCTACCTGCTGATCTGGCTCTTCGCGCTGCTCTCGGCACTGGCGGTGACCAACCTGCTCGACTCCCGGCCCGGCCGCGCGATCCGCGCGCTCAAGAACGGCACGACGATGGCCGAGGCGATGGGCATCTCCACCTTCCGCTACAAGGTGATCGCCTTCGTGCTGGCGGCGGTGCTGGCCTCGATATCGGGCTGGTTGTTCGCGCATTTCCAGCGCACCGTCAACCCCTCGCCCTTCGGCCTGAACAAGGGCATCGAGTACCTGTTCATGGCGGTGCTGGGTGGCGTCGGCCATGTCTGGGGCGCCTTCCTGGGCGCGGGCGTGCTCAAGATCGTCGAGGACCAGTTGCAGACCCTGCTGCCCAAACTGATCGGCACCAGCGGCAACTTCGAGATCATCGTCTTTGGCCTGGTGCTGATCGCGGTGCTGAAGTACGCGCCCGACGGCATGTGGACTTTTGTCGGCAAGTGGCTGCCGGCGCCGCGCCGGGTCCGCGACTGGGCCGGTGCGGCCAAGCTGGCGCTGCGCGACAAGCCCGTCGCCGGCGAGTTGCTGCTCGACGTGGCCGCCGTGCGCAAGGAGTTCGGTGGCCTGGTGGCTGTCAACGATGTCTCGTTCCAGATCCGCGCCGGCGACATCGTCGGCCTGATCGGGCCCAACGGCGCGGGCAAGTCGACCACCTTCAACCTGATCACCGGCGTGCTGTCGCTGACCCGCGGCCAGGTGACCTTCCGCGGCCAGTCGGTGGCCGGCCTGCCGTCGCGCGAGATTGCCCGGCGCGGCATGTCGCGCACTTTCCAGCATGTCAAGATGATTCCCGAGATGACGGTGCTGGAGAACGTCGCGCTGGGCGGCTACCTGCGCACCCGCTCCGGCACGCTAAAGGCCATCCTGCGGCTGGACCGCGCCGAGGAGCGCAGCCTGTTCGCCGAGGCCGAGGCCCAGCTGCAGCGCATAGGCATGGCCGGCCAGATGGATGAGCTGGCCGGCAATCTGGCGCTCGGCCCGCAGCGGCTGATGGAGATCGCCCGCGCGCTGTGCACCGACCCCGCACTGCTGCTGCTCGACGAGCCCGCCGCCGGCCTGCGCCACAAGGAGAAACAGGCGCTGTCCGATGTGCTGCGCCAGTTGAAGCGCGAAGGCCTGAGCATCCTGCTGGTCGAGCACGACATGGACTTCGTGATGGGCCTGACCGACCGCATCGTGGTGATGGAGTTCGGCACCCTGCTGATCGAAGGCACACCCGACGAGGTGCAGGCCAGCCCGGCGGTGCGCGCCGCCTACCTTGGCACGGAACATTAGATGAAGCCCCCCGAAGCGCCTTCGGCGCTCCCCCCCCAGGGGGGCGCCGCCATTGGCCCGGCGGAGCCGGCTCCACGGCGTCTGCTTGGTTCGGTCTGGTTCATTCGTCGCGTATGCCGCTTCGGCGGCGTGGAGAACTGAAATGAAGCCCCCCGACATGTTGTTGAGTGTCAAGGACTTGCACGCCGGCTACGGCCGCGCCGAGGTGCTGACCGGCCTGAACTTCCAGCTCGCCCGCGGCCAGGTGGTCACGGTGATCGGCCCCAACGGCGCCGGCAAGAGCACCACGCTGAACGCGCTGATGGCGGTGCTGCCTTACAAGGGTCAGGTGAGGTTCGACGGCATCGACCTGGCCGACGTCACGCTCGAGGAACGCGTGATGCTGGGGATGGCGCTGGTGCCCGAGAAGCGCGAGCTGTTCGGCACCCTGTCGGTCGAGGACAACCTGGTCCTGGGCGGCTACCGCGCGATGAAGCAGCGCAAGCCGAACTGGCGCGGCGAGATCGAGCGGGTCTATGCGATGTTCCCGCGCCTCAAGGAGCGCCGCAGCCAGCTGGCAGGCACCCTGTCGGGCGGCGAGCGCCAGATGCTGGCAGTGGGCCGGGCGCTGATGTCCGGCCCCAAGCTGCTGATGCTCGACGAACCCAGCCTGGGCCTGGCGCCGCTGATCGTGCGCGAGATCTTCCGCATCATCGCGCAGTTGCGTGAGCAGGGCGTGTCCATCCTGTTGATCGAGCAGAACGCGCGCGCCGCGCTCGAGGTGGCCGACCATGGTTACGTGCTGGAGACCGGCGCGATCGCGCTCGAGGGCCCGGCCGAGCAACTGGCCAGTGACCCGCGCGTGATCGAGACCTATCTTGGCACGTCCCGCAAGCCGGCCTGACGCCGGGCGCCGGGTCAGACATGGCGCGTGAGCCTGCCCGCGACCGGGCCGCGCCCGAGCCGCTCGATGAGCGCGTGGCCGAGACCCAGCTTCTCGCGCTGGGCCACTTGAACAACTTGCTGGGCTACCACATCGCGCAGGCCGCGGTCAGCACCGACGAGTTGTACGAGCGCCATCTCGGCCAGCCCTTGGGCCTGCGCAAGGCCGAGTACTCGCTGCTGATGCTGATCCTGGCCAACGGCCCGCTTGCGCCCAAGCGCCTGGCCCAGGCGCTGGCGCTGTCGGCCCCCAACATGACCCTGCTGCTCGACCGCCTGCAGGAGCGCGGCCTGCTGCGGCGCGAGCGCAGCCAGGTCGATCGCCGCTCGCAGAACGTGTTGCTGACCGGCGAGGGCGAGCGCATCGCCCAGGCCGGTGGCGTGGCCGCCGAACCGATGGAGCAGGCCTTGTTCGACCGTCTCAGCGCGGCCGAGCACGCGATGCTGATCGAGTTGCTGCGCAAGGTCGCCCAGCGCTGACCCAGGCCTTGCCTACCCGGGTTGACCCCAGGCGCCATGTCCATCGCAGCCCCTATGATCTTCGACCGACCGAGCGTCGCACCCTAGAGACATTCGCATGAAATTTGCACGCAACTTGCTGACCGGGGCGCTGGCCGCGGTTCTGGCCTCCGCCGCGCTGACCGCCCGGGCCGACATCACGATCGGCGTCACGCTGTCGGCCACCGGCCCGGCGGCGTCGCTTGGCATCCCCGAGAAGAACACGGTGGAGTTGATGCCGCGCACGATGGCCGGCCACAAGGTCAACTACATCGTGCTCGACGACGCCTCGGACACCACCGCGGCCGTTGCCAACGCTCGCCGGCTGATCACCGAGAGCCGGGTCGACGTGATCATCGGCTCGACCACCACGCCCAACTCGCTGGCGATGCTCGACGTGGTGTCCGAGAACAAGACGCCCATGGTCGCGCTGGCGGCCTCGGCGCGGGTGGTCGAGCCCATGGACGCCAAGCGGCGTTGGGTTTTCAAGACACCGCAGAACGACATCATGATGGCGCTGGCGATCGCCCAGCACATGGCCGACCAGGGCGTCAAGACGGTTGGCTTCATCGGCTTTGCCGACGCCTACGGCGAAGGCTGGTCGCAGGAGTTCGGCAAGGCGGCCGGCATCAAGGGCATCACGGTGGTGGCCAGCGAGCGCTTCAACCGCAACGACGCATCGGTCACCGGCCAGGTGCTCAAACTGCTGGGCGCCAGCCCGCAGGCGGTGCTGGTGGCCGGGTCGGGCACGCCGGCCGCGCTGCCGCAGCGCACGCTGAAGGATCGCGGCTACAAGGGCGCGGTCTACCAGACCCACGGCGTGGCCAACAACGACTTCCTGCGCGTCGTCGGCGCCGACGGCGAGGGCACTTTCCTGCCTGCCGGCCCGGTGCTGGTGGCCGCGCAGTTGCCCGCCAGCGACGGCTCGCGCAAGGCCGGGCTGGACTACGCCGCGGCCTACGAGGCCAAGTTCGGCAAGGGCTCGGTGTCGACCTTCGGCGCCCATGCCTGGGACGCCGGGCTGCTGATCCAGGCCGCTGTCGGCGCCGCGGTCAAGAAAGCGCAGCCCGGCACGGCCGAGTTCCGCGCTGCACTGCGCGACGCGCTCGAGGCCACCAAGGAGGTGGTGGGCGCGCACGGCACCTTCAACATGTCGCCCAACGACCACAACGGCCTGGACCAGCGGGCCCGGGTGATGGTCAAGATCGACAAGGGCGGCTGGGTCTATCAGAAGTGACCCTGAAATGAGCCTGCGCTGACTGCCGCTGCCGGCCACCGATGACAAGGGTCGCTCGCGCGGCCCTTGTCATGTCAGGATCACCAGGGCGCCCGGCCCATGCCCATCACGCGCCGGTACCACTCGTGGAAGTGCTGCATGCCGTCTTCCATCGGGCTCTGGTAGGGGCCGGCCTCGTCGTCGCCGCGTTCCATCAGCGCCTTGCGGCCACCGTCCATGCGCAGCGCGATCTCGTCGTCCTCGACACAGGTCTCCAGGTAGGCCGTCTGTTCGGCCTCGATGTACTCGCGCTCGAAGGCAGCGATCTCCTCAGGATAGTAGAACTCGACCATGTTGACCGTCTTCTGCGGCCCCTTGGGGTAGAGCGTCGAGACGACCAGCACATGCGGGTACCACTCGACCATGATGTTGGGGTAATAGGTCAGCCAGATCGCGCCCCGCTGGGGTGGCGCGCCACCCCCCAGCGCCAGCACCGCCTCGTGCCAGCGTTTGTAGGCCGGTGAGCCCGCCTGGCGCAGCGAGTCGTTGATGCCCACGGTCTGCACCGAATGGTGGCGGCTGAACTCCCACTTCAGGTCGTCGCAGCTGACGAAGCGGCCCAGCCCGGGGTGGAAGGGCCCGACGTGGTAGTCCTCCAGGTAGACCTCGATGAAGGTCTTCCAGTTGTACTGGCACTCGTGCAGGTGCACCTTGTCGAGCACATAGCCGGTGAAATCGAGGTCGGCGCGCGGCCCGACATGGCCGAGTTCGGTCTCGATGTCGCGGCCGTTGTCCTCGAACACCATGCCGTTCCAGGTGCGGACGGGGTAGTTGTTGAGGTGCAGGCAGGGGTCGTGGTCGAAAAGCGGCGCGCCCAGCAGCTGGCCCTTCAGGTCGTAGGTCCAGCGGTGCAGCGGGCAGACGATCTGGCCCCGGCTGTTGCCCCGGCCCTGCAACATCAGCGCCTGGCGGTGCCGGCAGACGTTGGACACCAGCGACACCCCGTCGGCGGTGCGCACCAAGGCGCGGCCCTCACCCTCCTGGGGCAATGCGTAATAGTCGCCTACTTCGGGCACCGACAGCTCGTGCCCCAGGTAGCGGGGCCCGTGCTGGAAGATAAGCTCCATCTCACGACGGTACAACTCGTCCGAGAAGTAGGTGTTGACTGAGAGTTGCGAGCGCGCCGACACATCTGCCAGGTGTTTGCGCGCAAGAGCTTCGAGACTGACGCTCAGGTCCGACATGATCCCCTGGATCTCCAAAAAGGATGTCAAAAACCCGCCACCCGGTGGCCCCGCGGATGGACATGATCAATGCTGACAAAAACGGCCACCTCATGGGCAGCCAGGGATAGCGATTGTAGTCGCCGGCTGTGGCGGACCTGCGACAGCCCATGACTAAAATCGGTCGTCACCGCCTTCCCGCGCTACGCGTTCCCACGCCCTCCATGAAGCCCTCCATGTCGATCGCCGCTGAACCCGAACGCTACGAAGACGCCCTGGCCGAGCTTGAACGCCTGGTCCAGGCGATGGAAGGCGGCGCGTTGCCGCTCGATGGCCTGCTTGAGTATTACCAGCGCGGCGCCGAGTTGCTGAAGTCCTGCCGCAAGCGCCTGAACGACGTCGAAGCCCAGGTCAAGGTGCTCGAGGACGGCCAACTCAAGGAATGGGCGGCGCCATGACCGCGTCGGCTTTCGGCCACTGGATGCGCGGCGAACTCGAGCACGTCGAGGAGGCCTTGTCGCAGTGGGTGCCCGCCGACGCGCCGGCGGGCCTGGGTCTGGCGATGCGTTACGGCGTGCTCGACGGCGGCAAGCGCCTGCGTCCGCTGCTGGTGCGGGCTGCCTGCGAGGCGGTCGACGGCCACCAGGAGGCGGCCTTGCGCGCCGCCGTGGCGGTGGAGTTGATCCACGCCTACTCGCTGGTGCATGACGACATGCCGTGCATGGACAACGACGTGCTGCGCCGCGGCAAGCCCACCGTGCATGTGCGCTACGGCGAGGCCGGCGCGATGCTGGCTGGCGACGCGATGCAGGCGCTGGCCTTCGAGGTGCTGACGCCCGAGCCCGGCGCGGCGGGCGACGAGGCCGGCGTGCCCGCGGCGCTGCAGGCCCGCTTGTGCGGCCTGCTGGCGCGCGCCGCCGGCCATGCCGGCATGGCCGGCGGGCAGGCGATCGACCTGGCCAGCACCGGTGTCGCGCTCGATGAAGCCAGCCTGCGCGACATGCACCGTCGCAAGACCGGTGCGCTGCTGCAGGCCAGCGTGCTGATGGGCGCGGCCACCGGCCTGTGCAGCCCGTTGGCCTGGGCTGCGCTGAGCGATTTCGGCACCGCGCTGGGTCTGGCCTTCCAGGTGGTGGACGACATCCTCGACGTCACCCAGCACTCCGACAAACTCGGCAAGACCGCCGGCAAGGACTTGAACGCCAACAAGCCGACCTATGTCACTGTGCTCGGACTGACCGAAGCCCGGCACCAGGCCGCTGGCTTGCACCAGCAGGCGCTGGACGCGCTGACGCGCAGTGGGCTGGCCGACGCCAGTCACCTGCGTCTGCTGGCCGACAGGGTGGTCGACCGCGAAAGCTGAAAGCAAAAAACCCCGATGCCGTCCTCTCTGCTCGACACCATCAATTCGCCGGCCGATCTGCGCCGCCTTTCACGCGGTGAACTCGGCCGCCTGGCTGGCGAATTGCGCAGCCATGTGCTGAGCAGCGTCAGCAAGACCGGCGGCCACCTGTCGTCCAACCTCGGCACGGTGGAGTTGACAGTCGCGCTGCACTATGTCTTCAACACCCCGCACGACCGCATCGTCTGGGACGTCGGCCACCAAACCTACCCGCACAAGATCCTGACCGGCCGGCGCGACGCGATGGCCTCGCTCAAGCAACTCGGCGGCATCAGCGGGTTCCCGCGCCGCAGCGAGAGCGAGTACGACACCTTCGGCACCGGCCACTCATCGACCTCGATCTCGGCCGCGCTGGGCATGGCCCATGCCGCCAAGCTCAAGGGCGAGCGCCGGCGCGCGGTGGCGGTGATAGGCGACAGCGCGCTGACCGGCGGCATGGCTTTCGAGGCGCTCAACCATGGCGGCGCGCCGCATGGCGTGGGTCCGGCCGACCTGCTGGTGATCCTCAACGACAACGACATGTCGATCAGCCCGCCGGTGGGTGCGCTCAACAAGCACCTGGCGCGGCTGATGAGCGGCAATTTCTACAGCGCGGCGCGCGAGGGCGCCAAGAGCGTGCTCAAGAACACCCCGCTCTATGAATTCGCCCGCCGCTTCGAGGAGCACACCAAGGGCATGGTCGTTCCCGGCACGATCTTCGAGGAGTTGGGCTTCACCTATGTCGGCCCGATCGACGGCCATGACCTCGATTCGCTGATCCCGACGCTGGAGAACCTGCGCGACAAGAAGGGGCCGCAGTTCCTGCATGTGGTCACCAAGAAGGGCTATGGCTACAAACTGGCCGAGAACGACCCGGTCAACTACCACGGGCCGAGCAAGTTCGACCCGGCGGTCGGGCTGCAGAAGCCCAGCGTCGCGCCCAAGACCACCTTCACCCAGGTCTTCGGCCAGTGGCTGTGCGACATGGCCGCAGCCGACGAGCGCCTGGTGGCGATCACCCCGGCGATGCGCGAGGGTTCGGGGCTGGTCGAGTTCGAGCAGCGCTTTCCGCGCCGCTACCACGATGTTGGCATCGCCGAGCAGCATGCCGTCACCTTCGCCGCCGGCCTGGCCTGCGAAGGCCTCAAGCCGGTGTTGGCGATCTACTCCACCTTCCTGCAGCGCGGCTACGACCAACTGATCCACGACGTGGCCTTGCAGAACCTGCCGGTGGTGTTCGCGCTCGACCGCGCCGGTCTGGTCGGCGCCGACGGCGCCACCCACGCCGGGGCTTTCGACATCGCCTTTCTGCGCTGCATCCCCAACCTGAGCGTGCTCACGCCGTCGGACGAGGACGAGTGCCGCAAGGCCTTGACCACCGCCTTCCGCCAGAACCACCCGGTGGCGGTGCGCTACCCGCGCGGCGCCGGTGTCGGCAAGAAGATCGACAGCGCGCTCACCGAACTGCCCTGGGGTCGGGGCGAGTTGCGGCGCGAATCCAGCTTGAACGCCCATGGCCAACTCGCCACACCCCCCGCCGGCGGTGCGCGACGCATCGCGATCCTGGCCTTCGGGACCTTGCTGCACCCGGCGCTGGCCGCCGCCGACAAGCTCGATGCCACGGTGGCCAACATGCGCTTTGCCAAACCGTTGGACGCCGCGCTGGTGGCCGAGCTGGCGCGCAGCCACGACGCGATCGTTACCGTGGAAGAGGGCTGCATTGCCGGCGGCGCCGGCAGCGCGGTGGGCGAATGCCTGGTCGCCGCCGGCCTGTGCGTGCCGCTGCTGCACCTGGGCCTGCCCGACTTGTTCATCGAGCATGGCGACCATGCCAAACTGCTGGCCGGCCTGGGGCTGGACGCGGCCGGCATCGAGGCGGCTGTGCGCAAGCGCTTTCCGGCACCGCTGGCGCTGGTCAAGCCGGCCGTCAACGACTGACGGCGCGCAGTCTCGGTGGGGTCAAGGGTGTCGATGATGTCGGGGGAGCGATGAGCGGCGTGGTCGGACTGATCGATGCGCAGGTTCACGATGGCCAGGCCATGCGGACGGCCGACGCCGGCCTGCTGTCGCTGGCGCTGATGGACGCGCGCAACCGCACGCTGGGCTGGCTGTCGGCCTTCGAGGAACTGGAGGCCGCCGACTTGCCGCCCGGCGCCGATCCGGCGCTCTGGCTGGCGGGCCGGGCCGGCTGGTTCCAGGACTACTGGATCGCACGCCATATGCAGCGCGCGCTTGGCGAAGCGGCCGATCCCGCAGGCCAGCGGCTGGCGTCGGTCGATCTCCGGGCCGATGCCTGGTTCGAGCGCCGGCCCAGTTCCCGACGCCAGCGTTGGCAACAGACCGCGCCCGACCCGGCCACGCTCAGGACCTATCTGGCGCTGACCCTGGAGACCACGCTCGATCTGCTGGACAAGGCCGGCCCCGGCGACGCGGCGCTGCATGTGTTCCGGCTCGCCTTGCTGCACGAGGACCGGCTGGGCGAGGCGCTGGCCGCGCTGGCCCAGGCGCTGGGGCTGGCGCCCGAGCGGGCTGCTACGCTGGTCGAGCGCGGCCTCTGGCCCACGCTGGCCAGCACCGGGCGGCGCGATCCGATGTGGCTGCCCGGCCAGCGCTTCCTGCTGGGCTCGGTGCCAGGCGGCGCGGTACCCGACGCCGAGAAATGGGCTCACCCGGTGCTGGTGCCCGAGTTCGAGATCGACGCCCAACCGGTGAGCTGGTCACAGTTTGCCGAGTTCATCGAGGACGGCGGCTACGATGAGCCCGGCTGGTGGAGCGAAGCCGGCTGGGCCTGGTGTCAGGGCCACGCCCGGCGCGCGCCGCGCTATGTCGAGCAGGTGGCCGGTGGCGTGCTGGCGCATCGACTGGGGCGGCTGCAGCGGTTGCCGCAGGCCCAGGCCGTGCTGCATGTCAGCGCGCACGAAGCGCAGGCCTGGTGCCGCTGGGCCGGCCGGCGCCTGCCCGCCGAGGCCGAATGGGAACTGGCTGCCGTCAGCGCCAGCGGCCGCGGTTTCGTCTGGGGCCAGACGCTGGAGTGGGTGGCCGGTCGCGCACGCCGCTATCCCGGCGCCCAGGACGGCCCTGCCGCGCTCGATGTGCTGCCCGACCCGGACAGCGACGCCGCCGCCGGCGTCCACACGCTGCGTGGTGCGTCGCTGTGGGGCAGCCCGCGGCTGCGCCACACGCGCGCCAGGCGCTTCGTCGCGGCCGAGGACGATGGCCAGTTCGTCGGTTTCCGCAGTTGCACGCTGTAGCGCGCCTAGCGATTGATCCGATTTGACGCATTTCGCGGGAAAACCTGGGCTTGGAGCTGGCCCGCGCGGCTGATCTGATAGGCGTTATTCGTGATACCTTTTTCCGCGGCTCGCTGCAGCGACATGCTGTGGTGACCCGCCTGCCCTGATCCCTTCTCAGCCCTGCCCCATTCCATGAAACTCCCCTTGTTCGCGCCGGCACCCTTGGCGCTGGCCTGCCTGCTGGCCTGTGTGGTTCAACCCAGCCTGGCCCAGTCGGCTGCGGCCGAGGTGGTCGTCACCGGGTCGGCGCGCGCCCAGCGCGTGCTCGATGCCCCGTTCGCCATCACCGTCGTCGATGCCTCGGCGCTGCGCGATGCCGGCGCGATGATCAACCTGTCGGAGGTGATGGCCCGGGTGCCGGGGCTGGTGGTCAACAACCGCAACAACTACGCGCAAGACCTGCAGATCAGCTCGCGCGGCTTTGGCGCCCGTGCCGCCTTCGGCGTGCGTGGCTTGCGCCTGTACGCCGACGGCATCCCCGCCACGATGCCCGACGGCCAGGGCCAGGTGGCGCATTTCGACCTCGCCAGAGCCCAGCGCATCGAGGTCCTGCGCGGGCCGTTCTCGGTGCTCTACGGCAATGCTTCGGGCGGCGTGATCGCGCTGTTCTCGGCGCCGGTCAAGCAGGCGCAGACCGAGGTGTCGCTGGACGCCGGCAGTTTTGGTCTGCGCCAGGGCCGGTTCAGCGTGGCCACCCCGCTCGAAGGCGGTTTCGACCTGAGCGCCAGCTATGCCGACACCGATCTCGACGGTTTCCGCCCGCAGAGTGCCGCGCACCGCACGCTGGGCAACCTGCGCCTGGGCTGGCAGGGCAGCGCCGACAAGGTGACGCTGCTGGTGGCTGACCACAACCAGCGCGCGCGCGACCCGCTTGGGCTGACTGCGGCGCAGTTTGCCGCCGATCCGCGCCAGACCACCTCCGAAGCCACCACCTTCGACACCCGCAAGACCATACGCCAGACCCAGGTCGGCGTGAACTGGCGGCATGACTTCGGCGATGCCGGCGTGTTGCGTGAAAGCCAGCTCACGGTCTACCAGGGCTCGCGCGGCGTCACCCAGTGGCAGGCCATCACGCAGGCGGCGCAAGTCAGCGCCAAGAGCGGCGGTGGGGTGGTCGATTTCGATCGCGCCTACGGCGGCGTCGAGGCCAAGCTGGCCTGGCGCCTGGGCCAGACCGACGTCGTGGCCGGCGTCAGCGTCGAATCCCTGCGCGACGACCGTCAGGGCTACGAGAACTTCACGACCCCCCCGCTGGCGCTGGGTGTGACCGGCAAGCTGCGCCGCGACGAGCTCAACCGCGCCACCACCACCGACGCGTTCGCGCAGGCACGCACGCCCTTGGCCGAGGGTTGGGACCTGACCGGTGGCTTGCGTGGCGGCCGGGTCGAGATGCGCACCGAGGATCACTTCCCCGTCAGCGTCGCCAACCCGGACGACTCGGGCAAGTTGTCCTACAGCTACGCCAACCCGGTGCTCGGCCTGCGCTGGGCGCCGGCACCCGACTGGGCACTGCATGCCAGCGCGGCGCGCGGCTTCGAGTCGCCCACCCTGGGTGAGCTGGCCTACAGCACGGCTGCGACCGGGGGCTTCAACACCGAGCTGAAAGGCCAGACCAGCCGCCAGCTCGAGCTCGGCGCCAAGTGGCGCAGCGCGGTGCTGGAACTGGACGCGGCGCTGTTCAACGTGGCCACGGCCAACGAGATCGGCGTGCTGTCCAACACCGGCGGGCGATCGATCTACCAGAACGTCGGGCGCACCCAGCGCTACGGTGCCGAACTGGCCGGCCTGTGGCGCGCCGCCCCCGGCCTGCGCCTGCAGGCGGCGGTGTCGGTGCTGCATGCCGAGTACCTCGACAGCTTCCAGACCTGCGCCGTGGCCGGTTGCCCGTCGGTGGCCAACCCCAAGGTCACGGTGGCCGCTGGCAACCGGATCTCGGGCACGCAGAAGGCCACCGGCTGGGCCGAGGCCGCGTGGCGACCGGGCACCGCCCTGACCGGTTTCCCGGGTGAGTTCGGGCTGGAGTGGCGCGCGATGGCCCGCACGGTGGCCAACGACACCAACACCGCGGCCGCCGCGGGCTACGCCCTGGCCAACCTGCGCTGGAGCGGCAGCCTGCCGCTGGGCGGGTCCGATTCGATCGAGGCGCTGGCGCGCATCGACAACCTGTTCGACCGGGCCTATGTCGGCAGCGTGATCGTCAACGATGGCAATCAGCGTTTCTACGAGCCGGGCGCGCCGCGCGGCGGCCTGGTCTCGCTGCGCTGGCAGCACCGCTGGTGAGGCCGTTATGGACCGGCGCGCCTGCTTGAGGGGTTCACTGGCCTGCACGGCGGGCAGCGCATGGGCAGGCTTCTGTGCAGGTTTCTGGCCTGGCGCGGCGCTGGCCGCCGATCCGGTCGACCCCTTCGAGGGCGACCCGTTCAAGTCTTTCCAGTGGCCCGAGCTGCGCAAGGAGTTTCTCGGCGCTGCGGCCAAGACGCGCTTCGATCCCCGGGTGCGGGTGCTGGGCCCGGCCTTTGCCGAGGACCCGATGAACGTGCCCATCACCGTGTCGGCCGACCTGCCCGGCGTGCAGCGGCTGATCGTGCTGGTCGACCGCAACCCTATCCGCAAGGTGCTGGAGTTGCAGCCGTTGGCCGCGCTGCCGACCTTGAGCTTCCGCTTCAAGCTCGAGCAGGCCTCGCCGGTGCGGGCGCTGGCGTTGACGGCCGAAGGGGTCTGGCATGTCGGTGGCACGCTGGTCGATTCGGCCGGCGGCGGCTGCACGGTGGCCGGCGGCGCGCGCGCCGACGCCGGCTGGACCCAGACCCTGGGCCAGGTCAGCGGGCGTATCTACGGCGCCAGCCTGGCCGGCAACGCCAGCGACAGCGCGGCGCGCTTGCGGCTGCGCATCATGCACCCGATGGACACCGGTCTGGTCAGCGGCATCCCGGCCTTCTTCGTCAGCAAGCTGGCGGTGCGCGACGGCGCCGACCGCGAGTTGCTGCGCATCCAGACCTTCGAGCCCGTCAGTGAAAACCCGGTGTTTTCGTTCGAGTTCGCGACCGCCCCCGCCGGGCCACTGCGCATCGTCGGCGTGGACAACAACGGCAACCGCATCGACAGCCGGATTGATGGCCCACCCCCGTAACGCCTTCGGCGTCCCACCTCGCAGCAAGCCTGCTGCTCGGATTCGCCAGGCACAAGGCAGTCCGCGGGGACTGCCTTGTGTCCGGGCTCATCCCCCTCAAGGGGGCCGAGCCCGGACAGGGCAGGTCCTGTGGACCTGGCCTGCCTGGCGAGGAGCCGAGCCGCAAGACTCGGCGCGGCCTGCAAGGCCCGCCAGCGGACCGGCAAAGCCGGATCCGCGGCGTCCGTTGGGCTGGACGGCTGCGGTCTGGCTGGCCCTGGCCCTGGTGCCAACCGCACCTGCGCAAGCCCAGCGCCCGCCGCCGGTCGTCAATCTGGCCCGCTTCGACTATGGTCTGCAGGCCCGCGCGCTGGCCGATGGCGTCTACGTGGTCGAAGGCGCGGTCGATGATTTTTCGGTCGCCAACGGTTGCAACATCATCAACACCGGCTTCATCACCACCGGCGCCGGGGTGCTGGTGATCAACACCGGCACCAGCCGGCGCTACGGCGAGCAACTGCGGGCGCTGATCGCGCGCACCACGCGCGAGCCGGTGGTGCAGGTGATCCACCTCAACCTGCACCCCGACTACTTTCTCGGCAACCAGGCTTTCGCCGACTTGCCCATCGCAGCCACCGCGACCACCCGCGCCGGCATGCAGCGCGAGGCCAAGTCCTACGAGGACAACCTGTACCGGCTGTGCGGTGACTGGATGAAGGGCACCGAGGCGCGCCTGCCGACCCAGACCGTCGGCCCCGGGCCGCTGCGCATAGGCGCGCGCGAGTTCGAATTGCGCGAATGGCGCGGCCACACCGACAGCGACCTGGTGCTGATCGACAAGGCCAGCGGCGTGGCCTTCGTCGGCGGATTGATCTTTGCCGACCGGGTGCCCACCACGCCGCACGCCGACCCCGTGGCCTGGCTGCGCAGCCTGGACACGCTGGCCAACCTGAAACTGGCCACCGTGGTGCCCAGCCATGGTCCGGTGCACGAGGGACAGCGCGGCCTGCAGCAGACCCGGGCCTACCTGCAGTGGCTGGACGCCAGCTTCACACGCTGGGCTTTGCAGGGCGGGGAAATGAACGAGGTGCTGCGCGCCGCGCCGCCCGAGGCCTTTACGCGCTGGGCCGCCTGGCCGGCCGAGTACACCCGCAACGTGGCGCATCTCTACCCGCGCTATGAACGTGCTGCGCTGCAGCGCGCCAAACCGCCCTGATCCCGCCGCCGGCGCGGCGTGGCGCCCGCGCTGTGCAATGCTGGAGCAAGCCGACTGGGGCTTACCCTGAAATCAAAGCCCTTGCAGTCCGTCAGGACGATGGCATGCTTTGTGCCCGTATCCAGCCCGGAAGCGCCGGGCCCTGTGTCCCGGTGTGACAACCCTTATTCCAGAGGAGACCCCACCATGAAACTGAAACTCTTGACCCTGCTCGTGACCCTGGGCTGCGCGGCGATGGGCGCCCAGGCCGTCGTCACCGATCAGATGATCGAGAACGACGCCAAGTCCACCAACGACGTGCTGAGCTGGGGCATGGGCACCCAAGGCCAGCGCTATTCGCCGCTCAAGACCATCAACGCCGGCAACGTGGCCAAGCTGGTGCCTGCCTGGTCATTCTCGTTCGGCGGCGAGAAGCAGCGCGGGCAGGAAAGCCAGCCCGTGATCCACAACGGCAAGATGTTCGTCACCTCGTCGTACTCGCGCATCTTCGCGCTCGACGCCAAGACCGGCGCCAAGCTGTGGAAGTACGAGCACCGCCTGCCCGACGGCATCATGCCCTGCTGCGACGTGGTCAACCGCGGAGCCGCGCTGTACGACAACCTGGTGATCTTCGCCACGCTGGACGCGCAGCTCGTCGCGCTGAATCAGGACACCGGCGAGGTGGTCTGGAAAGAGAAGATCGACGATTACGCCGCTGGCTACTCGGCCACCGCCGCGCCCATCATCGCCAACGGCCTGCTGCTGACCGGTGTCTCGGGCGGTGAGTTCGGCGTCGTCGGCCGGGTCGAGGCACGTGATGCCAAGACCGGCAAGATGGTCTGGTCGCGGCCCACGGTCGAAGGCCACATGGGCTACAAATACGACAAGGACGGCAACAAGACCGAGATCGGCATCTCGGGCACCACCGGCAAGACCTGGCCGGGTGACCTGTACAAGAACGGCGGCGCGGCCACCTGGCTGGGTGGGACCTACAACGCCAAGACCGGTCTGGCCTACTTCGGCACCGGCAACCCGGCGCCCTGGAACAGCCACCTGCGCAAGGGCGACAACCTGTTCTCCTGCTCGACGGTGGCGATCGACGTCAAGACCGGCCAGATCGCCTGGCATTACCAGGGCACGCCCAACGACGGCTGGGACTTCGACGGCGTCAACGAGTTCGTCACCTACGACGAAGGCGGTCAGGTGTTGGGCGGCAAGGCCGACCGCAACGGATTCTTCTATGTGAACGACGCCAAGACCGGCAAGTTGCTGAACGCATTCCCCTTCGTCAAGAAGATCACCTGGGCCACCGGCATCGACCTGAAGACCGGTCGGCCCAACTTCGTGCCCGAGAACCGCCCTGGCGACCCGACCGCGGGCGCTGACGGCAAGAAGGGTCAGTCGATCTTCTCGGCGCCCAGTTTCCTGGGCGGCAAGAACCAGATGCCTATGGCCTATTCGCCCGACACCAAGCTGTTCTACGTGCCGGCCAACGAATGGGGCATGGAGATCTGGAACGAGCCCGTCACCTACAAGAAGGGCGCAGCTTACCTGGGCGCCGGCTTCACGATCAAGACCTTGTCCGACGGCCCGATAGGTGCGCTGCGCGCGATGGATCCCAAGACCGGCAAGATCGTCTGGGAAGCGCCCAACAACGCGCCGCTGTGGGGCGGCGTGCTGACCACCGGCGGCAACCTGGTGTTCTGGGGTACGCCAGAAGGCTATCTGCAGGCGGCCGATGCCAAGACCGGCAAGATCCTCTGGAAGTTCCAGACCGGCTCGGGCGTCGTGGCGCCCCCGATCACCTGGAACGACGGTGGCGAGCAGTATGTGGGCGTGGCCTCGGGCTGGGGCGGCGCGGTGCCGCTGTGGGGCGGCGACGTGGCCAAGAAGGTCAGCTTCCTGGAGCAGGGCGGTTCGATGTGGGTCTTCAAGATCCCGAAGTGAGCCTCGCTTGACTGGTTTGACCCAAGCCGCCGTGAGGCGGCTTTTTTCAATCCGATATTGACACTGGAGATCCGATATGACCCCTCAACGCCTTCCCCGCCGCGTCTTTCTGCTGCGCACGGTGGCCAGTGGCGGCCTGCTGGCCGCGGCCAGCGCCTCCCAGGCTCAAACCCAGGTCGAGGAGACCGACGAGGCTGCCGTGGCGCTGGGTTACAAGCGGGACACCAGCAAGGTCGACGCGAAAAAGTACGCCACGCACCAGCCCGACCAGAAGTGCAAGAACTGCCAGTTCTGGCAGGGCTCAGTGACTGACGCCACCGGGGGCTGCGCGATGTTCGGCCGCAAACACATCGCGGCCAACGGCTGGTGCCTGGCCTACAAGAAAATCGGCTGAGCCAGACGGCGTCGCCGGCCTTGACGGCCGGTGCGCGTCCGGCATGTCTAATACCGTCCATGGTTGAGGACCCGACGCCCATCGCCCGTGCCCCGATGGACTTGCCGCGGCTGGTGATGCGGCGGGCTGCTGTCGTCGCGCTGGCCGTGCTGGTGCTGGCGCTGGCGCTGGGCCTGGCCCGCATGGGCCACGACATCGACGACGAGGTCGACGCAGCGCTGACTCTGGGCCAGTTGGTGGCCGGTCTGGGCAGCCTGGCGCAGGGCGACGATGCGACTGCGCTGGACGCGCTGCGCCGGCTGGCGGCCGAGCATCCGCCGCGCCACCTCGTGCTGAGCGTGCGGGACAGCGCCGGCGTCTTGCTGCTGGCGCCGCCGCCACTGCCGGCCGATCCGCTGCCGCTGAGCGCCTTGCTGGCACTGCACCGCCGGCTGCAGTCGGCGCCAGACCTGCGCCATGCCAACTGGGTCGTCACCCGGCCCGGCGGCGCGCGCTGGTCCGTCACGCTGGCGGCATCGCATGAGAGCGAGCGCCGCGAGGCGATGGCCAACCTGGTCGGCACGCTGCTGTTGTTGCTGGCCTGCATCGTCGGCCTGTTGCTGGCGATGCGCTGGAACCTGCGCCGCGCGCTGGCCCCGCTGGATCGGCTGCTGGCCGCGATCGCCAGCATCGAGAGCCATGACATGCAGGCGCTGCCGGCGATGCCGGTGCGCGAACTCGAGGCGGTGGCCGCCGCGCTGCGCCGCCTGGGCCTGGCGCTGGACCAGGCCGAGGGCCGGCGCCGCCTGCTCAGCCAGCAACTGCTGACGCTGCAGGAAGACGAGCGCGCCCGGCTGGCGCGCGAGTTGCACGACGAGTTCGGCCAGCGCCTGACCGCGCTGCGGGTGGACGCGGCCTGGCTGGCGCGCCGGCTGGCCGGCCAGGCCGAGCCGGCGCAGGTGATCGCCGGCATGGCCGGGCAATGCCAGCAGATCCAGCGCGACATCCGCTCGCTGTTGACGCGCTTGCAGCCTTTCGGCCCGGTCGATTTCGAACTGGGTGCGGGCCAGAGCCTGTGCCGGGTGACGAACTTGCTGCGCGCGCTGGTGGCCGCATGGTCGCCGACCACCGGTGAAGGCGCTGAGGGCGTGGGTGAGGCCGAGGGCGGGGGCACCCACTGCCGGCTTGACCTGCTGTGGCTCGACGACGCCGGTCTGCCGCAGGCCTGGCCCAGCGTGGCCGACGGCCAGACACTGCGGCTGCCGCAGGCCATGGCGCTGACGCTCTACCGCATCAGCCAGGAGGCCTTGACCAACGTCGCCCGGCATGCCCGGGCACGCCAGGCGGTGCTGCGACTGGCCTGCCGCGGGGCCTGGCAGGCCGGCGCCGCGCTGCAGATCGACTGGTCGGTCAGCGACGATGGCGTCGGCCTGGCGGATGTCGGCGCCGACGCACCAGGCCCGCGCGGCAACGGCCTGTCCGGCCTGCGCGAGCGGGTCTGGGCCCAGGGCGGCGAGTTGCGCGCCGGTCCCGGTCTCGACGGGCGTGGCCTGCGCTTGTCGGCGCGCTTCAGCGTGATGCTGGCCTCGGTGGCGGCGTCAGGTCCGGTGCAGCGTGCCGCGACATGCTGACCCGCCGCGAGGGCCCGGTGCGCGTGATGCTGGTCGATGACCATGCGGTGGTGCGCGCCGGCTACCGGCGCCTGCTGGCCGACGAGGCCGACCTGGTGGTGGTGGCCGAGCATGCCGACGCCGACGCCGCCCATGCCGCGCTGCTGGCCTTGCCGGCCGGGGCGGTCGAGGTGCTGGTGCTCGACCTGTCGATGCCAGGCCGCGGCGGGCTGGACCTGCTGCGCCGGGCCTGTCTGCGCTGGCCGGCGCTGGCGGTGCTGGTGTTTTCGATGCACGACAGCCCGGCGATGGTGGCGCAGGCGCTGCAGGCTGGCGCCGCCGGGTACATCACCAAGAGCAGCGAGCCGGCGCTGCTGGTACAGGCGCTGCGCCGGGTGGCGCGTGGCGAGACCGGCGTGCTGTCGTCCGACATTGCCGGCGCGCTGCGTTCGGCGGCTGCCGAGCCGCCGCAGCAGGTGCTGTCGGGGCGCGAGTTCGACGTGCTGCGCGGCCTGGTCGAGGGATTGACGCTGGACCAGATCGCCGAGCGTCTGCACCTCAGTTCCAAGACCGTGTCGAACTACCAGACCCAGGTCCGCCAACGCCTGGGGCTGGCCACCGCGCTCGACCTGCTGCGCTACGCCCAAGAGCACCGCCTGTTCCTGGGCTGAGCCGGCCGGGCGCTGCTGGCGCGGCCGCCGAGGGTGGATCGGCGCAGCGGGGGGCCGCTGCGCCAGCGCAGGCCGGTCGGGAACTTTTCCCGCGAGTCATGCCCTGTTCCCTGGCCACAGTCTGGGCTGCGCAAAAGCCCGACAGCACTGGAGACCCTGCCATTCGCCGCCACCGATTCGCCCACCGACCGGCTGTGCTGGCCGCCATGCAACTGCTGCTGGCTGCGGCCAGCGCGCTGGCCCAGGACGCTGGGCAGCGCGTCGAGGTCATCGGCGTCACGCCGCTGCCCGGGCTGGACATTCCCAAGGACTGGGCGCCCGCCAACGTGCAGACGGCCCGCGCCGCCGACATCGAGCGCAGCCATGCCATGGACCTGACCGGCTTCATGGCACGCCGCCTGGGCAGCGTGACGATCAACGAGGTGCAGGGCAACCCGTTCCAGCCTGATGTCAACTTCCGCGGCTTCAGCGCTTCACCCTTGCTCGGCACGGCCCAGGGCCTGTCGGTCTACCTGGACGGCATGCGCCTGAACCAGCCCTTCGGTGACGTGGTGAGCTGGGACCTGATCCCGAAGTCGGCGATCGCCGCCATCGCGCTGATGCCAGGGTCGAACCCGCTGTTCGGGCTGAACACGCTGGGCGGGGCACTGGCGGTGCAGACCAAGGACGGGCTGAAGTACCCCGGCAGTTCGGTGCAGTTGCAGGGCGGCAGCCATGGCCGACTGGCGGCCGAGTTCGAGTCTGGCGGCGGCCAGGCCGAGGGGCTGAACTGGTTTGTCACCGGCAACGCCTTCCATGACAAGGGCTGGCGTATCGACTCACCGAGCCGCCTGGGCCAGTGGTTCGGCAAGCTCGGTTTCAATGCCAGTGAGTCCAGCGTATCGCTTAGCGCCGCGCTGGCCGACACCGACCTGAACGGCAATGGCCTGCAGGAAAGCCGCCTGCTGGCCCGGGATTGGGCCAGCGTCTACAGCAAGCCCGACAACACCAGGAACCGCTCGGCGATGCTGAACCTGGCCGCCAGCCATGACTTGTCCAAGGGCTTGTCGCTGTCGGGCAACGTCTACTGGCGGCAGATCACCAGCCGGACTTACAACGGCGACGTCAACGACGGCTCGCTTGACCAGTCGGCCTACCAGCCCAGCGCCGCCGACATCGCCGCGCTCAAGGGTGCGGGCTATTCAGGGTTTCCGCTCGCCGGTGCCAATGCGACGAACACGCCATTTCCGAAGTGGCGCTGCATCGCGCAGGCGCTGCAGCACGATGAGCCTGGCGAGAAGTGCAATGGGCTGATCAATCAATCGGCCACCGCGCAGACGAACGCCGGCTTCTCGGCGCAACTCAACGGCGAGGGCCGCTTGCTGAGCCTGCCTCAGCAATGGGTGGTCGGTGTGGCCTACGACGCCAGCCAGGTGCATTTCACCCAGGGCTCGGCGCTGGGCTACTTGAACCCCGATCACAGCATCACCGGGGTCGGCGCATTCGGCGACGGTGTGAGCGGCGGCACGGTCGACGGTGCGCCCTACGACACCCGGGTCGACCTGTCGGCCCGCACCCGCACCGCCAGCCTGTACGCCAGCGATGTGCTGGCGCTCAACCCGCAAACCCATCTGACCGTGGCGGGCCGCTGGAACCGCACGACGGTTGCCAACCGCGACGCCATCACCCCGGGCGGCGGCGCCGGCTCGCTCGACGGCAACCCCGTGTTCCGCCGCTTCAATCCGGCGATGGGCCTGACCTTCGCCGCCAGCAAGCGCCTGACGCTCTACGGCGGCGTCAACCAGGGCAGCCGCGCGCCGTCGGCGGTCGAACTCGGCTGCGCCGACCCGGCCAACCCCTGCAAGCTGCCCAACGCGATGGCCGGCGACCCGCCGCTCAAGCAGGTGGTGACCACCACGCTCGAGGCCGGTGTGCGCGGCAATGCCGGCGGCGTGGTCTGGAACCTGGGCCTGTTTCGCGCTGACAACCGGGACGACATCCTGTTCGTCGCCGACAACGCCGCGGGTTTCGGCTACTTCAAGAACTTCGGCCGAACGCGGCGCCAGGGGCTGGAGGCGGGCTTGTCGACCGCGCTGGTCGGCGCCACGCTGGGCGCCAATGTGACGCTGCTGGACGCCACCTTCCGCAGCGACGAATCACTCAACGGCGCCGGCAACAGCAGCAACGACGCCGCCCAGGCCGGATTGCCCGGCGTCGACGGCAATATCCAGCTGCGAGCCGGCAATCGCCTGCCGCTGGTGCCGCGCCAGTTGCTCAAGCTGTTCGCTGAAGTGCCGCTGGGCGCGGCGTTTGCCGTCGGCGCCGATGTCAGCGCGGTGGCGGGCGCATACGCCCGCGGCAACGAGAACAACGCCCACCAGAGCGACGGCATGGTTTACCTCGGTGCCGGCCGCAACCCGGGTTATGCGGTGCTCAATCTCAGCGGTGACTGGCGGCCAAAGGGGCCGCAGTCCGGCGGGCTGGTGCTGTTTGCGCATGTCAACAACTTGCTGGACCGGCGCTACAGCACGGCCGCCCAACTCGGCGCCACCGCCTTTGATGCCCAGGGCAACTTCGTGGCGCGGCCGTTCCCGGCCAATGCCAACGGTGACCGGCCGCTGCTGCACTCGACTTTCTACGCGCCGGGCGCACCACGCAGCGTCACGCTGGGGCTGCGCTACAGCTTCGGCAGCTGAACCGGCGCTGCCGGGCCGGTCACAGCCCGGCGATGTAATGTGCGAGGTTGAGGATGTCGTCGTCGCTCAGCGTCGATGACACCGAGGTCATGTTGCCGGCGTCGTTGGTCCGCTCGCGGGCCTTGAAGGCGCGCAACTGCTTGACGACATAGTCGAAGGGCTGGCCGGCGACCCGCGGAATCTCGTTCTGGCCGGCAAAGCCGCCCAAGTGGCACATCGTGCACAGCGTCTCGTCGGCCTTGACCTTGCCGAGCCTGGCGCGGGCGGCGTCGGGCTGGAACGGCGCCGGCGACGACTTCTGTGCTGCGTACCAGGCGCCGAGCTCGCGCATCTCGTCGCGGCTCAGGTCCTTGGCCATCGGCGACATCAACGCGTTGCTGCGCCGGCCTTCCTGGAAGTCGCGCAATTGCAGGTAGATGTAGCGCGCGGTCTGACCGGCCAGCGCGGGCACCAGCGGCAGCACCGGATTGCCCTGAGCGCCATGGCAGGCGGCGCAGACGGCGGCCTTGGGCGGCGCGACCGGGGTCTGCGCGGGGACGGGGACGGCGCCGGCCAGCAGGCCAGCGACGGACAGTACATGGAGGAGTTGTGGGGGGTGGCGCAGGCGCATGGCGGCTTGGGCAAAAAAATGGCCCCGGCAGGACAGGCCCGCCAGGGCCGGAGCAAGAAGGGTTCGGCCGGGTGCAGCCCGGTTGTGGCCTGGTTGCGGCACGCGGCCGAAGCGGTCAAGCCTCAGGGCAGGGCGAAGACGATCACCGTGTTGCCGCGCTTGAAGTCGAGCTGGGTGTTGCCGCCGGCCGCCACCGCGACATACTGCTTGCCGGCCACGGTGTAGGACACTGGCGGCGCGTTGACGCCCGCGCCGCATTGGTATTCCCACAGCATCTTGCCAGTGCCAGCGTCGAAGGCGCGGAACAGGCCGTTGCCTTCGCCGTTGAACACCAGATCGCCGGCGGTGGCCAACACGCCACCGATCAGCGGCTGCTCGGTGTCGAACTTCCAGGCCATCTTGCCGGTGTCGAGGTTGACCGCCGCCAGTCGGCCCCATTGCTTCTCGCTGGCGATGGCCTTGAACGCGCCGCCCAGCCACAGCTTGCCGCCAGGGTAGTTGGAGGCTTCGACATGGTAGGTCATCGGCTGGTGCAGGTTGGCGGCGTAGACAAGCCGGTGTTTGGGGTTGATCGCCATCGGGCTCCACTCGACGCCGCCGTTGGCGCCGGGCAGCATGCGCGCGCCCTGCGCCGTCGGCAGCACCCACATGTTCTCCTGCGGGATCATGGCTTCGGAGAAGCGGATCAGCTCGCCGGTGGCGCGGTCATGCACATAGACATGGCCGGTCTTGCCGCCATGTATCGCCACCTTGACCATCTTGCCGGCCTTGTCGCGGGCCTCGGTCAGGATCACCGGCGAGACCGCGTCCAGGTCCCACACGTCGTGGGCCACATACTGGTAATGCCACTTGTACTTGCCGGTGTTCAGGTCGATCGCGACGATCGAGTCGGTGTAGAGGTTGTCGCCCGGGCGCTCCTTGCCGTAGAGGTCGGGACTGGGATTGCCGACGACGAAGAACGCGGTGTTGGTCTCGAGGTCGACCGCCGGGGCCATCCACACGCCGCCGCCCAGGGTCTTGTAGAAGTCGCCGCCCTGCTTGGCCAACTGCGCCTTCTCGGCCGGAATGTCGCGCAGCATGTTGCGGCCGGTGGCGTCATTGACGGCCCA
>CANGHK010000054.1 GCA_947453625.1 Burkholderiales bacterium
ACGGTGGAGTCGGTGACTTCATCGGCGACAACCGCGGTGGTCAACGTGAACGACCTGCCCACTGGCGGGGTGACGGTGACTGGCACGGTGACCCAGGGTCAGACGCTGACGGCGGGCAACACGCTTGCCGACGTGGATGGTCTGGGTGCGATCAGTTACCAGTGGCAAGCGGGTGGGGTGGCCATTGCTGGCGCGACGGCCAGCACCTTGGTGCTGGGCCAGGGGCAGGTGGGCAAGGCGATCTCGGTGGCGGCGAGTTACACCGACGGCCAGGGGACGGCGGAGTCGGTGCGTTCATCGGCGACAACCGCGGTGGTCAACGTGAACGACTTGTCTACGGGCGGCGTGACGATCACGGGAACGGCGACCCAGGGCCAGACGCTGACGGCGGCCAACACGCTGGCGGATGTGGACGGACTGGGTGCCATCAGCTACCAGTGGCAAGCGGGCGGCGTGGCGATTGCGGGGGCCACGGGTGGCACCCTGGTGCTGAGCCAGGATCAGGTTGGCAAGACGATCAGGGTGGTGGCGAGCTACACCGACGTCCTGGGCACGGCGGAGTCGGTGACCTCATCGGCAACAACCGCTGTGGTCAACGTGAACGACCTGCCGACGGGCGGGGTAACGGTTACGGGCACGGCGACCCAGGGCCAGACGCTGACGGCGAGCAACACGCTGGCCGACGTCGATGGTCTGGGGGCGATCAGCTACCAGTGGCAAGCGGGTGGGGTGGCGATTGCGGGGGCGACGGCCGGCACCTTGATGCTGGGTCAAGCGCAGGTGGGCAAGGCGATCACGGTGGTGGCGAGCTACACCGACGACCAGGGCAATTCAGAGGCGGTGACCAGCAACTCGACGGCTGCCGTGCTTATCTTTAACTACCCACCCACCAGCACCGACCAGCTGGCGGCATTGACCGCGGAGCAGATTGCCGCGTTGTCAACAGCCCAGCTCAACGCGCTGAGCGGCGATCTGTGGGTCAAGCTCAGCGGCAGCCAGGTGGCCGCGCTGACGACGCTGCAGCTCGCAGCGCTGAGCACTGCCCGGCTGGACGCGTTGACGACCGCACAGTTCACCGCATTGACGACCGGTCAGATCGCGGCGCTGAGCACCGCGCAGGTCGCAGCACTCGAGAGCGCTGACCTTGCCGTGCTCAGCGCGGTCCAGATTTCTGCCTTCAAGCCTGCTGGGGTTTCGGCGCTGACCACCGCGCAGATCGCCGGTTTGGGTACCGCACAATCGGCTGGGTTGACCGGCGGGCAGATTGCTGCGATGTCGGCAACGCAGCTCAGTGCGTTGAGCAGCGCGCCGTGGGCCAAGCTCAACAGCAGCCAGGTGGCTGGATTGGGCACTGCGCAGCTGCCGGGGCTGTCCACCGCCCGGCTGAACGCGCTGACGACGGCGCAGTTCACCGCATTGACGACAGGTCAGATTGCAGCGCTGAGCAGCACGCAGGTCGCAGCGCTCGAGAGCGCTGACCTTGCCGCGCTCAGTGCAGCCCAGATCGCGGCCTTCACGTCAGCCGAGGTTCGCGCGCTGACCACCATTGGGCTGAATGCGCTGACGACGGCCCAGTTCACCGCGTTGACGCCGGGCCAGGTCGCGGCGCTGAGCACCACCCAGGTTGCGGGTCTGAACACCAGCCAGTCGGCTGCGTTGACCAGCCTGCAAATTGGCGCGCTTTCTGTGCCCCAACTCAACGCGCTGAGCAGCGCGCCTTGGGCCAAGCTCAGCAGCAGCCAGGTGGCCGCGCTGACGACGCTGCAGCTCGCTGCGCTGCCCACTGCGCGGCTGAACGCGCTGACCACCACGCAGTTCACCGCATTGACGACTGACCAGATCGCGGGGTTGAGCACCGCGCAGGTCGCAGCGCTCGAGCGGGCTGACCTGGCGGTGCTCAGTCAGGTCCAGGTCGCCGCCCTCACGCCTGCTGGTGTGTCTGCGCTGACCATTGCCCAGATCGCAGGTTTGGGTACCGCGCAGTCTGCCGGATTGACCGGCGGGCAGATCGCTGCGATGTCGGCAGCCCAACTCGGCGCGCTGAGCAGCGCGCAGTGGATCACGCTCAGCAGCAGCCAGGTGGCGGGGTTGAGCACTGCGCAGTTGCCGCGGCTGACCACCGCCCGCCTGAACGCGCTGACGACCGCGCAGTTTGCCGTACTGACGACTGGCCAGATCGCATCGCTGAGCACCGCGCAGGTCGCAGCGCTCGAAAGCGCTGACCTTGCCGTGCTCAGTGAGGTCCAGGTCGCGGCCTTTACGTCAGCCGAGGTTCGCGCGCTGAGCGCCGCTGGACTGAATGCGCTGACGACGGCGCAGTTCAGTGGGTTGACGACTGGCCAGATCGCTGCGCTGAGCACCATGCAGGTCGCAGGCCTGAACACGAGCCAGTCGGCGGCATTGACAAGCGCGCAGATTGCCTCGCTGTCGGCAAACCAACTCAACGCGCTGAGCAGCGCGCCGTGGGCCAGGCTCAGTGGCAGCCAGGTGGCCGCGTTGACAACGCTGCAGCTCGCGGCGCTGACGACTGCGCGGCTGAACGCGCTGACCCCTGCGCAGTTCGTCGCATTGACGACGGGCCAGATCGCATCGCTGAGCACCGCGCAGGTCGCAGCGCTCGAAAGCGCTGATCTTGCCGTGCTCAGTGAGGTCCAGGTCGCGGCCTTCACGTCAGCTGAGGTCCGCGCGCTGACCACCGCTCGGCTGAATTCGCTGACGACAGGACAGTTCATCGCGTTGATGCCTGGCCAGATCGCAGCCCTGAGCACGACGCAGGTCGCGGGCCTCAACACCAGCCAGTCGGCGGCATTGACGAGCGCACAGATCGCCGCGCTGTCGGTAGACCAACTCAACGCGCTGAGCAGCGTACCGTGGGTCAGGCTCAGCGGCAGCCAGGTGGCCGCGCTGACGACGTTGCAGCTCGCGGCACTGACGACTGCGCGGCTGAACGCGCTGACCACCACCCAGTTCACCGCATTGACGACTGGGCAGATCGCATCGCTGAGCACCGCGCAGGTCGCTGCGCTGGAGATCGCAGACTTCGCTGTGCTGAGCCCAGTTCAGATCTCAGCGTTGACGCCTGACGAGGTGTCGGCGCTGACCACGGCGCAGATCGCCCGCTTGAGTAGCGGCCAGTTGGCAGCCCTGACAAGTGGGCAAATCGTTGGCTTGAGCGCTGGCCAGCTTGCAGCGTTGACCGGCGCGCAGCTTGGCGCGCTGTCGGCAACCCAGCTCAACGCGCTGAGCAGCGTGCAGTGGGTCAAGCTCAGCAGCAGCCAGGTCGCTGCGCTGAGCACTGCGCAGCTGCCGGCGCTAGCCACAGCCCAGCTGAACGCGCTGACGACTGCGCAGTTCAAGGCACTGACGACGGCTCAGATCGCCGCGCTAAGCGCTGCGCAGGTTGCCGCGCTCGAGAGCGCGGACTTCGCCGTGCTCAGCCCAACCCAGGTCGCAGCGTTGACCCCAGCCGATGTTTCGGTGCTGACTACCGCGCAGATCGCCGGCTTGAGCACCAGCCAGTCAGGGGCATTGACCACTGGGCAGATCGCCGCACTGTCGGCAACCCAGCTCAACGCAATGAGCATCGCGCAGTGGGGCAAGCTCGGCAGCAGCCAAGTTGCTGCGCTGAGCACTGCGCAGTTGCCTGCGCTGGCCACTGCCCGGCTGAACGCGCTGACGACGGCGCAGTTCAAGGCGTTGACGACGGTTCAGATCGCCGCGCTGAGCACTGCGCAGGTGGCCGCGCTCGAGAGCGCGGACTTCGCCGTGCTCAGCCCAACCCAGGTCGCGGCCTTCACGCCGGCCGAGGTTTCGGCACTGACCACCGCGCAGATCGCGGGCTTGAGTACCGGCCAGGCGGGGGCATTGACCGGTGGGCAGATCGCCGCGCTGTCGGCCATCCAGCTCAATGCAATGAGCAGCGCCCAGTGGGTCAAGCTCAGCAGCAGCCAGGTGGTGGCGCTGACGACGCTGCAGCTGACGGCGCTGACCACCGCCCGGCTGGATGCGCTGACGACGACGCAGTTCAATGCGTTGACGACGGCTCAGATCGCCGCACTGAGCACCGCGCAGGTGGCGGCGCTGGAGACTGCGGACCTGGCCGTCTTGGGCACGGCGCAGTTGCGGGCTTTCAGCACGGGGCAGGTGCGTGCCTTGACGAGCGGCGAGATCAAGGCATTGACTACCGCACAGATCGCCGGGTTGAGCACGGTTCAGCTGGGAGCCTTGAGCAGCGGACAACTTGCCGCGCTGTCTTCGGCCCAGCGCGCGGCCGCGATGACCGCCAGCGCCAACCTGGTGACCCCGTTGATGCTCGACCTCGACGGCAACGGGGTGCAGACATTGGGCATCGCCGCGGGTGTGAGGTTCGACGTCGGCAACACCGGCTCGATCGTGTCCACCGGCTGGGCCGCGCCGGGCGACGGCTTGCTGGTGCTGGACCGCAACCACAACGGTGTGATCGACAACGGCGGCGAACTGTTCGGCAGCGCTACCTTGCTGCCAGACGGCAGCCATGCGGTCGACGGTTTTGAGGCTTTGGCGACCCTCGATGCCAACGGTGACAGCGTGATCAACGCGTTGGACTCTGGCTACTCCTCGCTGGCGGTCTGGATCGACGCCAACAGCGATGGCCTGACCCAGGCTGGCGAGTTGCAAGGGCTGGCTGCGCTGGGCATCAGCGCGCTGCACCTGGACTCCGCCCGGATGATTGCAGTCGATAACGGCAATCTGATCGGTTTGATGGGCAGCTATGACGACGCAGTGGGATCGACCCATGCGCTGGCCGACGTGTGGCTGGCGACTGCACCGCTGGCCGTCAGCCCGGTCACGGACCAGCCCGGCAAGCTGCAGGCGATGGTGTCTGATTTGGTGCAGTCGCTTGACCGGTTCACGGTGCAGTCGAATGATTCGCAGTGCATTGCCGGTGCTGCGCTGAGGCTGCCGGCCATTGCTGACACGGCCAGTCTTGCGCTGCTGCCGGCGGATCCATCGCGCAGTTTGGCGGCGCAACTCTCAGCCTTTATCGATCAGAACTCCGTGGCGATTGCGATGCCTTCAGCGCTCACGGCCCTACCGATTGGCGGGCTCTCGATCCGGGACCTGACCCTGGGGCAGCCTACCGTCGGCCCCGCGGCGGTGGATTCGCAGGCAAGCCGAGCTCTGGGTCGATGAGTTGCTGGGAGAGGCAGCGCTTGCTGCATCAGCGCGGGACAGAGGTCTGCGCTCGCCCGCCTCCATGTGGGCTTACTTCAACGAGGCCGACCCTGTTCAGGTCGGGTGGGTGGGCGTGTTGCGCCGGCCCGTTGCGCTGAACCTGGGTATTTCCAACAGATCGCCACGCCGGCGGGTGTGAACCTGTCGCCGTCCGGGGTCTACGCGCCGTCATCGTGTTTCCCGTCCCGCAGTATGGGTCTGACCGCTGCACATGTCGCCAGCCCTGCTTCGCGGCTTCACTCGTCCGTCCTGCCCCATGAAAATCCTGTTCATCCACCAGAACTTCCCCGGCCAGTTTCGCCAGATCGCGCCGGCCCTGGCCGCCGCCGGCCACGAGGTCCATGCGCTGGCGATCGCCAACCACGGCGCGCCGGGCGTTCGCCTGCACCGCTACACCGTGACGCCCCTTTCCGGCGGCCCAGGCGCGGCTGGCCACCCCTGGCTGCGCGACGCCCAGGCCAAGGTGTTGCGCGCCCAGGCGGCGATGCAGGCGATGGCCGCGCTCGACCAGCAGGGTTTCATGCCCGACCTGGTGATCGCCAACCCGGGCTGGGGCGAGGCGTATTGCGTCAAGGATGTCTGGCCGCGTACCCGGCTGCTCTGTCTGATGGAGTTCTTCTACGCCAGCCAGGGGCTGGACATGGGCTTCGACCCCGAGTTCGCGCCGCCCAGCCTGGACGACAGCGGACGCCTGCGGCTGAAGAACCTGGTGCTGCTCGAGGCCTTGCTGTCCATGGACGCGGGCGTCGCGCCGACGCAGTGGCAGTTCGACAGCCTGCCGGCGCATATGCGCGGCAAGGTCGAGGTCTTGTTTGACGGGCTGGATACCGACAGCGTCGCCCCCGATGCCTCGGCCCAGGTCAGCCTGGCCAGTGGCCACACGCTGCGCGCCGGCGACCCGGTGCTGACCTATGTGGCGAGAAACCTCGAGCCCTACCGCGGCTTCCATGTTTTCATGCGCGCGCTGCCCGAGGTGCTGCGCCGCTGCCCCGAGGCCCATGTGCTGATCGTCGGCGGCGAGGAGGTGAGCTACGGCGCGCCGGCGCCCGGCGGCCAGACCTGGCGGCGCCGGTTGATGGACGAGTTGCGCGGCAGCCTGGATATCGCCCGCCTGCACTTCGTCGGCCGGCTGGCCTACCGCGACTACCTGCGCGTGCTGCAGGTCTCGGCGGTGCACTGCTACCTGACCTACCCGTTCGTGCTGTCGTGGAGTTGCATCGAGGCGATGGCCGCCGGCTGCCATGTGGTGGGCAGCCGCACCGGGCCGGTCGAGGAGTTCATCGAGCAGGGCCGCAACGGCAGTCTGGTCGATTTCTTCGACCGGTCGGCGCTGGCCGATGCGCTGGTCGGCGGCATCGAACAGCGCGCCGGCCTGGCCTCGCTGCGGCGGCGGGCGCGCGAGACGGCGGTGCAGCGCTGCGACTTCCAGCGGGTGGCGCTGCCCGGTTACCGGGGCTTGATCGACCGCTTGGTGAGCGTTAAGGCGTAGCGGCTGGCGCGCCGGGATGGTGTTGACGTCAGTATCCCGAGGGCTACACTTGCGCCGTGCGCGTGGAGATGACCGAGGTTTACCGGAACTGGATCAATGCACTCAAGGACCGAGCGGGTCGGGCGCGGATTCAGGTTCGCGTTGATCGGCTTGTGCATGGCAATCCTGGCCAGCACCGTGTGCTCACCGATGGCGTGGTTGAATTGAAGATCGACGTCGGGCCAGGTTACCGCGTGTATTTCACCGAACGCGACGGCCTATTGGTCATCCTGCTGGCGGGCGGCAGCAAGACCACCCAGTCGAAAGACATCAAGACAGCCATCGCACTCGCCCAAGGCCTTTGATTGGAATCACACCATGGTCAAGACAGTTCTCGCCACCACTCCAGCCGAGGCTTCGCCAAGGACAAAGACGCATCCCTACGATGTGTCAGCGCAATTGCGCACGCCGGAAGAGATGGCCGCCTACCTGGATGCCTGGCTCACCGAGGCGCCCGAGGATGTCACCGGCATCGCGCGCGCGCTTGGCGACATCGCGCGCGCCAGAGGCATGACCCAGGTCGCGAAAGACGCCGGATTGAGCCGTGAGAGTCTGTACAAGGCCCTTGGTGAGAACGGCAATCCGAGCTTCGCTACGGTATTGAAGGTGGCGCGCGCCCTGGGCGTCAGGCTGCACGCGCTGCCGATCTAGCAGGCTGTTGGACTTGGGGCGCGTCGGCGGCGGCGCGGCCCCGCTGCGCCTTACACCGCCACCCGGTCGATCTCCCCCATCGCATGCCCCAGCCACATCTTCAGGCGCTGGCGCTCCATCAGGCTCAGGCCCGGGCCGTCGCGGCCGGTGTTGTTGCGGGCGGCCCAGAAGCTGGCGTTGCTGGCGTCGATCTTGTTGACCACTGGGTCGTGCAGGTGCTTGAGGGTGAGCACCTGGGCGCCCAGCGCGATCGCCCGGCCCTGCTCGCCCGACTTGTCGAGCTGCGAGAAATCGTCGCCGCGCAGTTGGTTGCGCACCAGCACATAGCGCAGCCGGGCGCCGAACTGGTCGAGCAGCTTGGCCAGCAAATCGACCGAATCGCGCCCGGCGTCCATCACATGCCAGTAGTACACCGACATACCGCTGATGTCGGCCAGATCGAGCACGCCTGACTCCTCCATCCACCGCACCAGCGGCGCATGGGTCTGCGCCGCCAGGTCCACCAGCACGCGGCGGCCGGGCTGCTCGGCGGCGCTCTCGACGATGGCGTCCATCGCCTCGTAGCGGTCGGCCAGTACCGGCGAGGCGTAGCCGGCGTAATAGCGCAGCAGCGCGCCATGCGATCGGTCGGTGTCGAAGCCGATGAAGGGCATCGCGTGGTCGATGAAGTACTGCGCCAGCAGGCGCGCGACCATCGATTTGCCGACGCCGCCTTTTTCGCCACCGATCAGGTGGATCTTCGATTGGGTCGGGGTTTCGAGCGTGGGGGGGTGTGTCATGGCGGGAGTCGTCAAGTCATGCCGTCAGCCGGCGGGTGAGGAAGTATCGCCGCAGCTTTGCAGGATCCATGCCACCGACGGCGGGCAGGGCTCAGGCGGTCGGCGCGCTGACCCGCCCGTAGCGCGCCTCCAGCGCGGCACGCCGGTGTGGGTCGATGTTGACCCGGCTCAGGTCGCCCTGGATCTGCGGCAATGCCAGCAGCCGCTGGTCCATCACCCTGAACCACAGCGGCGGGACATAGGCCAGCGGGAACATGCCGAAATAGCCGCTGGGCAGGCGCGGCAGCTGCTGGAAATCGCGCAGGCACTGGTAGCGCCGCATCGGGTGGGCGTGGTGGTCGGAATGGCGCTGCAGGTGGAAGGTGACCAGGTTGGTCACCAGGTGGTTGGTGTTCCAGCTGTGGTGCGGCTGCGGCGCCTCGTAGCCGGTGCCGCCCGCGTGCCGCCCGGCGCCGCTGCTCTTGCGGCGCAGCAGGCCGTAATGCTCGACATAGTTGGCCGAGGTCAGCTGCCACCACGCCACCAGGTTGTGGATCGCCAGGAAGGGCAGCATCACCGCGCCGAAAGTCCAGACCAACCCGCCTTGCAGCAGCGCGGTGATGGCATACGACTGCAGCAGGGTGTTGTGCGGGCCCCAGGGCGATTGGCCGGCGGCGCGCAGCCGGTCCCCTTCGAGCTGCCAGGCGCGGCGGACGCCACCCGGCAGCTCGCGCAGCGCAAAGCGGTAGATGCTCTCGCCCATGCGCGCGCTGGCGTGGTCCTCGGGCGTGGCCACCCAGCGGTGGTGGCCGCGGCCATGCTCGACCGTGAAATGGCCGTAGGCCGGCACCGCCAGCACCAGCCTGGCCAGCCACTGCTCGACCGGGTTGTTCTTGTGGCCCAGTTCATGCGCGGTGTTCAGCCCCAGCCCGGCGTCGGTGCCCGCCACATAGGCCAGCAGCACCACCGCCCACCAGGCCAGGTCCTGCGTGCCCACCCACGCCGCGCAGCCTATCAGCGCGACGAAGTGCAGCGGCACCGTGGCCCAGGTCAGCCAGCGGTAGTAGCGGTCGGCGTCCAACTGCGGCATCACCGCCTCGGGCGGATTGTTGCCGTCCTCGCCGATCAGCGCGTCCAGCAGTGGCAGCAGGCCGTAGCTGATCAGCAGCGGCAGGCCCAGCGCGATCTGCGCGCCGCTGGCCGCGTGGGCCCACAAGCCGAGAAACGGCAGCAGCGGGTAGATCACCGACATCGCCCAGCCCCAGCGCTTGCGGTCCTGCCACTGGGCGGTCTGGCCGGTGGCGGTGGTGTAGGTGTAGACAGCGGCCATGGTCACCTCGATGAATCGCCTGAATCGCCAGCGGTGGCCGGGCAGGGCACTGTCGCTGGCAGGGATGCCGATCATTGTGCCCAAGGTCGCCAGCCCAGGGTCCAGGTTGGCGACATTGGCGCGGCGATGCGCTGTCCAGGCAGCCCATGACCAGCAGCGGGAACTGGCTCCTGGGGATCCGGCCCCGGGCCTCATCAAAGGGCAGAAACCCGGGCAATGGCGGCGGCGGGGATGGACGGTCTGGGGGCGATTGACTGGGCTGGCTGGCCACCGGCCTGAGCCTGGCCTCCATCCTGCCGCCAGTGGTGCTGGGTCTGGCCGTCACCTGCGGCCTGATGGGCGGGATCAACAGGCCCCATGGCCACCGTATGGTCGCGCCTTATCCCGGGGAGCATCAATCCGTGTCAGGTGCCGAGCCGGCAACTACGCAACGAAAAAAACGGTTTCAAGTTCGTATTCTCCGTTATCCTCGATTTATGTATTTCGCGAAGTCGATGGCCGCAATGCTGTTTCTGGCGCTGTTGCACGGTGTTGCATTCAGCGAGCGTGGGCCTGCGCCACGCAACGCGCAACCGGCCGTCGAGGATGCCAGCGATGCCAGGGTGATCGTCCGATTTCGCGCCGGCAGCGCACTGGCGCTGGCCGGTTCTGCAGCGGGTCGAGCCCAGCATGCCGGGCCTCTGGGAAAGCGCCTGGCGCTGCCGCTGACCGACGGCCGGCCTCTTGGCCTGCACGCCCAAGGCCTGCGCGGCAGGGGGCTGTCATCGCAGCAACTGGCCGCGCGTCTGGCGAGCCAGCCCGATGTGGAATGGGCTGTGGTCGACCAGCGCCGCAGCATCGCCGCTGTGATTCCGAACGATCCCTACTACGGGCCCAAGCAGACCAGCATCACCCCGCAAGTGGGTCAGTGGTACCTGCGCGCGCCAGACAGCAGCGCGGTGTCGGCGATCAGCGCCGAGGGAGCCTGGGCGGTGACCACAGGCTCGCCCAACATCACGGTGGCGGTACTCGACACCGGCGTTCGATTCGACCATCCCGACCTGAGCAGCAAGCTCTGGCCTGGATACGGCTTTGTGCGCAATTCTGCATCGGGCGATGGTGACGGTTCGGATGCCGACGCCAGCGACCCGGGCGACTGGACAGTACAGGCTGACACCTGTGGCGCTGCGCCCAGCAGCTGGCATGGCACCGAGGTTGCGGGCCTGATCGGCGCGGCCAGCGACAACGGCGTCGGCATGGCCAGCATAGGCCGCAATGTGATGTTGCTGCCGGTGCGGGTGTTGGGCAAGTGCGGGGGTTTCGACTCCGATATACAGGCCGGGATGTTGTGGGCTGCAGGGCTGAGCAGCGACCCTGTGCCCAATCCGCATCCAGCGCAGGTCATCAACATGAGCCTAGGCTCCGCAGGCAGTTGCGGCCAGGACTATCAATCGGTCTTTGCACAACTGGCGGCGGTTCGTGTGGCTGTCGTGGTGGCCGCGGGCAATGCCGGCGGCGCGCTCAATTCGCCCGCCAATTGCGAGGGGGCCATCGCGGTGGCGGGTCTGCGCCATGCGGGCACCAAGGTAGGCTATTCCAGCCTCGGGCCGGAGGTGACGATCGCCGCGCCGGCAGGAAACTGCGTCAATGACGCCGCGCCTTGCCTGTACTCCCTGCTGACCACTCGCAACACTGGCGCCACCGCACCGGGCGCAAGCAGTTACAGCGACAGCTACCAGTACACGGTGGGTACGAGCTTTTCTGCACCGCTGGTGGCCGGCGCAATCGCGCTGATGTTGTCGGTCGACCCATCGCTGACGCCGGTGCAGATCAAGGCTGTATTGCAGAACACGGCACGGCCGTTCCCGACCAAGGGTGCAGCTGATGCTGCGGCTGCGACTTGTCGCGCCCCCGGCAGCGTCGAGCAGCTCGAGTGTTATTGCAGCACCAGCACTTGCGGCGCTGGCATGCTCGACGCTGGCGCGGCAGTGGCGCAGGTATACCAGGCCACGCTGCTGCCCACAGCGGTAATCACGGCGTCGACCCTGGCGCCCGTACTCGGCACCATGGTCGCGCTGGACGCCAGCAAGTCCCTGGCAAGTGCCGGCCGCAAGCTCGCTGCCTACCGCTGGGCCATCACCAGCGGCGGCGAACGGGCCAGTTTCATCGGCGCCATCGACGGCAAGACCGCCAGCATGTCCACCACGGCGACGGGTACGGTGATGCTCAGCCTGACCGTCACCGACGACGCTGGCGCCAGCCGCAGCACGACCCAAGCGATCACCGCGACGGCAGCGGTAGCACCAGCGAGCGGCGGTGGTGGCGGTGGCGCGCTCGGCATCGGCTGGTTGATCGGCTTGGCCGCTGCGGTGGGATTGCTGGCCCGCCGTCCGAGGGTCTGAAGCTCCATCGGCAGCGCAAGCCGATGACGCGCCCCGGCTGTCCGCCTTGCAGTCCAACGGCTGGTCTATGCGCTTGCGACGAAATCACCCCAAGCGCCGATACAGGCTTCAGAGGCTGAGAGGAACTCGAGCGTGATGCGCGGCCATGATCGAAAAACTCTCAAGCTCTCAGTCCCCCGGTGCCTTTCGGCCGGCCCTTGCCGACATCTTCTCGACAAGGTTCTTTGCGACACCGGGTCGACTCCAGGGACAGACCGCCACACAGATCGCGCAGCCCATTGTTTCGTTGAAGTACGGCAGGCATTTGTCGAAATCCACATACCACTTCTGTTCGCCCCGAACCATCTGCTTGACGTGGACCAGGGCGTCTGGCGGACAAGCGTCGACGCACACGCGGCAGTGGGTGCAGAACTCATCGGCGCCGAAGACATCCGTCCCGTCAGCCAGCAGCGGCAGGTCCGTCAGCACGCTGGCGAGCCTGAAGTTCGACCCGAATTCACGGTTGATCACCGAACCGTGCTTGCCCAACTCCCCAAAACCGCAGGCCAGTGCCGGAGGAATCAGCAACACCGGCCCAGCCATTGGGCCACCGTGCGCTTGAGCCTCGTGTCCATGCTCGCGAATGAATGAGGCGACACCCTTCGCAACGGCATTGCCGCGGGCATATTGGCGAACGACTTCGGCACCAGCCGCCACGGCCGGCGCCAGCTTCATCTGCCCATGATCGTGCGCCACGCCGAACATCACGATCCATTGCTGGGTGATCTCCTGGCCTTCGAAAACCCATTCAGGCCGCATCGCCGCAATCCCGACGAGATCAGCACCAAGCCCTTGGGCCGCTTCCTTGACCCGATCAGTCCAGGTTGCGGCGGGTAGCTCGATGCGCTGAGGCGACAGCGCAGACAGCGGCATGTCGAGCACCCGCTGCCGCACAGCCCTAGCCTCTATCAGTTGCGGCTCAGTCGAACTGCGGGCGTAGAACCAGCGTTGCAGCGGCCCGTGAGGCGTCTTCTCGGGGTCATGCCAGTAGATCGGTTTGGGTCGACCCCTGTCAGGCTGCCCAAGCCCGTTGATCTCATTGCCCGAGATGCGGGGCCACAAGGCCATCTGCTCGGGGTTGGGTGTGAAGACTGGTTTCGATCCCGACATCAGGTTGCTCCAACTGAATCTGGTTGACGGTAAATATCCGCCGGAAAATCCCTGCGATTTCCGATCCGCGGAGCCATTGTTGCGTACCAGCCCACAGCAGCCAAGCTATTGTCGTTGCTGGCGCACCGTACAGCAAACGACTCAAGCAGACAATGCTTCAGTGCATTCCCCAATGCCGGAAAGAATTCAGAGAGCTAGCATCATGGGGCTTGATTGGCAGCGGCGAAAGCGCGAATTTCGCGTTCCAAGTTGTGCGAATGATCGAAGACTCAAGGGGAAATCGCCGTGCTGCTCAAGAACCTTTCCAGGCCCAAGGTCGGCCTGTCCTTGCCACACTCGCAACCAGCGCCAGGGTATCTGGCATTGGCCAAGGGCAGCCTGGTCAGGCGCGGCGCTGAAATTTCAGTTGTTCTGCTGCTTGTGATTCTCGCTGCCTGTCAGGAAACCAGACCCGCTCTGCTTCCGGTTTCGGCACCAGACACCCAGGCCTACGAAAAGTCGGTGCAGACCACGATCGAGAACGCCCATGCGACCTTTGCGCGTATCGCTGCGGAAAAGCCAACGAACCTGAAGCTGGCCGATGCCTACGGCGAATTGGCCATGGTTCATCATGCGCAGGACCTCGCCCACCCGGCTGAGGCGGCATACAAGAATGCTCTCCTGCTGGCCCCGGGTGACAAGCGCTGGCCCTACCTTCTGGGTCATCTGTACAACGATACCGCCCGTCAGAGCGAGGCGATGCAGTGCTTCGAGGCCGTTCTCAAGATCGATGGCGACGACGCGCTGGCGCTGCTGTCGCTGGGCGAGGTAGCGCTTGCGCACGGTGATGTCGACCGCGCGCAGCAAGTCTTCGACAAACTCCAGCATGACAAGGCGGCGCGACCGGCCGCCCTGGCCGGGCTTGGCAAAGTCGCGCTCGCAAGGCGTGACTACACCAAGGCTGTAACCCATTTGGAGGAGTCGCTTCAACTCTGGCCGAACGGATCCAAGCTTCGCCATCCGCTGGCGGTCGCCTATCAGGCGCTTGGCGAGCGGGACAAGGCTGCGCAAGCCTTGCGGGGATATTCCGCCAATGGCCAGGAGCCCAGCATCCCTGACCCGCTGGCCGATGCCCTGGGAGCCAAGGCGGCATCATCGAGAGCGCTGCTCAGGCGCGGGCAACGCTACGGTCAGTCAGGCCAGTTCGACTTGGCCAGGCAAGCGTTTCAGGCTGCTGCGCAAGCCGATCCCACAAACGCCGAAATACTGGCAAACCTCGGAATTTCACTGGCCAATCTGGGTCAACTGGAGGCGGCGCAGAAGTCATTGATCGAGTCCTTGCGAATCGACGACAAGAATGCCACCGCACAAATGAGTCTGGCCGTGGTGTACGACCGGCAAGGCCTGGACCAGCAAGCCATCGGCCGCTACCTGGCGGCGATCGAGCGCGATGGCAAGAACGTGCAGGCCCGCGTCTATCTGGCCGATGCCAAGATGCGAGCGGGACTTGCGCTTGAAGCGGCTTCGCTGTACCGCGAAGCGTTCGGGATAAGTCCATCGGCCCGAATACGTCTGTCGCTGAGTTATGCGCTGTTGCGGTCAGGTCAGTTCGCCGAGGCCAAGAAGCAGTTGGAGGCTGGATTGGCTGAAGACGGCAGCAATCAGTCGATCGCCAATGCGCTCGCAAGAGTTCTTGCCGCGGTGCCAGACGCCTCGCTGCGTGATGGCCAACGCGCCTTGAGCATTGCCAAGCAGTTGTTCGAGGCCACCAAGAGCCCGGATGCGGGCCAGACCTTTGCGATGGCGATGGCCGAGACGGGTGATTTCGAACAGGCGGTGAAACTTCAGCAGGAAACCGTCATCGTCTATGACCGTATGGGCGCATCGGCGATGAAGCCATTTCTGGAGCGAAATCTGGCGCAGTACCAGCAAAAAAAGGCAACTCGAGAACCCTGGTCTGCCACCGATGTGATGTTCCGGCCCAGGAGCCCTGCCGTCAGCCTGAAGCCGTGATGCAGCCAAACCGGTCGAAAACCTGGAGATCACACGAATGCCATCGCCGACCTGACGCATCCATGGCAGATTGGCGGCTGCCATCGATAGACGGACCCGATCTTGAGCGACTGTGTGATGCCTTGCGTCAGATCAGGGCGCCGGTGCACTGGCCGCTGACGGCGGCGCCGGTCCAATGCCATGGGCAAACAGATAGGCCTGATCTGGCGCCGTCGACGCCGCGGCCTTGGATGGAGCGTCACTTGGCGGCGCCGCGACGACCATGGCGGACGCCTTGCCCCGAGGCAGCACCCACACGGTGTCCACGCGCCACTGCCCTGAGCAGCGGCTGCTCGGCGCATAGCTGACCATCAGGTTCGCCTGGTGAGACAGCGCCGTCATCAGGTCGATGTCGCTGCCGCCACCATGGGCGACGAGCGGGTCGTCACCGGTCCAGTATTCCACCCGGAAGCGACGAATAGCCGAGAGGTCGCGCAACAACTGGGACAGACGCGCTCGCTGCGGCACAGTGCGCGGCAGATCGCACAATCTGGCGGCATTGCTGACCGGCCCTGCCGCAGATGCAGCACCGGCGACAACCAAGGCGGCGAGTCCGAGCCAGCACGAAGCATGACGGGCGCGGCTCGCAGCAAGCAAGGTCACAGATCCACCGAAGCGAGAAGATCGACGAGAACCCAGCGGTCGCCTATCCGCGCAGCGATCCAGCCGACAGTGTCGTAAGGCGCATGCCTGAGCCTTGCGATGGCGATCATGCGTGTCATGCCCGCGAAGTCTGTCAGCGGCCGCACGATGTAGGGCAGCAATGGCATGGGCGCTGGCCCCGCAGGTTGCAGTGGATACACAGCATCGGCGACCCGCATGGGCGGCAGCATGGCGGCCGTGCCAAGCGCCAGTCGGTCGACCGCCTGCAACTGTGTTTCGCTCAGGGGCGCTGGCGCGTGGGCAAGTTTGGCCGCAGCGCCATGATCTCGCAGTTTCCAAAGCTTGAGTCGCGCCGCCATCTCGCGTGCCGAACGAACACCGTTGCTGACAGCCGGCCCGGCGCGAGCGGGTCCCATGTCGGCCAGGATATTTTCAGCCCTCTCGTTGCTCAGCCAGCGCGCCAGCAATTCATCGAAGAAGGCTAGCACGTCGGCGGGCGCATCGTGCTGCAAGGACTTGCTGTCGGCCAATGGCGGAAGGCGCTGGCCGCTCCAAGTCAGCGGGCCCGGATCCGGTCCGTCGGGCAAGCTGATGCCGCCGAGAAAGTGGGTGTTTGCCATGCCTTGATCGACGAACCAGGCCCGCTTTTGCGTCTTGGTCGAGGCCGTGGCGAATGCGCTCAGAGCGGGCAGCAGCGAAGCCCAGTCGGCCGACTGTCTATCCTGACCCTGGATCGCCGGATACCGGCGCAGCGCTTCATAGCTGGCTTTGGCCATGTCGATGACATCGGCCGGCCAGGCGGCGCTCAGGTTGGCCGAATGAGACTGCGGGCCTCCACGCGCTGCCGGCGGTGAAGAGGCCAAAGCAGCGTCGCAACCGAGCGACTTGCCCAGCTCGGGCTGCGTCGGCTTGCCCTGGTGTGCCCAGGAGTCCTGCAAGGGATGCAAGGCTTCGCCGAACTTGCCGAGCAACAGTCCTTCCTTGCCCTTGAGTTGGGACGACAGGACTGCCAGCGCCTGACGCGCAGCTTCGCTGCCGGGCACCACCATCCGATCGGCGGGTGCTGACGGCACTGGCTTGGCCGATGGATAGTGCTGGGTTTGCACCTGACGCGCGACCTCTGGAAAATTGCCGGCACAGGCATATTCGAGACCGAAGGCCAGGTTCTCGATCAGACCGCCGTCGATGCGCTGGTTGGCCACCGCGATCGAATCGGCCTGCGACTGCGTGAAGCCTGCGCGCAACGCCAGCCAACGGGTAAGTCCGAAGTGGACATCGCTCTCGAAAGCCCGGGCAGGAAGCGGCAACGTCAGCAAGGTGGCGACGAGAGCAAAGATGGCAGGCAGCCTGAGTTTCATTGCGGGACTTGCTTTCATCGTCAGTTGCCGCCTGCCAAGGGCATGGACAGGATCCACAGACCGAAGTTGGTGAACACCATCATCAGCGCCAGCATCGGAAGCTGACTGAGCGCGGCCCTGCGCGGCGAGCCGAAGCTTCGAAGCGCCTCGACATGGGCAAGGTAGACGCCTGCGATATGGCCGAGCAGAATCAGCGCGACTTGGGTATGCCAGATCAGTTCCACATCGAGCATCATCGGTTGGATCACCAACTTGGCCGTGCCGAACAGATTCCAGCCGTAGCCGAAAGGGTCAGAGATGAGCTTGAACAACTGCCCGCCCTGCGACAGCAGCAGCGTGTAGTAGTGCGTCACGTGGTACACGAAGGCGATAGGCAGCAGTGACATCGCGAATCGAAGCACCAGATCACGGGTTGAAAGAGTTGTTCGCGAAAAGACCTTCACCGCCCACATGAAACCAGCAAAGAACAACAGATAGACCAGCGGGGACAACAAGAGTGAGCCGTATTGCCAGAGGTAGTAGAGCTTCGTCGACAGCAGGTACTGCTGGCCAGGCGCTGGCGTGAACCAGGGCGCGATGTCCGGATAGATGTTCTTCCAGAACACGTTGGCCCAGGGCAGCGTCGAGTGCAAACCATCGAAAGCGGTCGATGACAGCATGAACAAGAGGAACAACACCAGAGTCACGTGGCTCGCCGACTCGTCGGCCAGTGCGGTGAACGGCAGCCGCCAATGGCGTTGCCGGCCGCCCGATGACGGTTGCTCGACACCCCAAGGCCGAGACCAGGGCGATATCTTGCCCATCAAGTGCAGCAGAACTCCGAAAAACTCGCCGTGACGGAACCACAGGTCTCGGCCAAAGGCATAGGCGCCGAGCAGGTTGATCATGGTGTAGCCAAGCAGGGCGAGCGACAGACCGCGTGGCCCGAGTTGCCCGAAGAGTTCGAGCCAGATGAACGTCATGTAGAGCAGCAGCGCGGGAGCGTAGCCCAGCCCTGTCGGGTAGCGCAGCCTGCCGCTGAACGCCATGCCAGACGTGCTCTCGACCCAGCTTGCGAGTGCCTTCCAGGGGTTGACTGGCGCATAGAAATCGCCCAGCAGCGCTACCGCATAGGGCAGGCCAAGGACGAAGAAAATCCAGAAAAAAGTCATGTTGAAATTGGCGAAGGCATTTTGCGTGCCTATCAAGCCGGAGACGATGCACAAGACCAACAGGAAGACACTGCAGGCGCTGCCGACTGTCATCCGACTCGGTATGCCGTCGGCAAACGCAGTGAAGACCACCCGCACCGGCGCCAGGCGGCCCAGCGCCGGCGCGGCCGCAAACAAGCCCACGACGATGAATGAAAACAGCAGCGCCGCCATCGCACCGTAGGCGTACATCGAGAACGGTACAGGCAGGGTGTAAGGCTGGCCAAAGACATGCGCGCTGGTAGCTGCGGGCAGCAACGCCCCGATGACCAGACCGATGCGTCTCGACTTCTTCAGGACAAGCATGCGCGACAGACCTCGGCTGCGCAAAACGCCACGCAGCCCCGTACGGTCACTCCTTCCGAGTATTGATTGCAGCACTGCCGGCGAGTCGGCGTCTATCAAGATTCCGATGCCTTGGGCTGGGCATACACCAGTACAGGTGGCACCCTGTGGTCGATCGACGTCAAGGTCATTTCCATTCATAGTCTGCAACATCTTTGCTCAGGGCATCAACGGACTGCCGGCACCTTGCGTCAGCGAGGCGTAGCTGCGCAGGGTTGGTGGCGCGAATTGCTCGCGCTGCCCGTTCGGCCAATGGACGATGAGACTGTCGATCGGCGGCCCGTCGCCCAGTCCCACCAATATGCGCGGATCATTGGCTGACAGATAGCTGCCATCGGCCCGCACCCGGCGCCACAACGACGGTCCGGATTTGCGCCTAACCTCGACCCGCGCGCCGTAGGCATCGCGCTTGCCAGACAGCAACCGCAGACCGACCCAGGCGTGAGCGCTGGTCGCCGTGTTGAGAAAGATTCGCAGCCTGCCATCGTTGTTGTTGACGACAAAATCGATGGCGCCGTCATTGTTGAGATCACCGACGGCCAGGCCGCGACCTACTTCCGACAACGCGAATGCAGGCCCCCCCTTGCGAGTCGACTCCTCGAAATGACTGTTGCCGAGGTTGTGGAAGAGTTGCTTGCGCTGGTGTAGCGGATAGGGATCAGTTTGACTGCGCAGTGCCTCTATCACCTTGACCTCACCATTGGCCGCTACCAGGTCGAGCCAGCCGTCGTTGTCATAGTCGAGGAACGCAGTCCCGAAGCCGGTGAAGGGAATGCTCGGCACAGCCACGCCCACTTCCACGCTACGGTCTTCGAAGGTGCCGTCGCCGCGGTTGACGTACAGCGTGCTTTTCTCGCGTGACATGTGAGTCATGAAGATGTCGTCGGTGCCGTTGTTGTCGTAGTCGCCCACATCCAGACCCATGCCGGCCTCGGGCGATCCGTGGGCGTTGACCGCCACGCCACGCTCGGTCGCCTGGTCCTTGAAGGTGCCGTCCCGCTGGTTGATCCAGAGCTGGTTCGGGTTGCCGTCATTGGCGACAAAGATGTCCGGCCAGCCGTCCCCGTCAGCATCGAAGGCCATCACGCCGAGACCGGCGCCGAACGCTCTTTGTATCCCTGACTTGGCCGAGACGTCCTCGAACCGGCCGCCCCCCAGGTTGCGGTAGAGAACGCTGGGTTCGGTGCGGTAAGTCGCCGGGGCGCAATAATCCCGGGCGCTATTGGTCGCGAAACACTTCTTGTTCTCGGCGACGCTGTAGCGCACATAGTGCGTGACGAACAAGTCAAGTCGGCCATCGCGATCGAAGTCGACGAAGCTGGCACTCGCGCCCCAGCCGCCCTGGCCGGCCAGTCCTGCCTTGCGGGTGATGTCGCTGAAGGTGCCGTCGCAGTTGTTGCGAAACAACTGATCCGGACTGCCGAAGTGGCTTATGAAGAGGTCGACGCAGCCGTCGTTGTCGATGTCACCCACTGCCACGCCCATGCCGTAGCCCCGGCTGCAAAGCCCAGAGTTCGCGGTGACGTCGGTGAAGTGGAGGCTTGGGTCGGAGGGCGTCGGTGCATCGTTGTGGTACAGGCGGGCGGCGCAGACCTCGCCACCCGGGCTGGACGGGGTACCCAGTCCGACACCCTGCAACACCAGCAGGTCGAGTCGTCCGTCATTGTCGTAATCGAGAAGTGCCACACCCGACCCAATTATTTCGGCATAGAAGAATTCACCCGCCCGGCCATTGGTGTGTTGGAAGTCGATGCCGCTGGCCTGTGCCACTTCTGTGAAAAGTGCGGGTTGCCCTTCTGCCGGGGCCGATGCTGCCGCTGCCGCGGCATTCGGCTCGCGGCCGCGATCACAGCCAGCGACAGCCAGTGCCAGCAAGGCCAAGACGGCAGCAGCGGCACTCTGCCACCCTGAGACGCGGCGCCGCATCAGGTGGCGACTCGCGCCTGACTGCCGGCTGGTGCTTTGCTGCCGGCACGCAATTCGATCCTGGCCGCCCACCACGATTCGAGCAGCAGTGCGGTCGGGCCCACGAAAAACAGTGCGTAATAAGGCGCGTAGACCACCTGCGCCAGGCGCAGCACCGCTTCCATGGTGGCCACCGCAAAAGCCACCATGCACTGGCCGCGACGGGTCTTCACCGTCGTCTTCGGATCGGTGATCATGAAGAAGATGAACAGCTGGTACATCGGCCCGGTCACTGGCGAGATCTCGGATTCGAAGGTCGCACCGGTGTACCAACTGCGCAAGCCGGCGTAACAGATGAAGGCAATCACGTAAGTCGCTGTGATATGAAAGCGACGCAGACGCCAGATGATGAATGCGCCAAGCACCCAGATCACCAGCATCGCCCAAACATGGTTGCCCCACTGGATGCTCAGGCTGCCGACCATCTCGCCGCCCAGGAACAGCAGTGCAGAGATACCGAAGTTAGAGGGATTCCAGAGGTGGCGGCCTCGATAGCGCAACACGTACTTGGAGAAGATCGAGATCGCCGCGCACAGCGCAAAAGGCCAGAAGGCCGGTGACCGAACCAGAATGCCGACGCTGATACCCGAGACATAGGCGCTGGCCGGGTGCGGCCACTTGCCAAGCATCAGGCGGCCGAGGACGAGTTCGACGCCGATGGCGACCGCAATCGCCAGAAAGGTGCGCGACGCGCTTTCGAGAAATCCGAATGACAGCTGGCCCACCACCAAGACCATGGTGATGAATACCGGCACCACATAGGGGCTGTCCAGACTCCCCAGATGTTGTCGCCAGGTCGGCACGATGGGCAGGCTCTGCGAAGATTCCGAGGTCGATGTCGTCATGCGGGTTCCTTGATCTTGTTGATCGTGTCGATGTGGGGCCCGGTGAGGGTCTGGACTCGGCCCGAAGGCCAGCGAATCTCGACTTTTTCCACCTGCGCGTTAGCGCCCAGGCCAAAATGCAGACGACGGTCGTTTTGCGCTGCGAAGCCGCTACCACCCGATACCACCTGCACTCTCTTCTGATGATCCCAGTGCAAGGTCACTTGGGCGCCAATCGCGCTGCGGTTGCTTGCCTTGCCTTCCAGGTCGAAAGTGATCCAGTGTCGTCCAGCGACGACCGTGTTGCGGTACAGCAGCAAAGGCCCCTTCTGGTTGGCCACCACAACGTCGAGCACGCCACGGTTGCCAAGGTCGGCCAGCGCCACCGCGCGGCCGTCGTTGCGGTCGGTCACACCGACCAGCGGCGCCACGTCAATGAAACGCCCCGCGCCGTCATTGAGCCATAGCCGTTTGGCTTGGTAACCCGACAGGCTTCGCCCATCGAATCCGGGCCAGTTCTTGGCGTCACCGATGATCGTGCTGTTGCCCCCCGCGACCTTGGAAAAGTCGTACCAATAGCTGCGTTGCTTGTCGAGCGAGACATAGCCATTGGTCAAGTAGAGGTCAAGCAGGCCATCATTGTTGAGGTCGCCAAACTGGGCGCCAAAGCTCCAGCCGCCGAGTTCCACCCCGAACTCGCGCGCCTGATTTTCGAACTTCAGCTCACCCGCCTTGGCCTCGACCGGCATCCACAGGTTGTTGCCTTGGATCAGGATGCCGTCCTCCGATATGTTGGAGACGTAGATGCCGAGCCGGCCTTCATTGAGCAGGTCGCCGAACGAGGCGTTCATGCCGCTCTTCGGTGCAAAGCCGATGCCAGACTGCTTGCCAACTTCGCGGAAGACCTTGCCGTCGTTGACGAACAGTTCCGACACGCCGTAGTCGTTGGCAACGAAGAGGTCTTGCCTGCCGGTGCCGCGAAGGTCAGCGGCGGCGGCGGCCAGCGTCCAGCGTCGGCTGTTCAGGCCAACCCGTTCAGCGATCTCCTCGAACCGGCCACCCCCGAGGTTGTGAAACAGATATTTCCGGCCCCCGTTGGTTGCGTACTCGAAGCTGTCAGGCATCACCCGTGTGGTCTTGAGGTGCCAGAGATCGATTTCGTCGGGGTAGTAACCGGCGACGAACAAGTCGAGCAGGCCGTCCCCGTCGTAGTCGAACCAGATCGCACTGTTGGCATTGATCCAGGCTGGCAGTCCGGCCTGCTCACTGACTCGGGTGAAGCCGCGGCCACGGTCGTTGTGGTAGAGCTCGGGCCGTCCCCACTTCACCAGAAAGAGGTCTTCGTAGCCATCGTTGTCGTAGTCGCCCCACACTGCCCCCATGGACGCACCGGTGCCAGCGCGGTTGACATCGGCAAGGCCGAGTTCTGCGGCGATGTTGCGGAACGTGCCGTCGCCGAGGTTGCGGTACAAGGCATTCTGGCTGCCCGAGCCGCTGTTGGTGACATAGAGATCGGGCCAGCCGTCGCGGTCGACATCCACCACCGAAACCGACGCACCAAAAGACGCCACCTGCGGCATCACATGCGCGAGTTTGGGATCGAGCTCTGGTGCCTGGTGGATGAAGTCGATGCCAGCCGCATGGGCCATCTCCTTCAGGTGGAAACCGTAGCGCGCGAGCGCGGCAGCCTCGCCGACGTCAGCGCCGGTGGCTGGGCGAGACCAGCGCTTCATAGCCAGCGGCACGCACAGCAGCGCCACAAACAACAACACCAGCGCCACCTTGGCCATTTTGGCTATTTTGGGAGGGTTCATCGCTTGCCTCTCTGCCGCAGCGCGCCCAGCACTGCGTCATCCGCCAAATAGCGTGTGTGATAGTTGTCCCAGTCCTGCGGGTGACGGCGGAACGCGACTTCGTCCTCCAGCCGCCCAGGCGCTACCGTGTAGGCGCTCTCGCCGTGGTGGGGCAGTGGCTGAACCGTGGACGAGAAAGTCGAGTTGTAGTCGCCGTCCTTGATCCAGCCGTCGCCCTGTATGATGAAATCACGAAGCCAGCCACCGGTTGGCGGTGGTGGTTCAGGAAAGCTGAACGACATCTCGTCACCGGCGTTCATGATCACATAGCGGTCGTCGACCGCCTGCAACAGTTCACGCACATCACCATAGCGGGTGTAGTAGCCCGCCATGTTGCGCCAGCGTGCAGCCGTGCCTGCAAGCTCGTCATAGCGGGGCACTTCCGGCGCGCCAGCGGGCGGTGCCTTGAGCACCGAGTAGCCCCGGTAGTGCAGGTCTGCAGCACTTGGCTCGAGCGGCGTCAATTGCAGCCTTGCTTCGGGCAGGACGCGTGCCCACTGGATTTGATCCCAGTAGATTTCAAGATTGGTGCGAATTCGCAGCTTGCGCGGCCCCTCTTTGTGGAACAGGCCCGCCAGGTCGAACAGCACGGTCTTCTTTCGGCCGGCCGGAAAACCTAGCGCATCGCGCGCCAACTTCCAGCCACCCTTTCCGTCAGGAATCTCCAACTGCATGCCTTGCGGACGCCAGCGCCTGCCTTGGCTCAGCGCCACGTTGATCGATGAATCGGTGGGTCGCAGCGATCCATGAGCGATCAGCACCAACGGTGAATCTGCCGGCGCATCAGCGCCCAGGTCGAGCTCGACATAGTGATCACGGGTCACGCCCTGGTACTGGCCTCGGCCAAAGCTGTCCAGGCCCTGGCCGTCGAGATTGGCCAACACGCCCGCCACGTCGTGGCGCAGGTCGTCCACCGCCGCAGCCAGCCGGCGTGGAGTCTCGACGACCACGATCCGTGGCTTGACCGGTGGAATCGCGAAGCGTTCGTCGACATAGACCTCGGTGCCGGGCGGATGGTCTACCGCCGTGAGCTTGAGGTGGTCGTAGTAATAGACCTCCCACAGTTCGGCGGTGATGCGCAAGTCGTAGCGACCGTCGCGCGCGACGAGCTGGTCTCGCCCGACGCGGTACCACTCCTCGGTCGACTCGACACGGGCCGTGCCGATGGTGTTGATGCGCAAGCCGATGGCCGAGCCCCAGGGTACGGCGTCCTTGACGAAGTTGATGGCTTTGCCATCGAAGGCAAACAGGAAAGGACAAGAGCCCTTGAGCCGCTGTTCAGTCCGCACCACTTGGTCGACTTTCAGGTCGAACTCGGCCTGCAACACACCGTTGGGCCACAGAACGCGCACGATGTCGCTCGCGGTCTGTTCGCCCAGTCCGAAGTGGAGCATCGGGCCGGTGATTCGCTGCTTCTGCACCAGCGGTCCGGCACGCACCTCGACCTCGCCGCCGACACCGAAAGGATTGATCCGCTGGTCGCCGAATGACTCGGCAGCGCCAGGGCGAACGCGCTGCCAATGGTAGGCCTTGGTGGCTTCGCTGCGCGCCTGCGCCACGCGGCCGTCGGCCGACAATCCCAGCAGGTCAAGCCGACCATCGCCGTCCAGGTCGGCCACCGACAGTGCCGTCGCCAGCCCCGGCGTCACCGGCAGGGCACTGAGTTTGCTGCCTTCTGAGCCCAGCCAAACCATCGCCGCTCCGGCGTCGGCCCCGGGGCTGGTGCGCAGCAGCACCAGATCCATCGCACCGTTGTTGTCGACATCGGCGGCATGCAGGCGGAACTCACCGGCCGGCACAGTGCCCGGCAACTGAGCCAGCGAGCGGACCTGCCAGTCTCGGCCATCGTGGCGATCGGTCAAGGCTTGAATCGCGCCGTCCTCGTTCAGCAAGACGATGTCCCACACGCCATCGTTATCGATGTCGGCTATCGTCACCGCCCTGACCTTGCCCAGCGACGCGGGCAGCACACGCTCGCGAAACTGACCCAGGCGCAAGTTGGTGAACAGCCGCAACTTCGAATCAACGTCCAGCAGCACCGCCTCTGACGTGCCATCGCCATCGAGATCGGCCCACACGAGCTGACGCAAGCCGGACACCCCATCGAAGATGGGCGCGGCCTCGAAACTGCCATCGCCGTTGTTGCGCAGCAGCAGCGGCGCGCCGCGTGCCGAACCCAGCACCAGGTCGAGATCACCGTCGGCCTCGATGTCGACGGCCCAGGCGCCGGTGTAGGCTGCGTCCAGAACCGAGCGTGGCAGCTTGGACGCGGCACTGGCGTCAACAAACTGGCCGCCGTCCGCTTGGCGCCACAACCGCAAGCCACCAGCACCCGCGAGCACCAGATCGGTCTTGAAGTCGTAACTGAAGTCGACCTGCAAGACGCCCTCCGGTCCTGGGCCGAGCCGACCCGCTCCGCCAGGAAAAGGCATTGAAGGGCCGCTGGCCAGCACCAGCTTCACACCGTTGGCCGCCGCTATCACCGGCTTGGCAACGCCGTCGAGCTCGATCGCACCGGTCCAGGTCCAACCGTTGCCGACAACACCGGTGACGGCAACGGGCGCGAAGCGCAGGCCGGTGTCGGGGGCTGCGGGACGCGCAGGCTGCTCCTGCAGACCCAATGGGTGCATCAGCGGTGGCGTGTCCGCGCCCGCTGCTGGCCGGAGAGCGGCATGGTCTTCCCGATAGGCCTGCACACGCATCAGCACGTTTCGAAGGCGCAGTCCGCGCAAGGCCGAGGCCCTCAGGTCGCCGGCCTGTATCGCGGCGCGCAGGGCTGTCGACTGCTCCTGCGCTTCAGCGGGCCAGACTGCGGTCTTGTCGGCAAGCTTGGCGCTCAAGCGCTGCAGCGTGGCCTGGTCACCTGTCTTGGCGGCGAGTCGACCCAATTCCAGCCAAGCCGCCAGGTTCTCGGGCCGCTGCTCGACGATGCGCTGGATGATGGTTTGGGCCTGTACGTCGCTGCCAGAGACCGATTGACGTTCGATCTCGTCCGCCAGGGAAAATTGGGCACGGATGCTGTTCGGATCCAGTTCAGTGGCTTTGCGAAATTGCCCAACCGCCTCGTTGGCTTGACCCTGCCGACTGCGAACCACGCCCAGCAGCAAGCGGATCTCTGCGTTGTCGGGGGCAAGCGATCGCGCATGGTCGAGCCGCTGGGCCGCGAGCTCGAGTTGTCCCTGACGCAACGCCAGAACGCCCCAGTTGGCCCAGCCGCCAGCCTCGCCAGGCGCGAGCTGCGACAGTCGTTCAAACTTGGCCTGCGCCCTGGCATCGTCGCCGACCAGATAGGCGGCGAGGCCAACCCGGAATGCCGACAAAGCCATCGCATGGTCGGGTGAGTCCCTTGCGGGCAACACCGTCGTGGCAGGCTGACAGCCGACACCAAACAGCAGGGCAATCGCCAGCCCCGCTGTCAATCGAATGAACCCCGGGGTCAGCATTTTCTGTTTACCGCACGAAGTTCCATGAGCATGCCACCAATGGTACACATCGCGCTCGAGAACTGCTGTGGCACGGTGTTTCAGCGCATGCCGGGCAGGTGCATCGACTCGATCCGAATCACGAGTGGAACGAAGCTCCATCGCCGGATGACAGATCATTCGGCGACTCATTCGGGTTCACCCTGACGTCAATGACTGATTTTTGAAAGAATGCGTCTCGTGACCCTGTGCTGTCGACCCATGCACGGGGTGCTGATATGAGTGTTCACCCGCATGAACCCGGATGATTTATGAAAGACCTCCGGAATGCCACGCAGTCCAATCAGTCGAGGCCTCGCTGTGCGTCAATGCGGTGAGGTGTCCAATTGGCGCGACAGGAGTGAACCAAGATGATGGAATCCAGGATGTTGTTGGCCGACGCGGGCAAGAGGCAAGCCCAGAGCCCGAAACAGAGGCTGTCAAGTTGGCTCGCGCCAAGTGCGGCATGCCTGGCAAGTTTGTTGCTCCTTGGCTGCGGCGGCAGCGATGGCACGGGTACTGCTGCCGCCCCGACGGCCACAGCGGCCAGCTTTTCGGTGGCCAAGGCGGCGTGCGGACCAGGCGACAAGCCGGAACCCGATCTGCAAGGACAAGTCTCGGCAGCAGTGCGAACAGCTGGCTTCAAGGGCTACAGCTGCAACCTGGAACTGGTCAGTCAGTACAAGGGCGATGGCGCGAGCTGGCAATTCGCCTGGTTCCAGGACCGCGCCGGACACAAGTGTGCTTACTACGACACCTCAGTTCTCAAGAACGACGGCATATCAAGAAGCGCAACTCAGATCGGCACGATCGTGCTCGACATCTCCGACCCGGCCAACCCCAAGCAAACGGCCAACCTCACCACGACGTCCATGCTGGACCCCTGGGAGTCGCTCAAGGTCAATGAACGTCGCCAACTGCTGGGCGCGACCCAGGCGACCAACGGCAAGGGTGGTCCGCAACTTGATCTGTATGACTTGTCGGGCGATTGCAGAACACCGCAACTGCTGTCGAGTGTGGCGATAGGAACCGCGGGCAATGGCGACGCCGCGGCGCTGCCGGCAGGCTACGACCTGCAAGGCCACGAAGGCAACTTCTCTCCGGACGGTCTGACCTGGTACAACGGCGACCGCGGCGCGGTCAAGAAGTACACGGCCATCGATATCAGCAACACGATCCATCCCAAGTTGCTCACCACCTGGGATCTGCCGCTGGTGCCGACCGTTGTGCTCACGACGCATGGCTTGAACATCAGCCCCGACGGCAACCGCGCTTATGTATCGCGCGCTGGCGTCCTTGGATCAGTCGCAACCAACGATCTCAAGACAGCACCCGAGGTCGACGGCATGATCATCCTCGACACCAGCGAGGTTCAGAAGCGGCTGCCCAATCCCAAGATCAAGCAAGTCGGCATGGTCACCTGGCGTGACAGCGGTCAGGCCCAACACACGATCGACATCATCGTCAAGGGCAAGCAGTACGTGGTCGTCGCCTCTGAATTGGGAACCGGCGGCAACAGCCCTGCCGGTTGGGCGGCATCCTGCGCCGCAGGCTTGTCTCCGTTTCACACGGCCCGAATCGTCGACATTGCAGACGAGACCAAGCCCGTCGTCGTCTCCAAGCTGTTCCTCGAAGCCTATGACCCAGCGAATTGCTCCAAAGTCCTTCCGGACCTGGCGGGGCTGAGCAGCTTCACCTACGGCAGCCATTACTGTAGCGTCGACAACAAGGACAACGCGACGACCCTGGCCTGCGGCTATTTCAATTCCGGCATCCGCGTGTTCGACATTCGCGATGTTGCGAATCCGAAAGAGATCGCATATTTCAACCCGCCAGGCGTAACCACGATCAGCAACGGTTCGAACCACAACCGCGCGGGCGGCTGGGTGAGTGGTGGCCCTGACTGGTGCAACTCCCAGATTCGGCTGGACGCCGCGACCGCAAGCCTGCAGACCATATGCCAGGACAACGGCTTCTTGTCACTGAAGTTCAAGAACGGCGTGTGGCCATTCCCGGAGAGCACCACGCCAGCCGGCAAGCAGAACTGATCTGCGCTTCATGTCGTCAAGACAGGTCCGGCGGTGCAGCTGCTGGATTTTTTTCAGAACCACCAAAATGGAGACAGGAACGATGAACAACAAGCATCAGCGGCACATGTTGCCAACGCGACTTTCGTTGGGGTTGGTGATCTCCGCCTCAGCGTTTCTCTGGGGCTGCGGCGGCAGCGATGCCGTCATCACTGCCGCGCCCACTGTGCAAGCCGAGGGATTGGCCGTGGCAAAGGCCACTTGCGGCACCGGCGACACGCCCGAGCCGGACTTGCAGGGACAGGTATCTGCCGCGGCACGAACGGCAGGATTCAATGGCTATAACTGCAACCTGCAGCTGATTGGCCAGAGCAAGAACGATGGCGGCAGTTGGCAGCACGCGTTCTTCACCGACAAAGCTGGGCACAAGTGCAGCTATTACGACACCTCTTCGGGCACGGCTGGCAGACGCCACATGGGCGTGGCCGTGATCGACGCCACCGATCCTGCGAAGCCCTACCGTACGACGTCTCTTGAGACGACAGCGATGATGGACCCCTGGGAGTCGCTGAAGGTCAACGAGAAGCGGCAGATGCTGGCTGGCGTCAACGCCGTGAACGGCAATGGCGGCCCGGAAATCGAGATCTACGACTTGTCGGGTGACTGCCGCTACCCGCAACTGCTCACCTCGTCGAAGGTCGGCCTCGATGACGGCACAGGGCAATTCGTCGCTTCGGTCCAGGGGCACGAAGGCAACTGGGCACCTGACGGCCTGACCTACTACGCGGCAAACCTGAACAATGGCTACATCTACCCGATCGACACCAGCAACCCGGCCAAGCCGAAGGCGCTGACGAAGTACGTCACCGCACCCGGACGCGTGCACGGCCTCAACATCAGCGACGACGGCAACCGAGCCTATGTCGCGATTCTGGGCCAAGGAAGCGCCGCGGCCCCATCGGCGACTCGACCTGCTGGAGCGCCAGCGAACAACGGCCTGCAGATCCTCGACACCAGCGAGATCCAGTCGCGCAAGGTTGGAGGCACGATCAAGGTCATCAGCACCCTGGTCTGGGATGACGGCGGCGGTGCGCAGCACGCCATCAATGCCGTGATCAACGGCAAGAAATACGTGATCCATGCCGATGAGGCCGGGTCTGGCGGCAACAGCGCAGCCGGTTGGCAAGCGGCCTGCAGCGCCAATCTGCCCGCCTGGCAATTCGCGCGGATCATCGACATTTCGGACGAGACCAAGCCAGCCATCGTGTCCAAGCTGATGCTCGAAGCCTATGATCCCAAGAATTGCAGCAAGGTGCTCCCGGATCTTGCCGGGCTGGGCAGTTTCACCTACGGCGCCCATTACTGCAGCGTCGACAACCGGATGAACGCCACCACCCTGGCCTGCGGCTACTTCAACTCAGGCATCCGAGTGTTTGACATCCGCGACCCGGCCAAGCCCAAAGAGATCGCCTATTTCAATCCTGCAGGCACCAAAACGGGAAGCCCTGGTTCGAACCATTACGCCTCCAACGGCAGTGTTGCATCGCCGGCGGGCGCGACCGGCGCCAATGTCGTTTTCAACACGCCGAACCAGATCACGACCTACAAGCAGAACGCTTGGGTCAGTGGTGGGCCTGACTGGTGTTCGGCCCAGGTTCGACTGGATGCGGCGACGGCAACACTGCAGACAACTTGCCAGGACAACGGGTTCCTCTCTCTCAAGTTCACGAATGGAGTCTGGCCATTCCCGACCAGCAGCACACCGGCTGGCCTGCAGAACTGAATCTGAAATTGCGGCTCAGAACACGAGCCCTTCAGAGCCTCCGGCGCGAAAGCACCGGGGGCTTTTTCATGACTTACGCATGACCTTGTCTTCGCAGGACGAGCGTCGGTCACCATCTCATCTTCGCTGAAGAGAAGATCTGCGCCTTCAGGCGAAGCTGGCGTCAAGCCGCGACTTGCCGGCGCGCATAGCAGAGGCACGATGCTGCTGACTTGGGCGCTTGCTGCCTGCAGCAGGCCTTGACCGACGGTCGCGAAGCCAGCAGAGCCAAGGCCTGCTGAACCCACCCAACTCACCGGCCAGGCCGCCAACAGATCGTGTCCTGGCGAACGATCTCGATTCAGGCCCGGGCAGCCAGGGATGAACTCATCGTCCCGTCGGAAGCAGCACCTGCCCGGCAGCGATAGGCAGGGAGAGGATCCACAAGCCAATGGTGGTCAAGATCACCATCAGCACCAGCAGCGGCAACTGGCTTAAAGCCGCCTGTTTCCGTGTCGGGAAAACCTTGAGCGCCTCGACATGGGCGAGGTAGACGCTGAGGATATGACCAAACAGAATCAGCCCGACCTGGGTGTGCCAGATCAAGCCGGCATCGAGAAGGATTGGCTGGATGTTCCAGCCCTTGTTGCCAAACAGGTTCCAACCAAACCCGAAAGGATCAAAGGCGAGCGCCAGGGCGAGCGGCCCTTGAGCGAGTGCCAGCGTGAAGTAGTGCGTGACGTTGTACACAAAGGCGATCGGCACGAGCGAGAGCGCAAATTGAAGCGCGAGTTCAGGCACGGAGAGGGTTGTGCGCGCAACAAGCTTGGTCAGCGCAACAAAGCCAATATAGATGGCCAAGTAGACGAATGGCGAGACGAGCATCATCAGCCACTGCCAGTAGTAGAAATAGTCGACCAGGATCAAGTATTGCCCAGGCTTGCCGGCGGCAATGAACTTGGCCAACACTGGAAACACATCCTTCCAGAAGACCTGGACCCACGGCACCGTTTCGTGGAGGCCATCGTATGCGGTTGAAGACAACATGAACAGCACGAAGATCAGCAAGCTGAAATGATCCGCACGCTCGCTCAGCAGTCCGACAAAGGGCAGGCGCAGGTGCATCGTCGCTGGTTGACCGCTTGCAGCGCAGCGGTATTCGAGAGGCGACATTTTGGCAACAAGTCCGAGCAACACCGCAAACAGCTCACCTTGGCGGAACCAGGTCTCGCGGCCCAGCAGCCACGCCGCCGCCAGATTGATGGCGACATAGCTCAAAAGAGCCAAGGACAGCGTGCGCGGATTCGTGTGGCCAAAAAGTTCGATCCAGATGAAGCCCATGTAGAGCGCCAATGCTGGGTAACAGCCCAGCCATTGCGGGTAGTGGCACTTCCCGCGCAACAGTCCGGGCCGAATGCGCTCCAGCCAGTCGCACAACACCAGCAAGGGGTTGATGGCTCGGTAGACGTCACCAATCAGCGCGGTGAGGTAGGTAAAACCCAAGACAAACACAACCCAGAAAAAGGTGATGTTGAAGTTCCGCGTCGGAACTTTGGTGCCGGCAAGCCCCGTCGCGATGGTCAGGAGCAAGGCCAGAACACTCAGAACGCGACAGCCCGAGATCCAGTCTGGGCGCATCAAGGCGGCGCCGAAGCCGCGTCGACTCAATTCAAGGCTTCGCGACTGCAGACTTCCGGTGTCGCCACGGACGAAATAGCCGACCACGACGAATGAAGCCAGCAAGGCTGCAGTCGCGCCATAGGCGTAGAGCCACAACGGCACTGGCAGGTTGTATGGCACTTGCATCGCATGAGCTGCGGCAGAAGCAGTCCACAGCCACAGCAACGAAAGCAAAAAAAGTCTGTGAAAACGCATCTCAGCCCTAGCGTGGATAGACTTCAAGAGCGCCCAACTCTGCCTTGGCGTGGTGCAACTCATAGCCAAAGCGACCGGTTTGCTTTGCACTGAATTGCAGCGTGGTGGTCTTGTCGGGCACCAGTGTGAGGTGCAAGTTGTATCCGTGCAGATGCAACTCGTCCGAGCTGTCGCAGATCATTCGAAAAATCACCTCATCACCCTGCCGCACCTGAATGACTGCAGGTCCTGTCACCAATCGTCCACGCTGGATCACCAGGTCGAAAACGACAGGTGCGGCTACAGCCAAGTCCAGCGTCGGTGTACCAGATGTGGCGGCTGTTGGCGACTCAGGTGTTTGCGCTTTCGACACCTCGGCTTTTGGCCTGAAAGTCACCAGCAGAACGCCCAGTAGGACGATCACTGCTCCGAGATAGGCCAGAAATTTCATCGCGATGCGCAGCACGGTCCCACTGGCGCACTCCTTGTCATGAACTCGCCGCAACGGGCATCGTTAGAGGGTTTCGGACCCACAACCACGTACCGCTTGTCTCCGAAGTATAGAGCCGGCTCAACCTTCGAGTGACGGCTCAATCGACTCTCGTCCGCAGCGGTTGCCGCTGTCACGTCGCAGTCGCTTGCGCAATGTGCATTGCCGCGTTACCGTGTCACCAAAGACTTGCATCTTCAACTGTGAAGTCGAAGCCGACCGCCTGACGTCTCGGAGAGTACGTCGTTTTTCAATACATTCTTGCTGTTCGGACTTCTATGCAATTTCATTATTTTTTGCTCGTTGCTGTCTTGCTTTTCGTACCAGGGGCTGCGTCTGCATTTGAGCGAGATGTTCACTTCGGGCTTACTAAGTGGCTTGCATTGCAAGCGGGATTTACCCTTCAACAATCCAACGCCTTGGCAACAGGAAACCAGCGGGTCGACGCTGGCTTGATGCAGTTCATCGAACTGCTGCCCTTGTACGCTTGCCTTAACAAGGATGAAGGAAGCGCAGTCGAGGTCGGCAGGCATCACTATCCCACGGCGATGCCGGCACCGGCCCCACCCGAGCAAAGAACTGTGATTGCCGGGAGCGATCAGGCGCGACAAGCCGCGATAGCGGCGGTCGACGTGTCGGCCAATCAAGCGGGCATCATGTTGTATAAGTTTGGCGAAGCCTTGCACACGCTGCAAGACTCATGGTCACACCAGGGTATTCCCGATTCGCCGCGAACCATCGGCGGCCTGGTCGCCTGCGACGCCGGCCTGGCCTGGGCACATCCGAGCAAGAGAGGCGGATCGAGCAGCCACAAAGCGGATCTGACACATGCATGGCCGGCCGATGTCGTCGCGATGGCGCAGGCCACCTACGACTTGATGCTCCGCTACCCGTTGATCAGCGAGGCGAAGAGAGACTCCAAGCCCTGGCCTGCTGTCTTGCCTTCACTGACAGGCTTCGTGCGCGCATCGACCAAAGCTCAGAAAAGGCATTGGTTCGCTGCCCAAGGCATTGCCGATGTTTCGTTTCTCGAGGGCATCACGCTGCAGGATGGCGGCGAGGCTTTCACACAGCGTTGGGATGGGCACAAACTGCCGAAACTCTCGACACTCCAGTCGACCCAGCCTCAAGTCGATCCTGAACTGCTGGATTTTTTCAGTCGATTCATTGCGCAATGGGTGTCCAGCGACGACTTCGATGCGTTGGCTTCGGACTTTGCTGCTGAGCCCAAGCGGCCGAGTGACAACACGCCGGGCGCTTCCAAGGCCATGGGCAGAACGGAACTCGTTGCTCGTTTGACCGCTTGGCGGGTCCGCGATCACGGTTTGGTTGCCGGCATCGCCCATTCGCCGCAAGGCTTGAGCTCACAGCAACGCAACACCATCTTGTCGCTGTCAAAAGGACGCGACGGACTCGCGCGCTATGACGCGCCCGGTGATGCGCTTTTCCCGCTGATGGTCAAGACGCGCGACCCCGCACCGCTGCTGGGTTTTCTGGTCAACCGATTTACCCCGCTAGCCGATGGGCACGAGCGGGCAACAGCGACCCTGAAATTTCGGCACACACCCTACGACACCGTTCAGGTGTTCGCGCAACGCCTGAATGGCCGCTGGCACATTGTCTCGCTCGCTGCGGTGGTTGATCATTGAATTCGAGACGACGATGAACTGTTGCCGGCCGACAACCCCCCCGCGTCAGAATACTTGTCACCCCGATAGAACCGACGAACAGGGGGCAAAGATGAGAGATCGAAGTGGCCAGATACGGACAAGCATTCAAGAGCAGAACGGTGGCGAGGTTGCTGCCGCCGGAGAGCGCGACGCTGGAAGTTG
>CANGHK010000055.1 GCA_947453625.1 Burkholderiales bacterium
GTCCGGCTCACCATCGCCTTGCCCGCCAGCTCGGGGTGGGCGCGGATCAGCGCGAGCTGGGCCTCGCTGCCGGCTTCGCGCACCGCCTGCACCAGCGCCGCCTTGAGCTGGACCAGGCTGGCGAAGGGCCGGGCGCTGGCAGCGCGCTCAGTGATCCAGGGCGAGTGTTCGTAGGTGCCATCCAGCAGCGCGACGAAGTCGGCGAGGCTGGCGGCGTTGACTGCGTCCAGGGTCAATGCGGGCGTAGGGGGCAAGGTGGTCGGCATGGGGTTCAGGCCCAGACAAAGGCGGTGGCGGGATCGAAGGGATGGACCTGAGCCCAGTGGCGCGCGATGTCGATCCGGCGCGTCACCCAGACCCGGTCGTGGCGCTCGATGTGGTCGAGAAAGCGCTGCAACGCGCGCATCCGGCCCGGCCGGCCCAGGATGCGGCAGTGCATGCCTATGCTCATCATCCTCGGCCTGTCCTCGCCCTCGGCATAGAGCACATCGAAGCTGTCGCGCAGGTAGTCGAAGAACTCGTCGCCATGGCTGAATCCCTGCGGCAGGCCGAAGCGCATGTCGTTGCAGTCCATCGTGTAGGGCACGACCAGTTGCGGCACGAGGTCGCCGTCGCTCTTTTTGACCTTGAGCCAGAACGGCAGGTCGTCGCCGTAGTAGTCGCTGTCGTATTCGAAACCGCCGTGGTCGGCCACCAGGCGCCGGGTGGCCGGGCTGTCGCGCCCGGTGTACCAGCCGGCCGGCCAGAGTCCGCCGGTGATCTGCCGCAGCAGCGCGGTGCCGGTGTGCAGGTGCTCGCGCTCGACCGCCTCGTCGACCTGCTGGTAGTTGATCCAGCGCCAGCCATGGCAGGCGATCTCATGGCCTTGGTCCAGCAGCGCCTGGGCCAGCTCGGGGTGGCGCTGCAGCGCCATCGAGACGGCGAACACGGTCAGCGGCAGGCCGCGCCGCTCGAACTCGCGCAGGATGCGCCAGACCCCGGCGCGCGATCCGTACTCGTAGATCGACTCCATCGACAGGTGGCGCGCCGGATAGGCCGGCGGGTTGGCCATCTCGGACAGGAACTGCTCGCTGCCGGCGTCGCCGTGCAGCACGCTGTTCTCGCCGCCCTCCTCGTAGTTCAGCACGAACTGCACGGCGACCCGGGCCTGCTTGGGCCAGCGCGCCTCGGGCAGGTCGCGACCGTAGCCGATCAGGTCGCGGGGATAGCGCATGCCTGGCGTGCCGGCCATGCCGTCGGGGTGTGGGAGGGTCATCTCGATCAGCCTGAAGGGGGTGTCAGTTGGCGCCCGGCCGCAACACCGCGGCCAGGTCGGGGGTGCGGGGATGCAGGTGCAGGTTGCGCTCGACGCTGGCCAGGTGTTGCGCCATCAGTGCTACCGCGCCATCGGCGTCGCGCCGCTGCAGCGCATCGACGATCAGCCCATGCTCGGCCTGTGAGCATTCGGCCGACTGCGAGGACTGGACCATCATCGCGACCAGCGACGACCGGCTCAGCAAATCGGCCAGCGTCTGCGCCAGCACGGCGTTGCCGAACTGGCGCGCCAGCAAGCCATGGAAGTCGGCCAGCAGCCGGGTGCGGCCGCTGACGTCGATGCGGGCCAGGGCCTCGCGCTCGAGGCACAAGTGGGCGCGCAGCGCCTCCAGCTGCGCCTCGGTGATCGATTGGCAAAGCCGGCGCAACATCGCGGTCTCGATCATCGCGCGCAGCTCGAACACTTCGCGCGCCTCGTCCACGCTGGGCACCGCGACGAAGGCGCCACGCGCCGGCGTCAGCGTCACCAGGCGGTCGCGGCTGAGCTGGTTCAGCGCCTGGCGCACCAGCGTGCGCGAGACCTTGAAGATGTCGGCGATAGTCTGCTCGGCCAGCTTGGTGCCCGGCATCAGCCGGCGCTCGATGATCGCCGTGGTGATGGCCTCGGCGATGCGCTGGGTGGCGCCGGCTGGGGGCGACTCGACGGGCGCCGCACGCCGCGTCCGGCCGGCCGGCGTTGCCGGCAGCTCAGGCGGGACGGGGCGGTTTGGGGGCATCGCGGGCTTCAGCGGGGTGTCACGACAAGATCAAAGTGTATACACTTTAGAGGCTGTGCGGCCGGCAAGACCGCCGGCCTGGCTTCGACACCCCCTGGAAAGGCGCTTTATGGGACACCTGAGCACCCATGTGCTGGACACCGCCAATGGCTGCCCGGCCGCCGGCATGCAGGTCACGCTGCAGCGGCTCAACGGCGCTTCGGCCGACACCGTCGCGACCTTCACGCTCAACGCCGACGGCCGCAACCCGGGCGGCGCCTTGCTGGACGCCCAGGCCATGGCGGTGGGCCCCTACCGGCTGTTGTTCGAGGTGGCGCCCTATTTCCGTGCACGCGGCGCCCTGTTGCCCGACCCACCGTTCATCGATACGGTGCAGGTCGACTTCGGCATCGCCGATGCTGCCGGCCACTACCACGTGCCCCTGCTGGTCAGCCCCTGGAGCTACAGCACCTACCGCGGCAGCTGACGTCGGCAGCCCACCCCGCTGCCGGGCATGCACCTTGCTTGAAAGACTGGGTCACCTTTCGGGGTAAATCCCCTCGCAGCCAGAACGCAAGGTGTATACACTTTCCAACCGATCGCCGCGGCGCCCGCGTTACGGTCCGGCCATTGGCCGGCCGCACCGGCTTGCGATCTCCCACCCTCACAGAGCCCGCTGTGGTGAGGGCAGCCCTGCCGACGCTGTCGGACGGACTGCCCCCGCTTGCCTGAGGCCGTGATGGAAACCTACCTGCTCGACTGGGCCAACCTGCTGCTGCGCTGGGCCCATGTCATCGTCGCGATCGCCTGGATAGGTTCGTCGTTCTACTTCGTCTTCCTCGACAACAGCCTGACCCCGCCGGCCGACCCGGCGCTGCAAGCCAAGGGCGTCAACGGCGAGCTGTGGGCGGTGCATGGCGGCGGCTTCTACCACCCGCAGAAGTACATGGTGGCGCCGCGACAGATGCCCGAGCACCTGCACTGGTTCTACTGGGAGAGCTACAGCACCTGGCTCACCGGTTTTGGCCTGTTCACGGTGCTCTACCTGTTCAACGCCAGCACCTTCCTGGTCGACAAGAACGTGCACGACTGGTCGGCGCAGGCGGCCGTCGCCGCGGCGCTGGGTTTTCTGGTGGTGTGCTGGTTCGTCTACGACAGCATCTGCCGGGCCTTCGGCCAGAAGAAGAACGGCGACCTGATCGTCGGCGCCGGCTTGTTCGGCTTCGTCGTCTTCGCGTCCTGGCTGGCCTGCCAGTTGTTCGCCGGCCGCGCGGCCTTCCTGCTGGTCGGCGCGATGCTCGCCACCTCGATGAGCGCCAACGTCTTCGTCTGGATCATCCCCGGCCAGCGCAAGGTGGTGGCCCAGCTCAAGGCCGGGCAGCCGGTGGACCCGGTGCATGGCTGGCGCGCCAAGCAACGCAGCGTGCACAACACCTACTTCACGCTGCCGGTGCTGATCGCGATGCTGTCCAACCACTACGGCTGGCTCTACCAGGGCCGGCACAACTGGGCCGTGCTGGTGCTGCTGATGCTGGCCGGGGCGCTGATACGGCACAGCTTCGTCGCCAGGCACAAGGCCCTGGTGCAGGGCCGGCGCGTGCCCTGGGAGCATGCCGGCGTCGGCTGCGCCCTGCTGATCGCGCTGGTGGTCTGGCTGGCGCCGGCCCCGCCCTCGGCAGCCGCGCTGGCTGCTGCCAGGCAGCCAGCGAGCTTCAGCGCCGTCCAGGCGGTGATCAACCAGCGCTGCACGCCTTGCCACAACGCGCAAATACAACAGAAAGGCGTTGCGCTGCACAGTTCGGCGCTGATCATTCAAAATACTCAGGCCGTCTATCAACAGGCTGTATTGTTGAAACTGATGCCGATGAACAACGCCACCCAGATTACCGACGACGAGCGCGCGCTGATCAAGCGCTGGTTCGAGTCGGGCGCCAGGCCAGACTGAGCCGAAGCCGCCGCGACCGTCGACACCGAGTATTGCCCCCCTGCAAGTCAACCCCAACCTTTCCCTCCAGGAGTTCCACATGAACAGAATCAAGTCGCTTGCGCCCGCCCTGCTGAGCGCAGCCCTCTGCGTCGCCGCGCCGCTGACCGCCCAGGCTCAGTCGAATGTCTCGCTGTACGGCATGATCGACCTGGCCGCCGGTCAGTTCCAGAACGCCGGCGACAGCAAGACCTCCAAGGTCGAGAGCGGCGGCATGAGCACCAGCTATTTCGGCTTCCAGGGCACCGAAGACCTGGGCGACGGCCTGAAAGCCATGTTCAAGCTCGAGGGCTTCCTGCGCAACGACACGGGCGCCTCGGGTCGATTCAACGGCGACACGATGTTCGCCCGCAACTCCTATGTCGGACTGCAGGGCAAGCTGGGCGGCGTGATGGTCGGCCGCAACACCACGCCGCTGTTCGTCTCGACGCTGATCTTCAACGCCCTCGGCGACTCGTTCGGCTATTCGCCCAACATCCGCCAGTTGTTCATCCCGACCACCGGCCTGGCTTTCTTCGGCGACACCGGCTGGAACAACTCGGTCGCCTACAGCAGCCCGAACTTCGGCGGCCTGAGCTTCAACCTGCTCGGCAACGTCAGTGAAGGCGCTGCGGGCGCCACCGGCAACAACATCGGCGGCAACGTGCTGTACTTCGCCGGCCCGCTCGCGGCCACCGGTGCCTTCCAGCAGGTCAAGAACGGCGCCTTCGGCACGCCGGCAGGCTTCAAGAGCCAGGACACCTGGCAGCTCGGCGCGTCCTATGATCTGTCCGTGGCCAAGCTGTACGGCCAGTACAGCAACGTCAAGACCAGCGCCACCGCCGACACCGAGACCCGGCTCTACGGCGTCGGCGTGGCGGTGCCTGTCGGTCTGGGCAAGGTGCTGGCGCAGTGGGGCGATGCCAGAGCCTACTTCGGCAGCAAGGAAGTGGTCAACAAGACGCTGTCGCTGGCCTACGACCACAACCTGTCCAAGAACACCGACATCTACGCCGTGGTGATGAACGACAAGTTGACGGCCAAGACCGCCGGCAACACCCTGGCCGCCGGCATCCGCCTGAAGTTCTGACCTTCCCCGGGGTCGCCGCCACAAGGCGCCCCACCCGGACGCGCGGGCCACCGGCCCTGCGCGTCCGGCCCTCGAACCGAGGCAGCACGGCCAGGACCTGCGCGGTCCGGCGCCAAAGCCGCCCGACCCCAGGAGACAAGCATGACCCTTGAAACGTTGCACCCAGTCGATGAGCGACTGCCCACCCCGCGCCTGTTGACGCTGGGTTTCCAGCATGTGCTGGTGATGTACGCCGGCGCGGTCGCGGTGCCACTGATCGTCGGCCGCGCGCTCAAGCTGTCGCCTGAACAGGTGGCGATGCTGATATCGGCCGACTTGTTCTGCTGCGGCCTGGTCACGCTGATCCAGTCGCTGGGTTTCGGGCGCTGGTTCGGCATCAAGCTGCCGGTGATGATGGGCGTGACCTTTGCCGCCGTCGGCCCGATGGTGGCGATGGCCAATGCCCAGGGCGGGCCCGACGGCGCGAGGGCGATATTCGGCGCCATCATCGGCGCTGGCGTGATCGCGATGCTGATCGCGCCGCTGATGGGCCGCCTGCTGCGTTTCTTTCCGCCGGTGGTCACCGGCACCATCATCGCGATCATCGGCATCAGCCTGATGCGGGTGGGCATAGGCTGGGCGATGGGCGGTCCGGCGCCGGCCGCGCAAAGCGTGAACCTGCCGAAGCTGGCCGCGATGGTCGACAGCGCAAGGGCGGTCCAGGCCGCGGCAGCGGCGTCGGCGTCTGCGACCGGCGCCAGCGCCCCGCTGCTCAAACTGGCCGGCCCGGTGCCCATGCTCGACAACCCGGGCTATGGCGCGCTCGACAATCTGGCCATCGCCGCCTTCGTGCTGGTGGCCATCCTGCTGCTGGTGCGCCACGGCCGCGGCTTCGTCGCCAACATCGCCGTGCTGCTGGGCATAGTCGCCGGCTGCGCCGTGGCGGTGGCCCTGGGCAAGATGGGCTTCGACAAGGTGGCCAAGGCACCTTGGTTCGACCTGGTCACGCCGTTTGCGTTCGGTCTGCCCACCTTCGACCCGGTGATGGTGCTGACGATGACGCTGGTGATGATCGTCGTGATGATCGAGTCGGTGGGCATGTTCCTGGCGCTGTCCGACCTCACCGGCAAGCCGCTGTCGCGCGACGCGCTGACCGCCGGCCTGCGCACCGACGGCCTGGGCACGCTGATCGGCGGCCTGTTCAACACCTTCCCCTACACCAGCTTCTCGCAGAACGTCGGGCTGGTGGGCGTGACCGGCGTCAAGAGCCGCTGGGTCTGCGTGGCGGCCGGCGCGATCATGATCGTGCTCGGGTTGCTGCCCAAGATGGCGGCCCTGGTCGAGGCCGTGCCGCAGTTCGTTCTCGGCGGCGCCGGGCTGGTGATGTTCGGCATGGTCGCGGCCACCGGCATCCGCATACTGGCCAATGTCGACTTCAAGGCCAGGCGCAACAACCTCTACATCGTCGCGATCTCGATAGGCGCCGGCATGATCCCGCTGGTGGCACCGCGCTGGACCCAGCAGATGGCGCATGAGTTGCACCCCTTGCTCGAGAGCGGCATCCTGCTGACGGCGGTTTCAGCCGTGCTGCTGAACTTCTACTTCAACGGCGGCAGCGGCGACGCCGCCGGTGCGGTCGAAGCCGCCAAGACGGCCGAGGCACACTGACTCCTCGCGCGGCGCCACGGACGCCGACAAGGGCACGCCGGCAAGCATGCAAGGCCCGGCAGGGCGGTTGCCGGGGTGCTAAGCTGACCACCCCTTGTCCGGAGCGCCGTGCGGCTGCTCCTCAAACCGGAGCCCACCCCATGCCTGGCCTGCTGCCCCATATCGATCCTGATGGCCTGCTGGAGTACTCGGTGGTCTACACCGACCGGGCGCTCAACCACATGTCGGCCAAGTTCCAGGGCGTGATGCGCGACATCTCGGCCCTGCTCAAGAGCGTCTACGGCGCGCGTTCGGCCATCGTCGTGCCGGGCAGCGGCACCTTCGGCATGGAGGCGGTGGCGCGCCAGTTCGCCACCGGCAAGAAGTGCCTGGTGATACGCAACGGCTGGTTCAGCTACCGCTGGAGCCAGATCTTCGAGATGGGCCAGATCCCGTCCGAGACCACGGTGCTCAAGGCGCGACGCGTCGCCGACCAGCACCAGGCGGCCTTCGCGCCGGCGCCTATCGACGAGGTGGTGGCGGCAATCCACGCCCAGAAGCCCGATCTGGTGTTCGCGCCGCATGTCGAAACCTCGGCCGGCCTGATCCTGCCCGATGCCTACCTGCGCGCCGTGGGCGAGGCGGTGCACGCGGTGGGCGGCCTGTTCGTGCTCGACTGCATCGCCTCGGGTGCGATCTGGGTCGACATGGCCGCGCTCGGCGTCGACCTGCTGGTCAGCGCGCCGCAAAAGGGCTGGAGCGGCTCGCCCTGCTGCGCCTTCGTGATGCTCAGCGAGACCGCGCGCCAGCGCATAGCCGCCACCACCAGCACCAGCTTTGCCTGCGACCTGAAGAAATGGCTGCAGATCATGGAGGCCTACGAAGGCGGCGGCCATGCCTACCACGCCACGCTGCCGACCGACGCGCTGACCCAGGTGCGCGACGTGATGCAGGAGACGCAGTCGCGCGGCTTCGAACGGGTGCGCGCGCAGCAGCAGGCGCTGGGCGACGCGGTGCGTGCATCGCTGGCGCGCAAGGGCTTCAAGAGCGTGGCCGCGCCGGGCTTCGAGGCGCCGGGCGTGGTCGTCAGCTACACCGACGACGCCGGCCTGAGCAGCAGCAAGACCTTCCTCGGCCTGGGCCTGCAGACCGCCGCCGGCGTGCCGCTGCAGTGCGACGAGCCGGCCGACTTCAAGACTTTCCGCATCGGCTTGTTCGGGCTCGACAAGCTGGCCGACGTTGCCGGCACGGTGGCGCGGCTGGACGCTGCGCTGAACCAGGTCGCGTCCTCCGCGCCTTTGGCCCAGGCAGCCTGATCGCAAAAAGGCCGCGCGCCGCCCTGTCGGGGCAGCCGCGCGGCCAAGCTCTTGGCAGGAGCATCGGAGACAAACGGAAAACGCTGGGCAGCGTCACAGCCCGCAAGCGGGCCGTGACGCTATCCCGTCAGCGGACCTTGCCTGCCTTCCAGGCGTTCAGCAACGTGTCATAGGCGATGGTCTCGCCCTTGGGTTTCTCGTTGGCCAGTTTCTTCCACGGCGCGCCCTTGTCGCTGAGGAACTTGTTCGGGTCGCCCTTGGGGTTGAGCTTGGGCGCGCAATGCGCCATGCCCGCCCGCTCCAGCCGGCCCATCACCTGGTCCATCTCTTCGGCCAGGTTGTCCATAGCGCCCTGAGGAGTCTTTTCACCCGTCACCGCCTGGGCCACGTTCTTCCACCACAGCTGGGCCAGCTTGGGGTAGTCGGGCACGTTGGTGCCGGTCGGCGTCCACGCCACCCGCGCCGGGCTGCGGTAGAACTCGATCAGGCCGCCGTACTTGGCCGCGTTCTGCGTGAAGTAGTCATGGCGGATGTCCGAGTCACGGATGAAGGTCAGGCCGGTGATCGACTTCTTCAGCGAGGTGGTCTTGGCGGTGACGAACTGGGCGTAGAGCCAGGCCGCGGCCACCTTGTTGGCATCGTGGTCCTTGAAGAAGGTCCACGAGCCCACGTCCTGGTAGCCGTTCTGCATGCCCTGCTTCCAGTACGGGCCGTTCGGGCCGGGCGCCATGCGCCACTTCGGCGTGCCGTCGGCGTTGACCACCGGCAGGCCGGGCTTGACCATGTCGGCGGTGAAGGCGGTGTACCAGAAGATCTGCTGGGCGATCTGGCCTTGCGCAGGCACCGGGCCGGATTCGCCGAAGGTCATGCCCATGGCTTCCTTGGGCGCGTACTTCTTCATCCAGTCGATGTACTTGGTCAGCGCGTAGACCGCCGGCGGCGAGTTGGTCGCGCCACCGCGTGACACCGATGCGCCCACCGGGGTGCACTTGTCGGCGCCGACTCGGATGCCCCATTCATCGACCGGCATGCCGTTCGGGATGCCGATGTCAGCGGTGCCGGCCATCGACAGCCAGGCGTCGGTGAAGCGCCAGCCCAGCGACGGGTCCTTCTTGCCGTAGTCCATGTGGCCGTAGATCGGCTTGCCGTCTATGGTCTTGACGTCTTCGCTGAAGAAGGCGGCGATGTCCTCGTAGGCGCTCCAGTTCAGCGGCACGCCCAGGTCGTAGCCGTACTTGGCCTTGAACTTGTCCTTCAGGTCCTGCTTGGCGAACAGGTCGGCGCGGAACCAGTACAGGTTGGCGAACTGCTGGTCGGGCAGTTGGTACAGCTTCTTGTCCGGCGCCGTGGTGAAGCTGGTGCCGATGTAGTCCTTCAGGTCCAGGCCCGGGTTGGTGAACTCCTTGCCCTTGCCGGTCATGTAGTCGGTCAGGTTCATGATCTTGCCGTAACGGTAGTGCGTTCCGATCAGGTCGGAGTCGCTGATCCAGCCGTCGTAGATCGACTTGCCCGACTGCATCGAGGTCTGCAGCTTCTCGACCACATCGCCTTCCTGGATGATGTCGTGCTTGACCTTGATCCCGGTGATCTCCTCGAAGGCCTTGGCCAGCGTCTTCGATTCGTACTCATGGGTGGTCAGGGTCTCGGAGACGACCGAGATCTCCTTGATGCCCTTGGCCTGCAGCTTCTTGGCCGCCTCGATGAACCATTTCATCTCGGCCAGTTGCTGGTCCTTGTTCAGCGTCGACGGCTGGAACTCAGCATCGATCCACTTCTTGGCCGCGGCCTCGTCGGCCCAGGACGGGCTCGCGACCGCAAGCATCGCGGCCAGGCCCAACGCGGTGTAACGCATCTTCATGTCTCATCTCCTCACGTGGTTTGCTTCCCCGCCATGCCCAAACGGGTCGCCACGGCCCCGGGGAAGCACCGGGCCGGATCCCTGCTGCAAGAACTCAGCCGCGCCGCATGATCAGACCCAATACGGCCATCGACAAGCCCAGACTGATCCAGATGCTGGGCTCGGCGGCCAGACCGAACCACTCGGTGGCCTTGCCGGCCAGGCCGACAAACGCCAGGTTGATATAGGCCGCCGTCAGCAAGCCGATGAACAAACGGTCGCCACGGGTGGTGGCGATCGGCAGGAAACCCTTGCGCATCACGGTCGGCGACCGGGTCTCCCACACCGTCATGCCCACCAGCATCAAGCCGATGCAGCTGAAGAACACCGCTACCGGCAAAGTCCAGGCCATCCACTCAAACATGGCCTGCCCCCGTAGCGCCTGCGGCCTGGCGGAGCCAGTTGCGCGGCGTCTGCTTGTTCGTGTCTGAGTTCGTCATGGGTTATCCGCTTTTCGATTCGTTCAAACCCGACCCATTGCAAAGCCCTTGGCGATGTAATGCCGCACGAACCAGATCACGATCGCGCCGGGCACGATGGTCAGCGTGCCGGCTGCCGCCAAGGTGGCCCAATCCATGCCCGAGGCGCTGACAGTGCGGGTCATCGTCGCGACGATGGGCTTGGCGTTGACGCTGGTCAGCGTGCGCGCCAGCAGCAGTTCGACCCAGCTGAACATGAAACAGAAGAAGGCCGCCACGCCTATGCCGGCCTTGATCAGCGGCACGAAGAGGGTCAGGAAGAAACGCGGGAAGGAATAACCGTCGATGTAGGCGGTCTCGTCGATCTCGCGCGGAATGCCGCTCATGAAGCCTTCCAGGATCCACACCGCCAGCGGCACGCTGAACACCAGGTGCGCCATCGCCACCGCCAGATGGGTGTCCATCAGCCCGAGCGTGGTGTAGAGCTGGAAGAAGGGCAGCAAGAAGACCGCCGGCGGCGTCATCCGGTTCGTCAGCAGCCAGAAGAACAGATGCTTGTCGCCGATGAAGCTGTAGCGGCTGAAGGCATAGGCGGCCGGCAGCGCCACCGCCAGGGTGACCACCATGTTGATCGCGACGTAGATCAGGCTGTTGATGTAGCCCGAGTACCAGGACTCGTCGGTGAAGATCTTGCCGTAGTTGGCCCAGGTGAAGTGCTGGGGCAGCAAGCTGAACGAGGACAGGATCTCCTCGTTGGTCTTGAAGCTCATGTTGACCATCCAGTAGATCGGCAGGATGGCAAACACCAGGTAGACGATCAGGAAGACCGTGCGTTTCTGGAACTTGGGTTCATTCATGGCCAGCCCCCTCCTTGTCGGCAGTGCCCACCCGCTGCATCCAGGTGTAGAGGATGAAGCACAGCAGCAGGATGATCAGGAAATAGATCAGCGAGAACGCCGCTGCCGGGCCGAGGTCGAACTGGCCCACCGCCTTCTGGGTCAGGAACTGGCTCAGGAAGGTGGTGGCATTGCCCGGCCCGCCGCCGGTCAGCACGAAGGGCTCGGTATAGATCATGAAGCTGTCCATGAAGCGCAGCAGCACCGCGATCATCAGCACGCCGCGCATCTTGGGCAACTGGATGTAGCGGAACACCGCGAACTTGCTGGCGCCGTCGATGCGCGCGGCCTGGTAGTAGGCGTCGGGAATGCTGCGCAGCCCGGCGTAACCCAGCAGCGCGACCAGCGGCGTCCAGTGCCAGACATCCATCACCAGCACCGTCAGCCAGGCGTGGAAGGAGTTGCCGGTGTAGCTGTATTCGATGCCCAGGCCCTGCAGCGCGGCGCCGAACAGGCCGATGTCGGCGCGGCCGAAGATCTGCCAGATCGTGCCCACCACGTTCCAGGGGATCAGCAGCGACAGCGCCACCAGCACCAGCACCGCGCTCGATTTCCAGCCGGTGGCCGGCATCGCCAGCGCCAGCAGGATGCCGAGCGGGATCTCGACCGCCAGCACCGCCAGCGAGAAGCCGATCTGGCGCAGCAGCGCCTCGTGCAGGTCGGGGTCACGCATCACCGAGGCGAACCACTCGGTGCCGACGAACACCCGGCGCTCGGGCGAGATGATGTCCTGCACCGAGTAGTTGACCACCGTCATCAGCGGCAGCACCGCCGAGAAGGCGACACAGAGGAACACCGGCAGCACCAGCCACCAGGCTTTTTGATTCACCGGCTTCATGCGGCCACCCCGTTGATCAAGGTTTCGTCCTTCGCGTACCAGCAGGTGCGCGGCCCGACCAGACCGAGCCAGACCGCGTCGCCCTGGCGCGGCGGATCGGCCTCGGGCGCCAGCCGCAGGCGCACCAGGTGCTCGCCCGCGCCGGACGAGATCCGCGCCGTCACCAGCCAGTAGGTGCCGACGTCCTGGGTCATCGCCACCTGGGCCTGCAGCGCGCCGGCCTCACCGGCCCGCGCCAGCGTCACATACTCGGGCCGCACGCCCAGCGTCACGGCGCCCGCGGGCGCGGCCGGCAGCAGCGCGGCGGGCAGGAAGTTCATGCCCGGCGAGCCGATGAAATGGCCGACGAACATATGCTCGGGCCGGTCGAACAGCGCGTCGGCCGAGCCCACCTGCACCGCGCGGCCGCGTGTCATCACCACCACCTGCTCGGCAAAGGTCAGCGCCTCGACCTGGTCGTGGGTGACGTAGATCAGCGTCAGCTTCAACTCCTGGTGGATCTGCTTCAACTTGCGCCGCAGCTGCCATTTCAGGTGCGGGTCGATCACCGTCAGCGGCTCGTCGAACAGCACCGCCGAGACATCCTCTCGCACCAGGCCGCGGCCCAGGCTGATCTTCTGCTTGGCGTCGGCCGCCAGCCCGGCGGCGCGCTGGTTCAGTTGGCCGCTGAGTTCCAGCATCTCGGCGATCTTGCCGACCCTGGCCTTGATGCGGTCGGGCGCGACGCCGCGGTTCTTCAGCGGGAAAGCCAGGTTCTCGGCCACCGTCATCGTGTCGTAGATCACCGGAAACTGGAACACCTGGGCGATGTTGCGCGCCTGCGGCGTCTTGCGGGTGACGTCCTCGCCGCCGAAGAGCACCGTGCCCTGCGAGGGTTGCACCAGGCCGGAGATCAGGTTGAGCATCGTCGTCTTGCCGCAGCCCGACGGGCCCAGCAAGGCGTAGGCGCCGCCGTCGTCGAAGCACATCTTCAGCGGCAGCAGCGCGTAGTCAGCGTCCTGCTGCGGGTCGCGCTTGTAGCTGTGGGCGAGGTCTAGGGCTATGCGGGCCATCTCAGCCCCCCTTTCTGGCCGGGGCCGACAACAGCAGGCCATCGGCGCCGAAGACATAGACCTGGGCCGGGTCGAGGTAGAGCGTGACCGGCGCGCCCAGGTCGAAGAAATGCACGCCGCTGAGCTGCGCCACCAGTTCACCGGCCGGCGTGGCCACATGGACGAAGGTGTCGGAGCCCGAGATCTCGGCCAGTTCCACCACCCCCGGCAGCGCGATATCGCCGGGGCGCTGCAGCACCCGCAGCGCGCTGGCGCGCAGGCCTACCGTGGTGTCGGGCGTGGCGGCGGCCAGCGTCAGGCCCAGCCGCGGTGCGCCGGCCGACAGCAGGTTCATCGGCGGGTCGCTGAAGGCGCGCGCGACCCGTATCGACACCGGGTGGTGGAAGACTTCGGCCGTGGGCCCGTACTGCAAGACCTCGCCGCGGTCCATCACCGCGGTCCAGCCGCCCAGCAGCAAGGCCTCGGTCGGCTCGGTAGTGGCGTAGACGACGGTGGAACTGCCGGCGGCGAACAGCGCCGACAACTCGTCGCGCAACTCCTCGCGCAGCTTGTAGTCCAGGTTGACCAGCGGCTCGTCGAGCAACATCAGCGGCGCGTCCTTGGCCAGCGCGCGGGCCAGCGCCACGCGTTGCTGCTGGCCACCCGACAACTCGGCCGGCAGGCGCGTCAGAAAGCTCTCGATATGCAGTTTCTCGGCCAGCGCCTGCACCCGCGCGGCGATCGCGGCGCGGTCCAGCGCCCCGCGCAACTTGAGCGGCGAGGCGATGTTGTCGAACACCGTCATCGACGGGTAGTTGATGAACTGCTGGTAGACCATCGCGACGTTGCGCTGGCGCACCGGCAGGCCGGTGACATCCTGGCCGTCGACATGCACCTTGCCGTGGGTCGGCACATCCAGCCCGGCCATCAGCCGCATCAGCGTGGTCTTGCCGGCCTGGGTGGCGCCCAGCAGCACCGTCACCGTGCCGGGCTGCAGTGCCAGGCTCAGCGGGTAGAGGTGGGTGGCGGCACCGGCCTTGTGCTCGATCCGGTCGAGTGTCAGTTGCATACAGCCTCCCGGGCCACGATGTGCCGGACCTCAGGGTGGCGCACCAGCCACCAGTCGGCCACCCTGGCGCGCGACGGCGCGTCCAGGTGCAGGCCCAGCTTGGTGCGGCGCCACAGCACATCCTCGGCGCAGCGCGCCCATTCATGCTGGTACAGGTAGTCGAGCTCGGCCTCGAACAGGCCGGGGGCCACTTCGGCGCCCAGGTCACCGGCCTGCAGCAGCAGCGCCACGCGCCCGCCGTAGCAACGCGCCCAACGCTCGCGCATCGATGCCGGCAACTGCGGGTGGCGGTCGGCCAACACGGCGTTGAAGCGCCGGATGTCGGTGTCGGGGCGCTGCGCCGCGCCTATCCAGGCCGACAGGTCGCCGCCCGGAAACATGGCGGACTCGGTCCAGGCCGGCCGGTGCTCACCCAGGCGCTGCACCAGCAGGTCGGCGGCCTCTTCGGCGAGCTTGCGGAAGGTGGTGATCTTGCCGCCCCAGACCGACAACAGCGGTCCGCGGTCGAGTGCGCCGGCCACGGCGGGCGGCCCGTCGTCGAATTCGAGCAGGTAGTCGCGCGTCACCGCCGAGGCGTCGCCCGACTCGTCGTCGAGCAGCGGCCGCACGCCTGAATAACGCCAGACGACATCGGCCGGCAGCACCGGCCGGGCAAAGTAGCGGCTGGCCTGCTCGCAGAGGTAATCGACCTCGTTGTCCTCGACCCGCGCGCTGTCGGGCGCACCGGCTTCGACCTCGACATCGGTGGTGCCGATCAGCGTGAAGTCGCCCTCGTAGGGGATCGCGAAGATGATGCGCTTGTCGGGGTTCTGGAAGATGTAGGCATGGTCGTGGTCGAACATCTTCTTGACGACGATGTGGCTGCCCTTGACCAGCCGTAGCGCGCGGGCGCTCTTGACGCCGGCGCGGGCGCGCAGGAACTCGCCCGTCCAGGGCCCACCGGCATTGACGATCGCGCGCGCCTGCAGCGCGACCGGCGCCCCGCCCAGCGGCTGCAGCGTGGCGCGCCAGCCCGCGGGGGTGCGCTCGGCGCGCTCGCAGCGGCAGCGGGTCAGGATGGTGGCGCCATGGGCGGCGGCGTCCACCGCGCCCAGCACCACCAGCCGCGCGTCGTCGACCCAGCCGTCGCTGTACTCGAAGCCGCGGGTGTAGCGGGGTTTCAGCGGCGCGCCCACCGGGTGGGTGCGCAGGTCCAGCGTGCGGCTGGCCGGCAGCCATTCGCGCTTGGCCAGGTGGTCGTAGAGGAACAGGCCGATGCGCACCATCCACACCGGACGCATCGACGGGTCGTGCGGCATCACGAAGCGCAGCGGCCACATGATGTGCGGCGCGCTCTTGAGCAGCAGTTCGCGCTCGGCCAGCGACTTGCGCACCAGGCTGAACTCGTAGTACTCGAGGTAGCGCAGACCGCCGTGGATCAGCTTGGTCGACGACGACGAGGTGTGGTGGGCCAGGTCATCCTGCTCGCACAGCACCACCTTCAGGCCGCGGCCAGCCAGGTCGCGGGCAATGCCGACGCCATTGATGCCGCCGCCCACCACCAGCACGTCGCAGGACGCCGGCACGGCAGCGGTCAGGGGCACGGGTGCGCCCAGGGATGGCTCGGTCAACCTTGTCTCCTCGGTAGAGCCCCTGGCGCCTCGCGGCGCTGCGTCGTTTCGCTCAGGGACCGATGGTTAGCGTTCGTTATTTCGTTCTTTTCGTTCGCTTGCTTTCGTTTGTAACGCAATCCGGCAAAATCCGCAAGCCGGTTTTCCCTGATCGTGCGGCGACGCACATCGCTTACCCTGCAGCCCGAAACCCGCCCCGAAAAACATGACCGCACTGATCCCCAACCCGCGCCAGGCCGGTGTGCTCGAGACCGTGCGAGAGCTCGGTTCGGTCACCGTGGATGCGCTGGCCGAGCGCTTCGGTGTCACGCTGCAGACGGTGCGGCGCGACGTCAAGCTGCTGGCCGAGGCCGGCCTGCTGGCGCGTTTTCACGGCGGCGTGCGGCTGCCAGCCAGCACCACCGAGAACATCGCCTACCGCCAGCGCCAGCAACTCAACGAGGACGCCAAGCGGCGCATCGCGCGCGCCGTGGCGGCGCAAGTCCCCGACGGCTGCAGCCTGATCCTCAACATCGGCACCACGGTGGAGGCAGTGGCGCGCGAGTTGCTGGCCCGCCGCGGCCTGCGCGTGATCACCAACAACCTCAACGTCGCGGCGCTGCTCAGCGACAACCCCGACTGCGAGGTGATCGTCGCGGGCGGCCTGGTGCGCCCGCGCGACCGCGGCATCATCGGCGAAGCCACGGTCGAGTTCATCAGCCAGTTCCGGGTCGACATCGGGCTGATCGGCATCTCGGGCATAGAAGCCGACGGCACGCTGCGCGACTTCGACTACCGCGAGGTCAAGGTGGCGCAGGCCATCATCCGCGCCAGCCGCCAGGTCTGGCTGGTGGCCGACCACAGCAAGTTCAACCGCCCGGCGATGGTCGAGATGGGCCGGCTGGCCCAGGTCGACGCGCTGTTCACCGACATCGCGCCGCCACCGGCCTTCCAGACCCTGCTGACCGACGCCGGCGTGGCCTGCACGGTGGGTCAAGGCAGCGACCGCGGTGACGGCGGCGACAGTGCCCTCCCCAAGCCCGCCACCCGACCCAACGCCGATACCGCCCGATCAGGAGACCGACCATGAGTTTCATCCTCGCCCTGGACCAGGGCACCTCGAGTTCGCGCAGCATCGTGTTCGATGCCGCGGGCCGGATCAAGGCGATGGCGCAGCGCGAGTTTCGCCAGATCTACCCCCGGCCGGGCTGGGTCGAGCATGATCCCGAGGAGCTCTGGCAGAGCCAGCTCGCCACCGCGCGGGAAGCGATAGCCCAGGCCGGGCTGACGGCGCGCGACATCACCGCCATCGGCATCACCAACCAGCGCGAGACCACCGTGGTGTGGAACCGCCTCACCGGCGAGCCAGTCCACAACGCCATCGTCTGGCAGGACAGGCGCGGCGAGCCGGTATGCGCCCACTTGCGCGAGCAAGGCCATGCCGAGCAGATCCGCCGCAGCACCGGGCTGGTGGTGGACGCCTATTTCTCGGCCACCAAGATCCGCTGGATCCTCGACCAGGTGCCGGGCGCGCACATCGCCGCGGCGCGCGGCGAACTGGCCTTCGGCACGGTCGACAGCTGGCTGCTGTGGAAGCTGACGGGCGGCCGGGTGCATGCCACCGACGTCAGCAACGCGTCGCGCACGATGTTGTTCGACATCCGCCACAACGTCTGGGACCACGAACTGCTCAAGCTGCTGCATGTGCCCGACAGCCTGCTGCCCACGGTGCATCCCAGCAGCCACCTGTTCGGTGAGACCGACGCAGCGCTGCTGGGTGCATCGATCCGGGTGGCCGGCATCGCCGGCGACCAGCAGAGCGCGCTGTTCGGCCAGGCCTGCTTCAAGGCCGGGCTGGCCAAGAACACCTACGGCACCGGCTGCTTCATGCTGATGCACACCGGCGACCAGTTCCGCGCCAGCGAAAACGGCCTGATCACCACCGCCGCCGCCCAGGCCGACAGCCACCCCCAATTCGCGCTCGAGGGCAGCGTGTTCATCGGTGGCGCGGTGGTTCAGTGGCTGCGCGACGGCCTCAAGGCGATCCAGGGCAGCGGCGAGGTGCAGACCCTGGCCGAGAGCGTGCCCGACGCCGGCGGCGTGATGTTCGTGCCGGCCTTCACCGGCCTGGGCGCGCCCTACTGGGACGCGCAGGCGCGCGGCGCTATCGTCGGCCTGACGCGCGGCAGCACGGTGGCGCATATCGCCCGCGCCGCGCTGGAGAGCATCGCCTACCAGAGCACCGCGCTGCTGCAGGCGATGAGCCGCGACGCAGTGGCCGCCGGCGGACCGCCCCAGACCGGCGCCAACCCGCCGCCGGTGATCACCGAGTTGCGCGTCGACGGCGGGGCCTGCGTCAACGACTTGCTGATGCAGTTCCAGGCCGACCTGCTGGGCATCCCGGTGGTGCGGCCGCGGGTGACCGAGACCACCGCGCTGGGCGCGGCCTACCTGGCCGGTCTGGCCACCGGCGTATTCCGCGACCTGGACGCGCTGGCCGCGCTGTGGCAGGTCGAGCGCCGCTTCTACCCGACCCTGGCGCGCGAACGGGCACAGGAGTTGATGGCCCAATGGGCGCGCGCGGTGCGGCAGGCGACGGCGGGCTGACCACTGCCCGCGGCATTGCCGCCTTCGACGCAGTCGCCCGTAGCCCAGGGCAGCGCCGCGCTCGCCTTCAGCGGCCACCGGCTGTCGCCGACGCGATCGGACACGCCGCAGCGCAGGCCTTATCCTGCGCCGATGAACCTCTGCAGACTCGACGGCAAGCGGGTGCTGGTCACCCAGTCACAAGACTTCATGGGCCCGGCGCTGACCGAGGTCTTCAGCCGGCTGGGCGCCACGGTGATCGCCGACCCACGGCCCCTGGCCGACGATCCGGGCTTGCCGGCAGCCCTGGTTCAGGCCGCCGGACAGGTCGACGTGCTGGTCGTGCACCTGGCACTGCCGGCGCCGTCCACCCCGGCGGGCGAGATCAGCGACGCCGAATGGCGCCAGGTGTTCGCCCACCTGGTCGACCCGATGCCGCGCCTGGTGGCCGCGGTGCTGCCGCAGATGCTGGCGCGGCGCGCAGGCCGCATCCTGCTGATGGGCAGCGCCGCGGCGCTGCGCGGCCAGAAACGCAACGCCAGCTACAGCGCGGCGCGTGGCGCGCAACTGGCCTATGTGCAGTCGGTCGGGCTGGAACTGGCGCCGAGCAACATCCAGTTCAATGCGATCGCGCAGAATTTCGTCGACAACCCGACCTATTACGGCGCCGAGGTGCAGGCCAACCCGCGCTTCCAGGACCGGCTCAAACGCGAGGTGCCGCTGGGCCGACTGGTGACGGGCGAGGAGGACGCGCTCTTCGCCGCCTACCTGTGCAGCGACGCGGCCGCCTGCTTCGTCGGCCAGGTGTTCCCGGTCAGCGGGGGCTGGGCGACGCGCTGAGCACGCTCACCAGGCACGCCGAAGCAAGGGCCAGAGCAAGGCCGGCTCGCGCCCCCTGACCATCCCTGCGTGCAGGGATTCGATGCTCACAACGGCAACTCACGGGTCAGGCGGGTGTCGTGATCGACCACCAGTTCTTCGTCAAGCCCCACCAAGGGCGAAGCCTGCATGAGGTCCACCACCGACGCCGCCTGGCCGGACAGCCGCTCGAGCGTCGCGCGGGACAGCACCACCGATCGACCGTGCAGCGTGATGTCCTGCGGTTCCTCGCGTTCGGCGCGGCTTCGAGCCCGTGGCGCAGTAGCATTGCTGAAACTGGTTTCAAACTCATGGCAAGAAAGCTTCCCGACAACGCCGCAACCCTGATGCCGGCAGCCGAGGTTCGCGCAACCATCGACGATGTCGCGCTCAGGGCCGGCGTCTCGAAGGCTACGGTCTCGCGCTTCCTGAACAACCGCGAGAAATTGCTGAGTCTCGGAATCGCCGCGCGGGTCGAGGCCGCGATCGAGGCGCTGGGCTACACGCCGAGTCCGATGGCGCAGGCGCTCAAACGGGGACGCTCACGGCTGATAGGCCTGGTGGTGGCCGACATCGCCAACCCCTTCTCGGTGGCCGTGCTGCGCGGCGCCGAGAAAGCCTGCCAGGAGGCGGGCTACCTGGTGATGCTGTTCAATCTTGGTGATGCGCGCGAGCGCGAGCGCGAAGGCATCGAGGCGCTGGCCTCCTACCAGGTCGAGGGGTTCATCCTCAACACGCTTGGGGGCGACTCCAATGCGGCCCGCGAGATGGTGCGCCACGGCAGGCCGGCGGTGCTGGTAGACCGCAGACACGGCACGATGCAAGCCGACTTCGTGTCGCTGAACAACGCCGACGCGGTGCAGCGCACGGTGGCTCACCTCGTGCGCAACGGCTACGGTGAACTGCTCTTCGTCACCGAGCCTACCGCGGGCGTGAGCACGAGGGTCGAGCGCGAGTCAGCCTTCCGAGCCTGCGTGGCACAGCACGGCACCGGCGTCGCCGGACGCAGCCTGGAACTCGGGAAATCCACCGACGACGCGCTCGACCTGGCTTTGCGCGAATTGAAGCAACGCGCCGGGACGGGCATCCCGGCGGTCATCGCCAGCAACTCGCCCATGACCTTGCGCGTGGCCGCCTCGGTGGCGCGCCTCGGCTGGCAGTTCGGCGCCGACATCGGCTTCGTCGGCTTCGACGAGACCGACTGGGCGCCCTTGATCGGGCCGGGCCTGAGCACGATCGCTCAGCCCACCGACGACCTCGGTCGCGTCGCCGTGAACTGCCTGCTCGAACGCCTTCGGGGCAGCAACCTGCCGCCGCGCGAGATCCTGCTGGCGGGCCGATTGGTCGTGCGGGCGTCCTCGCAGCGGGGCCAGGCAAGCGACTGATCTCCCGCGGTTCGGTTTGGACAAAGCTTGCGGGTGCACACCTGGGGAAAACACCAAGCCGAAACTGAAACCGGTTTCTTAAGATGAAAACCGGTTTGAGCAAAAAGCGACCCTTACGTGAACTACGCCTTCCAATTTGCCGATGTGCTTGGCGCCTGGCCACTGCTGCTCAGGGGCACCTGGACCACGGTCCAGCTCTCGCTGCTGGCCACCCTGCTGGGCCTGAGCGTGGCGATCGCCTGCGCCTGGGGCAAGACGTCGGGCCCGAAGCCGCTGCGCTGGGTGATCCAGGTCTACATCGAGCTGATCCGCAACACGCCGTTCCTGGTGCAACTGTTCTTCCTCTTCTTTGCGCTGCCGGCCGTCGGCTTGCGTTGGTCACCCTACACCGCGGCGCTGACCGCGATGGTGATCAACCTGGGCGCCTACGCCACCGAGATCATCCGCGCCGGCATCGAGTCGATTCCCAAGGGGCAGATCGAAGCCGGACTGGCACTGAGCCTGAAGTCGCACCAGATCTTCCGCTTGATCATCCTGAAGCCAGCGCTGCGCGCCATCTTCCCGGCGTTGACCAGCCAGTTCATCCTGCTGATGCTGAGTTCGGCGGTGGTCTCGGTCATCTCGGCCGATGACCTGACCTCGGTCGCCGCCAACCTGCAGTCGCAGACCTTCCGCAGCTTCGAGATCTACATCGTCGTCACGCTGATCTATCTGTCGCTCGCGCTGTCGTTCTCGGCGCTGTTCCGCCTGATCCAGGCGCGCGCCCTGTCCTACCCAGATCGCCGCTGAGCGCGCCGACATGCGTAGCTTTTCCATCCAGGACTTCTGGTTCATCCTGCAAGCCGCGCAGTGGACGGTGCTGCTGTCGCTGATCGCCTTCGCCGGCGGCGCGATCGGCGGCCTGAGCGTGGCGCTTGCCCGGACCTCGGACCGCCCGGTCCTTCAGCACTCAGCCACGGCCTTCATCCAACTGTTCCAAGGCACGCCGCTGCTGATGCAACTGTTCCTGGTGTTCTTCGGCGCGCCGGTGTTGGGCCTGGACGTCAGCCCCTGGACCGCAGCCAGCATGGCGCTGGTGCTCAACACCAGCGCCTTTCTCGGTGAGATCTGGCGCGGCAGCATCCAGGCCATCCCGCGCGGCCAATGGGAAGCCGGTGACGCACTCGGCCTAAGCTACGCGGTGCGCATGCGCAAAGTGGTGCTGCCACAGGCCTGGAAGATCGCGCTGCCGCCCACGGTGGGCTACATGGTGCAGGTGGTCAAGGGCACCTCGCTGGCCGCCATCATCGGCTTCGCCGAGATCACCCGTGCCGGCCAGATCATCAACAACGCCACCTTCCAGCCGCTGATCGTTTTCAGCGTCGTCGGGGCCCTCTACTTTGCGCTGTGCTGGCCGCTGTCCTGGTGGGCCGGACGCATCGAACGCCGCCAGTCGCTGGCGCGTTGAGCAACACACACCTTCCCTAGACCCCCAAGGAGACCCCGCCATGACCCACTTCACCCGCCGCCACCTGGCGGCCACCACGGCCGCACTGGCCTGCAGCACGCTGCTGGCCGCCTGGGCCCCCGCTGCCTCGGCGCAGTCGGTCGAGGAGATCAAGAAGAAGGGCACTCTCACCGTCGGCCTGCTGGTGGACTTTCCGCCCTACGGCACGATAGACATTGCCAACCAGCCCGATGGCTACGACGCCGATGTCGCCAGGCTCTTGGCCAGGGACCTGGGCGTCAAGCTGGTGCTGGTGCCGGTGACCGGGCCGAACCGCATCCCCTTCCTGCTGACCAACAAGGTCGACGTGTTGGTGGCCTCGCTGGCGGTGACGCCCGAGCGCGCCAAACAGGTGCAGTTTTCGCGTCCCTACTCGGCGGCCACGATCGTGCTGTTCGGTGCGAAGAAGATCAGCGTGAAGGGGCCGGCCGACCTGAAGGGTCTGCGTGTCGGCGTCGCCCGTGCCAGCACGCAGGACACTGCGCTGACCGCGATGGCGCCCGAAGGCGCCGAAATCCGACGCTTCGACGACGATGCGTCGGCGATGCAGGCCCTGCTGTCGGGCCAGGTCGATGCCATCGGCTGCTCGACCACGGTGGCGGCGGTGATCGCCAAGCGTGCCGGCGATGCCTTCGAGAACAAGCTGGTGCTCAAGCAGCAGTTCATGGCCGTGGCCATGCGCCAGGGACAGATCGACCTGCATAAGTCGGTCGATGCCTTCGTGGCCAGGAGCGTGGCAAGCGGTGAACTGACCAAGCTCTACCAGAAGTGGCTGCAGACCGACCTGCCGACCCTGCCGGCAAATTGAGCCCTGGACCGACCCGCAGAGCACCCGCATGAGCACCGCGCCCATCATCCAGATCACCCATGTCAACAAGTGGTACGGCCAGTTCCAGGTGCTGACCGACATCGACCTCGAGGTCCGCCCCGGCGAGCGCATCGTGATCTGCGGGCCTTCAGGCTCTGGCAAGTCGACGCTGATCCGCTGCATCAACCACCTCGAGAAGGCGCAGCAGGGCAAGATCGTGGTCGACGGCATCGAACTGACGGGCCACCACCGCAGGAACGTCGAAGCGGTGCGCCGGGAGGTCGGCATGGTGTTCCAGCAGTTCAACCTGTTCCCGCACATGACGGTGCTGCAGAACTGCATGTTGGCGCCCATGCACACCCGTGGTGTCGGTGCCGAGGAGGCCGAAGCCACCGCGATGAAGTACCTGAAGCGGGTGCGCATTCCCGAGCAGGCCGCCAAGTACCCCAGCCAGCTTTCGGGCGGCCAGCAGCAGCGTGTGGCGATAGCGCGCGCGCTGTGCATGAACCCGAAAATCATGCTGTTCGACGAGCCGACGTCGGCGCTCGACCCCGAGATGGTCAAGGAGGTGCTCGACACGATGGTCAGCCTGGCCGAGGACGGCATGACCATGCTGTGCGTGACCCACGAGATGGGCTTTGCGCAACGCGTCGCCGACCGGGTGGTCTTCATGGCCGACGGCCGCATCCTCGAACAGGCGCCACCGAGGGTGTTCTTCGGCGCCCCAGAGCACCCCAAGCTGCGCATGTTCCTCGGCCAGATCCTGACCCCGCACGGCCAGGAGGCCCAGGCGTGACGCTTCAACCCAGGGCACTGGCCGCTGGCGGTTCGGCGATGGACGTCGTGACTTTGGGGGAGGCGATGCTGCTGCTGGCGGCCGAGCAGCCCGGCCCCATCGAGCAGGCGTCGACCTTCACCAAGTGCACGGCAGGTGCCGAAACCAATGTCGCGATAGGCCTGTCGCGGCTCGGGCTGCGGGTCGCCTGGGTCAGCCGCCTGGGCACCGACTCTGTCGGCCGCTACCTGTTGGACGCCATGCGGGGCGAAGGCATCGACTGCTCGCATGTGGTGTGCGACGCCGCACAGCGCAGCGGCCTGATGTTCAAGGGGCGTGTCACGGACGGCAGTGACCCGCCGGTGGAGTACCACCGCCAGGGCTCGGCGGCGAGCCGCTTCCTGCCCCAGGACATCGACGCGTCCTGGCTGACCGCAGCGCGCCACCTGCACGCCACGGGGGTATTTCCGGCGCTGTCGGACAACTGCTTCGAGGCCACGCTTCACAGCATGGCGCTGATGCGGGCCGCCGGCCGCACGATCTCGTTCGACCCCAATCTGCGACCCACGCTGTGGCCAAGCCTCGAGCGCATGCGCGAGGCGGTCAACCGGCTCGCCGCGCTGGCCGACTGGGTGCTGCCCGGGCTGGAGGAAGGACAACTGCTGACAGGTCACTCCACGCCCGAGGGCGTGGCGCGCTTCTACCGCGAGCGCGGCGCCAGGCTGGTGGTCGTCAAGCTCGGCCCCGAGGGCGCGTACTTCGAGTCCGAAGACGGCGCCGGCCGGGTTGCGGGGCGGCCGGTGGCGAAGGTCGTCGACACCGTGGGCGCCGGCGACGGCTTTGCCGTCGGCGTCATCAGCGCGCTGCTGGAAGGGCTGACGCCGGTCGACGCGGTTCGCCGCGGCGCCTGGATCGGCGCCCTGGCGGTGCAGGTGCTCGGCGACACCGAAGGCCTGCCGCTGCGGGCCGACCTCGAGGCGCTCGGACCGGTGGCGCAGTTGCTGTCGCAAAGTGCCACGAGCACCGCCTGAACCGACCCGTGACACCGGCCACCCCTCAACCGCCCTGTCCCCCTGCCTCACCCCAGAAAGAACAAGATGATCAACCGACGCCTGATTGCCTGCACGCCGCTGGCCGTTGCGGCCAGCATCCTGTCGGGCGCCGGCCCGGCCTGCGCCACCGACTTTCCCAACCACAGCATAGAGGTGATCGTGCCCTTGGGCGCCGGTGGCGGCACCGATGCAAGGACGTGATCGACTTGCTGAAGGAGGGCGACCCGCAAGACCATGAACGAGCCGCAGATGCGCGAGGCCATGGACAAGCTGGCGCTGGGCTATGCCCTACGGCGATGAAGTCGCTTTCAAGGCCACGATGGCGCGCGACAACGACTACTTCAAGGCGCTGACTCCGAAGTTGAACCTGAAGCCTTGATTGCCCCGCCGTCACGGTACGCAAGCCGCCGGACTGGACCATCGGCCCGCATGCCGGAGGCGGTACCCGGGCCAGACCTTCAACGCCGGCAGATGCTTCAACCGCGCCGGGCGGCTTGGCGCTGCGCCGAGGCGACGCTCAGTCCTCGATCTTGAAGCCGGTGGCCTTGACCACCGGGCCCCAGCGGTCGAGGTCGCGGCGCAGCAGGCTGGCGAAATCCTCCGAACTCGAGGTGTTGACGCTGAAGGCCAGCTTGTCGAGCGCCTGCTTGACCTCGGCAGTCGCATAGGCTTCGACCGCGCTGGCCTGCAGCCGCTTGACGGTGGCGGCCGGCGTGGCCGCGGGGGCGAACAGGCCGAACCACTCCTGCGACTGCAGGTCGCCGAAGCCGGCTTCGGCGAAGGTCGGCACCTCGGGCAGCTGCGGCAGGCGCTGGGCGCTGGACACCGCCAGCACCCGCACCTTGCCGGCCAGCGCCGAGGGCACGACCTCGCTGACGACGTTGACGCTGGAAGCGATCTGGCCGCCCATCACGTCCAGCAGTGCCGGCGCCCCGCCCTTGTAAGGCGCGTGCACATAGCTGAAGCCGGCCTCCTTGGCGAACATCACGCCGACATAGTGCGGCGTCGTGCCGTTGCCCGGCGAGCCGTAGGACGCCTTGTCCGGATTGGCCTTGGCCCAGGCTGCAAAGTCCTTCATGGTCTTGACCGAGGCCGGCACCATCGGGCCGACGTTCAGGCTGTAGGGCACGCTGGCCAGCGGCGTGACGGGCTTGAAGTCCTTGACAGGGTCATAGCTCAGCTTGCTGTAGACGAAGGGGTAGATCGTCATGATCGAGCCCGGCGTGACGAGCAGCGTCGTGCCATCGGCCTCCGCGGTCTTGACCGCGTCGACCGCGATCCGGCCACCCGCGCCCGCCTTGCTGTCGACGATGCCGTTGCCGCCGGCCTCGAAGCGCATGCGCGTGGCGAGCAGCCGCGCCACCACGTCGGCCGCACCGCCGGGCGCGAAGCCGATGACGAAGCGGGTGGTGCGGGCCTGCTGGGCCTGCAGCAGCGGGACGGCAAGCGCCGAGCCGGCGGCTGCGATGAAGTGGCGGCGGTGGATCATGGGGTTTTCAGTCTCCTGGGGTCGTTTTCGTTGTCAAAGCGTGGTGGCGACCGCCGGTCAACCAGCGTTCAGCGCCAGGCCATTGTCGGGGGCGATGATCTGGCCGGTCATGCCGGGCTGGGTGGCCAGCGCCCAGGCCAGGTCGGCGATTTCCGGCGGCAGGCAGACCCGGCGCAGCGGCGCGCTGGCCTGCAGGCGGGCCAGCACTGCGGCGTAGTCATCGGGCGGCAGCGCCCGGCTGAGCAGGCCCTCGTCGACGAATCCCGGGGCGATCGCGTTGACGCGCACCAGCGGCGCCAGCGTGCGGGCCAGCGACAGCGTCAGCGTGTTGGCCGCGCCCTTGGACGCGGCATAGGCCATCGACGACCCGGTGCCGTGGATGCCGCCGACCGAGGTGATGTTGAGCACCGCGCCGCCGCGCTCGCGCAGGGCCGGCAGGCAGGCGCGCACGGTCTGGAAGATGCCGACGACGTTGACGTCATAGACCCGGTGGAACTCGGCGCCGTCCAGGCTGTCGAGGTCGGCTTGCGGAATCGGGCGGGTGGTGCCGGCCGAGTTGATCAGCACATCGATCCGGCCCCAGCGCGCCAGCACCTCGCCGGCCATGCGGCGGCAGTCGGCGTCCTGGCTGACATCGCCCTCCAGCAGCAGCGCTTGCCCGCCAGCTGCCGAGACCCCTGCGGCCAGCGCCAGCGCGGCCAGCAGCGTGGACGGACCGAAGTTGTTGATCGCCACAGCCCAGCCGGCAGCGGCAAAGCGCCGCACGCAGGCCGCGCCTATGCCGGTGGCACCGCCGGTGACAAAGCAGACGGGGCTGGGGGACAGGGTGTCAGGGTTGTTCATCCCCGCATGTTGCCTGGGCGCCGAACCCAGCCCCAAACCTCGCCCAACACGCTCACCAGGCCAGCGGATGCACCTGGTAGAGCAAGGCCAGTTCGCGGTAGACCTCGGGCGCTTCGGCGGCCAGCGCCCGAGGCCGCTCGAAAAAGGTCTCGGTGACCACCGCGAAGAACTCGGCCGGGTCAGTGGCGGCATAGGGGTCGATCACCGAGGGCCAGGCGCTGTCCTGGGACGGGGCCTGGCGCAGGCGCTGCCAGGCCCCGTCCATCACCGCCGCCCAGCGCCGGCGCAAGGCCCGCGTGGGACGCCAGGGCCGGCCATCGGCCACGCCCTTGTCCTGGTCGATCTGGTGCGCGAACTCGTGCAGCACGACGTTGCGGCCGTCGACCGGGTCGGCCGCGCCGGACAGCACCTGGTCCCAGGCCAGGATCACCGGGCCGCGGCTCCAGGACTCACCGGCCAGCGCCTGACGCCGCTCGTGCACCACGCCGCCGCCCTGCGGCTGCACCCGGTCGACCACGAAGGCGTCGGGATAGACCAGGATCTGGCGCAGGCGCGGGTAGTAGTCGGGCCGGGCGTGGCCCAGCAGCAGCAAACAGGCCTGGGCGGCGATGGTCACCCGCACCTCGTCGCTGATGGCCTGGCCGCCGCAGCCGATGAAGGGTTTCTCGGCCAGGAAGACCTGGACATGGCCCTTCAGCCGCTGCTGCAGGTCGGGCGGCAAGGCCGCCACCGCCGGTACGCGCCGGCGCAGGATGCGGCGCCAGGCTGGCGGAAAAGGCTGTGACCGCAGCCGGGCGCGGCCACGCGCTAGCCACCAGGGCTGGGCCAGCAGCGCCACGCCGCCCAGCAGCACCGCGGTGACCAGGACCAGCAGGGGCAGCGCGTCGGTGAAAGCGGCAAGACTCACCCGGTCGAGATGGCCCCGTGACACGGCAATTCAAGCCCCGGCGCCTCGGGGGGCCGACCGGCCGCGCTTGCGGCGCCAACCCGTCAGGGCCGCGCGCCCAGTCGGGGCTGCTCGAGGTCCAACGCCGCAAGCGTCAGGCGCAGCGCCTGCGGCTGGGCCGACGCCGACAAGCCCTCGCCGGCCGCGGCCAAGTCGCCCGCCACCACCGCGCGCAGGCTGCCGGGCTGCCAGAACCTGCGCGCGAAATCGCGCACCTGGTCGGGGCTGACCGCCAGCAGGCCGGCGCCGTAGGTCGACAGTTCGGCCAGGGGCCGGCCTTGGGCGATCTGGCCGACCAGCAAGGCCGCCAGCCCGCCGGTGGTCTCGAGCCGGCGCGCGAAACCGCCCACCAGCGTGGCCTGGCGGGCGGCCAGTTCGTCGGCGCCGGGCGCAGCGTCGGCCAAGCGCGTGATCTCGGCCCGCAGGATCTGCAGCACCTCGGCGGCGGTCGGGTGATCGGTCTGGGCATGGGCGCTGAACATGCCGCCGCCAGGATGGCTCTCGGCGCTGCTGCCCGCGCCATAGCTCAGGCCGCGCTTGATGCGCACCTCCTGGTTCAGCCGCGCCGAGTAGCCGCCGCCCAGCACCGCGTTGGCCACCAGACCGGCGTAGCGCTCGGGCGCCTCGGCCGCGCTGTTGCCGATGAAGGGCGCGGCCACGGCGACGCCGCACTGGCCGCTGCCGGGCATGTCGATCAGCACCAGCGGCGCATCCAGCGGGGCCGGCGGCGCCAGCGCCAGCCTGGGCCAGGCGCCGGCCGGGACGGGCCAGTCGCCCAGCAGGCGCTGGGCCAGCGCCTGCGCCTGCACGGCCGTGACATCGCCGACCAGCACCAGCGCCACCCGGTCGGGCCGCACCCACTGGCGCTGGAAGGCCAGCAGGTCGGCGCGCCGCAGGCGCTTGATGGCCGCCGGCGGCGCCACCCGGCCATAGGCGCCGTCGCCCCAGAAGGCGCGCCGCAGCGCCAGCGCCGCCACCTCGGACGGGTTGCCCAGCGTGACGCGCAGGCCGTCCAGCGCCTGGGCCCGGGCGCGCTCCAGTTCGGAGGCGGCCAGCAGCGGATGGCGCAGCACATCGGCCATCAGCGACAAGGCCGGGTCGAGCCTGGGGCTGCTCACCGTCATGCTCAGCGTGCTGGCGCCCCATTGGCTGGCGGTCTCGAGCCCGCCGCCCAGCGCCTCGGCTTGGCGCGCCAGCTCGGTCGCGGGCACGGGCCGCCCGGCGCGCAGCGCGCCCTTGGGCCACAGCGTGCTGGTCATCGCCGCCACGCCGGCGCGGCCAGTCGGGTCGGTCTCGGCGCCGGCGCGCACCAGCAGCGTGATGCTGACCAGCGGCAGGCCGGCGCGCGGCGCCACCACCAGCGTCAGGCCATTGGCCAGGCGCTGTTCGGTCAGCGCGGGCAGCCGCAGCGGGCGTGGCGGCTGGGCCGCGGGCGGCTCGTCGACGCCGGGCGTGCCGGCCAGCAGCCCGGCAGGCAAGGCCAGCGGCCAGGCCAGCGCCGCGCGCCGGCTCAGGCCGGCGCCCGTCATCGCTTGGCTCTCCGTCAGCGGCTTCATGCGGCGGCTCCCTGCAGGTAGTCGATCGTGACGCGCCGCGCCTGCAGCACATGGCGGTTCAGCACCCGCTGCACGTCGGCCACCTGCACCGCCTGCAGGCGGGCGATGCGCAGGTCAGCCTCGCGCACGTCGCCGTGCAGCAGCACCGCCCGGCCTGCCGCGTCGGCCAGGCCTTGCGGCGTCTGGCGCGACAGCAGCGCGCCAGTCAGCATTTGGGTCCGCACCTTGTCCATCTCGGCCCAGCCGATCGGGCCCTGCGCCAGCCTGGCGATCTGCGCCAGCAGCGCGGCCTCCAGCTTGCGCAGCGGCTGGCCGCTGGCGGCGATCGCGTAGGCGGCCAGCATGCCGGCATCGGCATACAGCTCGGCGCTGAAGCCCGCCGCCTGGGCCGCCTGGGTGTCGTAGACCAGGGTGGCGTTCAACCGCGAGGAATCGCCCGCCGACAGCAGCGCCGATGCGACCTCCAGCGCCGGCGCGTCGGGATGCGACACCGCCGGGCCCTTCCAGACCAGCGCCACCGCGGGCAGCGGCACGCTGGGCGCCTTGAGCGTGACCCGGCTGTGCTGCGCCCGCGCCGGCTCGGCGGTGCTGACGCGCGGAATGTCCTGGGCCGGCGTGGCGAGCGGGCCGAAATAGCGATCGACCCAGCCGTCGAGCTGGGCCGGGTCGAAATCACCGACCACGATCAGCAGCGCGTTGTCGGGCCGGTAGTAGGTGGCGTGGAAGCGCCGCACGTCGTCCAGCGTGGCGGCGTTCAGGTCGACCTCGCTGCCGATCACCGGCCGCTGGTACGGGTGGCGCTCGAAGGCGAGCTTCGGCAAGGCGTTGAACAGCCGGCCATAGGGATCGGCCAGCACACGCTGGCGCAACTCCTCGATCACCACCTTGCGCTCGCTGTCGAAGTTGGCCTGGTCGACCTGCAGGTGGGCCAGTCGCTCGGCCTCGGCCCACAGCAGGCGCTCCAGGTGGTTGGACGGCACCTCGCTCTGGTAGGCCGTCATGTCCTCGGCGGTGAAGGCGTTGTTCTGGCCGCCCACGTCCTCGGTCAGGCGGTCGAACATCTCGTTGGGCATGTTGCGGGTGCGCTTGAACATCATGTGTTCGAACAAATGCGCAATGCCCGATCGGCCCGCCGGGTCGTCCTTGCCACCGACCCGGTACCAGACCTGCACACTGACGCTGGCACCCTGGCCCGCATCGGCATTCGGCAGGCTGACCACCTGCAGGCCGTTGGCCAGCCGGCGCTGGCGCCAGGCCAGTGGCGCCAGCGCGATGGCGCTGTCCGCCCGAATTGACGTCGAGGCCGCCGAGGCCGAATGCGGCCTGGCCTGGGCGTTGGCGGGGCTGGACCAGCCGGCCAGGCTGGCCGCGCCCAGCAGCGCCAGGCCCTGGCGCCGGTTGAAAACATCTGGCATGTCGGAATCTCGATCGAAGCGCGGGGTCGCGATCATCGCCGATACGCTGCCACCGCGCCGGGGATCCGGCCTCAAACAGGCGTCGAACAGGCCGTCCAGCTCGGCCGCGCCAGTCTCACAGCAGCAGTTGCCCGCCCTCGTCAAAAAAGGGAAAAGGCCCCTCGGTCGGTTCGCTGAAGACCTGGTGGGTGACCAGCCCCTCACCGCTCCACCAATGCAGCAGGTAACCGGGGGGCTCCATGCGGAACATGGGCGCGGCGTCGCGCGCGATGTCCAGCTGCACCGTGTGCGCCGTGCTGGGCGCAGTCATCACGGCGCGGCCGCCGACAGTCGCGCGGATGTTGCGGTGCAGGTGGCCGCAGATCACCAGTTGCACCTGTGGATGGGCGGCCAGGATGTCGCCAAAGGCCTCGCGGCCGGTCAGGCCGATGTCGTCCATGTGGCCGATGCCGGTCGTGAAAGGAGGGTGGTGCATGGCCACCAAAGTCGGCGTGGCGGGTGCCGCGGCGAGTTGCTGCGCCAGCCACGCCAGGCGTTCCTCGCACAGCAGGCCGCCGCTCTGGCCCGGGTTCAAGGTGTCGAGGCCGATCAGGCGCAGCGGCCAGTGCGATTCCTGCGCCACGTACTGCCAGAAACCCGCCGCCGGCACCCAAGGGTGCGCCGGGAAGGCCGCGCGCATCTGCTCGCGGTCGTCGTGGTTGCCCGGGATCAGCAGCCAGGGTATCGTCACCGTCTCGAGTTGGGCGCGCAGGCGCGCGTATTCCTCGGCCGAGCCGGCGTCGACCAGGTCGCCGGTCAACAGCAGCAGATCGGGCTGCTGCGGCAAGGTCTTCAGGTGCGCCAGGGCCTGGTCCAGCAGTGCCGTGGTGTCGACGCGCTGGTAGGCCAGGCGGCCGGCGGGCTTGATGTGGGTGTCGGACAGTTGTGCGATCAGCATGCGGGTCTCCTGCGCCCCCGGGCATCCCGGAAGCGCGTGGGCGCTTATTCCATCAGGCCTTCGGTGGCCTTGACCAGTTCCGGCAGGGCCTGCTCAGCGGTCTTCTCGCCGCGCATCACCGCCGCGATCACATCGCGCTGGGCACGCCAGATGCGCACCGACTGACCGCCCGGATAGCCGCCCCAAGGCAGCGACTTGTCGATCTGCGTCGTGGCGGTGCGGAAGTTGGGGTTCTTGTCATAGAAAGGGCCGAGGAAGTCGGGGCCGAGGGCGCGCTGGTTGGTCGGCAGGTAGCCGGTCATCTCCACCACGACCTTCTGCGCTTCCGGGCTGGTGACGAACTTCATGAAGGCCCAGGCGGCTTTTTGCTTGGCGGCGTCCTTGGTGAACATCACGACGGCATTGCCGCCGGTCGGCACGCCGCCATGGGCCTTGTCGTCGAGCGGGAAGCGCGCGGTGCCCCAGTCGAACTTGCCGCCGACCAGATCGGTCACGACCTTCAGGTGGGCCGGCGTGGAGAACAGCAAGCCGGTCTTGCCGGCGCCGAAGGCCTGGCGCGACTGGTCCCAGTCGACCAGCTGCATGCCGCCGTCGGTGACGAAGCGGCGGAAGGTCTTGAGCGCGCGCACGCCGCCGTCATTGTTGAAGCCGACCTTCTTGCTGCCGGGCTCCACCAGCTTGGTGGCTTGCTGGTACAGCATGCCCTGGAACAGCCAGTCGTCCGGCCAGGCATGCACGTCGTAGGACATGCCGTTGACGTCGCCCGGCAAGGCCTTGATCTTGCCGGCCAGGGCGATCAGGCCGTCCCAGGTGTTGGGCATGTTGCGGGGGTCGCCGCCGGCCCGCTTGACCAGGTCGGCGTTGAAATACAGGATGGGCGAGGAGGCATTGAAGGCCAGGCCGTACTGCTTGCCGTCCACCTGGGCCAGCGACATCATGCGCGGCGCGAAGTTGCTGGCGGCAAAGTTGGCCGGCTCGTTCTTGAGCAGCGGGGCCAGGTCGACGATCTGGCCCCGTTTGTCCAAGGTGCGGGCCATCTCGCCCAGCAGGTGGTAACCGGCGTAGTAGACGTCGGGCAGCTGGTTCGTGACGGCGCTGCGCAACACCACCTGGTGGCCTTCGTCGTAGCTGGCCGAAGGCGCGCGAAACTGGATCTTGATCTCCGGGTGCTTTTTCATGAATTCGGCCGCCAGGGGCTCGTGGAAGCGCGCAAAGCTGGGGTTGTCAGCTGCTGAAATAAGTGTTTACAAATATAGACATTGCTTCCATTATGGAAC
>CANGHK010000056.1 GCA_947453625.1 Burkholderiales bacterium
ACCTGATTAGAAACATGCCTCAGCCTGCGCCCTGAGGACCCTTTTTGGGATAGGTCCGCAACGCGCGACGTCGACGATGAGACGGGCGACGAGAGTGTGGAGATCGAAGCGACGGTTGAACCGGTAGGCGAATCCGGCCATGTAGTAGCCGGCGTACTTGCTGTACTTCAACGAATGAAACGCACCAGCCAAAGTTGTCTTCAAGTTGCCAAGCACCGTGTTGACCCACTTGAACTGGGGCAGATCACGGGGCTTGAGATCGCCCACGACGACTGGCATGTGAATGCATCCGGCTTCGGTCACCGCCCCGAAGCAGCTCAGCCCATCACTGGTCACGACCGAGCCTGGCGCCAAGTTGTCCCTGGCCCATTCCTTGATCGCCTGCGCCGTGAAGCCGCTGACCAGGTTGAGCTTCAGATGCATGGGGTGTCCCTTTCCGTTGATCGAAACGGCTGCCACGAACGGGACCTTGTTCTCGGAGCCACGGCCAGGTTTGCCGCCGGTGCGCTCGCCACCGAGGTAGGCGTCATCGATCTGGACCAGGCCGCTCAGCCTATGGGTGCTTTCTTGTCGGGCCATCGCGCGGTTGATCTTCTGGTGCAGCAGCCAAGAGGTCGGGTAGCTCACGCCCAATTGACGCTTGAGCGCCAGCGCCGACAACCCCGTCTTGGCTTGGCTGATCAGGTAGCCGGCGAGGAACCAGGTCGTCAGTGGCAGCTTCGTGTGCTCCATCAGGCTGCCCGCCGTCAACGAGGTCTGGTGCCTGCAACCGTTGCACTGGAAGAGCTTGCGCGCACCGTGACCGACGACATAGTGGTCGGCTACGCCACAACTAGGACACCGAAAGCCATCTGGCCAGCGGGCCTGCTTGACCGCTTCAGCGCACTGCGCCTCGGTGCCGAAGCAACCCAAGAACTCCGTGATGGACATGCCGTGCTGGAACTGGATTTGGTTGAAGGCCATGAACTTCGCTCCGCAGTCAGTGGACCCTAGTTTACTGCGGAAAACGACCTTGTGGGGCGCTGGCTGAGGCTGGTTTCTAATCAGGTCTTGCCATGCACAGCGGCATAGATTTCATGGCCGATTCCGGCATCGCCATTCATTCGGCCGCCGGTGGCAAGGTGACTTTTTCGGGTGACCACACGCAGTATGGTCGACTGATCGAGATCGATCACGGCAATGGTCTGGTCACACGCTATGCCCATGCCTCCAAACTGCTGGTCGGCCGCGGTGCGGTCGTGTTGCCGGGGGAGAGAATTGCGCTGGTCGGATCAACCGGCAGGTCGAGCGGACCGCACCTGCACTTCGAAGTGTTGAGTGACGGCCAATACCTCAATCCAATGGCCCTGCTCGACCGTCGTTGAGCCATGTCACACCGCGCGTGGGCCAGCAACAGATCATCGACCCGGGTCGGATTCGAACTGATCCGGGTCCGGCGCCTGCCGCTGTTCCTGACCGGCGCAGCCGTCGGTTCAATACTCACCTTGTGCTGTTTGTTGACCTATGCATGGTTCTCGCCGTGGGTCCATTTGGGGTCTGAACTGTTCCGGATAAAAGACCAAAATCGCGAGATTCTGGGGAATCTTGCGCGCAGTGAATCGAAGGCGCGCATGGCCATGGCCAGGGCCCAGGAATTGGAGCGCCAGATCGAGATTGTCGCCCAGGGTCGACGTCAGCTGCAGGAGGAGTTGGCCTTCCTACGAAAAGCACAGAAAGGTTCCTGATGTTTAGAAAATCCAAGAAATCCAGTCTGCTTGCGACCTGTGAATCATTCAGTCTGATCGCCGAGGACGTTGAAATCGTCGGCAATGTGATTTTTTCAGCCGGCATGCGGATCGATGGCCGACTGCGTGGCGAGGTGCTGGGCCGGGCCGGCGACGCCACGCAATCCAGCCTGCTGGTGCTCACCGACAAGGGCCATATCGAAGGCAAGGTGTGTTGCCATGACGCCTTGATCAACGGCACGGTGGTGGGTGACATCGATGTTGAAAACCGGCTCGAATTGCAGTCCGAAGCCAGGGTGTCGGGCTCCATCCGCTACAGGTCGCTGCAAGTCGATGTCGGCGCGGTGATCGACGGTCGCATGATCAAGGTCGACCCCCATGCCGTCAACGTGCTGGTGATGGAACACGAAGTGACCGCCAGGACCATCAAACGCGTCCTGGCCTGACACGCCATGTGCCGGCTCAGCGCAGCGCGGCCAGCACGGCCAGCGCGGAGGGCAGACCGGCCATCGCCAGCAGCGTCGAGATGGTGACCAGCCCGGCGACATAAGCGCCGTTGCCCCCCATCCTTGCGGCCAGCACATAGGCGCTGCTGGCCGTCGGCATCGCGGCAAAGGCCACGATCACCGTTTGCTGGGCTGGCGGCAGGTCCAGCCTGATCACTGCGGCGATCGCCAGCGCCGGCAGCACCGCATGGCGTATCGCCATCAAGCCGCCGGCCAGCCAGGGCGCTTGCCGCAGCGCGCCCAGGCGCAGCCCGGCGCCCACCGCCATCAGCCCCAGCGGCAGCGCCGCAGCGCCCATGCGGGTCATCGTGGTCGATACCGGCGCTGGCAGCTGCAGGCCGGCGGCGTTGGCCACCAGGCCGGTCAGCGTGGCCAGGATCAAGGGGTTGCGCGCCAACTCCCGCAGGTAGCCATGGCCGCCCTGGCGGGCCAGCGGCCAGACCGCAGCGATGTTGCAGACCGGCACGCAGATCGACACCAGCAGCGCGATCCACGCCAGGCCCTGGGCTCCGGCCAGCCGCTCGGCCAGCGCCAGCGCGACATAGCTGTTGAAGCGAAAGGCGGTCTGCCCGCCGCTGGCGTGCAGCACAGGGTCCACCCCCGGCGCCAGGCGCAGGGCGAAGGCCAGCGCGATGCCGGTCAGCACCAGACCCAGGCCGGTGCCGCCAAAGGCCAGCATGTCGCCCGGGTGGATGGGCGAGCGCACGATGGCCTGGAACAGAAGCACCGGGAAGAGCAGGTAGTAGACCAGTCGCTCGGCGCCATCCCAGACCTTGCGGTCGAGTGCGGTGTAGCGGCAGACGAGGTAGCCGAGGGCAATCAGCGCGAAGTCGGGCAGCAGAATCATCAGGTCGGTCATCGGCCGAGTGTGCCAGCAGGCGGTCAGCCGGTCCGCGTCCTGCGGCGTTGAGAGAATCCTGCCTCAACTTCCTGCCGCCATGCCCACAGGCTGTCTGCTTGCCAGCCTCTTGCGCCGGATGCGGCTCTCGCTGGCCTTGCTGGCCTGCGCATCGGCCTTGCCTTCGGCCTGGGCCGCCGATCTGGTCAACCCGATAGGCGGCGTGCGTTTCGAGCCGCAGCTGCAGCTGGCCGGTCAGGTCTTGCTGCTCAACGGCACCGGCCTGCGGGCGCTGCTGTGGGTCAAGGGCTATGCGGCCGCGCTCTACCTGGGGCAGCGCGCCGGCAGCGCCGAGGCGGCGCTGGCCCAGCCTGGCGCCAAGCGGCTGCAACTGCGCCTGCTGATCGACGTGCCGGCGGCCGAGTTCGTCAAGGCCTTCCGCCTCGGGCTGGAGCGCAACAACCCGCCGGGTGAACAGGCCCGATTGGCCGAGCGCGCGGCGCGCTTCGACGCGCTGCTCAAGCCCCTGGGCGAGCTCAAGCAGGGCGACGCCGTCAACCTCGACTACCTGCCCGGCCAGGGCCTGCTGTTCTCGCGCAACGGCCATCAGTTCGGCGAGGTGATCCCCGGCGAGGATTTTTACGCCGCGCTGCTGAGGGTCTTCGTTGGCGAGCATGTCAGCGATGAGCCGCTGCGCGCGGGCCTGCTCGGCAAGCCGGTCTGACGCCGGCCACGGCGCGGCCGCCCGACGATGTCGCCGGGCGCGGCCATGGCAGCGGTCACAATTCGGTGCATGGGGCCTGATCGGCCCGGCTTTGCGGAGATTTCCCCGACATGAAGCGATCCCATTTCCTGCTCGCCGCGGTCGCGGCCCTTGCCGCGCTGGCCGTCCCACTGTCCGCCCTGGCCGAGGCCTACCCGACCAAGCCGGTCCGGCTGGTGGTGCCTTTTGCCCCCGGCGGTACGACCGACATCGTCGCCCGCACCATCGCCGACAAGATAGCAGCCGCGCTGGGCCAGCCGATGATCGTCGAGAACAAGGCCGGCGGCGGCGGCTCGGTGGGCGCCAACGACACCGCCAAGTCCACGCCGGATGGTTACGCGCTGGGCGTTGCCACGGTCTCGACCACGGCGGCCAACCCGGCGATCAACCCGCGCATCCCCTACAACCCGATCACCGATTTCACGCCCATCACCAACATCGCGGCCACGCCCAACGTGATCGCGGTGCATCCGTCGTTCCCGGCCAAGGACTACAAGGGCTTTCTGGCCGAGTTGAAGAAGAACCCCGGCAAGTACAGCTTTGCAAGCTCGGGCACCGGCGGCATCGGCCACCTGCAGATGGAGTTGTTCAAGAACCTGTCGGGAACCTTCATCACCCATATCCCCTACCGCGGCGCGGGCCCCGCGCTCAACGACACGGTGGCCGGCCAGGTGCCGATCATCTTCGACAACATGCCCTCGGCGCTGCCCTTCATCAAGGACGGCCGGCTGGTGGCCATCGTGGTGTCGGCGCCGCAGCGCCTGAGCCAATTGCCCAACGTGCCCACCTTCAAGGAGGTCGGGCTGGAGCCGGTTAACCGCATGGCCTACTACGGCATCTACGGCCCCAAGGGGCTGCCCAAGGAGGTGGTCGACAAGGTCTACGCAGCGGTCAGGAAGACCACCGAATTGCCCGAGGTCAAGGCCAGGATCGAGGGTACCGGATCGCTGGTGGTGGCCAACACGCCGGCCGAGTTCGCGGCCCAGATCAAGGCCGAGTTCGAGGTCTACAAGGCCGTGGTCTTGGCGCAGAAGCTCAAGCTCGATTGATGCTCGATTGATGCTCGATTGATGCGGCCCACCGGCGCGGATAACTGCTGATGCCCATCGACGACGCCAGTCCCGCGCTGCCGCTGGTCAGCCGGACCCTGATCGGGCGCTTTGTCGATGCGCTGTGGATAGAGGACGGGCTGGCCAAGCTCACGCTGGAGGCCTACCGGCGCGACTTGACGCTCTATGCCCATTGGCTGGCTGATCACTGCGGCCGCGCGATCGACAGCAGCACCGAGTTCGATCTGCAGGGCTATATCGCCTACCGCCATGCCGGCAGTCTGGCCACCACCGCGAACCGGCGCCTCACCGTGTTCAAGCGATTCTTCCGCTGGGCGCTGCGTGAACACCTGGTGGCCGAGGATGCGACCCTGCGGCTGTCCAGCGCGCGTCAGGCCCTGCGCGTGCCCAAGCTGCTGTCCGAGGCCCAGGTCGAGGCCTTGCTGGGCGCGCCCGATGTCGCGACCCCACTGGGCCTGCGCGACCGGGCGATGCTCGAACTGATGTACGCCAGCGGCCTGCGGGTCAGCGAGCTGGTGGACATCGCCACTGTGCGGGTGGGCTTGAGCGAGGGCGTGCTGCGGGTGGTGGGCAAGGGATCCAGGGAGCGCCTGGTGCCCTTCGGCGCCGAGGCGCAGGACTGGATAGAGCGCTACCTGCTGGGCGCGCGCGAGGTCATTCTGGGCGGCCAGCGCAGCGACGCGCTGTTCGTCACCGCGCGCGGCGGCGCGATGACGCGCCAGATGTTCTGGCTGCTGGTCAAGCGCCATGCGCGTGCCGCCGGCATCGTCGCGCCGCTGTCGCCGCACACGCTGCGCCACGCCTTTGCCACCCACTTGCTGAACCACGGCGCCGACCTGCGCGCGGTGCAACTGCTGCTGGGCCATGCCGACATCGCCACCACCACGATCTACACCCATGTGGCGCGCGAGCGGCTGCGCCAGTTGCATGCCGCGCACCACCCGCGCGGGTAGTCCCGTAGCGGCTCGGGGCGCTTGAGGCCGCGCCGCGTTCACAATCGTCCGCCATGGATCACAGCTTCCTCTCGGCCTTCGTGCTGTTGCTGCTGGTGCTCGACCCCTTCGGCAGCCTGCCGATCTTCGTCTCGGTGCTGCCGGGCGTGTCGCCCGAGCGCCGGCGCCGGGTGGCGCTGCGCGAAACGGCGATCGCGTTCGCGGTGCTGCTGGCCTTCATGCTGGGCGGGCAGGGCTTTCTCGGCCTGATGCGGCTGTCCGAGCGGTCGCTGGAGGTGGCCGGCGGCGTGATCCTGCTGATCATCGCGATCCGCATGATCTTTGCCGGCGGCGCCGAGGTCTATGCCAACGACGGCGGGCGCGAGCCCGTCATCTTCCCGCTGGCCGTGACGCTGATGGCCGGGCCCTCGGAGATGGCCACCGTGTTGCTGCTGGCCTCGCGCCAGCCCGAGCGGCTGTGGTCCTGGGTCGGTGCGCTGACGCTGGCGATGGGGGTCTCGGGCGGCGTGTTGCTGTCGGCCGAGCGCATCCGGCGCTGGCTGGGCGCGTCCATGGTCTCGGCGATCGAGAAACTGATGGGCCTGGTGCTGACCGCCGTGGCGGTCGAAATGATCCTGGCTGGACTCCGGCGGTATTTTTTCGACCACCATTGAGCGCCCCTGGCCAGGCGCAAGACCTCTTACGGGGCTTGTGTCCGGGCTCGGACCCCCGTGGGGCTGGCAAGGTGGCAGAGCCACATTCTCGTCAGCGTCGGTCGCGTTCAACTGCGTCTCGGGCCAGAGGCGGGTGACGCTGCGCGTGGATTTGATGGGGCGTCAATCGTTCTGATGGCTCCTGGGCCGGCGGCCGTGCTCTGGCTTGGCGTCCGCCCTTTGCCGGCGCTCGGCTTCGCGGGCGTCCTGGCCGCTCAGGCGCCGCCAGGCTTTTCTCCCCAGGTGGGCCGCCAGCAGGCCGATCGGCATCCGCAGCCAGTGCGAGCGCAGGTAGAGCAGCCAGCAGGCGACGCGACGGCCTGCGCTGGCGCAACTGTCATGGTCGGGTCTGAGGGCCTGGGCATAGAGATGCTGCATCCCCAGTGCAAGCGGCCACGCCGGGGGCGCCAGGCGCCGGTCGCGCATCACGTCATCGGGCACCGGCGTGGCCAGCACCTGCGTGGTCATCCGCAGCGCATAGAAAAGCGGTCGGCCGGCACCCAGTCTGGCGCTGTGATCGAGCAGCGCATGCCAGAAGCCGGACCGCGGCCCGAAGTGCCGAATCAGGCCATCGAGATCGAACAGGTCGCGCAGGCCGTTGCCGAATTCGCCCTCGTGGAACAGGTGGATGGCGCTGTGCAGCAGCATCGATGTCGGTGGCAGGACGCACAGGCCCGGGAAGGCGGGCAGATCGACCCAGTGCTCGAACAGCGCTGCGCGGTCCAGACTGAGCCTGGCCGTCGGGGGCAGCAGTCCGTGGTGCACATCGAGGGTGGTGCCGCGCTGGCGGTGGTGCAGCGGTGGCAACTCGTGCATCCAGCGTCGGTAATAGCGCTGGTCATGGGGGCTGATGTCGTTGAAATGCCAGCCGTGGATCAACAGCGCGGTCTCGACGCGGGCCAGATCGGCATGCGGCACCAGGATGTCCACGTCGCTGAAGATCCGGGTGGCCGCAAAAGGCAAGCCCAACGCAGCGTAGGCCGCCCCCTTGAGCAGTGCCACCCGTTCGCAGTTGCCGTCCAGCGCGTCCGCGATGCAGGCCAGTTCCCAGCGCAGGGCGATGTCCTGGCGCTCGGCGATGCGAAGGGCGGACTCCAGGTGCAGGCGAGCGGCCGGCGGCACCGTGGTGCTGCCGCCGCGCTGCGACAGCGACTCGGCCAGGCGCGCCAGCAAGTTCGCGGCGCGGCCTTGGCGGATCAGCAAGTCCCACTGCGACAGGCTCAACCCGGCGGCTGTTGAGGGATCGAGCAGCAGGGCCTGGATCGAGGGCGCGGCGGGCATCTCAGGCGTCAGTCTCGGCGAGCCGTTCGAACAGCGCGGCGGCCTCGGCCAGCGAGCCGTATTCGAAGTGCAGGCAACGGCAGCGGCCCACCAGATCGACCATCGCGTCGAAACCGCGGGAGCCGTGCAGGTCGTAGTTGAACGACTGCTCGGCCATCCGCAGCAAGGTGGTGGCGCGTTCTGCCGGCCTCAGCACGGCTGGCTGGTTGGCACGGTAGCGCGGCAGCACGACCCAGGCCGGGCAGGCCGGCTCCCGTCGACGCGCCACGCTGTCCTGAGGCGGGCCGAGCAGCGCCACCGTGCCCTTGGCGGTGTCAGGCACCGGCCGGCTCATCACCGCCCGGGGGGCAAACGCGCGAATCAAGTCTATCGAGCGATTTTTCAGGTTGACCGGTCTGGCCATGCCTGACAACTGTCCGGTGCCCATGTCGTAGAGCGCCAGTTCGTCCGACAGCAGCCGCCAGCCGCGCTGCGTCAACCCGGCCGCGAGTGTGCTCTTGCCCGACCCGGGTGGCGCTGGCAAGAGCAGCGCCCGGCCGCCACGCTCGAGCACCGCCGCGTGGATGATCAGGTACTGGTGGGCGTGCGCGGCCACGCACCAGTTCAGCCCCCACTCCAGCATCGGCAGCGCGTGCTGGCGTGGCAGCGGCAGGAAGGCGGGTTTGCCGTCGTGGTGAAAGCGGGCCCGGGGCTTGAAGCCGCCGGCCAGTCCGCGCTCCGCGGTGATGGCGACATGGAAATCGGCAAAACCGTCAGCGGACTGCACCTCGAATTCACCGTACAGCCTGGCTATGTCGGCCACCAGCGTCGCGACATCGGTCTGGATGCGGGCCACGAAAGGGTGTATGTCGAGCAGCAGGGTATTTTCACGCAGCCGCCGGGATAACTCGGCGTGTGGCAGCTCTTCGAGTTTCAACGCAGTCAGTTCAGGGTATCGATTAAGCCTATTCTCTGCATTTTTGACAACTCCGCACGCACGCTGCTGCTGGCGTCGTCCAAGCTGTGGAAGATGTCGCTCAATTCGGCGGCCAGGTCGGCCACGCCGCGCGTACCGTCGGTCAGCAGGTCCAGCAGTTCCAGGGCCAGCGGCGACAGGCAGTGGGTGCTGCCCGAGCGCAGGTCATAGACGTTGCCCGACACCTCGTCGTGCCAACTGGCATGACGGAATCGGGCGGGTAGCGATCTTTGCCACCGGGCTTCATTTGGTACACCGTCGGGGGTCTTGGCGGTGTTCATGGCGGCGCGATGAAATTATTTTCCAGGTAAGCGATGATTTGGTCGCGTGTCCAAGCGCGGGGGCCTGTGGTGTTCGAGGGCGAATAGCGGCCATCCATCATTTCTTTGAGTTGGTCCGTGCCGTTCGACCGGAGGCAGGCGGCAATCACCGGGAACATCATCGAATTGAGCTTGGCGACGATCAGGTGGCTGTTGTAGGACGTGTTGCCCGCCGACGTCAAGACGGCGCCGACCTGTTGCCCAGCCGTCAGCGTGCCCGGGAAGGGTCCGGCCTGGCCGAACAGGTCTCCCAGGGTGTAGTCCTTGCGCAGTGCAGCGCCCTTGTTCTTGCTGTTGCCCTTGGGCTTGTAAGCCAAGGCGGTGGCCAGCGCGGTCCAGGGCGCGCTGGTCGGGGAATCGGCGCTCCACTGGCTGATCGTCCAGGTTGCGGTGACGTCCAGCGCGCTCGCCGCGTTGTGGGCGGCTGCGCTGGCGGTCGGGTTGACTTGTGCCGAGCCCCAGGCCGACGAGGTGCTGCAGGTGTAGGCGCGCACGGGTCGGCTGGCCAGCGTCATGGTCAGGGGCACTGCGCCCGCCGAGACACGCAGGAAACGACGGCGCCGATCTCGCGCCCCGGCGGCCGCGGTTTCTGGGGTCGGCACTGCCGGTTCGGGTGCCGGGGCCGGGCGATGCGGTTCGATGGGCGACATGGTATTCGTGCGGTTGATGTGGGAGGCGTCGGTGTCGGGTGCTGGGCCGACAATTGATCGAGATCATGCCCGACGACGGGCGGGGAAACCACCGCCATGCCCCCCCCGCTTCGGGGGCAAAACATCGACTATTTGGCTTGTTCGCCCGGCGCCTTGGGGGGGCATGCCAACAGGCTGTCGATCTCGGCCTCGCTGAAGCCCGCAGCCCTTCGCGCCGTCAGGTTGAACGGCGGGCGCAACCGCGGTGCGGCATGGCGCGCCACCAACTTCGGGTACAGCGCCTCGGCATCCAGCCCGTCGCGAGCGCACAGCCAGCGGTACCAGCGGTTGCCGACGGCCACATGGCCGATCTCGTCGCGCAGGATGATGTCGAGGATGGCCACCGCGCGCAGGTCGCCGGCCTGGCGCAGCTTGGCCTGGATAGGCGGCGTGGCGTCCAGCCCGCGCGCTTCCAGCGTGCGGGGCACCAGCGCCATGCGGGCCACGATGTCGGTGCCGGTGGCTTCGGTCATGCGCCACAGGCCGTCGTGGGCGTCGAAATCGCCATAGTCATGGCCCAGGCTCTGCAGATGCTCACGCAGCAGGCTGAAGTGCAGCGCCTCCTCGCCGGCCACGCGCAGCCAGTCCAGGTAGAAGGGCGCGGGCATGCCGGCGAAGCGCCAGACCGCGTCCAGCGCCAGGTTGATGGCGTTGAACTCGATATGGCAGATCGAATGCAGCAGCGCGGCTCGGCCCGCCGACGTGAAGGGCGAGCGGCGCGGCACTTGGTGCACCGGCACCAGTCGGGGCAGGGCGGGGCGACCGGGTAGGCCAGTCAGCGTGGCCGGCGCGCCGAGCTCGGCCGCGGTGTCGAGCTGGCCCTCGCCGGCCAGCGCGAGGGCGGCCAGATCCCTGGCCTGGCCGGCCTTGAGGGCGGGATCGGCCAAGCGCAATACCTCCAGGGCGCGGATTCGCAACTGCATCCCTAGAATCATAGGCTTTGCCGGCAGCGCAGCAGTGCATCGACGCCCGCGCTGCGGCTCGGCCGCCAGCATGCCGGCCTCACTTCAAGGACATCCCGATGGCGATTTACCAACTCGAAGACGACGCCCCCGAGGTCCATCCGACGGCCTGGGTGGCCGACAGCGCCCAGGTGATGGGCCGGGTCAGCCTGGCCGAGAACGCCAGCATCTGGTACGGCGCGGTGCTGCGCGGCGACAACGACCGTATCAGCGTCGGCCGTGACAGCAACGTGCAGGACGGCAGCGTCCTGCATACCGACCATGGCTCGCCCTTGGTGATCGGCGAAGGCGTGACGGTAGGCCACCAGGTGATGCTGCACGGCTGCACGATCGGCGACTGCTCGCTGATCGGCATCGGCAGCGTGGTGATGAACGGGGCGCGCATAGGCCGCAACTGCATCGTCGGCGCGGGTGCGCTGGTCACCGAGGGCAAGCAGTTTCCCGACGGCGTGCTGATCGTCGGCTCACCGGCCAAGGTGGTGCGCGAGCTGACGCCCGAGCAGATCGAGCGCCTGCGCACCAGTGCAGCGCACTATGTGCTGCAGCAGCGCCGCCATGCGGGCTCGCTCAAGCGCATCGACGCTTGAGCGGCGACCATGGACACGCTGCAGAAGTTCCTGTTTGAAGGCCTGCCGGTGCGCGGCATGCTGGTGCGGCTGGGTGCGAGCTGGCGCGACCTGTTGTCGCGCCGCGCCAGCGTCAGCGACGGCGGCCATGCCTTTGCCGCCCCGGTGCGCGCGCTGCTGGGCGAAATGGCCGCTGCCGGCGTGCTGATGCAGGGCAACCTGAAGTTCAATGGCGCGATCATCCTGCAGATGCAGGGCGACGGACCGGTCAAGCTGGCGGTGGCCGAGACCTTGCCTGACCTGAGCTTTCGCGTCACCGCCAAGGTGGTGGGCGAGGTGGCGGCCGATGCCGGGCTGGAGGAGATGCTCAACCTGCATGGCCAGGGCCGCTGCGCGATCACGCTCGACCCGCTGGACCGCCTGCCCGGCCAGCAGCCCTACCAGGGCGTGGTGCCCTTGTTCGGAGACCAGCGCGAGCCGCTGCAAAAGCTCAGCGAGGTGCTCGAGCACTACATGCTGCAGTCCGAACAGCTAGACACCCGACTGGTGCTGGCCGCCGACGACTCGGTGGCGGCCGGGCTGCTGATCCAGCGCCTGCCGATGTCGGGCGGGGCCAACCTGGCCGGCCAGGTGCTGGTCAGCGCCGACGAGGACCACATCGGCCGCAGCGAGGACTTCAACCGCATCGCGCTGCTGGCCGCCACGCTGACCGCCGACGAACTGCTCACGCTGCAACCTGCCGAGGTGATGCATCGGCTGTTCTGGCAGGAGACGCTGCGCGTCTTCGAGCCCCAGCAGCCGCGCTTTGCCTGCCGTTGCTCGCGCGAAAGGGTGGCCGGCATGCTGCGCGGCCTGGGCGCGGAAGAGGTCGAATCGCTGATCGCCGAGCGCGGCGAGGCCGAGGTGGGCTGCGACTTCTGTGGTGCGATCTACCGCTTCGATCCGGTGGATGTGGGCGGGCTGTTCACGCCCGGGCACGCGGTGCCGCCCGCGTCCAGCCAGTTGCAGTGAGCGTCTAGCCAGGCCCTGCGCAGGCGGGCCCTGGCGTCTCAATCCGGCGCTCAGGCACTCAGGCTGGCGCTGCGTTGCTGGGGTGGGGTCAGTCCCTGGGCCGAATACACCTTGCCGACCGGCGTCGCACCGGGCATCAGCACGTCGATCGCCCGGTCGAGCGCGGCGGTGGCGCGAGACAGGGACTCGCGCTGGCGTGCCAGTTGCGCGCTGGCCCTGGCCAGGCGCACGCGCATCGGCGCGGGCACGCCGCCATGGCGCGCCGCATGCATGAAGCACTCGACGGCCCGCGCCAGCGCGCGGTGCAGTTCCTGGGCCTGCTGCTCTATCGCCTGCACGTCGCGTTCGCGCAGTGAATCGGACAGGGCGCTCAGGCGTTGCTCGACATGGGCGACCAGCGGTTCGAGTTCGACCCCGACCACGCTGGCCAGCCGCGAATCCTGGAGGGGGTGCTGCATGGGGTTGCGCTGTCCGGTGTCAGCGCCGGGTCACATTGCCCAGCAATTCCTGGGCATTGGCGATCAGCTTGTCAGCGATCGCCCCGGGATCGACCTGGAACTTGCCGTCGCGGATGGCGTCGGAGATGCGCTGGACCTTCTGGGTGTCGAACACGCCGTCGGTGCCGCGGGCGGCAAGCTGGGCCGCGGTGGTCGACAACTCGACCTGGGCACTGGGCTCAGCAGACTTCGTACCTGAGGCCGAGGCTGGCGATGCCGTGCCCGACCTTCGTTCGCCGGGCGCCTGTGTGGCTGACTGGTTGTCGAGATGACCGATCTTCATGGTGGACTCCTGCAGAGGGCGGGCAAATGGCCCGATCCTGAGATATGTTCAGGGTATCGGCCCCCCGGATCGGGACTTTAGCCTGATGCCGCCTCATTTTCTCCTTGCCCCGCACACAGGGGGTGGGCGGTCGGTATCTACCCTGCGGCTCAGAGCGCCACCTCGACCCTGTGCTCCCCGGCCGCGACGCCGGTGACGATGCGCCCGCTCTCGGTGCGCACGCGGGCGGTCTGTCCTTCCAGCCCCGGGCCCAGCGCCTGACCTTCGCTGCTGACGGCGTAGCCCGCGCCCACCGCGACGATGCGCACCGTGTCGCCGCTGTTGAACCACTGCCGGGTCTTCAGGTCGCCGCGGCGCAGGGATTCGCCGGCTGCCAGGCCGCGCGCCAAGGTCCGTCCCAGGGCTTGCGGTCCGTCGCTGATGGCCGGATCGGCGCGCTCGGCCAGATCCACCTCGGCAGCCAGCAGGTGGCGCGCGGCCAGCACGGTGCCCGCCGGCAGCGCGGTGCTGGCCACCAGCGCCGACCCCCACAGGTGCACGGTGATCGGCAGGCTGACGTTCCAGGGCGTGGTGCCCTGGTCGCAGCGCAGGCCCATACGGGTGCGGCCCAGCGGCCGGGTGCCAGCGGGCAGGTAAGGCCTTATCCGTTGGCAAGGCGCCAGTTTCAGGCGGGGGTCGAGTCGGCCCAGCACGACCTCGATCCGCGGCTGCGGCTGGCTGTCGCCCCAGACGATGGCTGCCGCGGCCTGGGCCAGGCGCTTCAACTCGCTGGCCAAGGCATCGGGCAGGGTGCTGGCCGGTGGACCCCTGTCCGGGGACTGCGCGGCCAGGGCCTGGACAGGCGATGCACCCTCGGCGCCGGCATCGCCAGCGCCCAGCAGGCCCAGCAAGGCCAGGCACAGCCGCCCCGCCGAGCCGCACGCTTGCCGGTGGAGCGGCCCGTGCTGGTGCGGTCGAGCCGCGCCAACCTCGGCGACCAGGGGCCGGACAAACTGGCGAGGCAGCGCAGGGGCAAGCGGATAGAGGCTCATGGCCTTGATGCTGAAGCCGAGCGGGCGGTTGCGGTGGTCCGAAATGGACGGCCTTGAGCCTGTTGTTCGACGGCATGCCGCGGATGCGCCTGCCCACAATCCTTTCACATCGACCCACCCCGGGCTGTGCCAGCGCACAGGAGGCCCCGCATGCAACGTCTGACCGAAGCACTCGATTTCCAGTCGCAGGCCCTGTTGCTGCGGTCCGAGCGGCAGCGCCTGATCGCCAGCAACATCGCCAACGCCGACACGCCGGGCTACCAAGCTCGCGAGATGGACTTTGCCAACGCCTTGCGCCAGGCCACCAGCGCCGCGGGTGCTGGCGGGGGTCTGACCCTGACCCACCCGGCGCACGACGCCGGCGCGACTGACCTGAGCGATGGACCGGGCCTGCTCTATGCCCGATCCAGCCAGGACTCGATCGACCGCAACACGGTGGACCTGGACCGCGAGCGCGCCAGCTTCGTCGACAACAGCGTGAAGTACGAGGCCACGCTGCGCTTCATCAACGGCAGCCTGCGTTCGATGCTCGACGCGATGAAGAGCCCGAGCCAGGGCTGATGACCCACGCTGACGCCATGGCCGGCATCCTGCGCGCCCACCACCTGCCCGGAGAACGGCGATGAGCATGTTCAAGATCTTCGATGTCGCGGGCAGCGCGGCCAGCGCCCAGACCCAGCGCCTGAACGTGGTGGCCAGCAACCTGGCCAACGCCGACACCGTGGCCGGGCCCGACGGCCAGGCCTACAAGGCGCGCCAGGTGGTGTTCCAGACCCTGCTGATGGGCGAGGCGACCTCCGCTGGCGTCCATGTCAGCAACGTGACCGAGGACAACAACCCCGGTCGCAAAGTGCTCGACCCCAAGCATCCGGCGGCCGACGCCCAAGGCTATGTGACTTACAGCAACGTCAGCCCGGTCGACGAGATGGTCAACATGATCTCGGCCTCGCGCTCCTACCAGAACAACGTCGAGGTGATGAACACCGCCAAGAGCCTGCTGCTGAAGACGCTGCAGATGGGCCAGTCCTGAGCGCCCTGACCACCCGAGCAACCCATGACCACCATCACCACCACCAACTCCGGCGTGTCCGGCACCTCGACCACCGCCGGCACCGGCCTGAGCGGCGCCGTGCAGAGCGCGGCCGACATGAGCCAGCAGTTTCTCAAGCTGCTGGTCACCCAGCTCAAGAACCAGGACCCGCTCAACCCGGTGGACAACGCGCAGATGACCTCGCAGATGGCGCAGATCAGCACCGTCAGCGGCATCCAGAACCTCAACAGCTCGGTCACCGGCCTGAACACCAGCTTTCTGCAGATGCAGGCCGTCCAGGGCGCGGCACTGGTGGGCCGCAACGTGACCTTGCCCGGCAACCAGATCTCGGTCGCCAACGGCGCGGCCAGCGGCAGCTTTTCGGTCAGCGCGGCGGCCGACACCGTCACGGTCGACGTGATCAACCCGGCCGGCGTCAAGGTGGACTCGCTCAGCCTGGGGGCGCAGACCGCCGGACAGCATGACTTCACCTGGCCCAAGGGCAGCAGCGCCAGCCAGACCGAGGGCTACACCTTCAAGGTCATCGCCAGCAGCGGCACCAACGCGGTTGGCAGTACCGCGCTGATGCGAGACACGGTGCAGGCGATCAGCACCACTGGCTCGGCGCTGACGCTGGAACTGGCGCGCAGCGGCAAGGTGGCCTACACCGCCATCACCGCGATCAACTGAGCGGGTCCCGCCGCGACTGTGTTCGGCACGGTCATTCCACCGGGTGGACGCCTGATCCGCGCCACCCCAGTCCCCGTCTTATCCAAGGAGTATTGCCATGAGTTTCCAAGTAGGTGTCTCCGGACTGAACGCCGCGGGCCGCAACCTCGACGTGATCGGCAACAACGTCGCCAACGCCAGCACGGTGGGCGCCAAGAGCTCACGCGCCGAGTTTGCCGATGTCTATGCGCGTGCCGCCGGCGGTGGCTCGGACAACATCGGCCTGGGCGCGACGCTGGCCTCGGTGACCCAGCAGTTTTCCGAAGGCAGCATCTCGGCGACCAACAACGCGATGGACGTGGCGATCAATGGCGGTGGATTCTTCCAGGTCAAGGACATGAACGGCCTGGTGACCTACACCCGCAACGGCGAGTTCCAGGTCGATAGCGCTGGCTTCATCACCAACGCCGGCGGGCTGCGCCTGCTCGGCTACCCGGCCAACAGCCAGGGCGCGCTGATTCCCGGCCAGGCCCAGCCGCTGACGCTGCCCACCGCGGGCATCGCGCCGAGCGCGACTTCCAGCGTCAAGCTCCAGCTCAACCTCAACGCCACCGCGTCCGTGACCGACACCGGCGCGACGCCGCCGATCAATTTCAGCGATGCCATGACCTACAACAGCGCGACCTCGGTCAACACCTATGACGTCAAGGGCCAGGAAGTGGCGATGACGTATTACTTCCAGAAATCGGCCCAGGACACCTGGAACGTCTATGCCTCGGCCAATGGCGCGGCGGTCAATCCCGACGGCGCCGGCAACGCGCAGCCCATCACCCAGATGACTTTTCCGACCAATGGCAGCGCGCCAACGCTGCCGGTCGGCGCGGTCTCGTTCGACGTGCCCGCCAGCACCGGCGCCAATGGCTCGGTCACTGCGCCCATCGTTGGGGTCAAGCTCGACCTGGGCACCACCACCCAATACGGCGCGGCCTTCGGCGTCACCAATGTCAGCCAGGACGGCTTTCCGCCCGGCCAGCTCAGCTCGATCGCGATCCAGAGCACCGGCGTCGTGCTGGCGACTTATTCCAGCGGCCAGAGCGCGCCCATAGGCCAGATCGAGATGGCCACCTTCCGCAACATGCAGGGCCTGCTGCCGCTGGGCGCCAATACCTGGGGCGCGACCTTCAAGTCGGGTGTGCCGATCACCGGCACGCCGGGCTCGGGCAACCTGGGCTCGCTGCAGGCCGGGTCTATCGAGGAGAGCAATGTCGACCTGACCTCGGAGCTGGTCAACATGATGGTGGCGCAGCGCATCTACCAGGCCAATGCGCAGACCATCAAGACCCAGGACGGCATCATGCAGACGCTGGTGAGCATGCGCTGAGCACGGCGATGCCTGACCACCCCGCGACCCGGGAGCCTGCATGGACCGCGTGATCTACCTTGCGATGGCCGGCGCCAAGGCCTCGATGCTGCGCCAGGACGTGCTGGCCCACAACCTGGCCAATGCATCGACCACCGGCTTTCGGGCCGAGATGACGGCCTTCCGCGCCGTGCCGGTGCTGGGCGATGGCGCCAGCACGAGGGTCTACGCGCTCGAGACCACCCCGGGCTACAGCAGCGAGCCCGGACCGGTGGCGGCGACCGACCGCAACCTCGATGTGGCGATGAAGGGCGACGCCTGGCTGGCGGTGCATGGCGTCGACGGCACCGAGGCCTACACCCGCAACGGCGCGCTCGACGTCAACAGCGAGGGCTTGCTGGTCACGCGCGGCGGCCAGACCGTGCTGGGCGACGGCGGTCCGCTGACCATCCCGGCCAATGCCCAGGTGCTGATCGGCGCCGACGGCACGGTCAGCGCCACCGTCGGCAACGCCAGGCCGCAGGGCGTGGGCCGGCTCAAGCTGGTGACACCCGACGCCCCGCTGTTGCGCGGCGAGGACGGCCTGTTTCGCGCGGCCACCGGCGACCTGCCTGCCAACCCGAGCGCCAGGGTGCAGGCCGGGGCGCTGGAAGGCAGCAACGTCAGCCCGGTGGAATCGATGGTGGCGATGATCGCCGCTGCCCGCCAGTACGAGCAGCAGATGAAGATCCTGTCGACCTCGCAGGACCGCGAGCAGTCGGCGACCAAATTGCTGGCCAACACCTGACTCGGGCAGGCCCGCGCAAAGCGTCCCGATCGCTGCCGATGTTCAAAAAAGCGCCGCCTCCGCGGCGCTTTTTGCGTCTTGGATCGACTCGAGATGCCGCCATCATCGACCCAGATATTTGGCACCTGGAGTGACGCGATGATCCGTTCGCTGTGGATAGCGAAGACCGGCATGGAGGCCCAGCAGACCGCGCTGGACGCGATCTCCAACAACTTGGCCAACTCGGGCACCAATGGCTACAAGAGTGGCCATGCGGTGTTCGAGGACTTGATCTACCAGAATCTGCGCCAGGTCGGCGCCAACACGGGCGAGCAGACGACGCTGCCCACCGGACTTCAGATCGGCCTGGGCGTGCGGCCGGTGGCGCTGGCGCGCAATTTCTCGCAGGGTGGGTTGCAGCAGACCGGCAACAACTTCGACCTGGCGGTGCGCGGCAACGGCTTCTTCCAGGTCCAGATGCCCGACGGCACCACGGCCTACACCCGGGACGGCGCGTTCCAGCTCAACTCGCAAGGCCAATTGGTGACCAACGGTGGCTACCTGGTGCAGCCGACCATCACCATCCCGGCCACTGCGCAGTCGGTGACCATAGGCAATGACGGCGTGGTCAACGTCTCCATCGCGGGCCAGACCGCGCCGCAGAACGCCGGGCAGTTGCAGATCGCCGCCTTCATCAACACCGGCGGTCTGGAGCCGCGCGGCGAGAACCTGTTCGGCGAGACCGCTTCATCGGGCACGCCCGCGGTCGGCGCACCGGGCGCCAATGGCCTGGGGCAGGTCACCCAAGGGGCGGTGGAGACCAGCAACGTCAACGTGGTGGCCGAGTTGGTCTCGATGATCCAGACCCAGCGCGCCTACGAGCTCAACTCCAAGGCCGTGACCACCTCCGACCAGATGCTGCAGAAGCTGGCGCAACTGTGACCATGACTGAATTTTCACCTGTCTCGACGCAAGCGCGCCCGCGTGCAGGACTGGTCGCCGCGGCGCTGCTGACCGTGGCGCTGACCGGCTGCGAGACCCTGGCCCGGCTGCCGCCGGTCGACCTGGTGCTGCCCACGGCAGCGATGCCGGCGGCAGTGGTGGTGCCGGCGCCACCCAACGGCACCATCTTCCAGGCCAACCGTTACCGGCCCCTGTTCGAGGACCACCGGGCGCGCATCGTCGGCGACACCGTCACCGTGAGCATCGTCGAGAAGGTCAGCGCCGTGCAGACCAGCACCAGCACCATAGACCGCGCCGACACCCTGAGCGCCAGCGTCAGCGCGCTGCCCTTTCTGCGCACCAATGCGCTGACCCGCGCCACCGCCTCGGGCAGCGACGCCAACAGCTTCTCGGGCAAGGGAACGACGCAGAACAGCAACGACTTCTCGGGCACCATCACCGCCACCGTGGTGCAGGTGCTGGCCAACGGCCACCTGGTTGTCGCGGCCGAGAAGCAGATCGGCGTCAACGCCAATGTCGACGTGCTGCGCTTCTCGGGCCAGGTCGATCCGCGCGCGATCGCCCCGGGCAACACCGTGCTGAGCACCCAGATCGCCAACGTGCGCATCGAGCAGCGCGGCCGTGGCCAGCAGGCGGAGGCGCAGTCCATGGGCTGGCTGGCGCGCGTCTTCCAGACCGTAATGCCGTTCTGAACGCCATGACCGACCGCCTCATACCCTCACGTTTCAGCCCCGACCGCGTGCTGGGTGCGGTGGTGTGGCTGTGCCTGCTGGTGGCCAGCGCCGCCATGTGGTGGCCGGCGCAGGCCGCGCGCATCAAGGAGGTGGCCAGCGTGCAGGGCGTGCGGCCCAACCAGCTGACCGGCTTCGGCCTGGTGTTCGGTCTCGATGGCACCGGCGACCAGGCCACCCAGGCGCCCTACACACCGCAGGCCTTTGCCGCGTTTCTGCAGCAGTCGGGCATCGTGCTGCCGCCCGGCGCGACGATGCAACCCAAGAACCTGGCGGCGGTGGTCGTCACGGCCGAGCTGCCTGCCTTTGCCCAGCCGGGCCAGCGCATCGATGTCAACGTGTCCTCGGCCGGCAACGCCAAGAGCCTGCGCGGCGGCCTGCTGCTGGCCACCGCGCTGCGCGGCGCCGATGGCCAGGTCTACGCGCTGGCCCAGGGCAACCTGATCGTCGGCGGCGCGGGTGCTGCGGCCGGCGGCAGCAAGGTGCAGATCAACCACCTGGCGGCCGGCCGGGTGCCCGATGGCGCCACAGTCGAGCGCGCGGTGCCGACCCTGCTGTCGACCCATGGCGTGATGCAGCTCGACCTGCAGTCCAAAGATTTCGCCACCGCCCGCGCGGTGGCGCGGGCCATCAACGACAGCAAGGGCGATGGCCTGGCGCAGGCCATGGACGGGCGGGTGGTGCGGGTGCGCATGCCGGCCCAGGCGGGCGACCAGGTGGCTTTCCTGGCCGACATCGAGAACCTCGAGGTCCGGCTCGAGCGGCCCGCCGCCCGGGTGGTGATCAATGCCCGCACCGGTTCGGTGGTGATGAACGACGCGGTCTCGCTCAACAGTTGCGCGGTGGCCCATGGCGCACTCACCGTCACCGTCAACTCGACGCCGGTGATCAGCCAGCCCACGGCCTTCAGCCAGGGCGGAACGACGGTCAAGGCCGAGAAGGTCGACATCGCGATCACCCAGCAGGGCGGGGCGCTGATGCAGTTGCCGGCCGGCGCCAAGCTGGCCGACGTGGTGCGAGCGCTCAACACCCTGGGCGCCTCGCCGCAAGACCTATTGGCGATCCTGCAGGCGCTCAGGAGCGCGGGTGCGCTCAACGCCGAGCTCGAGGTGATCTGACCATGGCAGCGATTCCGTCCAGTCTGCTCATGCAAACGCCAGCGCTGCCGCCGCGGGTCAGCAGCGTACGACTGGCCAGTGACGCCACCAGCCTGGACGCCCTGCGAAACAGCGCCGTCCGCGACCCCAAGGCGGCGGCGCGCGAGACGGCCAATCAGTTCGAGTCGCTGTTCATGGGCCAGTTGCTCAAGAGCATGCGCTCGGCCACCGAGTCGTCGGGGCTGATGGACAACGCCGGCACCAAGCTGGGCACCGAACTGCTGGACGCCCAGCTCGCAAACAAGATGGCCGGTCGGCCCGGCGGCTTGGCCGACGTCATTGCGCGCCAGTTGGAACGCCAGATGGGCTTGACGCCGGGGCCGATACCGAGCACCAGCCGATCGAACAATAGCCTGCCCATCGTCAGCGATCCATCGGCCACGCCCAAGATCCCCGACAAGAGCGCCGCCGGCTTTGTCCAGCAGCATAGCGCTGCCGCCGAGGCCGCAGCGTCGGCCACTGGCATCCCGGCGGCCTTCATGCTGGCGCAGGCCGCGTTGGAGACCGGCTGGGGCAAGCGCGAGATCGTCGGCCGGGACGGCACACCCAGCCACAACCTGTTCGGCATCAAGGCCGGCGCCAATTGGAGCGGGCCGACGGTGGACGTGACGACCACCGAGTATGTCGGCGGCCAGCCGCAGAAGCGGATTCAGTCCTTCCGGGCCTATGCCAGCGACAGCGAATCGTTTGCCGACTATGCCAAGCTGATGAAGGACAGCCCGCGCTACGCCGCCGTGGTGGCCGCTGGCGCCGATGCCAAGGGCTTTGCCCAAGGCCTGCAGAAGGCCGGCTACGCCACCGATCCGGCCTATGCCGACAAGCTGGGCCGGGTGATCAACACCGCGCTGCGGCTGCAGCGCAGCCTGGCCTGATAGAGGCTGCGCGCCGCCATGTCGTCGACTTCGCTGATGAGCCTGGGCAAGCAGGCGGCCTTCGCCGCTTACGCCCAGTTGCAGACCACCGGCAACAACATCGCCAATGCCAGCACGCCGGGCTATTCGCGCCAGACCGTGCAGCAGGCAGCGGCCGCCGGCAGTTCGTACAGTGGCGCGGGCTACCTCGGGCGCGGCGTCACCTTAAGCTCTGTGACCCGGGCTTCGAACCTGTTTCTCACCAGCCAGGCGCTGGCGGCCACAGCCGCGGCGTCGGCCGATGGCGCACGCAACGACAAGATCTCTCAGCTGGAGAAGGTGTTTGCCGGCGGCGATGCCGGGCTGGGCGGCTCGGCCACGCAGATCTTCAACGCCTACGCCGACCTGGCCGCCGCGCCGTCCGACCTGTCGGCGCGCCAGGCGGTGCTGGGCCGGCTGCAGGATTTCGCCTCGCTGGCGCATTCGGCCAGCGCCCAGGTCGAGGTGCTGCAGTCCAACGTCAACAGCGACGTCGGCGGCGCCGTCGACAGCGTCAATGCTCTGGCGACCCAGCTGGCCAAGCTCAACCTCAGCATCGCCGCAGCCAACCCCAGCGGCCAGACGCCCAACGACCTGCTCGACCAGCGCGACCTGGTGATCAAGAAGATCGGCGAGCAGGTCGAGGTGCACACGCTGTTGGGCCCCGACCAGACGGCCAGCGTTTTTGTTGGCAGCGGCCAGAACCTGGTGCAGGGCAGCTCGGCGCATGCGCTGGTGGCGCAGCCCGATGCCGCTGATCCGACGCATGTCGCAGTGGGCCTGCGCATCGCCGGTCAAGTCACCGCCCTCAGCGCGGATGCCATCGGCGGCGGCCAGATCGGCGGCCTGCTGCGTTTCCAGCAGACCGACCTGGCCGATGCCCGCAGCCGGGTCGGCCAGCTCGTGATCGGTCTGGCCACTGCGGTCAACCAGCAGCAGACGCTGGGGCTGGACCTGCAAGGTCGGGCTGGCACGCCGCTGTTCGCCTTCGCCGCGCCACAGGCGGTGCCCAATGCCGGCAACGCGCGCGACGCCAGCGGCAATTTCCTGGCCGCGCCCGTCATCACGGTGGTCGACGCCTCGGCACTCAAGGCCAGCGACTACCGGCTGCAGAACGATCCGGCCAACGCCGGCCAGTACGTCGTGACCCGGTTGTCTGACGGCCAGCCGTTCCAGCCGGTGGCCGATGGCCAGGTCATCGACGGTTTTGCCATCCGCATCGGTGCCAATCTGCCGGCGGCGGGCGACTCGTTCCTGCTCAAGCCGGTCAGCGGCTCGGCTGGCGGACTGACCGCGCTGCTGCAGGACCCGACCGGGCTGGCAGCGGCCAACCCGGTCACGGCGGTGGCCAGCGCCGGCAACACCGGCAGCGCGGTGATCAGCGCGCTCGAGATCAGCGCCGCGCCTGCCGCCGGCTACGCACCGCTGACGCTGAGCTTCACCGACAACAACGGCAGCTACCAGATCGTCGGCGCCGGCAACAACCCGGTCGGCAGCGGCAGTTTCGTCGCCGGTCAGCCGATCCGCCACGATGGCATCGAACTGCGCCTGACCGGCCTGCCCAGGACGGGCGACAGCATCGCCATCACTCCCACCACTTACCCTGCGGCGAGCAACGGCAACGCCTTGCGCTTGGACGGCATGGCCGCGCGCCCGCTGATCGACGGCCAGACCGTCGGCGATGCCTACGCGGCTGCGATCGTCGATGCCGGCGTGCGGGCCCAGGGCGCTGCGGCAGCGGCCACCAACAGCGCCACCGTCTCGACCCAGGCCGACGCCTCGCTGAGCGGTGCGGTCGGCGTCAACCTCGACGAGGAGGCGGCGCGGCTGATCCAGTACCAGCAGGCCTACCAGGCGGCGGCCAAGGTGCTGCAGACCGCGCAGCTGTTGTTCGACGCCATCTTCAGCATCACCCAGTGAGCTCGCCGCGCGCCCTGTTGTCGGTCCAACCCAGCTTGCAATCCGCCATGAGAATCTCCACTGCCAACCGCTACGATGCCGCCGTCCAGTCGCTGCAGGTCCGCCAGGCCGACATGGCCGCGGCACAGACCCAGATGACCAGCGGCAAGCGCATCAACCAACCCAGCGACGACCCGACCGGTGCCGCGCGCGCCGAGCGGGCCTACATCGCCCAGCAGCGCATCGCCAGCGATCAGCGCTCGCTGGCGGCCAGCCGCAACGCGATGACGCTGACCGAATCGGCATTGGGGCAGGCCGGCGACATGCTGCAGAGCGCGCGCGAAACCCTGGTCGGCGCCGGCAACGGCAGCCTGGCCGCGAGCGATCGCGCCACCCTGGCCGACCAGCTCGGCCAGTTTCGCTCGCAGTTGCTGGCGCTGGCCAACCAGGCCGGCAGCGCCGGCGGTTACCTGTTCGGCGGCCAGAGCGCCACCGCCATCCCCTTGCTCGACACGCCGGCCGGCGTGCAGGCGGCGGGCACAGCAGGCCAGAACCAGCTCTCGACCAGCGAGCAGATGCCCGCCACGGTGGACGGGCGGGCGATCTGGCTGGGTGCGCCCAGTGGCAACGGCGTGTTCGTCAGCGCTGGGGATGGCGCCAACCAGGGCTCGGCCTGGATCGATGCGGGCAGCGTGACCGACCCGTCCGCCGTCACCGGCTCGACCTACCAGATCAGCTTTGCCGGCAGCGGCGCGGCCAGCAGTTACAGCGTGCAGAAGGACGGCGTTGCCACGGCACAGGCCGGCGTGGCCTACAGCGCGGGCACTGCCATCACCGTCGACGGCATGAGTTTTCACATCAGCGGCGCGCCTGCGGCTGGCGATCGCTTCAGCCTGCAGCCCGCGACCCCCGGCCTCAGCCCGTTCGCCGCGCTCGACAAGACCATCGCGACACTCAAGGATCCGACTGCCAACGCCGGACGGGTGGCCCAGGCCGTCAACAGCGGGCTGCGCGACATCGACGCCGTGGCGGGCCATTTGCAGGCTGCCAGATCCGAGGCCGGCAGCACGCTGACACGGCTGGACGCCATCGACGGCCGCAACCAAGATCGAACTCTGTGGGCCAAGGCAGTGCAGTCCGACGCCGAGAACGTCGACATGGTGAGCGCCATCAGCGAGTTCAAGAACCAGCAGACCGGCTACCAGGCCGCGTTGCAAAGTTATGCCGCGGTGCAGCGCATGTCGCTGTTCGACTACCTCAAATAGCTCGGCCGCGGGCGCACACTCCGGCCATGACAGAACACCCCGTGCTGGGTCAGGTGGCCCTGGGCTATTCGCCGATGATCGACCGCCACCGGGCGATCATCGCCCTGCGCTTGACGGTCTTCCCTGTCCGTCCCGAGGTCCAGCCCGATGCCACGGCGCTGGTGGCCGCGCTGGTCGAGGTCTGGCCAGCCGACGCCGGCCGCATCTCGCTCGACATCGTCAGCGAATCGCTGCTGGCGGGCCTGATGCGCGCCGACCTGCCGCTCAACCTGATGCTGGAGGTGCCCGCCTTCATGGCTGGCGATCCGGCCTGCAGCGACGCGCTGGCCGCGCTGTACCAGGCCGGCAACACCTTGCTGATCAAGGGCCGGCCGTTTGCGCCGCTGCCGCGCGAACTGCTGCCCTGCTTCGCCTACTCGATCGTCGACCTGGCTGACGAGCGGCGCGACGGCATGCCGCCGCCCGGCGGCGTGTCGCGCAACGTCCCGCATGTGCAGTCGGGGGTTCGCACCCTGGCCGAGATGAGCGACGCCTTCGCGCGCGGCGCGATCGCCGTGCTGGGTTGGCCCATCGATGACGCGGCCCCGATCAAGGCCGCGGGCGGCCGCGGCGCGCAGCCCGAGTTGACGGCCATCGTCGAACTGATCAACCGGGTCGACCGGCACGAGGAGGTCGACCGGCTGGAAGCGGTGATGAAGAACGAACCGACGCTGGCCTTCAAGCTTTTGCGTTACATCAACTCGCCGGGCTTCGGGCTGGGCGTGCAGGTCAGCTCGTTCCGCCACGCGATCATGCTGGTCGGCTACCAGCGGCTCAAGCGCTGGCTGGCGCTGCTGCTGGCTGCGGGCAGCCGAGACAGCGCGCTCAAGCCGGTCATCTATGCCGCCGTGCGGCGCGGCCTGGTGATGGAGGAACTGGGCCGGGACAGCGGCTGCGATGACGACCGGCGCAGCGAGCTGTTCATCTGCGGCGTGTTCTCGCTGCTCGACCGGCTGATGCAACAGCCTGTCGACGAGTTGCTCGAGCGCATACCGACCAGCGAGGCAGTGCGCGACGCCCTCCTGCACAGCCGCGGTCCGCACCAGCCTTACCTGGCGCTGGTGCGGGCGATCGAGTCGGCCTCGGTCTACGACATCCGGGCGGCCGCCGATGCCTTGCTGATGGCCGTGCCGGCGGTCAACCGCGCGCTGTTGCGGGCCTTGGTCGCGGCCCGGCAACTGGATTGATGCCGGCATGGCCTGAGGGGATTGCGCTGCTGCAGGCGTCGCGTCAGCAAGCTGTGCTGTCATCCTGCCTGTGCCCAACGCCTTCAACTTCACGGTCGCGCCCTTCGACGTCTTGAGCAGCGACGAGCGCCGCCTGGTGCGCGACAGCGTCGACCTCGAGTTGCTGCACGATGGCCAGGTGCTGCTGGCCCCTGACGAGCCCGCCAGCCACCTGTTCGTGCTGATCCAGGGCCATGTCCAGCAGTGGGAGGGCGAGGACTTGCTGGCCACCTTCGGCCCGGACGAGGACTTCGATGGCCGCGCGCTGTTGGCCGGCCAGGCCAGCCACCGTTTTGTCGCCACCGGGGACGGCCTGGCCTACCGGCTGCCCCGGGCGGTGGTGGCCCAGTTGATCGCGCGCAATGCCGGCTTCGGCGCCCAGTGGCTGGCCGCGCTGGCGCAGCGGCTGGCCGCGCTGTCGGACCGCCGGGACCGGCATGAGCTGCAATCGCTGACGATGGCGCGGGTCGATCAGGCGGCGGTGCGCGGCGCGCATGTCGTCGACGCGGCCACCGACATCGTCTCGGTAGCGCGGCTGTTTGGCGCCCATCGCATCACCAGCGTGCTGGTGCGGGACGCCTCGAAGCAGCCGCCGAGGCTGGGCATCTTCACCCATGCCGGCTTGCAGCGCGCGATCCTGCGCGGCGTACCGCTGGACAGCCTGGCCGTGGGCACGCTGGCCAGCTTTCCGCTCGTGACCGTCAAGCCCTCGGACCACCTCTACGACGCGCTGGCCACGATGATCCGGCACCGGGTGCAGCGGGTGGTGGTGGTCGAGCGGGACGGCGCGCAGCCCTTGGTCGAGTCCGATGTCGTCGGCACGCTCGAGCAGATCGACTTGCTGAGCTTTCTGTCCAACCATTCCTACCTGGTGACGCGGCAGATCCTGGACGCCACCGACCTGCCCGCGCTGAACGCCGCCGCCGCGCAGATCACCCGGGTCATCGGCCTGCTGCACCGCGGCGGCACCAGAGTCGGCCAGATCGCCCGCCTGGTGCAGGCGCTCAATGCCCAGCTCTTCGAGCGCGCCTGGCAATTGGTGGCGCCGCCCGAACTGGTGAGTAACTCCTGCCTGTTCGTGATGGGCAGCGAGGGCCGCGGCGAGCAGTTGCTCAAGACCGACCAGGACAACGGCCTGATCCTGCGCGACGGCTACCGTCCGCCGGCCGACCTGGTCGCGGTTTGCGACCGCTTCTCGGCGGCGCTGGCCGGCTTCGGTTACCCCGAATGTCCGGGCCGCATCATGCTCAACAACCCGGAATGGCGGCGCCCGGTGGCCGACTTCGGCCAGACCGTGCGGCGCTGGTTGCTGATGCCCACGCCGGACAGCCTGATGGCGCTGGCCATCTTCATCGACGCCCATGCGGTGTGCGGTGATCCGGCGCTGCTCGAGCAGGTGCGCGCCGAGGTCTTCAAGCTCGTCACCGACAACGACGCGCTGCTGGCGCGCTTTGCCGCGGCGATCAACGCCTTCGACGGCGACGGCGGCAGCGCCTGGTGGCTGCGCCTGTTCGCGGTCGACGCCGGCCGCGAACAGCTCGACCTGAAGAAGGCCGGCACCTTCCCGCTGGTGCATGGCGTGCGCACGCTGGCGCTGGCCGAGCGGCTGCAAGCCATCGGCACGGCCGAGCGCATCGCGGCCCTGGTGGCCGCGCACCGGCTGCCGGCCGATCTGGCGGCCGAATTGGTCGAAGCGCTGCATGTCTTCATGCGGCTCAAGCTCGACGCCGGCCTGGCCGCGCTCGAGACCGGCCGGCGCAACGGCAGCGGCATCGCGGTCGACCGGCTCAGCAGCGGCGACCGCGACCAGCTCAAGGACGCGCTGGGCGTGGTCAAGCGCTTCAAGACCCTGCTGCGGCTGCGCTTCCACCTCGACGCGGTGTGATGGCCGCACCGCACAAGCCGGCGGGCTGGGCAGTCACGCTCAAGCGGGAATGGGATTTGCGCCAGTTGCGCGATCAACGTTTCCGCGCGCTCTGGGCGCCGCCGCCGGCCGGCGAATGGGTGGCGCTGGCGACCCTGGCCAGCGGGCGCGACAAACGGCGCGACCGGATCACGGCGTTGGCGGCTGTGCGCATCGTCGGCGACCGCCTGCTGACCAGCGAGCGGCTGGCCTGGTCGGCGCCGCCCTTGGCCGGCAGCGGCGGCGGCAGCGACGGCGCGCCAGCCCCCGCCCCGCCCGATACGGCGACGCTCCAGTCGTGGCTGGACTTCATCGGCAGCCGGCCGCTGGTCGGCTATTTCCTGGATTTCGACCTGGCCATGCTCGACCGCGCGCTGCGCCCGCTGCTGGGCGTGGCGTTGCCGAATCCGCGCATCGAGGTCTCGGCGCTGTTTCACGGCTGGAAGTTCCGCCAGTTGCCACCCTACCAGCAGCAGGGCAACGTCACGGTCGACCTGCGCTTTGCCACGCTGCTGCGCGAACTCGGCCTGCCGGTGCGCGATGCGCCGGGCGCGCTGGACCGCGCGGTGCTGGCCGGCCTGGCCTGGCTCAAGCTGCGGCGGCTGCGGGCAGACTGAATTCGGGCCTGCGGTTCAGCCGGGCGGCGGCCGGCGGTGCACCGTGATCACTACGCTGCCCCGGACCGCGGAGCGCGGCACATCAGACCCGCAACCGCCACAGCCGCCGCAGCCGCCGGCCGGCGCCGCTGTACGGCCCAGCCGGCGCAGCAACGCGTCGCGCCAGGCCGCAGGCATCAGCGACCAGACGGCATAGACGGCGCTGGCGATCACGATGGCGGCGACGATCAGGTCCTGCATGCTGCCTATCCTGATCAAGCACCCAGCCACAGCGCGCTGCGGTAGGTGATGAACGCCGCGGCGTAAGCCAGCGCAAACTGGTAGCCCGCCATCGCCAGCGGATAGCGCCAGCTGTTGGTTTCGCGCCGCACGGCGGCCAGCGTCGAGATGCACTGTGGCGCGAACACATACCAGGCCAACAGCGACAGCGCGGTCGCCAGCGACCAGCTGTGGGCGATCACCGGCACCAGCTGCTCGGCCACCGCGTCGCCGGCGGCCGACAAGGCGTAGACCGTGCCCAGCGCACCCACCGCCACCTCGCGCGCGGCCATCCCGGGCACCAGCGCGATGGCGATCTGCCAGTTGAAGCCTATCGGCGCGAACAGGTGCTCCAGCAGGTGGCCCAGCTGGCCGGCAAAACTGAACTGGATCGCCGGCCCGACGGCGCCCGCGGGCGCTGCCGGGTAGCTCGACAGAAACCACAGCACCACCATCAGCGAGAAGATGATGGTGCCGACCCGGCGCACGAAGATGGCCGCGCGCTCCCACAGGCCGAGTGCCAGCGTGCGCAACGCCGGCCGGCGGTAAGGCGGCAGCTCCAGCATCAGCGGCTGGTAGCGGCTCTTCAGCCAGACCCGCTTGAACAGCCAGGCCACGCCCATCGCCGAGCCCACGCCGGCGGCATAGAGCGCGAACAGCACCAGCCCGCGCAGGTTGAATAGCCCGACCGCCCGGTCCGGCACGAAGGCGCCGATCAGCAGCGCGTACACCGGCAGCCGGGCCGAGCAGGTCATCAGCGGCGCGATCATGATGGTGGTGATGCGGTCGCGCCAATGGGCGATGCTGCGGGTGGCCATGATGCCGGGCACGGCGCAGGCGAAACTCGACAGCAGCGGGATGAAGGCCCGGCCCGACAGGCCGACTCGGCCCATCAGGTTGTCGAGCAGGAAGGCCGCGCGCGGCAGGTAGCCTGAGTCCTCCAGCACCAGGATGAAGGCGAACAGGATCAGGATCTGCGGCAGGAACACCAGCACGCTGCCGGCCCCGGCGATCGCGCCGTCGACCAGCAGGCTGCGCAGCGGGCCGGCCGCCATCCGGGTGGTGGTCGCGTCGCCCAGCATCGCCATCGCCGCGCGTATCGCCTCCATCGCCGGATTGGCCCAGGAGAACACTGCCTGGAAGGTGATGAACAGCAGCGCGGCCAGGATCACCAGCCCCCACACCGGGTGCAGCACCCAGGCGTCTAGGCGCAGCTGCAAGCGCTGCCGGGTGGCGGGCCGCGGCGCGGCGATGGCCAGGATGCGCCGCACCTCGGTCTGCAGCTCGGCCGCGGTGGCCGAGGGCTCGGGCGGCAGCGTGACGTCGGGCGTGCCCGCCGGCAGGGTCCAGCCCGTCAGACTGGCCAGCAACGCGGCATGGCCGTCCGACCGCACGGCCACCGTCTCGACCACCGGGCAGCCGAGCTCGGCGGCCAGCTTGGCGCTGTCGATGACCAGTCCGCGCGCGCGCGCGACGTCGACCATGTTCAGCGCGACGATCATCGGCCTGCCCAGGCGCTTGAGCTCAAGCACCAGGCGCAGGTTCATGCGCAGGTTGGTGGCGTCGACCACCGCCACCAGCGCGTCGGGCACATCCTCGCCGGCGCGCCGGCCTTCGATCACTTCGAGCGTGACCTGCTCGTCGGGCGTGGCCGGCTGCAGGCTGTAGGTGCCCGGCAGGTCGATCACCACCACGCTTCGGCCGTCGGCCAGCCTGACCTGCCCGCTCTTGCGCTCGACCGTCACGCCGGCGTAGTTGGCCACTTTCTGGCGCGCGCCGGTCAGCAGGTTGAACAGCGCCGTCTTGCCGCAGTTCGGATTGCCCACCAGCGCTACGCTGCGCAGCAGGGTAGGTGCGGTCAGCGCGGCGTTCATCGCGGCGACGCTCTCGGGCTGGGGGGCGTGTGGGTGGGGTCCTCGGTGTGGCTGCGCACGCCGATGCAGCGGGCTTCCACCAGGCGCAGCCCGAACATCGTGTCACCCACCTGCACCGCCAGCGGCTCACGGCCGCCCGGTCCGCGGTGCAACACCTGCACGGTCTCGCCCGGCAGGAAGCCCAACTCCCCAAGCCGCCGCAGGTGGTGCTCATCCAGGCCCGCACCATTGGCGCACACCTCGACCACCGTGGCGGCCACGCCGTCGGGCAGATCACAGAGCAGGAGGGGCATGGCCGGGTTGCGGGACGATGAATCTAAATGCGATTCTCTCTCATTTCGAATGGTGCGGGAGGCATGCTGTCTGACGGGGTCTTGCGATGGATCAGGGTTTGCCGCGGCGTTGGCCGGGGTGGCAGCGAGCGGACCCGCGAGACCGCTGCGCGATGGCGGTCCGCGCTGTGGCCGATGGGCCCGGCACAATCCCGGTCCAGCCAGACTGCCACCGCCGCGCGCTGCGGCCACCCGCTGCCAACTGGCAGTGACGTTCCCCCATCTCCGGCCCCCGTCCATGCCCATCCCCGAACCCGACCTCCTTGCCCTGCGGCAGCGGCAGGCCTCGCCCGCGCGCTGGCCTCGCACGCTCGCGGGCTGCTGCCCGGCGCCTTCGCGATGAGCGCCAACCCGAAATCCGGCGCCGCCTTGTCGCACGGCGCTTTCGCCACCTTGCTGCTGATCGCGCTGATGATGGGCGCCAACCATGTTGCGGCGCGGCTGGCCTTCAACCACGGTGTCGATGTCGCCACCGCGGTGACTTTTCGCAGCGCGGTCACGGCCGCGGTGGTCGGGCTGTTGCTGCTGGTGCAGCGCGTGCCGCTGCGGCTGACCGCGCGCCACCGCCGGGCCTTGCCGGCGATCGGCCTGCTGGTGGGTGTGCAGAGCCTGTGCCTGTACTCGGCGGTGGCGCGCCTGCCGGTGGCGCTGGCGCTGCTGGCCTTCAACACCTACCCGCTGTGGACGGCGTTGTGGGCCCGGCTGGCTTACGGCCACCGGCCCGAGCCGCGCGTGCTGCGGGCGATGCCGGTGATGCTGCTCGGCCTGGCGCTGGCGCTGGACGTGTTGGGTGCCGCCTCCGGCCTGGGTGCAGCCGGGCAATGGGCCCATATCGGCATCGGCGTGGGCTATGCGCTTGCGGCCGCGGCCATTTTCGGGCTGGCGCTGGTGTTGACCCAGCATGAGGCCGGCGACCTGGACGGCCGCGTGCGCACCTTCAGCACGATGGCGCTGGTGGCGGTGATGGCGCTGGCCGGCATGGCCAGCCAGGGCGGGCCGCAGTGGCCGCAGGCGGCTGCCGGCTGGTGGGGGCTGGCCGCGCTGACCGCGCTCTACGGCACGGCGTTCACCGTCATGTTCACGGTGTTGCCGCGGCTGGGCGTGGTCGGCAACTCGGCGATCATGAACATCGAGCCGGTCTTCGCGCTGGTGCTGGCCTGGGGCCTGCTGGGGCAGACCATCGCTGCGATGCAGGTCGGTGGCGGCCTGCTGGTGGTGGTCACGGTGGTCTGGCTGGGCTGGCGCAGGCGCTGAGCGCGGCCTGCCCTGGGCGGGTCGGCGCTGACGGCGGACGGCCGGCCAGGATCCGCCTGGAACAGGGTTTGCATGCATGGTTTCCCCGACCGTCCGGTGGGCGCGCCGGACGCAGAATCCGCAGCGTCTCCCACTTCCTCGCCGTCCCCGACATGGTCCACACCGATAGGCAGTTCGCCCGTTCCCCCAAGCCGCCACGCTTCACGCTGGGCGTCACTGCGCTGGCGGCGCTGGCTGCCCTCGGCCTGGCCGGCTGCGCCACCCCGGCCGGCCCCGGCGGCGCTGGGGTGAACGCCGCCACCGCGGCCGCCACCGTGGCCGCCGTC
>CANGHK010000057.1 GCA_947453625.1 Burkholderiales bacterium
AGCGCTCGGCCGGCGTCAACGCATGCGAGGGTGCCGGGCGCACCGACTGAGGCCGACCATCGCCCGATATGAGCCCGTCCTGGGCCGACCAGCGCTGCAGGGTGCGGATGTCGATGCCTGCGATTTCGCAGGCCGGGCGCAGGCGCGCTCCGCCAGCGTGTGCGACGACGATGTCGCGAGCCAGGGACAGGCGATCCTCGAGACCGATCATTCGGCCTCGCCCATGTTGAAGATCGCCCCGACTTTTTTTGACAGCACCAGCAAGGCCGCCGTCTCGGCCAGCGCCCGGTCCTTGCGCAGCAACTCGCGCTCAAGTTCCTTGATGCGCCGGCGGTCCTGCTTGGTCTGCAACGGCGTGGCGCGCAGCTCATCAGGCTTGTCAGCCAACGCTTGTGTGGCGCTTTTCTGCCAGGTGGCCAACTGCAGCGGGTACAGCCCATTGGCGCGGCACCAAGCGCTCTTGGCCGACTCGTCCATCACCGCGGTAGTCAGCACGGCATCAAAACGCGCCGCCGCTGTCCAAGCCCGCTCGCGAGCGGGCCTGGACAGCTCCTCCCCGCGCCAGCGCTCCAGCGTGGCCGTGCCTATGCCGGTCTCCCGCGCGACAACTTCCAGCGTCGCGCTCTCCGGCGGCAGCAACCTCGCCACCGTTCTGCTCTTGAATGCTTGTCCGTATCTGGCCACTTCGATCTCTCATCTTTGCCCCCTGTTCGTCGGTTCTATCGGGGTGACAAGTATTCTGACGCGGGGGGCAACCCAGGCCTTCGCCCGGCAGATGGCCAAACCGCTCATCGTTGTGCAGGTCGACTCCGGCGTCTCGGCGGAAACAACGGCGAGCGTACTTTCGTGGTTGCGCGAGAACACCATCAAGACACTGAATGTCGCTGGGCCGCGTGAAATCAAGCGTCCGGGGATTTGCCGCCTGACCGGGGAACTGATGGAAGCGGTCGATGCCATGACTGGCCAGGCCTGATGTCGGAGCGACGGCCGGTGCCCTTTCCCCGGTGCGCGCCGGCCTTACTGGAACGTCAGCGTCTTACCGGCGACAGCAATCGTGTATCTCATGGCAAGCACGTTGCTGCTGGTATCGATCTTGAAGCATCCGGCACCCGTGCCGGTCACCTGATTGCTGGCGTCCCTGACCACGCTGTTTGTACACCCCCAAGCCGTCGTCGCGGTATCCGCCTCGAGGCTCCAGGTGGTCTGCTCTGTGTTGACAATCGATGCCTTGGTGGCGTTCGAATACAGCGTCAGAGTTCCAAGGGGTCCGCTTGACCCAACCATTGCGGTAGCAGGAAGGTTTCCACTATGCAATGTCATAACCCCGTAGGTGCCGTCGGAGAAGATGGCGCCGTAGTCGATAAACGGATTGGCGCTGAAGAACTGGGTGTAACTGCTTACGCCTACCGTGGTGTTGTTCTTCTTGATGGTCAAGGACTGACTGGCCTGCTTTCTGATGATGCCCTCGAACGTGGCGTCTGATGCCGGCGCGACAGACAATGAAATACTCCAGGTATCAGCCCCATCAATGGCTGTTCCGGTTAATGTCAAGTTCGAGGTCATGGCCTTTGTCATTGCTGCGTCCAACGAGAACTGCGCATTGGAGGCAATTGGACCTGAATCTCCACCTCCGCCGCCGCAGGCAACAAGCAACGCGGAAATTGACAGCGCAGTAGAAAATGATGTGGTTCGCATTATAAATATCTCTCAGGTTGCGTTTTTGAAAGCCATAGGCATTGCGAATCGCGCGTACTTTGCGTGAATTTTAACGGTCTTGCACTGATGCCATGCCGGAACCTATCCTGCCACCTATTTGAGAATCGTTGTCTGTCCGTTGGGTTGTAATCCATGGTTGGCTTGAGATAGCGCAAAAAACCGTGGCACCGAACAAGGCGTGATGCCTTGCTCCTTCAGCGCTGGTCCACTGGCTATGCGGTATTCCCTGCGTACCCATTTCGCCGTCGCCTGACCGCGGGCGAACGACCGCTGTTCGGCCCTCGTCCCGAGAGATTCGAGGTTGGCATGGCCAGTGAACACGATTTCGCGCTGATGCCACCGCGGAAGAGTTGGGCCGCCGACCGCCGCAGTGCCCGGCAGCAAGTGGCTGGGTCTGTTTTGTCCTCCACGGCTTCCAGCGCAAACCGACTCCCTGCCTGCTGGCGACAGCCCGAAGCGACCTTCGTTGCCGCCGGTGTACCCCAACCCTGCCGCGCATACGGCCGACCTGTGCGCTGCCGGCGACCGTTACCGCAAGCCAAGGCCGCACCGCCATGGCCATCGCTTCTGCGGTTTGGCTACATGGTGGCAACATGGGCCCCAGAAACTCAAAGGTCCCGTCCTGTGAACTGGGCCAGTGCAGCCGCATCCGCCGCCGGTACCCCCAGCGAAGTCGTCGTGGAAATCGTCAGGTAAGTTCCGGTTCTGTCCAGGCTGACAACCGAGAGAACCGATGCCTGGTTGTAACTACTCAGCCCCGAAAAGCCAAAAGCGTTCAGGCGAAGCTTGGTTGGGGTGGACTGCCCTGGAGAGTCTGGATCAAAGACTCGAAGAGATCGGTTCCTTGCTTGTGCATCGTGGCCAAGTAGGAGCGGATCACGCAGAAGGTCTCGGCGCCTTTTTGAGTGCGAAAGCAGCCTGAGGTTTTCTGCTTGACCTTGGGCATTCTCATCACTTGTTCGGCGATGTTTTTGGTGAACGGCACATCGCGGGCGGTCATGAACCTCCAGACATCATCACGGTATTCCCGCAGGCGCCAGAACAAATTGGCGGGCTTGCTTTGCTTGACTACGCCACGTTTCCCGGAGCCCACCGCGCGCGGAGTGGCTGCGTCACCTGATCCAGAATGGCCTTGTAGAGCTTGCGCAAGTCCAGCACTGTGCGGCGATGTGCAAGCCCGGTGTAGCTGGGTGTTGGCCGAATCGGTGAGCAGCGCCAGCCTGAAGCCCCAGCCGAATCGTGACAGTCACGCCCGGCGCTGGGGTGTCGGCGACTGTCACCGCGCGCCCGGCCACGCCGCGGTAGGCATCGCTTCTGCGGTTCGGCTACACGGTACAAAACGATGTACCCTTGGCTACATGAGTTCCAGAAACACAAAAGCCCCGTCTTGTGAACGGGGCTAAGTGCTTGATTCCTATGGTGCCGGTGAACGGAATCGAACTGTTGACCTTCGCATTACGAATGCGCTGCTCTACCAACTGAGCTACACCGGCTTCCAGCCTGCAGTATAGCCTGTCTTTGAACGCTGACCTGTCGATGGCGACAGGTCAGCTGGCTGATCGGCGGAATCTCGTTCGGCGCTTGTTTGCGCCATCACACGGACCACGGTCGACGGCTGTGCAATGATGCGTAGCCTGTCGCCTCTGATGCTGGGTGGACTGCGGCCGTGACGGCCGTGCGTCTGTGCCGTGGCGCCGACAAACGAAGTTTCCCGCCGGAGGCTCCGGAGCACCCGATGGAGACTGCCTTGTCCGAAACCGAATCCGAAACCGGCGCCGCCTTGGCTGACGATGCCGGCAAGGCCGCTGGCATCACCGAGTTGCGCCGCCAGCAGGCGCTGCTCAAGACAGGCGCGCTCCAGAACGCGATCCTCAACAGTGCCAACTTCTCCAGCATCGCCACCGACGAGCGCGGGGTGATCCAGATTTTCAACGTCGGCGCCGAGCGCATGCTGGGCTATGCCGCGGTCGACGTGATGAACAAGGTCACGCCGGCCGACATCTCCGACCCCCAGGAACTGGTCGCCCGGGCCATGGCCCTGAGTACGGAACTGTCCACCTCGATCACGCCAGGTTTCGAAGCCCTGGTGTTCAAGGCCTCGCGCGGCATCGAGGACATCTACGAGCTGACCTACATCCGCAAGGACGGCAGCCGGTTCCCGGCCGTGGTCTCGGTCACTGCGCTGCGCGACGCCGACAACGGCATCATCGGCTACCTGCTGATCGGCACCGACAACACCGCACGCAAGCAGGCCGAGGAGGCGTTGCAGAAAGCCGGGGCCCTTCAGAGCGCGATCTTCAACAGCGCCAATTTCTCCAGCATCGCCACCGACGCCCATGGCGTGATCCAGATTTTCAATGTTGGCGCCGAGCGCATGCTGGGCTGCCTGGCGGCCGACGTGGTGAACAAGATCACTCCGGCCGACATCTCCGATCCGCAGGAACTGATTGCCAGGGCCGCGACGCTGAGCGCCGAGTTGGACACCCCCATCAATCCCGGCTTCGAGGCGCTGGTGTTCAAGGCCTCGCGCGGCATCGAGGACATCTATGAGTTGACCTACATCCGCAAGGATGGCAGCCGGTTCCCGGCCGTGGTGTCGGTCACCGCACTGCGCGACGCTGAGAACGCCATCATCGGTTATCTGCTGATCGGCACCGACAACACGGCCCGCAAACAGGCCGAAGAGGAACTGCGCAAGGCCGGTGCCCTGCAGAGTGCGATCTTCAACAGCGCCAATTTCTCCAGCATCGCCACCGACGCCAGTGGCGTGATCCAGATCTTCAACGTCGGCGCCGAGCGCATGCTGGGCTACGCTGCGGTTGACGTGATGAACAAGATCACGCCGGCCGACATCTCCGATCCTCAGGAGGTGATTGCCCGGGCCACCGCCTTGAGTGCCGAGTTGGATACGCCCATCACCCCCGGCTTCGAGGCCCTGGTGTTCAAGGCCTCGCGCGGCATCGAGGACATCTACGAGCTGACCTACATCCGCAAGGACGGGAGCCGGTTTCCGGCCGTGGTCTCGGTCACCGCGCTGCGCGACGCCGACAACGGCATCATCGGCTACCTGCTGATCGGCACCGACAACACCGCACGCAAACAGGCCGAGGAGGCACTGATCAAGGCAGGGGCCTTGCAGAATGCCATTTTCAACAGCGCCAATTTCTCGAGCATCGCCACCGACGCCAAGGGCGTGATCCAGATCTTCAATGTCGGCGCCGAGCGCATGCTGGGTTTCGAAGCCGGCGACGTGGTCAACAAGATCACCCCGGCCGACATTTCGGACCCGCAGGAAGTGATCTCCCGGGCCAAGGAACTGAGTGCCGAACTGTCCACCCCGATCACGCCGGGTTTCGAGGCGCTGGTGTTCAAGGCCTCGCGCGGTATCGAGGACATCTACGAATTGACCTACATCCGCAAGGACGGCAGCCGCTTCCCGGCGGTGGTGTCGGTCACCGCGCTGCGTGACGCGCAAAGCGCGATCATCGGCTATCTGCTGATAGGCACCGACAACACCGCGCGCAAGCAGGTCGAGGCCGAGCAGAAGAAGCTCGACCAGCGTCTGCGCGACCAGCAGTTCTACACCCGCTCGCTGTTCGAGTCGAACATGGACGCGCTGATCACGACCGACCCGTCGAGCATCATCACCGACGTCAACAAGCAGATGGAGGCGCTGACCGGCTGCACCCGCGACGAACTGATCGGCGCGCCGTTCAAGAACTACTTCACCGACCCGCAGCGCGCCGAGGCGGGCATCAAGCGGGTGCTGCTGGAGAAGAAGGTCACCAACTACGAGCTCACCGCGCGCGCCCGCGACGGCAAGGAGACCGTGGTGTCCTACAACGCCAGCACCTTCTACGACCGCGACCGCAACCTGCAGGGCGTGTTCGCCGCCGCGCGCGACGTCACCGAGCGACGCCGCCTCGACCAGACGCTGCAGGAGACCAACGCGGCGCTGGAAGGGGCGAAGTCCGCGGCCGAGAAGGCCAACGCCGCGAAGTCGGATTTCCTGTCCAGCATGAGCCATGAACTGCGCTCGCCGCTCAACGCCATCCTCGGCTTCGCCCAGTTGATGGAGTCGGGCGCGCCGCCGCCCACGCCCGCCCAGAAGGACAGCATCGACCAGATCCTGCAGGCCGGTTGGTTCCTGCTGGAACTGATCAACGAGATCCTCGATCTGGCACTGATCGAATCGGGCAAGCTGTCGCTCGCGCTCGAACCGCTGTTGCTGGCCGAGGTGCTGGTCGACTGCCAGGCGATGATCGCGCCGCAGGCCCAGGTCGGCGGCATTCTGGTGTGCTTTCCGCTGTTCGAGTTGCCGGCCTTCATCCATGCCGACCGCACCCGGGTCAAGCAGGTCGTCATCAACCTCCTGTCCAACGCGATCAAGTACAACCGGGTCGGTGGCCGTGTCGACGTGCGCTGCAGTGCGGCACAGGCCGGCCGCACGCGGATCAGCTTCCAGGACACCGGCGACGGCCTGTCGGCCGAGAAGCTGGCCCAGTTGTTCCAGCCCTTCAACCGCCTGGGTCAGGAGGCCGGTGTGGAGGAGGGCACCGGCATCGGGTTGGTGGTCAGCAAGCGGCTGGTCGAGTTGATGGGCGGCGTGATCGGCGCTGAAAGCACGGTGGGCGTGGGCAGCGTGTTCTGGATCGAACTCAACACCAGCGGCGCGCCGGCCGACTGCGCCAGCGTCAGCGCGCCGCCGCCGCCCGTCTCCGCCAAGCAGCCTCAGGGTGATCAGCGGCGCACCGTGCTGTGCGTGGAAGACAACCCGGCCAATCTGATGCTGGTCGAGAAGCTGCTGGCGCGTCGGCCCGATCTGCACTTGCTGAGCGCACGCGACGGCAATGCCGGCATCGAACTGGCGCAAGCCGCCCGGCCGGCGATTATCCTGATGGATATCAATCTGCCTGGCATCAGCGGCATCCAGGTCCTGGGCCTGCTGGCCCTGGACCCGGAAACGGCCTCCATCCCGGTGATCGCGCTCAGCGCCAATGCCATGCCGCACGACATCGAGCGTGGACTGGAGGCGGGTTTCTTCCGTTATCTCACCAAACCGATCAAGGTCATCGAGTTCATGCGAACGCTCGACGAAGCCCTGGCGCTTGGCCTGGTGCGAACCGCGGCCGCCGCACCGGTTGCACCCATTGCCCAGGAGCCCCCATGACACTGAGCCCGCAAGACATCCTCGACGCCAGCATCCTGATCGTCGACGACCAGCCCGCCAACGTGCGCTTGCTCGAGCGCCTGCTGGCCGATGCCGGTTACACCCACGTCAGCGCCACGACCAACCCGCTGATGGTGGCCGAACTGCATCGCGCGCATCACCACGACCTGATCTTGCTCGACCTGCTGATGCCCGGCCTGGACGGATTCCAGGTGATGGAAGCGCTCAAGCTCGAAGAGGCCGACCCCTACCTGCCGGTGATCGTGCTGACGGCGCAACCGGCGCACAAGCTGCGGGCCTTGCAGGCCGGCGCCAGGGATTTCATCAGCAAGCCCTTCGACCTGGTCGAAGTGCGGACGCGGATACGCAACATGCTGGAAGTGCGTCTGCTGCACAAGGCTCTGGACGCGCACAAGCGCTTGCTGGAGCAGCGGGTGGCGGAACGTACAGCCGAATTGAGCCTCAGCGAGGCGCGCTTCCGCGGTCTGACCGAACTCGCCTCCGACTGGTACTGGGAGCAAAACGAGAGCGGCGGCTTCACGCAGGTGTCCGGGCCGGTCGAGGAGATGCTGGGCATCCGGGTCACCGACTTCCTGGGGTACTCCGACCGCAGCGAGCAGACGGGCTGGGTCGAGTCGGAGCGCCAGGCGCTGCAGGCCCACATCACCGCGCGCCAACCCTTCCTGAATTTCGCCTTCTGCCGCATCCGTGCCGACGGCAGCAAGCAGCAGTTCCAGGTCAGCGGCGAGCCGATGTTCAGCCCCGCCGGCCGCTACACCGGTTACCGCGGCATCGGCGTGGAAGTCACCGCCAAGGCCTGAACGCGGCGCCGTCGCCTCGGCCACGCGTGCCCACCTGGCGTCGCCCGCAGGCGGACCCGGTTCAGACCGCGCCGCGCGGCCGGACTTTTCCAGTCTCGGCTTGTAGTATGTTCGCGGGGTACGACGCCAACCCACCCGCCCGCACATGTCCACTGCCCTCTGTCCACACCACGCCATGGCGGCTTTCTCGCGATGAGCAAGACCCTGGCCGAATTGCGCAGCCGGCGCTGGTTTGCCGAGACCGGCATGCGGGGCTTCGGACATCGCCAGCGTATGCAGCAGATGGGGCTGCGCCGCGAGGACCTGATGACGCGGCCGGTGATCGCCATCATCAACACCTGGAGCGACCTGTCGCCTTGCCACGCCCATCTGCGTGAGCGGGCCGCCGACGTCAAGCGCGGGGTGCTGCTGGCCGGCGGCCTGCCGCTGGAGTTGCCGGCGATGGGTCTGGGCGAAGTGATGGTCAAGCCCACCACGATGCTGTACCGCAACTTCCTGGCGATGGAGGTGGAGGAGTTGCTGCGCTCGCACCCGATCGACGGCGCGGTGCTGCTGGGCGGTTGCGACAAGACCACGCCGGGCACGGTGATGGGCGCGATCAGCATGGGCGTGCCCATGCTGTTCTGCGCCGCCGGGCCCATGCTCAACGACCGGCTGGTGCAGGGTGGCGTGACGCGCCAGGTCGGTGCCGGCACCCATACCCGGGTGTTCTGGGACGAGTACCAGGCCGGCAAGCTGGCCGAGGCTGACTGGGTGGCGATGGAAACCCGGATGACGCGTTCGCCCGGCACCTGCAACACCATGGGCACGGCCAGCACGATGACGGCCATCGTCGAGGCGCTGGGCCTGGCGCTGCCGGGCAGCACGTCTATCCCGGCGATGGATTCGGCCCATCCGCGCATGGCCACCGATTGCGGGCAGCGCATCGTGGCCATGGTGTGGGATGACCTGACGCCCCAGCGCCTGCTCACCCGCGGCGCTTTCATCAATGCCGCGGTGGTGCAGATGGCACTGGGCGGGTCGACCAATGCCGCAGTGCACCTGATCGCGATGGCGCGCCGCGCCGGCGTGGCGCTGACGATAGACGACCTGGACTCGGTGGCGCGCCGGGTGCCGGTGCTGGCCAACCTGTTCCCCAGTGGCGATCGGCTGATGGAGGATTTCTACTACGCGGGTGGCCTGCCGGCGCTGATGCAGCGCCTGGCCGGCCTGCTGTCGCTGGATGAGCTCACCGTCACCGGCCGCACGCTGGGCGAGAACATCGCTGGCGCGGTGGTGCAGGACGACGAGGTGATACGCCCGCTCGACCGGCCGGTCAGCGCCAGCGGCACCCTGGCGGTGCTGCGCGGCAATCTGGCGCCCGAGGGCGCGGTGATGAAACCCAGCGCGGCCGATCCGCGTTTCTTCCAGCACCGCGGCCGGGCGCTGGTGTTCGACTCGCCGGCCGAGATGCATGCGGCCTGCGCCGACCTCGAGCTCGACGTCGATGAGAACACGGTGCTGGTGCTGCGCAACGCCGGCCCGGTGGGCGCGCCCGGCATGCCCGAGTGGGGCAATCTGCCTATCCCGAAGAAGCTGCTGGCGCGCGGCGTGCGCGACATGGTGCGCTTGTCGGACGCCCGCATGAGCGGCACCCACTACGGCAGCTGCATCCTGCACATCAGCCCCGAGGCGGCGGTCGGCGGCCCGTTGGCGCTGGTGCGCACTGGCGACGACATCGCCGTCGACGTGGCGGCGCGCAGCCTGACGCTGTGCGTGCCCGACGACGAACTGGCGCGCCGGCGCGCCACCTGGTCAGCGCCCGCGCGGCCGGTCACGCGTGGCTACACCCGGCTCTACCAGGAGCATGTGACGCAGGCGCATGAGGGCTGCGACTTCGATTTCCTGCAAGGCCCGGGCCTGTCGCCCGAGCCCGCCATCTACTGACGCGGGTGGCGCGGCGCCCGCGCAAGTCCGGCGCCCTGGCCGTAACCCGGGCTCAATCCGGGCTCAATCCGCATGGTAGCCCGTCACCCGCTGCACCTCGTTCTTCGAGCCCAGCATCACGCTGACACGCTCGTGCAGCGTGCCGGGCACGATGTCGAGGATGCGCTGGCTGCCGTTGGTGGCTGAGCCGCCGGCCTGCTCGACCAGGAAGGCCATCGGGTTGGCCTCGTACATCAGGCGCAGCTTGCCGGGCTTGTGCGGTTCGCGCTGGTCCCAGGGATAGAGGAAGACGCCGCCGCGGGTCAGGATGCGGTGCACGTCGGCCACCATGCTGGCCACCCAGCGCATGTTGAAGTCCTTGCCGCGCGGGCCGTCCTTGCCGGCCAGGCATTCGTCGATGTAGCGCCGCACCGGGGGCGCCCAGTGGCGCAGGTTCGACATGTTGACCGCGAACTCTTGCGTGTCGGCCGGGATCTGCACCTGGTCGGCGGTCAGCATCCAGGAGCCGGTCTCGCGGTTCAGCGTGAACACCGCCACGCCTTCACCCACCGTCAGCACCAGGGTGGTCTGTGGGCCGTAGACGCAGTAGCCGGCCGCCGCCTGGGCCCGGCCGGGCTGCAGAAAGTCCTCTTCGGTAATTTCGTCAACTCTGCCATGGTGGTGGCCCACCTTGCGCAGCACCGAGAAGATGGTGCCTATCGAGACGTTGACGTCGATGTTGCTGCTGCCGTCCAGCGGGTCGAACAGCAGCAGGTACTCGCCCTGCGGATAGCGGTGCGGCACGACATGGATGGTGTCCATCTCCTCGCTGGCCATCGCTGCTAGGTGGCCGCCCCATTCGTTGGCCTCGATCAGCACCTCGTTGGAGATGATGTCGAGCTTCTTCTGCACCTCGCCCTGCACGTTCTCGGTCTCGGCGCTGCCCAGCACATCGCCGAGGGCGCCCTTGTTGACCGCGATCGCGATCGTCTTGCAGGCGCGGGCGACGATCTCGATCAGCAGCCGCAACTCGGCCGGGATACGGCCGTGCTCGCGCTGTTGTTCGACGAGGTACTGGGTCAGGCTGATGCGTTTCATGGCGGTCGTGCGGGGTTCAGGTGGCCAGGGCCTTGGTGACGATCTCGCGCACATCGTCGCTGAGCTTGGGGTGTGCGGCCACGCGGGCCACCGCTTCGCGCGCGGCGCTGCGCCAGGGTTCTGCCAGCACACTCCAGCGGTCCAGGCTGCGCGCCATGCGGGCGGCCAGCTGCGGGTTGATCGCGTCCAGCTCCAGCACCCGGTCGGCCCAGAACACGTAACCGGCGGCATCCGCCCGGTGGAAGGCGGCGGGGTTCTCGCGCAGGTAACCGGCCAGCAGGCTGCGCGCCCGGTTCGGGTTCTTCAGCGAGTAGTCGGGGTGCTGCATCAAGGCCTTGACCCGCGCCAGCACGCTGCCCGACTCGGCCCCCAGCGGCTCCGGCGTGCGGGCCTGCAGGTTGAACCACTTGTCGATCACCAGGTCGTCGCCGGCAAACAGCGCGTGGAAGCGCGCCAGCGCCGGCGCGGCCAGCGTCGAATGGCCGTCGACCAGCGCGGCCAGCGCGCCGAAGCGGTCGGTCATCTGCGCCGCGTCCTTGAAGCGCTGGTAGGCGCGTCCCGGCCAGACCGTATCGCACGTCCGCTGGGCGTCCAGCACCAGCATCTGCAGCGCCAGGTTGGCCAGCGCGCGCTGGCCGGACTGGGCCGCGTCGGGCCGGTAGCCGGCGCGCGGCTGGTGGGCCTCGAAAGCCCAGACCCAGTCGTCGTGCAGGTGGGCGGCCAATTGTCCGCGCAACTGCTCGCGCAGTTGGTGGATGCGCTGGGGGTGGACCACCGCGCAGTGTTCGGCCACATAGCTCTCGCTGGGCACGGTCAGCAACAGGTCCTTGAACGCAGCGTCGAGCGCGGGGTCGCGCAGCAACCGGCGCATCGCCGCCAGATAGGCCTCGTCTAGCGCCGGCAGGTCGCCCTGGCCCGGCAGCGCGGCCATCAATCGGCCCAGGGCCAGCCGCTGGCCGGCTTCCCAGCGGTTGAAGGCGTCGCTGTCGTGTTGCAGCAGCACCAGCAGCGCCGCGTCGTCCAGCCCGTCGTCCAGGTGCGCGGGCGCCGACAGGGCTCGCAGCAGCGAGGGCACCGGCGCGCTGCCGACGTTGACGAAGGTGAAGCTCTGCTCGGCTTCGGTCAGCACCAGCACCCGCTCGGTGCCGGCCGATTGCGTCTCGCCCACCAGGCGCAGCGGCAGGGCCTGGCCCGTGCTGGCGTCGATCAGGCCCATCAGCACCGGCATCACCTGGGGCAGCTTGTGGTCCTGGCCGGGCGAGGGCGCCGCGCTCTGGGCCAGCGTCAACGTGTAGTGCAGCGTCACCGGGTCGTGGTGGCCGCGTGCGCGGAGCGTGGGTGTGCCGGCCTGGGCATACCAGTGCTTGAAGCCGGCCAGGTGGCTGGCCAGCGCGCTGTCGGGGTTGGCGTCGGCGATGGCCTGGGCGAAATCATCGCAGGTCACGGCCTGGCCGTCGTGGCGGGCGAAGTACAGGTCCATGCCGCGGCGGAAGCCTGCGACCCCGACCAGTGTGGCCATCATGCGCACCACCTCGGCGCCTTTGTCGTAGACCGTGGCGGTGTAGAAGTTGTTGATCTCGACATAGCTGTCGGGCCGCACCGGGTGCGCCATCGGGCCGGCGTCCTCGGGGTACTGCGCAGCGCGCAAGCCGCGCACGTCGTCGATCCGCTTGACCGCCCGCGCCGACGCACTGCCGGCCATGTCCATCGAGAATTCCTGGTCGCGGTAGACCGTCAGGCCTTCTTTCAGCGAGAGCTGGAACCAGTCGCGGCAGGTGATGCGGTTGCCGGTCCAGTTGTGGAAATACTCGTGGCCGACCACGCTCTCGATGCCGGCGAAGTCGGTGTCGGTGGCGGTGGCGGGGCTGGCCAGCACGTACTTGGTGTTGAAGATGTTCAGGCCCTTGTTCTCCATCGCGCCCATGTTGAAGTCGCCCACCGCGACGATCATGAAGCGCTCCAGGTCCAGCGCCAGGCCGAATCGGGCCTCGTCCCAGGCCACCGAGGCGATCAGCGAGTTCATCGCGTGCTCGGTCTTGTCCAGGTCGCCGCGCCGCACGTAGACCTGCAGCAGGTGGTCCTTGCCCGAGCGGGCGGTGATGCGCTGTTCGCGGCAGACCAGGTCGGCCGCGACCAGCGCGAACAGGTAGCTGGGCTTGGGGAAGGGGTCGTGCCAGCGCGCCAGGTGGCGGCCGTTGTCCAGCGTCAGTTGCTCGACCAGGTTGCCGTTGCTCAGCAGCACCGGGTACTTGGCCCGGTCGGCGCGCAGCGTGACGGTGAACACCGCCATCACGTCGGGCCGGTCCAGGAAGTAGGTGATGCGGCGGAAGCCTTCGGCCTCGCACTGGGTGAAGAAGCCGCCGCCGCTGGTGTACAGGCCGGACAACTGCGTGTTCTTGTCGGGCGCGCAGGTGTTGCGGATCTCGAGCGTGAAGCGGGGCTTGTCCGGCGGGTTGTCGATCACCAGCATGCCGTCTTCATGGCGGAACGACACGCTCTCGCCGTCGGCCAGGCAGCGCAGCAGCGTCAAGTCCTCGCCGTGCAGCTTCAGGGCCTGGCCGGGCGCGGCGTCGGGGTTGCGCTCGATGGCCAGCCGGCTGGCGACGATGGTCTTGGCCGGGTCCAGGTCGAAGGTCAGGTCGACGCTGCGGATCCAGAACGCCGGGGCAAGGTAGTCCTCGCGGCGGATCAGGGTGGCGGGTCCTTCACGCATGGTGGGCCTCTTTCGGCGTTTCGATGGATGGGGCTGCGGCCGCAGGAGGCCGCAGGCGGGCAAATGGACAAATGGGCCGGCGCTGCGCTGGATCAAGATCCCGCGGCGGTCCGGCGCCAGGCGATCACAGCCCCGATTTCAAGCTGGCCTGGATGAACTGGTCCAGGTCACCGTCCAGCACCTTCTGGGTATTGGAGGTCTCGACATTGGTGCGCAAGTCCTTGATCCGGCTGTTGTCCAGCACATAGCTGCGGATCTGGTGGCCCCAGCCGACGTCGGTCTTGGTGTCTTCCAGCTTCTGCTGCTCCTCCATGCGCTTGCGCATCTCGAAGTCGTAGAGCCTAGAGCGCAGCCGCTTCCAGGCCACGTCGCGGTTGCTGTGCTGGCTGCGGCCGTCCTGGCACTGCACCACGATGCCGGTGGGCAAGTGCGTCAGGCGCACGGCAGAGTCGGTCTTGTTGATGTGCTGGCCGCCGGCGCCCGAAGCGCGGAAGGTGTCGACCCGCACGTCGGACGGATTGATGTCGATCTCTATCGAATCATCGACCTCGGGGTAGACGAACAGGCTGGCAAAGCTGGTGTGGCGCCCGCCGGCCGAGTCGAACGGGCTCTTGCGCACCAGCCGGTGCACACCGGTCTCGGTGCGCAGGTGGCCGAAGGCGTACTCGCCCTCGACCTTGATCGTGGCGTTCTTGATGCCGGCGATCTCACCCGGCGTCTCGTCTTCCATCGTCGCCTTGAAGCCCTTGCGCTCGCAGTACTTCAGGTACTGGCGCAGCAGCATGCCGGCCCAGTCGTTGGCCTCGGTGCCGCCGGCGCCGGCCTGGATGTCGACGAAGCAGTTCAGCGGGTCGGCTGGGTTGCTGAACATGCGGCGGAACTCGAGCCCTTCGACGATCTCGCGCAGCTTGCCCGCATCCAGCTCGATCGCCGCCAGGTCGTCGAAGGCCTCGTCGGCCTTGGACATCTCGTAGAGCTCTAGGTTGTCCGACAGGTTGCTCTCGAGGTGGTCTATGGTGGCGACCACGTCCTCGAGGCTTTTCTTCTCGCGCCCCAGTTCCTGGGCCCGCTTGGGCTCGTTCCAGACGGTCGGGTTCTCCAGCGCGGCAATGACCTCGTTCAATCGCAGGGATTTGCGATCGTAGTCAAAGATACCCCCGGAGCTGCTCGGTGCGGGCGCTCAGGTCGGCGAGCAGCATGCCGATGGCGTTGACTTGTTCGATGTCCATGACTTGGTCTTCTGGCAGATTTTCAGGTGGAGATCGATTCTCGCATGGGGTCGTCCAGGCATTGCGTGGCCGGTCAGGCCTGTGTTCGGGGCTTGTGCACGCTGGGGCTGGACTAGCATAGGCACCATGACTTCACCCACGACCCAGGCCAGCCCGTACTGGCGCCAGACGCTGCGCCTGAGCGCAGGCTTGCTGGCGCTGTGGTTGCTGCTGACCCTGGGCCTGGGCTGGTTCGGCCGCTCGCTGGATTTCAGCGTCTTCGGCTGGCCTTTCGGCTTCTGGGCCACCGCGCAGGGCGCGCTGCTCGTCTACTGCCTGATCGTCTGGTATTGCGCCTGGGCGATGAACCGACTGGACGAGCAACAGGGCCAGGAAGACGGCGACTGAGCGGAGATTGAGCGGCGACCGAGCGCCGCGGCCGGCCTACCGGATCGGCCCGGTGGGCTGGCCCAGCGCCCGCAATACGTCGCGGATGTACTGGGCCCGGTCTTTCGGATCGGCAAACTCGCGCTCGATGCGCAGCTTGTCGTTGCCGGCCAGTTTGACGTTTTTGTTCTTCTGCACCAGCTCGATGATGCGCAGCGCGTCTATCGGCGGTTGGGGGCGGAAGGTGATGCTCATCAGCTTGGGGTTGGCGTCTATCTTCATCACGCCGTAGGGCCGGGCCAGCACGCGCAGGCGGTGGGTGTCGAACAGGGTCTGGCCCTGGGCCGGCAGCCGGCCGAAGCGGTCGGTCACCTCCTCGAGCAGCAGGTCGAGCTGCTTGGGCTCGGACGCCGTGGCCAGGCGCTTGTACAGGTTGAGCCGCACATGCACGTCGCCGCAATAGCTGTCGGGCAGCAGCGCCGGGGCGTGCAGGTTGATCTCGGTGGCGCCGCCGAACACGCCGGTGGGGCTGAGCAGGTCGGGCTCCTGGCCGGCCTTGAGCGCGCGCACGGCCTCGGCCAGCATCTCGTTGTAGAGCTGGAAGCCGACCTCCATCATGTTGCCGCTCTGGTTCTCGCCCAGCACCTCGCCGGCGCCGCGGATCTCCAGGTCGTGCATTGCCAGGTAGAAGCCCGAGCCCAGCTCTTCCATGCTCTGGATCGCGTCCAGCCGCTGCTGGGCCTGCTTGGTCAGGGTCTCGGTATCGGGCACCAGCAGGTAGGCATAGGCCTGGTGGTGGCTGCGGCCGACGCGCCCGCGCAGTTGGTGCAGCTGGGCCAGGCCGAACTTGTCGGCGCGCGAGATCACGATCGTGTTGGCCGAAGGCACGTCGATGCCGGTCTCGATGATGGTCGAGCACAGCAGCACGTTGTGGCGCTGGGCGACGAAGTCGCGCATCACCGATTCCAGCTCGCGCTCGGGCATCTGGCCATGCGCCACCGCGATGCGGGCTTCGGGCACCAGTTCGGCCAGCCGCTCGCGCCTGGCCTGGATCGTGGCCACGTCGTTGTGCAGAAAGTAGATCTGGCCGCCGCGCTTCAACTCGCGCAGGATCGCCTCGCGGATCACCGAGTTGCCCTCGCTGCGCACGAAGGTCTTGATCGCCAGGCGACGCTGCGGCGCGGTGGCGATCACGCTCAGGTCACGCAGGCCTTCCAGCGCCATGCCCAGGGTGCGCGGTATCGGCGTGGCGGTCAGTGTGAGCACATCGACCTCGGCGCGCATCGCCTTGATCGCTTCCTTGTGGCGCACGCCGAAACGGTGCTCCTCGTCGATCACCAGCAGCCCGAGCCGCTTGTACTTGACGTCGGGGCTCAGCAGCTTGTGGGTGCCGACGACGATGTCGACGATGCCTTCTTCCAGCCCGGCCAGCGCCGCCTTGATCTCCTTGGGCGAGCGGAAGCGCGACATCTCGGCGATGCGTACCGGCCATTTGCCGAAGCGGTCGACCAGGGTCTGGTAATGCTGCTCGGCCAGCAGCGTGGTGGGCGCCAGGATGGCGACCTGCTTGCCGCCTATCACCGCGATGAAGGCCGCCCGCAGCGCGACCTCGGTCTTGCCGAAGCCCACATCACCGCAGACCAGCCTGTCCATCGGTTGCGGGCTGACCATGTCCTGGATCACGGCGTGGATCGCGGCGCGTTGGTCGGGCGTCTCCTCGAAACCGAAGCTGGACGCGAAAGCTTCGTAGTCATGTGCCGAGTAGCGGTGGGCGTGACCCTCGCGCGAGGCCCGTCGCGCGTACAGGTTGAGCAGTTCGGCGGCGGCGTCGCGCACCTGCTCGGCGGCGCGGCGCTTGGCCTTGTCCCACTGGCCCGAGCCCAGCCGGTGCAGCGGTGCCTCCTCGGCGCTGACGCCGGTGTAGCGGCTGATCAGGTGCAACTGGGCCACCGGCACGTAGAGCGTGGCGGCATCGGCGTATTCGAGGTGCAGGAACTCGCTGGCGCCGACGCCCAGGTCGATGTTGATCAGCCCGACATAGCGCCCGATGCCGTGGTTGCCATGCACCACCGGGTCGCCCACCTTCAGCTCCGACAAGTCCTTGATCAGCGCCTCGACGTTGCTGACCTGCTCCTGCTTGCGCCTGCGCCGGCCCTGCGGCGAGCTGGCGAACAGCTCGGTCTCGGTGATGAACTGGATTGCGACCCCAGCCCCGGCGGCGGCCGGCTCGTGCCAGAAAAACCCGGCGGCCAGCGGCGCCGCGGTGATCGCAAACTTTTCGCCGCCGGCCTCGAACTCGGCCAGCGTGGCCACGCTGGGCGGCTCGATCTTGTGGTCGCGCAGCATCTCGAGCAGGCTCTCGCGCCGGCCCAGGCTCTCGGCGACGATCAGCACCCGGTGCGGGGTGGTCTCCAGGTGCCGGCCCAGCGCGGCCAGTGGCTCGGTGGCGCTGCGGTCGGCCGAGACATCGGGCAGCGGGCGCGCCCAGTCCGTTGCGTCATGGCCGCGCAGCACCAGCACCGCATGCCGGTTCGCGTTGGCGTAGAACTCGTCGCTGCGCTGAAAGATCTCCTCGGGGGCCAGCACCATGCGCTGCGGGTCGGCGGCGATGAAGCGGTGGCGCTCGCGGGTGTCGGTCCAGAAGCGGTCCAGCGCCACATCGACCTCGCCGTGCAGCACCAACTGCGCCGCTTCTCCCGAATAGCTGAAGATCGTGCCTGTCTGCTCGAAGAACAGCGGCAGGTAGTACTCGATGCCGGCGGTGGCGATGCCTTGGGCGATGTCCTTGTAGATCCGGCTCTTGGTCGGATCGCCCTCCAGCTTCTCGCGCCAGCGGTTGCGGAAGGTGGTGCGCGCCGCCTCGTCCATCGGGAATTCACGCCCGGGCAGCAGCCTCACCTCGGGCACCGGGTACAGGCTGCGCTGGGTGTCGGGGTCGAAGGTGCGGATCGAGTCGACCTCGTTGTCGAACAGGTCGACCCGGTAAGGCACCGGCGATCCCATCGGGAACAGGTCGATCAGGCCGCCGCGCACGGCGTATTCCCCTGGCGACACCACCTGGCTGACATGGTTGTAGCCGGCCAAGGTGAGCTGGGCCTTCAGGCCGGCCTCGTCCAGTTTCGTCTTTTGCTTGAACTGGAAGGTGGTGGCGGCCAAAAAGCTGGGCGGCGCCAGGCGCGTGAGCGCGGTGGTGGCGGGCAGCAGCACCACATTGGCCTCTCCGCTGTGGATGCGCCACAGCGTGGCCAGCCGCTCCGAGATCAGGTCCTGGTGCGGGCTGAAGGTGTCGTAGGGCAGGGTTTCCCAGTCCGGGAACAGCGTGGTCTTGAGCTCGGGCGCGAAGAACGGCAGTTCGTCGGCCAGGCGCTGGGCGTCGGCCGGCTCGGCGGTGATGATCACCAGCAGGCGTTTTTCCGCCATCCGCGCCTGGGCCAGCCTGGCCAGCAGCAGCGCATCGGCCGAGCCGGTGGGGCGGGGCAGCGTGAAGCGTTTTCCCGGGTGGATGACTGGCAATTGCATGGGGCAGGCTCGGCAAGAAACGGCAACACGCCCCGGAGCTTGCGGCTCGGGGGCGTGGGATCGCCGGATTCTAGAATCGAGCGGATGATCCTTCCCGACCACGGGCTCGAGCCCCGCTGTTTCGCCCTGGTGCCCTGCGCCGGCACCGGCAGCCGCGCCGGCACGGCCGCGCCCAAGCAGTACGCCGCCGTGGCTGGCCGGCCGCTGGTGGCGCACACGCTGGGCGCGCTGGCCCAGGTCGGCCGGCTGGCCGCCACGCTGGTGGTGCTGTCACCCGGGGACAGCGAGTTCGATCGCGAACTGCCCGCATTTGCCGGCGAACGCCACTGGGTCGCCCGCGTCGGCGGCGCCAGCCGGGCCGAGACCGTGGCCAACGGCCTGGCCGATTTGCGCGAGCGCGGCGCCAGGCCGCAGGACTGGGTGCTGGTGCACGACGCCGCCCGCTGCCTGCTGCGCGCGGCCTGGGTCGACCGGCTGATCGACGCCTGCAGTGATGACGAGGTCGGCGGGCTGCTGGCGCTGCCGCTGGCCGACACGCTCAAGAGCGAGGCGGGCGGGCGGGTGCAGGCCACCGTCGACCGCCAGGGCAAATGGGCGGCGCAGACGCCACAGATGTTTCGCCTCGGCTTGCTGGAGGAGGCCTTGCGGGCGGCCGCCGCATCGGGCGCCGTGATCACCGACGAGTCCAGCGCCGTCGAGGCCCTGGGCCATCAGCCTAAGCTGGTGCATGGCGATCTCGAGAACCTCAAGGTCACCTGGCCGGGCGATTTCGCGCTGGCCGAGCGGCTGCTGGCGGGCCGCGCCGACGATCAAGCCCAAGACCGGGACCAAGCCATGACAGCCATGAACCACAAGCCGCCCCAGTTGCGCATCGGCGAAGGCTGGGACACCCATGCCCTGGTCACCGGCCGGCCGCTGGTGCTGGGCGGCATCACGATTCCGCACAGCCATGGCCTGCTCGGCCATTCCGACGCCGATGCGCTGTTGCACGCGATCACCGACGCGCTGTTCGGCGCGGCGGCGCTGGGCGACATCGGCCGGCATTTTCCCGACACCGACGTGGCGTTCAGGGGCGCCGATTCGGGCGCGCTGCTGGCCGAGTGCGCGCGCCGGGTGCGCGCGGCCGGCTGGTTGATCGTCAATGTCGACTCGACCGTGATCGCCCAGGCGCCGCGGCTGGCGCCGCACATGCCGGCGATGACCGCGCGCATCGCCGAGCTGCTCGGGCTAGCCCCGGCCCAGGTCAACGTCAAGGCCAAGACGGCTGAGAAGATGGGCCCGGTGGGCGAGGGACTGGCGATCGAGGCGCGGGCGGTGTGCCTGCTGTCGCGCGGCTGAGCGCTGGGGTGTCCGGCTGGGCCAGTCCTGGCGTGCCGGCCCGGTGCCGTCAGTCGCGCATCGGCTTGGGCATTCGCAGCCGCAGGTGCACCTGCAGACCGCCGTCGGGCGCGTTGACGATCTCGACCTGGCCCCCCATGCGCTGCATGGCCTTGTCGACGATGGCCAGGCCCAGGCCCGCGCCCGTGGCCGCGGTGCGCGCCGCGTCGCCGCGGAAGAACGGTGTGGTGAGCTGGCCCAGCTTCTGCGGTGCCACCCCCGGTCCGCTGTCGCGCAGCGTGCAGATCAGCCAGGCGCCAGCGCGCGCATAGCTCACGGTGACCATCGCGATGCCGGTGTCGCTGCTGCGGCCGTAACGCCGCGCGTTCTCGAACAGGTTGGCGAAGACCCGGCCCAGTTCCACCTCATCGGCCAGCACCTCCAGGTCGATCGCCACACACGAGCTGATGCGGATCTCGCTGGGATCGCGGAAGTTCGCCGCCTCCTTGTCGATCAGTTTGGACAGCAACACCGGCCGCAGGCGGGTGGACCCCGGCCGGGCGTAGTCCATGAACTTGTCGATGATCGCGTCGAGCTGGTCGATGTCGGAGGCCATGTTGTTGCGCGCTTCCTCCTCGGCCACGCTCATTTCGGTTTCCAGCCGCAGGCGCGCCAGCGGGGTGCGCAGGTCATGGCTGATGCCGGCCAGCATCACGGCACGGTCTTCCTCGACCCTGGCCAACTCGCGCGCCATGCGGTTGAAGCCCATGTTGACCTCGCGGATCTCGTTGGTGATGGTGGTCTCGTCCAGCCGGGAGTCGAACTCGCCGCCGCGGATCCGGCTGGCGGCAAACGACAGGTCGCGTAGCGGCCGATTGATGCGCCGCGCGATCAGTACCGAACCCAGCAGCGTGATCAGCACCGACACTGCCAACCAGCTCATCCCATGCGCGTTGGCCGGTGGCTGCAGCATCGCGGGGGGCACCCGCAACCACCACGCTTCGTGTTCCACGCTGAAGCCCAGCCAGACGCCGGGCGCGTCATTGACAAGGGTGGCCAGCGTGACGTCGCGGCCCAGCCGGCTGCGCAGCGCAGCGTCTAGCCGGCGCAGATACTTGTCGGCACCGACCGCGACCCAGACATCGCTGGCCGCGCGCGGCTGCAGCAGCAACCCTTCGCGCGCATCCAGGGCCTGGATCAGCGCCGGCCGGTTGGCGCGGTCGACCAGGCGCAGCGATTCGGTGCTGAGACTGACCACGCTGGCCAGTTGCCGGCTGCTGTGGTCCACGGCCAGGGGCTCGGCATCGAACTCGCGCAACGTCCGCGCCCAGGCGAACACGCCGCAGGCCAGCAGCAGCAGCAGCAGCACGAAAGTGCGCCAGAACAGGCTGAAGGCGACTTTCTTCTGGTTCATGCGTGGCGCTTGAGCCGCCCGTCACCGCGATCGACGGCCATGCCGTCCCTCCTGCCGCTCAAGCAGCGCCGTCGGGCACGAACACATAGCCCACGCCCCACACCGTCTGGATGTAGCGCGGCTGGGCGGCATCGGGCTCGATCAGCTTGCGCAGGCGAGAGACCTGCACGTCCAGGCTGCGGTCGAAGGGTTCGAAGTCGCGCCCGCGCGCCAACTGCGCCAGCTTGTCGCGCGACAAGGGCTGGCGCGGGTGGCGCACCAGCGCCTTGAGCATCGAGAACTCGCCGGTGGTCAACGCGATGACCTCGCCGTCCTTGGTCAGGCGGCGCAGCGACAGGTCGAACTCGAACGGGCCGAAGCTCACCACCTGCGCCTCCTTGCTGGGCGCGCCAGGGGCTTCCTGGATGGGGCGGCGGCGCAGCACGGCATGGATGCGTGCCAGCAGTTCGCGTGGATTGAAGGGCTTGGGCAGGTAGTCGTCGGCACCCACCTCCAGGCCGACGATGCGGTCGACATCCTCCACCTTGGCGGTCAGCATGATGATCGGTGTGAGGTCGTTGGCCGCGCGCAGCCGGCGGCAGATCGACAGCCCGTCCTCGCCCGGCAACATCAGGTCGAGCACGATCAGGTCGATGTTCTCGCGCGTCAGCAGGCGGTTGAGCGCCTTGCCGTCCTCGGCCAGCAAGACCTCGAAGCCCTCTTGCGTCAGGTAGCGCCGCAGCAGGTCGCGGATCCGGGCGTCGTCATCCACCACGGCGACGCGGTCCGATCGTGCAATGGATGGGGTGGTCATGCAGGCTCCGGGATGTAACTCAACGATTGTGCAGGCCAGGATCGGCCTGTTTTGGCGACTGTTGACGGTCTGTTACAAAACCGGGCGCCGTGTGACGTTGCCACTGATCTTGGGGTGATATTTTTCGCAGTCAGGCGTGGCCGGGCGCGTGGCGGTACCGCGCTGGTCAACGGTGGCGGCATGCACAATCGGCCCGCCCGCCGTCAACCCCGGGCCGGGTTGGCGCGCTGATGGGATCAGGCCCGTCCCTGTCGGGCTCTGTCGACGATGCCAACCCAGGATCCCCGATGACTCTTTTCTCCCGCAATCTGGCGGCCTTGGTGGTCGGTGCGCTGGTCACCCAGGCCGCGCCCGCGCAGACCCTGGCGCCGCCACAGAACGTGCTGTTGCTGGCGTCCGAGGCCAGCGCCGAGGTGGTGCAGGACACGCTGACGATCGCCTTGCAGGCCAGCCGCGACGGGCCGGATGCGGCCGGCGTTCAAAGCCAGTTGAGACAGGTGCTGGATGCCGCGCTGGTCGAGGCCCGCAAGGCGGTGCGCCCGGGGCAATTGGAGCTGCGCACGGGGGTGTTCTCGATCTACCCGCGCTATGCCACCAAGCCCACCGGCGGCAACGCCATCGTCGGCTGGCAAGGCCGCGCCGAACTGCTGCTGGAAGGGCGCGACATCGGCGCGATCAGCCAGCTTGCCGGCCGCCTCGGCAACCCGGGCAGTTCGGGCAGTTCGGGCGCCATGACGGTCTCGCGCGTCATGTTCAGCCTGTCGCGCGAGGCCCGCGAGGCTGCCGAGGCCGATGTGGCGTCGCGCGCCATCGCCCGCTTCAAGGGCCGCGCCGAGAGCTATGCCCGGCAGTTCGGCTTCGGCGGCTACAGCCTGCGCGAGGTCAATGTCGGTGGCGGTGATTTCGCGCCGCCGGTCGGCCAGCCCCTGCTGCGCGGCGCGCGTGCGATGGCCTCAGCCGGCGCCGACGAGGTCCAGCCGGTCGAAGCCGGCAAGGCCTTGGTCAGCGTCACGGTGAGCGGCAGCATCCAGCTGTCGCCAAGATGACGACGGCCGTGCCTGCCGTGCCGGGGCCGAGGCTTACTGCGCGACCCAGCCGCCGTCGACGTTCCAGGCCACGCCGCGGATGTTGTCGCCGGCCGTCGAGCACATGAACACCGCCAGCTCGCCCAGTTGCTCGGGCGTGGTGAACTGCAGCGACGGCTGTTTTTCGGCCAGCAACTGGCGCTTGGCCTCGTCGGCCGTGATGCCCGCCTGGGCCGCGCGCGCGTCCACCTGCTTTTGTACCAGCGGCGTCAGCACCCAGCCCGGGCAGATCGCGTTGTGGGTGATGCCGGTGGCCGCGCATTCGAGCGCCGCGCTCTTGGTGAAGCCGACCAGGCCATGCTTGGCCGCCACATAGGCCGATTTCTGCGCCGAGGCCACCAGGCCATGCACCGAGGCGATGTTGAGCACCCGGCCCCAGTTGCGCGATTTCATCCCCGGCAGCGCCAGCCGCGTGGTGTGGAAGGCGCTGCTGAGGTTGATCGCGATGATCGCGTCCCAGCGCTCGGCCGGGAAGTCCTCGATGTTGGCCACATGCTGGATGCCGGCGTTGTTGACCAGGATGTCGACCGCGCCGAACTCAGCTTGGCACGCCATCACCATGGCCTCGATCTCGGCCGGCTTGCTCATGTCGGCGCCGTGGTAAGCCACCCGGCCGCTGCCCGTCATCGCAGCGGCCACTTCGGCCTTGGCGGCATCGGCATCGCCGAAGCCGTTGAGCATCACGTTGGCGCCGTTCTTGGCCAGTGCCAGGGCCAGTCCGAGGCCTATGCCGCTGGTCGAGCCGGTGACGAGCGCTGTTTTTCCCTTGAGCATGCAGAATTCTCCGGTTGGTTGCTGCGATGATTATCGACAAGGAGACCCGCCGAGTGACTGACACCGAACCCGCCGAGCCGCGACTGAAGACGATTCAATGCCTGGACAGCCAGGGACTGCACCGCATGGCCTACTGCGAGTGGGGCGACCCCGCCAACCCGCGCGTGCTGGTGTGCGTGCACGGCCTGTCGCGCCAGGGCCGCGATTTCGACACCCTGGCCGCGGCGATGAGCGATGTCTACCGGGTGGTCTGCCCCGACGTGGTGGGGCGGGGGCGCAGCGATTGGCTGACGGACCCGATGGGCTACAGCATCCCGGCCTATGTGGCGGACATGGTCAGCCTGCTGGCGCGGCTCGATGCCAGCACCGTGCACTGGGTCGGCACCTCGATGGGCGGGTTGATCGGGCTGGCGCTGGCCGCGCTGCCGGGCTCGCCGGTCTCGCGACTGGTGCTCAACGATGTCGGCCCGACGATAGAGCCGGCATCGCTGCAGCGCATAGGCGCCTACCTGGGCCAGCCGGCGCATTGGGCCAGCGAGGACGAAGCCGCTGACGCGCTGTGGGCCATCAGCCCGGGGTTCGGTGCGCACACGCGTGAACAATGGCTTGCGCTGACCCGGCCGCAGATGGCGCCCGATGACAGCGGCGTCGGCTTCAAGCCCCACTACGACCCGGCGATCGCGCTGCCCTTGCGCCAGATCACGCCCGAGATGGCCCGCTCGGGCGAGGCCGCGCTGTGGCAGGGCTACGACCGCCTGCGCTGCCCGACCCTGCTGCTGCGCGGTGCCCAGTCCGACCTGTTGTCTGCCACCACCGCGCAGGCCATGACCTTGCGTGGCCCGAAGGCGAGGCTGGTCGAGTTGGCCGGCGTCGGCCATGCGCCGACGCTGGTGCAACCCGACCAGGTGGCGGCGGTGCGGGAGTTCCTGCTCGAATGAAGACGGCCTCCCTGCTGCCTCGGCAAGACGCTTCGGCCATCGTGGTGCTGACCGGCAGCGCCGACGCTGCCCCGGCGCAAGGCCGGCCCGACATGGGCACCGACGACGCGGGCCACGCCGCGCTGCTGCGGGCCCGGGTCTTCGCCGAGCCGCTGCTGACCGGGCGCACGCTGGACACCGGCGAGGACGCGCTCGGCCATGCCGACGGCGTGGCCGCGATCCTCGAGGGCATAGGCGCGGCGCCGGCGATGCGCGCGGCGGTCTACCTGGTCTATGCCGGGGATTTCCTGCAGCGCCCCGAGGAGGTGGTGGCCAAGGCTTTTGGCGCGAGCTACGCCAGCCTGGTGGCGCTGACCCGCAAGCTGGTGCTGATCCAGCGCGCGGCGCGCGAGGCGCAAGTCGAGGCCGAGCAACGTGCCCAGCAGACCGAGCGGGTTCGCAAGATGCTGCTGGCCTTCTCGCGCGACCTGCGGGTGGTGCTGCTTCGGTTGGCTTCGCGCCTGCAGACCCTGCGCTGGTATGCCGCCAGCAAGCGGCCCTGCCCGCCGCTGCTGGCGCAGGAGAGCCAGCAGGTGTTTGCGCCGCTGGCCAGCCGGCTGGGCATCTGGCAGATCAAGTGGGAGATGGAGGACCTGGCCTTCCGCTTCCTGCGGCCCGATGACTACAAGCGGCTGGCCGTCGCACTGGCCGAGAAGCGGGTGCAGCGCGAGCAAGGGGTCGAGCAGACCCGTGCCCAGCTGCAGCAGGCCCTGGCGGCGGTGGGCGTGGCCGCCGAGGTGCAGGGCCGGCCCAAGCACCTGTACAGCATCTGGAAGAAGATGGCCGGCAAGGGCCTGGCGCTGGACCGCATCTTCGACGTTCGCGCGCTGCGCGTCGTGGTGGCCGACGTGCCGGCCTGTTATGCCGCGCTGTCCCGGGTGCACGAGCGCTACCGCCCGGTGCCGGGCGAGTACGACGACTACATCGCCCGCCCCAAGCCCAACGGCTACCAGAGCCTGCACACCGTGGTGCTGGACGATGACGGCCGCCCGGTGGAGGTGCAAATCCGCAGCGCCGCGATGCACGAGCTGGCCGAGCATGGCGTGGCCGCGCACTGGGCCTACAAGGAGGCCGGGGTCAAGGGCTATGCCGGCGTGGTGGCCGCGGGTGAGTTCGAGGAGCGCGTGGCCGAAGCCCGCAAGGCCGTGCTGCGCCAGTTGCTGGCCTGGGAGCGCGACTATGCCGGGCAGGGCGCGGCGCCCGGGGCCAGACCGGCCGGGCAACAGGATGCGGGCCACGCGGGCGAGGTCAACGCCGACGGCCCGTCCTTCGAGGACCGCATCTACGTCTTCACGCCGCAGGCCACGGTGATCGAACTGGGCGCGGGCGCCACGCCGGTCGACTTCGCCTACGCGTTGCACACCGACCTGGGCCACCGCTGCCGCGGCGCGCGGGTCGACGGCGCGATGGTGCCGCTCAACACCGCGCTGGCCAACGGGCAGACGGTGGAGGTGACGGCGGCCAAGGAAGGCGGGCCGTCGCTGGACTGGCTCAACCCCGAGCTGGGCTACCTGAAGAGCCAGCGCTCGCGTGCCAAGGTGCGGGCCTGGTTCAACGCCCAGGCGATGAAGGCCACCGCGGCGCGCGGCCGCGAGCTGGTGGAAAAGCTGTTGCAGCGCGAGGGCCGCACCGCGATCAAGCTTGACGACCTGGCCGCGCAGCTTGGTTTCAAGGGTGCCGACGCGCTGTTCGAGGTGGTGGGCAAGGACGAGTTCTCGCTGCGCAACATCGAGACGGTGTTGCGCCCGGCCGCGCCTGCCGAACCCGAAGGCGAAGGCATCGTGCTCAAGCGCACCCGCGCCACCGAGGGTGGGGTGCTGGTGGTGGGGGTGGAGTCGCTGATGACGCAGTTGGCGCGCTGCTGTCGGCCGGCGCCGCCGGACGCGATCGGCGGTTACGTCACGCGCGGCAAGGGCGTGGCGATCCACCGCGCGCAATGCCCCAACTTCCGCCACATGGCGGGCGTGCAGCCCGAGCGGGTGATCGCCGTGGCCTGGGGTGCCGCGCCCGCCGGCCGCGTTGCGGCCTACCCGGTGGACGTGGTGGTCGAGGCCGCCGACCGTGCCGGCCTGCTGCGCGACATCAGCGAGGTCTTTGTCAAGGAGAGGATCAACGTCACGGGGGTGCACACCCAGTCGGTGCGGGTCTCGGGTGGCAGCACCGCCTACATGACCTTCACGGTGGAGGTGGCCGACGCCCACCGGCTGACCGCCGCGCTGCGCCAGGTGGCCGCGGTGCCGGGCATCCGTCACGCCAGGCGACGTTGAAGCATTTTTTGACGTGCTATAGTGCTGGGCTTAGCAGGCGCGTAGCTCAGCTGGTTAGAGCACCACCTTGACATGGTGGGGGTCGTTGGTTCGAGTCCAATCGCGCCTACCAAAATTGGTAGGAAAATCAAGGGGTTAGCAGAGATGCTAGCCCCTTGTCATTTGTTGGATTCCCTTCGATCCGAGCCTGAAACAGGGCGAAAACGAGGGGCTTGGACACAGTGGCGGTCACAGTTTCTGAAATCGTGGCGCGTCATCGACGCTGCTGTGACCGAGGTAGAACTAAGCCCAGTCTAAGAATTTGGGCACAGTCACTGTCCCAACAGCTTGTTCTTGGGCACGACGCGCGCCGACCCGATAGGGAACAGGTGCAGCCGGATCTGGACTTCGTTCGTGTCGTCGCTGCGGTTGATGCCCATGTGGCTCAGTTCATGACGGGGGCACATTTCGGCCACGAACGCGGCAAGCAGTTCTTGAGCCCGAAGGTGAGCGGCGCGGGCCGCCTGATCGGTGTACCACCGGCTGATGGTCATGCCAAGTCTTTCGTATACACCCACAACCAGCCTTGCACCCACAGGCCGTCGTCAGCGCGTGAAGCCTTGGCGGGCTCGTCGATCTCGCAGACCCCGTTGCAGTGAATGCGGCGCGCGGCGGCAACTTCCACGGGCGTGGCGAGGTTGCCTTCGCGGTCGGTGTCGATGGTCGTGACTCTTTCCGGTTGTTGTTGGCGTAGCTGGCCAGATGGCCAGGCGAGTGATGGGCGTGACCGACAACGCGGCGCTGACGCACGCGGTCGGCGCGTCCTACTCGCAGGGCATGGTCGGCGACTTCGGGCGCAAGATCAACGACACGCTGTTCAAGTACAACCTGATGGAGCGCTTCAACCTCGACATGCGCGTGGGCGCGACCGAGGCGGCGGTCGGGTTCATCGCCAAGCACGCCGACGGCAAGGCGAACGCGCACAGCGCGCGGTGGATCGACGAGCTGGGTTTGAAGAAGGGCGACGTGCAGCTCGACGCGCAGGGCCGGCCCAAGATGTTCGAGGCCGACGGGCTGAGCACCGAGCAGGCCGCGCGCATGCGGGTGGCGATCAACCGCTGGGTCGACGGCGCGGTGCTGCGGCCCGACGCGGCGGACAAGCCGCCGTGGATGAGCGACCCGCGCTTCGCCCTGGTCTCGCACCTGAAGACCTTCGTCTACTCGTTCCACGAGACGATCATGAAGCGCGTGCTGCACGAAGCCGAGCACGGCAACTACCACCCGGCGATGGCCATGGCCAGCTACGTGCCGATCATGATCGCCAGCGACATGCTCAAGGGCTTGATCCAGGGCGGCGGCCAGCAGCCGGAATGGAAGGACAAGTGGGGGCCGGGGGACTACGCTTGGTCGGGCATGCAGCGTGCGGGCTTGTTCGGCACGGGGCAGTTCCTGGTCGACGCCATGACGCACACGGGCTCGCTGGCCGGGCCGGCGGTCGAACAGCTTGCCGACGCAGCCGAGGTGCTGGGCGGGCGCGAGCAGTTCAAGCGCTTCGCCGTCAAGAGCATGCCGGCCAATGCGCTGTACGCCGCGGCGCTGAAAACCCCGGCGACGGACCCGAACTTCGCGGACTAGGTTGTTCCGAAGAACCGTTCCGATGAGAAGTTTGACCTTTCCTACTGGGGGACTACAACAACCCCTCTGGCCCCTGCTCAGCACGCTGTGGCACCGTGCCTGGTGAGGGTGTCATCTTGAGCACTGTTGCTGCCTTGCGTCAGACTTCGGCCAGGCTGTTAACTGCGTAGAAAACGTTAGTTGACAAAGCTGTCGTAAGTGACTATGCTTTTCTATAGTTAATAAAAACAATAGAAAAGTCACTAAAATAAGAAAACTATTTGTCGTGCCACCTGTGCCATAGAGGTATCCCGTGCCGTCACCGCAGTCGCGGGCAAGGCAAAGTCAGCCGATGGCCGGTGCTGCCTTTGTCGGAAGGATAATGCTGTATGCAAGCACAGTTAATTCGTTTGTCCGCAAGAGCCCACGCGGCTTGGTGGTCGGTTGCGCGGCCGAAGTTACGGCGACAGGTTCCGAGGTTAGGGCGCAGTTCTGTCGCCCGAAATCAATAGTTAGGCCCCACATAACGAACACCGCAGCATGGACATCGAAATACGCCAAATCCAAATACGAGACGCGGAAAGCTATCGCGAGTGCCTTGATTCGGTAGCTAAAGAACGCCGCTACCTCGCGCAAGTTCAAGCGCTGCCTATTGAACGAATTAAAGAATTTGTCACCAGCGCAGTCGAAAGAGATGCAGCACAGTACGTTGCAATAGAGAACGGCAATGTTGTTGGCTGGTGCGATGTCTTTGGGCATTGGGCATATGCATTGGAACATGTCGGAACATTGGGGATGGGAGTTCACTCCGCCTATCGACGCAAGGGAATAGGAGGCACGCTGATCAAGGCAACTTTGGATCACGCACTGCGGAAGGGGATCTACCGAGTCACACTTGAAGCAAGATCTGACAACATTGCTGCAATCAAGTTGTATGAACGGGTCGGATTCAAGCACGAAGCACTGATCAAAGCAGCGCTCAGGTTTGATGGTATTTTCTACGACGGCGCACAAATGTCCCTTCTGCAAGGCCCAGCCGGTGTGGCCTAACCATTCGCTCAACCGGACCCATTGCGGCATGCGGCTAAAGGCCCGCCATTTCATTCTGGGCCTTTAGCCACATACCGCAACGGTCCGGTTAGCTCAAACGTTAGGCCCCTCAAACCAACCATCGCGCAGGCCTCATCAAATGAATATCGAAACACTTGCGGCCCTTCGCCACCTGTACGCCGGCCCCCAAGAGCGCGCAGTTAAGAAGCAGATTGCCTCCTTGGATGCCCACTGTCGAAAGTTCATCGAGCTGTCGCCCTTCCTGATCCTTTCAACTTCCGACAGTGCGCACAACATGGACGCCTCTCCTCGGGGAGGAGATCCCGGATTTGTAAAGGTCACGAACGAGGGCTTCGTGCTCATCCCCGACGCTCCTGGGAACAATCGCCTCGATTCATTCGAGAACATCATTTCAACCGGCAAGGTCGGCCTCTTGTTCCTCATCCCCGGATTTGACGAGACGCTGCGCATGAATGGATCTGCTGTTCTTTCCCAGGCTGACGCCGACATCGTCGCTTGCACAACCGAACGGCGTGCACCAAAGCTTGTTATCCGTGTCGGCGTTGAGGCAGCCTATCTACCCCCCCGCGTCAGAATACTTGTCACCCCGATAGAACCGACGAACAGGGGGCAAAGATGAGAGATCGAAGTGGCCAGATACGGACAAGCATTCAAGAGCAGAACGGTGGCGAGGTTGCTGCCGCCGGAGAGCGCGACGCTGGAAGTTG
>CANGHK010000058.1 GCA_947453625.1 Burkholderiales bacterium
CGCGTCCGCGGAAGCTGTAGGTCACATCCCAGTAGTCGGTACGCGCCTGTCCGGGCACGCTCTCGCAACGCTGCACGTCCTGCGTCGCCACCGGCTGGCCATCGCGGTCGCGGCCGACATGGGCACCCACCGCCGCGCCAGCCGCCACGCCGCCGATGGTGGCCATGTCCTTGCCGAACCCGCCGCCGATCTGGTGGCCGATCACGCCGCCTAGCACGGCGCCGAGCACGGCGCCCGGTAGGTTGGCTTCACCGTGCTGCTGCGTGACCTGGCCGCGCTCGACCCAGCAACGCTGTCCTGCCGTTGCCAAAACGGCACGCACGTCGGTCACGTTAGCCTCGTAGAGACGCTCGTTGTTGCGCCTGCCGTAGTTGACGCCAGGCGCAGGACGGTAGCCGGGGTCGGCGACGGGTGGGGTCTGACTTTTCGCCTCGGACATGCGCAGCGAGGAGATGCGGTCGTTCAGACCCATCTCCGTCAGCGTGGCATACCGGCCCTCGGGCAAGAGGACACAACGCCCGCTAAAGCCGTTGTTCTCGCAGACCTGCCAGGGCCCACGCTCGACCACGATCGATGAGGCGCGGTCGTTGAAGCCGATGCGCGAGAAGTTGTCGACGGGCTCATCGGTACTGAAGGAGCGGCCGCGGAAGCCTTCGTCCTCATAGAAGGTGACCCGTCCGGCACTTGGCACAGGCCCAACCGTTGCCATCCGCAGCGATGAAATGCTGTCGTTCAGGCCAAGGGCCCGCAGGTTCGGGTAATTGCCTGGCCTCAGCACCACGCAGCGCCCGCCAAAGCCTGCATCGTCGCAGACCTCCCAGTTGTCCCGGGCGATCACCACCGAGGATGCGCGGTCGTTGAAACCAACGCGAGTGAGATCAGCGACCTGGCGGGTGGTGGTGTAGGACTGGCCGCCAAAGTTGACATGTTCATACAGGGTGACGTCGGCGCACGCCTGGCTGGCCCCTGCCAGCGCCACCAGCGCCAGTGCGAGCTTCGAGCGATTATTCATGGGGTTTCCTGGTCTGACCCTCAACCCCGGCGACCCGGACCGGGCCGCCGTGTTCAGGGCATGAGCTCAGTGTGTGAAAACCCACCCAAAGCGGCCAGCGGACGGCGTCGCGCTGCGCCGTAGTGTTTGTCCTACTTCGAAGGGGTCGCCAGTCGCTGTAGGACAAGACCTACACAGCCTCGGCACCGCACCCACTGGCGTACCCGCCTCAAAGTGGACACACTCCTCTGACGCCGCATCACTGGCCGAGCACGCAATATTGGTAATACCACAGGAAGTTCAATTTTAGCATATCACACCATGCGTCCTCTCAAGACCTACATCGTCGAGGACAGTCCGTTGATCCGCGACAACCTGATCGCCACGCTCGAAGAGTTGGTGTGCATGGACGTCGTGGGCACCGCTGAAGACGAATCCAGTGCACTGGAGTGGCTGCTGCAGCCGGAAAATATTGCTGATTTGGTGATAATAGACATTTTTCTGAAGAAGGGTTCGGGCCTGGGCGTGCTGCGCAGCGCCCGGTCCCTGCCTGCCAAGCTGGTGGTGTTGAGCAACTACGCCACCAACGACATGCGGCGCAAATGTGCCGAACTGGGCGCCGACCGGGTGTTCGACAAGTCACACGACATCGATGAGCTGATCGCTTACTGCGCCGCACTCAACACCGCGTCAACCGGCCTCGACGCCAGCGATCCCCATGAGCGGGCGGGCTGAGGCGTACGCTGCCGTCAGCGCCGGACATGCCCGACAAGTCCAACCGGGCCGACTACTGGATCAAGCCGTTCTTCAGCGCGTAGTAGGTCAGGTCGCTGTTGGAGGCGAGTTGCATCTTCTCCATCACCCGGGTGCGGTAGGTGCTGACGGTCTTGACCGACAACGACAAGCTGTCGGCCAGGTGGCCGATGGTCTCGCCCTTGGCCAGCCGCAGAAAGACCTGCAACTCGCGTTCGGACAAGTGCTCGTGCAGCGGCTTGTCGTCGCCCCGGCTCAGTCCCTCGGCCAACTGTTCGGCCACCAGCGCGGTGATGTACTTGCGGCCCCGGTAGACGGTGCGGATCGCCTTGATGATGTCCTCGGGATCGCAGTCCTTGTTGAGGTAGCCGGCCGCACCCTGGCGCAGCAGCGTGGTGGCGTAATGCGCTTCCGGGAAGCCGCTGAGGATCAGCACCGGCAGATCGGGCGCGCGCGCCTTGATCGCCGCCAGCGCGTCGACCCCGTTCTGGTCGGGCATCGCGATGTCCATCACGATGACGTCGACATTGCCCTTGCGAACGATGTCGATCGCCTCGCGCCCTGTGCCGGCCTCGGCCACTACCTGAAAATCGACCTGGTCGGCGAAGAACTGGCGCAAGCCGGCCCGAACCATGGCGTGGTCATCAACGATTGCAATGCGGATCATGGTGATTACCAACTTTCTGACCGCGATGATCCCATGGTTTTGCGTAAGGCCTGGAGCATGGATGTCGTCTCCGCTGTCAATCGCAGTCCCTTTGTCTTTCCGCTGGCCTGTATCGAGGTAGCGGAGATGATCTTTGTCAACAAGGGTTCATACCGCCACCGCACCCGATGCGCTGGAGCGTCTGGCCAACCTGGCGGGCACGCTCGACAGCCGCATCGCGCTCGGCCGGAGCCTCATCGTGGACCTGCGGCCCTCGACGCTGAGCAACCTGGGCCCGGTGCCGACGCTGGAGATCCTGGCCAGCGAGTTCACCGAGCGATCGGGCATGGCGGTGTCCTGCGGGCTGACGCCGGTGGCGCTGGAAACCAAGACCGTGCGGGTGGTCTGCCGTCTGGTGCAGGAGGCGATCGCCAACTTCACCAAGTACGCCCAAGCCCACCAGGTGGGGATCAGCTTGGCACTGCAGGGCGAGCGCGACGAGGTCTCGGTGCGTGACGATGGCGTGGGTTTCGACACCCGGCGCCAGGGCGGCTCGAATTTCGGGCTGCGGGGCATGCGCTACCGGATCGAGGCCGAAGGCGGCACGCTGCGGTTGGTTTCCGCGCCGGGGCAAAGCACGCGGATCGAGGTCTCGCTGCCAAAGCCCAAACCGCGCCCGGCCTGACCGATTGGCGAGGGGGATCGCGGGGCCGACCGCGCCTTGTCGGCGCTGTCCTACCCGCAGGCGCTGACCGGTCCGACGACACAGCGCCAACCCCGCCTATCGCAGCCGCGAGCGAGCGGCATCACACTGGACTCACCGCGGCCCCATCCTGCGCCAAAGACTTGCGCCGGTCGGGCGCAGCGGCATCGCACTACAAGGAGTCCACCATGCTGCACTACGCCGTCGTTTTTTTCATCATCGCCTTGGTCGCCGCCTTGTTCGGCTTCGGCGGCATCGCCGCCAGCGCGGTGGGCATCGGCAAGGTGCTGTTCCTGGTCTTCGCCGTTCTCGCGGTGGCCAGCTTCCTGTTCGGCCTGGTCCGTCAGCGCTGAACTCGCCCTGGCTGCACTGCATCTTCCGCACCATTTTTGCCACTCGAAAGGAACCACCATGTTCTCAAACAAGTCTGTCAATTCAGGCAACCCGCTGGCCGAACAGGTCTCGAACAGCGCCCAGGATGCGATCAAGTCCACCCAGGGCCTCGTCAATGACGCGCTCAACAGCCTGTCCGAGACGGTGCAGGACTTTCGCGACGAGACCACGCCTGCGCTCAGCCGCGCCACCCACCAAGCCAGCGCGGCGATGCACCGTGCGACGGACGCCCTGCGTGAGGGCTCGAACCAGCTCCGAGACAGCGCACGCCACGCCTCCGACCGCAGCGTGGGCTACATCCGCGACGAGCCGCTGCGCGCGGTGTTTATCGCCGCGGCCACCGGTGCCGCCCTGATGGCCTTGATCGGCCTGTTCAGTCGCGGTCCCAACCGCCGCTGAGCCCTCAGGCGAGCCGCCGCGCCGTGATCCATAGCCTGCTGGCCCTGGTGGCCACCCGCCCGCTGCTGCTCGCCGCCCATGCCGAGGCCTACGCGGCGCTGGCAGCTGCCGAACTTGGCGAGGCCAGCGCGGGCTGGCAACGGCGGCTGCTGCTCACCGCAGTGGCTTTGTGCGGCCTGACCCTGGCCATGGCAATGGCCGGCGTGGCGTTGCTGATGTGGGCGTTGCTGCCCGAGGCCGCTGCGCGCGTGCCCTGGGTCCTGATCGCGGTGCCCTCGCTTCCCCTGATCGCCGGACTGGCTTGTCTGGGCGCAGCCCGCAAGACCGTTGGTCGGGCGGCTTTCGTCCGGCTGCGCGAGCAGTTGCAGGCCGATCTACGCATGTTGCGTGAGGCGGTCGGACCTTGATGGCGCGCGCCGCAGCGGCGGTGGCCGTCGACCGCCTCGTCTCGTCGCGCGAGCAACTGCGTCTGGCCCTGCTCGACGCGGGCCCGCCGGCGCAGGGCGGCGCCTGGTGCGCGTCGCCAGCGTCGGCGGCTGATGCCGGGCCGAGGCTTCCAGCCTGGCTGGACCGGCTGGCCAGCCTGCCCGTTGCCAAGTTGCTGGTCGAGGCCTTGGGTGCCTGGTGGTCCCGGCATCCGCTGCGCTTGGCCGCGCAACTGGCCACTGACGCTGCCCAGGTCCTGGTGCAGCCGTTGGCGCAAAGGCATCCGATCGGTCTGGTGCTGGGTTCGGCGCTGGCGGGCTCGTTGCTGGCCTGGAGCCGGCCCTGGCGCTGGGCCTGCAGACCGGCACTCACCCCGGCGCTGCTGGCAGGCCTGCTGCCGCAACTCATCAGCCAGATGGTCCGCCAGGCCCCGCTCGGCACCTGGACTACGCTGCTGTCGTTGCCCACGCGTGGCCCCGCCCGAGACGACGGACACGAAGCCGGCCGCGGGCGTCAGAGCCAGTAAGCCCAGATCCGCGCCAGCAACTCCTTGCTGCGAAGCACGATGCCCCGTCTTCCCCAGGCCGCCAGCCGCACCGGGTCGGATGCCGCCAGATCGCGGTCGAACATGGCTTGCACCTGGCCGCCAAACTCGGCGCCCAGCACCACCGCGTTGAGCTCATGGTTGTGCAGAAAACTGCGCCAGTCGAGGTTGGTCGACCCCACCGTGGCCCATACGCCGTCGATCAGCGCGGTCTTGGCGTGCAGGATCACGTCGCGGCGTTCGAAGATGTGCACGCCGGCGCGCAGCAGTTCTTCGTAGTAACCCCGGCCGACGTGGAATACCAGCCATGAGTCGGTCTGGGACGGCAGGATCAGGGTCACTTCAACGCCGCGCCGCGCCGCCGCCGACAGCGCGGCCAGCAGTTGCGGGTCGGGTGCAAAGTAGGCGTTGGTCAGGTGAACGCTGGTCTCGGCGCTGTTGATGGCCGACAGCAGGGTGACGTAGATCAGGCTGAACGGCTCTTCCGGTGAGCTGCCGATCGCGCGCACCACCTGCCGGCCGGCGTTCTCGGCCGCCGGGAACCAGGCCCTGGGTGCCAGCGGCGGGCCCTTCTGCTGGGCCCAGGCGGCGAGGAACAGCTTCTGGAAATCGGCCACCACCGGGCCGCTGAGTTGCAGGTCGGTGTCGCGCCAGGACGGACCCGCCGGGCGGGCCGGAGCGCCGCGCCGCGCCGATCCGCCCGAGTACACGCTGCTGATGTTGATGCCGCCCAGGAACGCGGTGCGGCCATCGACGATCAGCAACTTGCGATGGTCGCGCTGGTTCAAGGCCCAGTCGGCGCGTGCGGCCAGCGGGTTGACCGGGTTGAACTCGAGCACCTGCACGCCGCTGTCGGTCAGCCGCTTGAAGAAGGCCGGAGAGGTGCCGATACAGCCCACGCTGTCGTGCATCAGATTGACCTGCACGCCCTCGCTCTGTTTGGCGATCAGCGCTTGGGCGAATTGCTGGCCGACCTCGTCGTCCTCCAGGATGTAGGTCTCCATGTGGATGTGGTCTCGGGCGCTGGCGATCGCCGCCAGCATTGCGCGGTAGGTGGCCGGGCCGTTCTGCAGCAACAGAACCTGGTTGCCGGTGGTCAGCGGACTGCCGATGATCGTCTCCTCGAGCACGAGGTGGCGCTCGAAGATGTCGGTCGGTTGGCCCCGCGCGGCCAGTCGGCTCAGCACAGCCTGGCTCTGTGCCGCGCTCAGTGGGCCATGCGCGCCCTGCAACTGCGGCGACTGGCCTTGCGGGATGGCCAGGTCGGGCACGAAGATGGGCAGGCCGGTGCAACCGGCGCAGCCGGCGAAGCCGGTGGCCACCAGCAGCACGCCAGCCAGCCACTGGCGCGAGCGCCGCGGCGGCGACCAGCGCGCCGGCTTGAAGCGGTGCCTCAGCGTGGCTGGCCAGGACTTTGCGGCGCTGCCTGGGCCGGGCATGGCGTTGCGGGTCGGCATGGCCGTCTATGCAACCGAACGGCCCACGGCAGAAGCCGCTGCCTTGCAAGGGGCTGAGGCGGTAGGGCACCCGGTCGTCGCCCAGTTTGTCACGCCAGCCCCGGGCGGGGGCGGTGTTGACCATGGGCAGCCGCTACTGTCACGCTGCGGGCAGCGCCGTTTGCGCGCTGAAGCGGGTGCCCGCATCCGCCGCGAACGACTCAGAGTCGTCCCGTCAGCAGCAGCACGAGCACGATGACGATGACCAGGCCCAAGCCGCCGCTGGGGCCATAGCCCCAGGCGCTGCTGTGCGGCCAGGCTGGAATGGCGCCTATCATCATCAATACAAGAACGATTAACAGAATGGTGGCTAGGCTCATGAGGCTCTCCAGGAATTGAGGCGTTGGTGATGGGATCAGTCACGCGGCGCCGATGCGGCCGGTGGCACCACGATCACCGTCGTGCCGTTGCCTGTGGCGCCGGTCGAGCCCTTGGCACCGTCCATGCCGGTGTCGCCGGTCGCACCCCTGGCGCCAGTGGCACCGGCCGGTCCGGGCGCCGCCACCGGGGCCGGCACGTTGACGACGGTCGGCTTGTCGCAGGCGACCAGGCTAAGCGCGGCGATCAGCGCCGGAGTCCACAAGACCTGTTTCATTGAAATCTCCTTCTGGGGTTGGATGTCGGGTGCGGCCGCGGCCGCTGCTGCTGCCTGCCGGGCCGGCCGGACAGGGTCGAAGCCTATGCAAGCCAGCGTAGCGCCGCCCCTTGCTGCCGACCGTGCGGTGCCCAACATGCGGCGGCAATACTCGGCCGCGCTTTGCGCGGGCGCCGGCCAGGTCGCCTTGCGTTGCGGCGCATCAGGTCACCCACGGCCCCAGCATGCGGCGTGGGTCAACCCAGGCGTCGAACTGCCCGGGCCGTCACGCTGCCCGGCGTGTTGCCGCTGGCATGGGCCTGCTTGGCGACCTGCGCCGCGCAGCCGCCTTCAGGAGTGCAGGTTGCCTGCGGTCTGCGCACCCCACAAGGCGTCGCACTGGGCAGCGATGGACCCGAAGCTGCCGAACCTCGGTGCGGTGCGGGCAGATCATGGCTTGCTGGCGCCGCGCAGGGGCGCGGCGGGCCTGTCGGATGCGGCACTGGTGGCGGGCTGCGCCACGCCGGGCCGCCTCGGCGTCGCCCGGCTCGGCGTAGCCCAAGCCCGGATCGACCTCTCCGGCCTGCAGCAGCTAGGGGGCTGCTCTGCAGGCCGGCAAAGGCGTGCCACCACCGGCTCAGCCCGGCCTGCCGGCACTCGCCTGCCGGTCGGCCGCATAACAGCTGCAGGCCGCGGCTTCCAGGCCGGCGCGGTTGCACACCGTGACTTCGCCGCGACGGTACCGGATCAGGCCCTGTCACTGCAAAGCGCCTGCCGCGGTGGTCACGCCGACCCGGCGCACCCCGAGCAGGGAAACCAGCAATTCGTGCGTGATGTGAAGGCTGGCCGCTTCGGCATGGTGCTGGTTCATCAGCAGCCAGCGCGCCAACCTGGGGCCGATCATGTGGAAACGCTGGCAGGCCACCGACCCGGCGAGCTGGCCCAGTCGCTGCTGGATGAATCCATGCGGGTTTTGCCTGAGTGCGGCACTGCGTGCCAGTTCGGCGGTCAGCACCGCCGCGCTGACGCGCCAGGCCAGGCCAGAGCCCCGCACCAGCGCAGGCAGCGGGTTGTCTGTCCTACCCAGCGCCAGCTGCGCGCCCAGCATGCCTTCGCGGCCTATCATGCCAATCTCCAGGCCTGGGTGGTGATCGATCTGCATCAGCAGCGAGACAAAGCCGATCTTCAAGAGGTAGGCATGGGCGGTGGCCTGGCCACGCTCGAACAGCGCCGACCCCGACACCAGCGACACGCTCGCGCATTGCCCCGGCAGATGCTGCCGGCCGAGCTCGGGCAGCCTTTCGATCAGGTGGTTCCCGACAACGGCCATCCGGCGCTCCGTTCAGGCGGTGGACGCCAAGGGCGGCAACGTTTGAGCCCGGGGCGCGCCGATGGCCCCTGCCATCGCCATCCGTTCCGGCAGTCTGCGCCCGGCCGCGCGGGGCGGCTGTTGCCCAGCGTACGCAGCGCCGACAAGTCGCCGTCTCAGCCTTGCCGCGGCCCCGGTTCGGCTGCGAATACACGCAGAGTGGCCTCGAGCACGGCGCTTCACGTCGATTCCTGCGCGCCTTCATGGATCAAGCCCCTGTCCTACAGGCGCTTGCGGAACGTCCGACAGACCCGGCCTTCTGCGCTTCCTACCATCACTTCACCAGGTCGGACTGGCAAGCGCATGCCGCCACGGTATCGAGACGGATGCGCGCTGCAGCGTCTATGCCCCAGTGCGAGACAGGTGCCGGACGCTGCGTCTGATCGGCCCGCCGGGACCTCGCCCCGCGACGGCCAGATGCAAGCCCGAGGGCATGGTGCCCCGGGTATTTCCAACCCCGCAGCCGGACAGCCCCTGGGCCGTGCCGGCGGAGCCTCCGATGACGCCTCATTTTTTCGCCCCGCCCACCTGGAGCACCTCGTCCTTCGGCCACAACACCGACAACTCGGCCAGGGAACTGTCGTCCCTGGCCGAGCACCTGAACCTGTGCCAGGGCCAGCGCGGCCGCCTGTTCTCGCTGCATTGCCTGGCCGAGGCCACGCATGGCTTGCTGGCGGCGCGCTTCGTGACCACGCTGGTCGGCATCGCGCTGCTGTTCGCGGTCGCCTCGCTGGCGGCCTGAGCTCATGGGACAGGCCTTGCTCATGCGCCTGATGCCGGAGGCCCCCCGGGCCTTGAGCGAGATCCTCGACGGCAGCCGGGGCGCGGCCGAGCCGCCTATACGGGCCGAGATCTTCGGCCCGCTGCGCTTTGCACAGCATGGCCGCAGCCTGGGTGAGACGCACCGCGCCGCCCGGCTGAGGTCGCACTCGGCCACCTTCTTCCCGCGCCTGCAGAGCAACATTGCGGCGCTGCGCCAGGCTCATGCCTACATTGGCGGTCAGGCCGCCACCGGCTACGACATCAGCCCGGCGGCCGAATGGCTGCTCGACAACTTCCACCTCATCGAAGCCCAGATCGAGCAGGTGCGTGAAGGCCTGCCACGGCGCTATTTCCAGGCCTTGCCGGTCCTGCTGGACAAGCCGCTGGACGGCCTGCCGCGGATCTACGGCCTGGCCTGGGCCTTCGTGGCGCACAGCGACGGCAACTTCGACGAGGCCTTGCTGGTGCAGTTCCTCTGCGCCTACCAGGAGACCCGCGAGCTCACGCTGGGCGAGATGTGGGCCTTGCCAACCACGCTGCGCGTGGTGTTGATCGAGAACCTGCGCCGGCTGGCCGAGCGCGTGGCCACCCACAAGGCGGCGCGCGAGGCCGCGAACCTGTGCTGCGACCACATCGAGCGTTACCCGCCGCCGCTGCTCGACGAGTTGCTGGCCGGGATGAACCGGCGCGGCGTGAGCCGGGTGTTTCTGGGTCAGATGGCGCAGCGCCTGCAGGACCGTGGCCCCGGCGCCGGCACCCAGGCCTCGGCGCAGCAGCGCGAATGGCTGGCGCAGGCGCTGCCCGACCTGGCGGCGATGCAAGCCCAGCAAAACGCCGACCAGGCCGCCGACAACCTGAGCGTGAGCAACGCCGTGACCTCGCTGCGCGAGATCGGCGACGCCGACTGGCCCGAGATCGTGGCCAGCAGCAGCACGCTGATGCGCTTGATGCTGAGCTCGAGGCTGTTTGCCGGGGAGGCCGCTGGCACGCGCGACCAGACCCTGCATGCGATCGAGCGCCTGGCCTTGCGCAGCGAGCACAGCGAGGTGGCGGTGGCGCAGAAGCTGCTGGACCTGATGCGCTGCCCGCCCGACACCGACGGCGCCTGCGCGTTGGCCGGCCATTGGCTGAACGGCGCCGGCCGGCCAGTGCTGGTGCAGGCTCTGGGGCTGCGCGAGACCGCAGTCTCGCGCGCCCTGGCCCTGGCGCATCAGCTGGCCTTGCCGGCCTACCTGGGCGCCTTGGTCGCGAGCACCTTGGGGCTGATGGCGTGGCTGATGCCGCAACAGGCCGGGCCTCTCGGACCGGCGCTCTGGTTTGGCGCGCTGCTGCTGCTCTGGCCAGCCTCGGAAGCGGTGGTGGCGGTGATCAACCGACTGGTCAGTGAATCGGCCAGACCCCGGCACCTGCCGCGCCTGGCGCTGGCCGAAGGCATCCCGCCGGGGCACCGGGTGATGGTGGTGATCCCGGGCATGCTGGGCGATGCCGGCGCCACCGCGGCGCTGGTGCGCCGCCTGCATCTGCACTACCTGGCCAACCCCGAGCGCGAGGCCCAGTTCGCCCTGCTCACCGACTGGGCCGACGCCAGCACCGAGACCACGCTGAGCGACGCCGCCCTGCTCGCCGGCGCCTGCGAGCAGATCGCCGCGCTCAACGCCCGGCACCCGCGCAGCCTGGTCGAGGCCGGCGCCGCGCCGCGCTTCATCGTGCTGCACCGCGCCCGCCGTTTCAGCCCCAGCGAGCAGCGCTGGATCGGCTGGGAGCGCAAGCGTGGCAAGCTCGAGCAGTTGCTGGCCTTGCTGGCCGACCCGACGCCCGAGCACAGCGCGGCCTTCCTGGCGCTGGGGCAAGCCTCGCATTGCAGCCCCGCCACGCGCTACGTCGTCACGCTCGACAGCGATACCCAGCTGCCGCCCGGCCGGCTGCGCGAACTGGTGGCCGTGGCCGCGCATCCGAACAACCAGCCCGAGATCGACCCCACAGGCCGTTTCGTGGCCCGGGGCTACGGCATCCTGCAGCCCCGGGTCGTCACGCCGCTGCCCGCGCTGAAGGACTTCACGCGCTATCACTGGCTGTTCGCCGGCCAGTGCGGCATCGACCCCTACAGCGCCGCCACTTCCGAGGTCTACCAGGATTTGTTCGGCGAGGGCAGCTTCTCGGGCAAGGGCCTGCTCCACGTCAGCGCGATGCATGCGGTGCTGGCCGGTCGCTTGCCCGAAGGCCAGGTGCTTAGCCACGACCTGCTGGAGGGCTCGATCGCGCGCTGCGCCGCCGTCACCGACATCACGGTGATCGAGGAGGCGCCTTTCCATGCCGACGTGGCCGCCTCGCGCCTGCACCGCTGGACCCGCGGTGACTGGCAACTGCTGCCGCTGCTGCTGCAGTCGCGGCGCTATGGCCTGCGCACCATCAACCGCTGGAAGCTGCTCGACAACCTGCGCCGCTCGCTGGTGGCGCCGATGTCCGTGGCGCTGCTGGCCTGGGCGCTGGCAGGGCAGGCGTTCTCGCCCGCCGCCGCGCTGCTGCTGGTGCTGGCGGCCTTTTCGATCGGCCCGCTGATGGGCGCGGTGGCCGGCCTGTCTCCGAGCCGCGACGACCTCGCCAAGCAGCATTTCTACCACCTGGCGCTGGCTGATCTGGGCCGGGCGCTGAGCAGCGGGCTGTGGAGCCTGCAGCAGTTGCTGGCGCAGGCGGCGATGAATACCGACGCCATCGTGCGCACGCTCTGGCGCATGGGTGTCAGCCGCCGCCACCTGCTGCAGTGGACCACTGCCGCCACTGCGCAAGGCCAGGCCCGCAACGGCCTGGAGGCCGTGCTGCGCCAGCACTGGCGCACGCCGCTGGCCGCGGCCGCGCTGCTGGCTGCCTTGCTGGCTGCGGCCACGCCCACGCCCTGGCTGGCGGGTGCGCTGTGCCTGTTGTGGGCCAGCGCGCCAGTGGGCACCTGGTGGGTCAGCCGTCCGCGGCCGGCGCGCAAGGACGCGGCCTTGCCGCCGGCCGACCAGGCCCGGCTCGAGGGCATCGCCCGCGACACCTGGCGCTTCTTCGAGCGCTGTGTGGTGGCTGACGATCTGCACCTGCCGCCCGACAACCTGCAGGTGCTGCCGCACGACATGGTGGCGCACCGCACTTCGCCCACCAACATCGGTCTGTACCTGTTGAGCGCGGCCTGCGCGCGTGAATTCGGCTGGATAGGCACCGAGGACTTGATGGCGCGGCTCGAAGCCACGCTGGCCACGCTGGACCGCCTGGCCCGGCACCGCGGCCACTTCCTGAACTGGTACGACACCCAGACCGGCGCGCCACTGCTGCCGATGTACGTGTCGACCGTGGACAGCGGCAACCTCTGCGGCCATCTGCTGGCGGTGGCGCAGGCCTGCCTGGCCTTGGCTCCCGCGCCGCACGATCCGGCCGCCGGCGAGCGCGCCTTGCGCGCCGGTCAGGCCAGGCTGGCGCCTTGGCTGGCGCTGCGCTACCGCGGCGCTGCGGCCGATCGCCACAATTTGCGCTGGTGCCTGTCCGATCTGCGCGCGACGCGGCGCTCGGTCGGGCTCGACGCACTGGCCCGCTACCGGGTGCTGGCCGACGGCGTGTCGCAGGCCCACGCTGCCAGGAGAAAGCTGCTGGCCCTGGCGCGGCGCTGCGAGACGCTGGCCGACGAGGCCGATTTCCGGTTCCTCTACCACCGCAAGCGCCATCTGTTCCACATCGGCTGGCGTGTTGCCGAACAGCAGCTCGATGCCGGTTTCTACGACCTGCTGGCCTCGGAATCTCGCTTGACCAGCTTGCTGGCGATCGCCAAGGGCGACGTGCCGGTCAGCCACTGGGCCTCGCTGGGGCGGCCGTTCTTCGCCGTCGGCGAACTGGCCGGCCTGCGCAGCTGGTCGGGGTCGATGTTCGAGTACCTGATGCCCGGCCTGGTGCTGGCCGAACCCCCCGACAGCGTGCTGAGCGAGGCCTGCCACGCTGCGCTGCGCGAGCAGATCGCCTACACCCGGGTGCGCCAACTGCCCTGGGGCATCTCGGAATCGGCCTATGCCGGTCGCGACCACACCCTGGCCTACCAGTACGCGCCGCAGGGCGTGCCCCGGCTGGCGCTGCGCCGCACGCCGCCCAACGAACTGGTGATCGCCCCCTATGCCAGTGCGCTGGCGCTGCAGATCGCGCCGCACCGCGCCTGCCTCAACCTGGCCGCACTGGAGACGCTGGCCGCGCGCGGACGCTACGGTTTCATCGAAGCGCTCGACTTCACCCCTGGCCGCCAGGCCGGTGATGAGGCCTTCGCGCCGGTAGGCACCTACATGTCGCACCACCAGGGCATGAGCCTGGTGGCGCTGGCCAACCTGCTGCTGGACGGGCCGGCGCAGCGCTGGGGCATGGCGAACCCGCAGATCGCTGCCGTAGCCTCGCTGCTGCATGAGCGCGCGCCGCGCGAGGTAGCCACGCTGTGCACGACGCCCACGGCCGAACCGCAGCAGACCCTGGCGAGGCGTCGACCGGGTCTGCTGCGTGAAGTGCTGCCCGGCGCGACCGCCCTGGCACCCACCCACCTGCTGGGCAACGGCCGCTACAGCGTCTCGCTGCGCGCCAACGGCGCCGGCTGGAGCCGCTGGGGCGCCACCGGCATCACGCGCTGGCGCGATGACGCGCTGCGCGACGCGCTGGGCAGTTTCTTCTACCTGCGCTGGACCGACGGCGAGGGCGCGCAGCGCCTGCCAGCGTCGATCACCCAGCACCCGGCGCCCGACCCGCAAGCCCAGTACCAGAGCCTGTTCCATGCCGACCGCGTGTGTTTCAACGCCGCCTGGCCCGGCGTGCAGGCCCACACCACGGTCTGGGTCAGCCCCGAGGACGACATCGAGTTCCGCCAGGTCGAATTGCGCAACCTGGGTGACGAGACACTCGACATCGAATTGATCTCGGCCTTCGAGGTCACGCTGTCCGACCCGCGCGCCGACGAGGCCCATCCGGCGTTCATGAACCTGTTCGTGCGCGCGTCCTGGCAGCCCGCCCACCAGGCGCTGGTGTTCGAGCGCACGCCCCGGCTGCCCAGCGAGCCCGGGCTGCGGGCGGCGCATTTCCTGACCGACACCGATCCCCAGGTGGTGGGCTTGCGCATCCAGACCGACCGCCAACGCTGGCTGGGGCGCAACCGGGCCGCCAACCAGCCGCTGGCCGCGCTGGACCGGCCGCCCGAGGACCCGCTGCAGGCCTCGTCCGACGGCAGCTTCACGCTGATCACCGGCCTGGATCCGGTCTGCGCGCTGGCCGTTCGGCTGCGCATCGCGCCGCAGGGCAAGGCCAGGCTGACCTTTGCCACCGCCGCGTCCGACAACCCGGACACCCTGATCGCGGTGATCGACAAGTACCGCCAAGCCGGCCCGGTGCAGCGGGCCTCGCTGATGTCGGCCACGCTCAGCGGCATCCGCCTGCGTGCGCTGCGCATCAGCACCGAGAACTTTGCCGCGATCCAGACCCTGGCCACCGCGCTGGTGCTGAGCCTGACCCGGCCCCAGGTGGGCGACGTTGCCGGCGTCCTGTGCGACCGGCGATTGCTGTGGCGCTTCGGCATCTCGGGCGACCGCTCGCTGCTGCTGGTGCATGTCGGCGCGCTGCAGGGCCTGGGCCTGCTGCGCTCGCTGGCGCAGGCGCTGCGGCTGTGGTCCTGGGGCGGAATCGCCTGCGACCTGGTGGTGGTCAATGCCGAACCGGCGTCCTACCTGATGGCTTTGCAGCGCGAGCTCACCGAACTGCGGGATCGCCACCTGGCCGACAGCGCCGCCGAGCGTGAGGCCGAATCCGGTGCACCTCCGGGTGCGTCACACGCCAACCCCGGCCGCGCCGCCAACGGCTTCCACCTGCTGCGCGCCGGTGAGTTGTCGGCCGACGAGTTGAGCACGCTGCAGGCCCTGGCCCGGGTGCGCTTCGAGGCCGACGGCCGACCCCTGCTGCACCATGTCCAGGCCTGGAGCGCCCTGCATGAGCAGGCGCTCGAGGACCGGCAGCAGGTCTCGACGTCCGAGTTGGCGATGGCCGGTGACCTGGCCGGCGGCAGGCCTGCCGCGGTGCAGGCCTCGGTGGGCAGCTTCGCGCCCGGCTCGGGCGATTTCCGTTTCGACGTCGGCGCCACCCTGCGCCCGACCAGGCCCTGGATCAACGTACTGGCCAATCCGGGCTTTGGCTGCCAGCTCTCTGAAGCTGGCGGCGGCTGCACCTGGGCCGGCAACAGCCGCCTGAACCAGCTCACCGCCTGGTCGAACGACCCGGTGGCCGATCCGCCTTCGGAGTGGTTCCTGCTGCAGGACCTGAAGTCGCTGCAACTGTGGAACCTGGCACCGGGCGCGCTGGGCGACGACCATGTCACCTACCAGGTGGTGCATGGCCAGGGACACAGCCGCATCAGCCACCGCCGCGGCGACGTCGACGTCACCGCCACCTGGTGCGTGGACCCGGACGCAGCGGTCAAGCAGGTGCGCATCCGCCTGCTCAACCACGGCCCGCGCAGCCTGCACCTGCGCCTGATCGGGCTGGCCGAATGGATGATGGGATCCCAACGCAGCGACCGCAACACGGTGCACAGCGCCGTCTACCGCCAACGCCTGCCCGACACGGGCTTGAACCCGGCGTCCGCCGGCGGGCCGCGCGGGCAGAAGCTGATCGCCCTGCTCGGCACGCAGCGTGAACGCTCGGCCGGCTTTGGTGACGGCACGGCGTTTCTGGCACTGACCCTGCAGACCGAGATCGGCCAGTCGGCGGCAACGGCTGCGGCGGCCGAGGACTGGACCTGCGACCGGCGCGAGGTTTTCGACGCCCGCGGCCGCCTGGTGCTGCCCGACCATTTCGGACAACGCAGCGGCGGCGGGCTCGACCCCTGCGCCGCGCTGGCCACCCGGCTGACGCTGGCTCCCGGCCAGGCGCTGGAGCGGGTGTTCCTGCTTGGGTTTGGCGCCACGCCCGACGCCGCCCGGCAACTCGCCGCCGAGGCCGCCAGCGTGAGCGCCGCCAGGCGCCAGGACCAGGTGGGCGAAACCTGGGACCGGCTGCTGGGCGCGACCAGCGTGGCCACCCCTGACCCGCTGTTCGACGTGATGGTCAACCGCTGGCTGCTCTACCAGACCGTGTCGTGCCGGCTGTGGGCCAAGGCCGGCTTCTACCAGGCCGGCGGCGCTACCGGCTTCCGGGACCAACTGCAAGACACGATGGCGCTGGCCTGGGCCGCGCCCGGGATGCTGCGCGCGCAGATCCTGCTCTGTGCCTCACGCCAGTTTGTCGAGGGCGATGTGCAGCACTGGTGGCACTCACCCAGTGGCGCTGGCGTGCGCACCCATTTTTCCGACGACCTGCTGTGGCTGGGCCATGCCGTCGCCCATTACCTGCGCGCCACCGGCGATGCCGACCTGCTCGACGAGCGGGTGCCGTTCATCGCCAGCCCGGCCGTCCCCGCTGGCGCCGAGGATTTGTACAACACGCCCGAAGTCAGCGCGCAGGACGCCAGCGTCTACGAGCATGCGGCGCGCGCCATCGACCACAGCCTGCCCGTGGGTGTGCATGGCCTGCCGCTGATGGGCACCGGCGACTGGAACGACGGCATGAACCGCGTCGGCCATCAGGGGCGCGGCGAATCGGTCTGGCTGGCCTGGTTTCTGTGCCGACTGGTGGCCGACTTCGCCCCGCTGGCCCAGGCCCGTGGCGAAGCCCCGCGCGCGCAGCGCTGGGAGCAGGCCGCTCTGGGCTGGCAGGCGGCGCTGGTGGGCGTGGGCTGGGACGGGCGATGGTTCAAGCGCGCCTTCTTCGACGATGGCCAGGCGCTGGGCTCGCACCTCAACCCGGAGGCCAGCATCGACCTGATCGCGCAATCGTGGGCCGTGCTGTCTGGCGTGGCGCCACCCGCGCTGCAGCGCATCGCGATGGCCTCGGTCGAAGAGCGTCTGGTGGACCGGGACGCCGGCCTGATCCGCCTGCTCGACCCGCCGCTGGAGATGGCCCAGCCCAGCGCCGGCTACATCCAGGCCTACCCGCCGGGGGTGCGCGAGAACGGCGGCCAGTATTCGCACGCCGCGGTCTGGGCCCTGATGGCGCAGGCCAGGATGCCGGCCGAGGCCGGCGCTGCAAACGCCGGCGACCTGGCCTACCGCTCCTTCACCTGGCTCAGCCCGGCTCACCGCGCCCAGCATCCCGCCCAGGGCGCGGTCTACGGCATCGAACCCTATGCGATGGCCGGCGACGTCTACAGCCAGCCACCCTATGTGGGGCGCGGCGGCTGGAGCTGGTACACCGGGGCGGCAGCCTGGCTGCACCGCGCCGCGGTCGAATCGATCTTCGGCCTGCAGGTCGGCGCCCGGAAACTGAGCTTCACGCCCTGCCTGCCCTCGCATTGGCGCCGCGCCGAAATCACGCTGCGGCGCGACGGCCGCACCCTGCGCTTCATCCTGGCCCGGGGCGGCACGCTGCCCTCGTTGACCGCCTCGGCGCCGAGCGGTGCCGTGCTGTTGTGGCCCGGCGAGGCGCTGGAATGGACCGGCCTGACCGGCGAAGTCTGCGTTCTGATTCCGCTGCTGGATTCCGAAGCGGCGCGGCTGGCGGCAGCGACCCAGCCCGAGGTCGCCAGCGCCGGCTGACAAGCCGACCCCGGTCTGCTGCGCCGTCCTACAGGCAGCCGGGCCGGGCGACTATGGGCAGCAGGCGGGGGCTTTTCTACAGTGCGCCATCGACTTCGGTCGCTTGCCGCCCCAAGGGATTGACCGCCCCGCTCGGCGCAAGCCTGTCGGACCGGGGCGGCCGTGCCCATCACCTCCCGGTCGATACCCATGTGTCGCTGGACCGCCGCGGCCAGCGGGGTCAGTCCAGCCGCCGGCCTGGCGCGCGCAATGAGGTCCGCGCATCGGCGGTCGTTGCCTTGATCGGGTCGAATACCGCGAGCCGGCCGAGGAGAATCGCGTCGACACGCTGGTTGCGCAAGGCCTCGGTCTGGGTCATCCAGGCGCAGGAACGGCCTGAAGGCCGCCAACTCCTTTGTCCTACGGCCGACCCGGAAGAATTCTCACCAGGGTGTTGTCCCGGGTGACGAAGTGGTGGAACAGTGCAGCCATCGCATGAGCGCCGATCAGGAAGTAGCCGACCGTGCCGAGGATCTCGTGGACCGCCTTCAACTCGGCGGCGAGGGACTCGTTCGCTGCCAGCAATGCAGGCAATTGGCTGCCGAAGAAGGGAACGGGCTTGCCAGACGCGCTCAGGATCAGCCAGCCAAGGAACGGCATGACGATCATCAGCGCATAAAGGGTGATGTGAATACCGCTGGCCAGCCGCTGTTGCCAGCGTGGCACGGGCGGCGTCACCGCCGGGATCGGACTCAGAAGGCGCCACGCCACGAGCGCCAGCACGGTCAGCCCGAGCATGAGGTGCCAGCGCTTGAGCGACTCCCGGGTATCGCTTCCCTTGAGGTACAGGTCGGTCAAATCGATGCAGGCGTAGACACCAAGCAGGACGGCGAGGGTCAGCCAGTGCAGGCCGACCGAAACCGACCCGTGGCGGTCCGTCGAGTTCTTCAGCTTCATTCCGATGTCTTGCCGTCAAAGTGCTCGGTTTCGGCTTCTGCGTCTGCCTTGGTGTGATGAACCACGCCATCGCGGTGGTTGGGCGGTGCGTAGATCGTGTAGAGCTTCAGCGGCTCGGTCCCGGTGTTGATGATGTTGTGCCGAGCCCCGGCTGGAACGACCACTGCATGCCCGGCCTGAATGCGTGTCCGAACGCCGTCGAGCACCGCTTCGCCGCGCCCCTGCTCGACCCGGAAAAACTGGTCGAGCTTGTGGACCTCGGCACCGATGTCCTCTTGGGGCTTCAGTGACATGACCACGAGTTGGCAGTATTTCGCCGTGTACAGAACTCTTCGGAAATCCTGGCTCGCTGTGGCGATGGCCTCGATGTCTTGCAGATAACCCTTCATGGCGACTCCAGTGGTGTCTCGGGGCCGGTGTCATCGCCGATCGGATTTCGGTCGCGGGCAAGTCCCGCCGCGAGGTACCGGCCTCACCAGTATCACGATAGACCCGCGGTTGCCAGTCGTCTGTGCGCGGGCGCACGGATTTCCATCGGCCAGCGGCACGTCGGACACGGGCTTGAGCGCCTTCCGGATCCCATGACCACGACGGCGGCACCTGGCACGCGGTGCCGTTCAGGGGTGCGCCATCGCACGGACGTGGCGCCACGCTGCTGACACGCTGGGCGTAGAGGCATATCGCCCACAGACAGACCCAGGCGCACCACCATGAACGGATTCACCACCACGCTCGATGGCATCACCTTCGACCAGGCGCTGGACAAGACGATTCAGGCACTTCAGACCGAGGGCTTTGGCGTCCTGAGCGACATTGATGTCCAGGCCGCTATGAGGAACAAGCTGGGCGTCGAAACCCCTCGCTGCCGCATTCTCGGTGCGTGCAACCCGCTGTTGGCCCATCAGGCGCTGCAGGCGGTTCCCGACATCGGGGCGCTGCTGCCTTGCAACGTGATCGTGCGCGAAGCGGCGAGCGGCGAGATCGTGGTGGGGTTCCTGGATCCGCGGATCACGGTCGACCGGGTTGGCGAGACGGCGGTGAAAGCCCTTGCCCATGCGGCAGAGCAGCGCTTGCGCCGCGCATGCACGAGCCTGGGTGGAACGACTTCGCCGTGATGATTCGCTTCAGCTCGATTTCCATGCTCGAATTCGACAGGGAGGGCCTGTATGTCGGCATGCAGATCACCGGCGCAGTGCTGCGCCTACCGGTTGCTAAGGGCAAACCGTGAGAGCCGGCGACTTGCTATCGGGTGGACGGGTGGCTGACCGGGCTTCACCCGGCTTGCGTGGGTGGCGCGCAGGCTCCCGCCGTCCGAGCGCTCCGCACGCCGTCATCGGCCCCGTCACCGACCCGGTCCTCCCAGTCCACCCACGCCACAGCGTGCGATTCAAGATAGCGGCTCACCGCCTCGCCGAGGGTCGCAAAGAAACGCTGCTCACCGAGCCGGGAGAAGAGTCCGAAGCGTTTGAACTTGTCCTTCACCGGCCCTTTCATCTCGGCAAAACACAGGGCTATGCCGGCCCCGTCCAGGGTCTGGTCGAGTTCGTCCAGCGCATCGGCGGACGTGATGTCCACGCTGGTGATCGGCTCGGCGCCGACGACCAGCCAGCGCACCGGTGTTGGCGCGTCGGCGACCGCGTCCAGCACTCGGCGCCGAAAAAGTTCGGCGTTGGCGAAGAACAGCGGCGCGTCCCAGCGGAAGAGCACCAGGCCGGGCACCACATGGGCCTCGGGGTGGCGCGCGATGTCGTGATAGCCCTTGACGCCGTCGACCCGGCCCAGCACGGCCGAATGCGGCCGCCAGCCGTCCCACAGGAACTCGATGACGGCCACCACGATGGCAAGCCCGATGCCGGGGATCGCGCCCAGCAGTGCCACGCCGAGCAGGCAGCCCATGGACAGCCAGAATTCCCAGCGCTGGATGCGCCAGATTCGGCGCAGGTCGGTCACCTCGATCAGGCCGATGGCCGAGGCGATCACCACCGCTGCCAGGGCCGCGACCGGCAGGTTGCGCAGCAGGTCGGGCGCGGTCAGCAGCATGGCGCCAACCGACAACGCGCCCACCACACCGGTGAGCTGCGTCCTGGCGCCAGCGGCCTCGGCCACCGGCGTGCGTGACGCGCTGGCGCTGATCGGAAAGCCCTGAAACAGCCCGGCGGCGACGTTGGCCGCACCCAGGCCCACCATTTCCTGGTTGGGATCGATGAAGCATGCGGCCCGCCCGGCGTAGGTCCGCGACAACACGCTGGTGTCGGCAAACGAGATCAGCGCCACCGCCAGTCCGCCGAGCAGGACGGGCGCGACGTCACTGGCGCCCATCGAAGGAAGGGAGAAGGCGGGCAGGCCCTGCGGCATCGCGCCGAGCACGGGCACGGCTGCGCGCAAGGCCAGGTCCTGCAGGGTGACGACAAGGGTGGCGCCTGAGACGGCGATCAATACGGTCGGCAGACGCGGATGTCGCCTGAGCAGGAGTATCGTCAGCAGCGTGCCGGCGCCGATGGCCAGAGCCACCCGATGGGTCTTTCCGGCCAGCACGGCCAACGCGAATTGCCGGGATTCGTCCAGCAGCCCATGGGCATCGACGCCAAAGCCGAACAAGGCCGGCAACTGGCTGGCGATCACCGTCAGTGCAATGCCGTTCATGTAGCCATAGCGAATCGGCTTGGACAACAACTCGGTGACGAATCCCAGCCGCGCGGCGCCGGCCCCGATGCACAGCGCTCCCGAGACCAGGGCCATCATGCCGGCCAGCGCGATGGCGCGCTGAGCGTTGCCGCCCGACAGTGGCAGGACCACCGCCAAGATCAGGGCGGCCAACGAGGAGTCCGGCCCCAGCACCAGGATGCGGCTCGGGCCGAACAGGGCATAGGCCAGCAGCCCGGCCATGGTGGCGTACAGACCGCAAATGCCGGGTACGCCGGAGGCCACGGCGTAGGCGATGCCCACGGGGACCAGCACCGCAGTCAGTGCCAGGCCAGCCATCGCGTCGTGCGGCAGCCAAGCCAACTGGTAGTGGCGCAGGACCTGCAAGCCGGGCAGCCAGCGCAGCCAGCCCGTCGGGTCCTGCGCCAGCCGATGGCGTGCGCCGCGGCCGGCATCCTGCAAGTCGGGGGGCGGGGTCGAATCGTTCATCGGGACTGGGTGCTACCTGGGCGGGTCGGCCACATCACGTTCGCTCCAGCCACCACCGAGCGCCCGGTACAAGGCGATGCGATTGATCTTATCGGCATACCGCAGCGTGATCGAGTCTTGTTGCGCGGCGTATAGCGAACGCTGGGCATCTAGCACCTCGAAGTAGCTGCTGGCGCCGTTCTTGAACAAAGTGGTCGACAAGGCATGGACGCGCGCCGTGGCGTCGATCAAGGACGCCTGGGCGGCCAGCCGATCGGCAAGCAGTTCGCGCTTGCTCAGCGCATCGGCCACTTCACGAAACGCGATCTGCAGGGCCGCCCCGTAGCGGGCCACTTCGATCGCCTGCTGGGCCTGGCTCACCTGCAGCTTGGCTTGCCGGCGCCCCGAGTCGAAGATGGGCAGGTCGATCTGCGGCACGAAACCCCAGGTCAGGCCGCCGGCGCTGAAAAGACCGGCCAGGCTGCGGCTTTGGGTGCCCGCCGATCCGGTGAGGCTGATGCCGGGGAACAGCGCCGCGCGGGCCGCGCCGATGTCGGCGTTGGCGGCGCGCAGCAGGTGTTCGGCGGCCAGCACATCAGGCCGACGCTGCAGCGGTTCCGAGGGCAGGCCAGCGGGCACATCGACCAGCAGGCTGGCCGCCCCGTCAGCGGCTGCCCCCGAGCTTGTTGCGCCTGGGCCGGGCAGCAGGGCAGGGTCCAGCGCCGCGCCAGCCAGCAGGTCCAGCGCGTGTCGGTCCAGCGCCACCTGGGTGCTCAGGCGTGCCACCTCGATGCGTGCTGCGTCTACGGTGGTCTGCGCCTGGGCCGGCACCTTCGCCGAAGTGCCGCCCAGCGCGTCGGTGCGACGCGTCAACTCGTGGGAGGACCGCTGGCTGGCCAGCGTGTCATGCGCCAGTTGGAGGTGATCGCCGTCGGCTGCCAGCACCCGCCAGGCGCTGCAGACCTCGGCGACCAGGCTGATCTGCAGGGCGCGCCGGTTCTCCTGCACGGCGAAGAACGCGGTCGATCATCACGCCATGCTGGCCCCGGTGGGCGGGTGGGTCCAGCAAGGCATCGAACTCGGCGCAGTCGACGTGGCACCCGGTACGCGGCCGGCCGCCGCGCGGGCGTTCAGTCATCGCTGGCGCCGTCTGCGCGGGCCGGACGCTGAGTGGCGGACAGTTCGGCGGAAAGACCGGTGTCGAAATCGGCCGGACGGCGCGTCGGCCGCCCGCCGAGCAAGCCTTCCTGGCCGGACAACATCTCGCCGATGCGGATGCCGGCGTCGTCGATGCGAAACTCGCGCAACTGGTTGGAATGCGCGCTGCCGCGCAGTTTGACCACCGCGATCATGCGCAGCAACCGACTGTCGACCTCGATGTAGCGTTGGACGATGATGGAGTCGGTCATGAAGGCCGTGCCGTAAGGCGAGAAGCGCAGGTCGGTGTAACGGTCTTCCAACTCGGAGGTCATCAGCACCGTCACGCCGCTGGCCGCCAGCGCGCCAACCAACCGGGCCAGCGACTCGCGGAAGTCCTCGCGGAAGGTGGGCGCCAGTGCCAGCTCGAAGCCCGACAGCGAGTCGATCACCACCCGACTGGCGCCGATCCGTCGGATCTCGGCCAGCATCAGGAACACCACCTCGTCGATCGACAGGTCGCTGGCCTGGGTCTCGACCAGGCCGATCTGGCCGGACGCAATCAATTCGGCCACCACCCGGTTGCGCGAGCTGCCCGGGTTTTGCTCGAAGGCGGCAATCACGCCGGTCTCGCCGCAGCGCGCTCCCTCCGCCAGAAACGCCGCCGCCAGGATGCTCTTGCCCGAGCCCGACGGGCCGGCCACCAGCAGCGAATAGCCGCGCGGCAGCCCGCCGCCCAGCATCTCATCCAGCTTGAGCACGCCCATGCCCAGCCGCGGCGTGCTGGCGTCCTGGCGAACCGTCACACCGGCCGTGGCCGGCGCAAACACCTCCAGGCCGGCGCTGCCGATGCGAAAGGTGTGCAGGCCCGGCAGCGTGGGCTGGCCGCGCATCTTCATGATCTGCATCTTGCGCACCATCGAATTGCGCTCGACGCTCTGGCGCAGCCAGATCAGGCCGTCGGCCACGGTGAACACCGGGTTGGCATCGGTCTCGGTGAAGTACTCGCCGATCAGAAAGGTGGTCGCCTGCCAGCTCGTCATCAACATGCCGAGTTGCTGCACGAACTGCTGCAACTTGTTGTGCGCGTTGCCCTCGGTCTCGCTGGCCTGCACCACCGAGCGGAAAGAGTCGACAAAGACCAACCCCGGGTTGTGCGTGGTGACCTCGTCGATGATGCGCCGCAGGACCTGGTCCAAGTCGCCCGCCATTGCGGCCTCGGACAGGCTGACGAAACGCACCCGCTGGTCTAATGCGTTGCTGTCGAAAAAATTGAATTGCTGCTGGTAGCGCAGCATCTTGAGCGGCGGCTCGCCGAGCACGGTGAAGTAGAGCGCCGGGCGCGCCGGCGTGGCCAGCGCGAACATCATCTGATGCGCAAGCGTCGTCTTGCCGCAGCCCGGCGGTCCGGCGATAAGGTTGAACGAGAACTCGGGCAAACCGCCGCCGAGCACCGCATCCAGCCCTGGCACGCCGGTGGCCAGACGGTTGATGATGACTTTGCTGCTCATGGGGTGATGTCCTGTGCGGACGGGCCGCTGGAAGGGGGGAGCCAGACGGCACGAAGCAGTCGCCCGGTGAGCGAAGGCCCGATCAGACTGCCGACCAGACCGTTGAATTCCAGCAAGAAGGCGCTGGCGAGCTTGGCGGCCTGCTCGCTGCTCTGTCGCGCGACCAATGCCCGCAACTGCACCGGCTCGACGGCAGCCAACAGCCCATCGGCCCCACTCGCGAGGCCGGGGTATGCGGCTGCCGTCAAGTGCAAGGTGCGCCGGTACAGCGCCACCAAGCCGCGTGCACCGATCACGGGTGTCAGCGCATCGTCGATCTCGTTCCACATCGAGTTCATTGCGTCGGAGATCTGGGCTGCGCTGGCATCGTCGTCTACCCGAAGCGCCAGGGGGGCGGAGATGCGACGGCCCTCTTGGCTTGCCATGGTCATTTACTCGCTGGCCCGGAATGTCGAGCGAGCTATGGTACGCCTTGGCCGCACCCATGCTGATGCGCAGGATCAAACCACCCTGGCGGCCGTTGGCGGGCCTGCAGGCGGTTGCGCCGGCCGCCTGTGGCGCGAAGTCCGATTACCTCAACAAGCTCAGCGCCCAGGGTTGAAGCGACCGCGCCGCGCAAGGGTTGGGGCTTGGCATCGGACGCCGGTTCGGTCTGGGCGATCAGGTCGTTCCCCGGGGGGCTTGGCGGCTTCAGGCACCCGCCCTGACCGCCACGAGGCTGTCGCAGGCGAGGCGAACGGCGGCCATGCAGGTCAGGTGTAGCGAGGCAGCGATGGCGCAGCCGACAAAGCGTTCACCCGCGGGACGTCATCCTGCAGGCGCATTCTTCGGCGGCCCATGCGGCCGGCCGAGCAACTGCCATCCGGTCGGGGCGGTAGCCGGCCGTGCGGCACCGAGAGAACGACCTGCGCCGCGCCGTCAGCGTAGGGCAGCGCACAGACCAGCCCGGTTGGGCCGCGGGCTATACCCAGTCCCATGCCGCAGCCAATCAGGCCGTGGTCCTTGAAAACCCACTTTCCCAGGAGTCACACCATGACCACACGTTGGATCACCCTCGCCGGCACTGTCCTGCTGGCCACTTCCCTGGTGGCTTGCAGCGGCATGTCCGGTCGTGAGCAGAACACAGCCGTCGGTGCCACCGTCGGTGGTGTGGCTGGCGCCGTGCTGACTGGCGGCAGCACTATTGGCACCGTCGGCGGCGCGGCTGTCGGCGCAGTGATCGGCAACGAGGTCGATCCGAAGGACAAGCGCTAAGCCCCAGGTCCCGTACCGGCTGCGGCCGGTCAGGGCCTGGGCGAAGGTCGCATCCAGCGGCTTGCCGCGTCTGTGCACAACCCCGCCAACGCATGCAGCAGATGCTGCGCCGCGCTGGGCGCGGCCACCACGGCGCGGAAGGCGTCGTCGCGTCCGATTTCGGCCACGATCAGCGGCCCCGTCATCTGCGCAAGCCGCGCACTTCGACGGCCACGCCTTCGCCTCGCAGGTGCAAGAGCAATCCCTGAAGCAGCCAGGCATCGGCCGAATCCAGGGCCTGGATGCCGCTGGCATCGGCAGTGACCCGCGTGGCCGCGGCAATCTGCAATAGCGGCAAGGGCCACGCGATGGCGCTGATGTTGAACGCAGTCCAGCAACCCGACAGCGTGAGCTCGCAGTCGCTGGGCTGTGCCCAGGCGGCAGGCGCGACTGCTACAGGCTTCATGCGTGTAGGTCGGCGGTGTGGCGAGCAGAGCGGGCCGTGCGAGCCCTTATCGGGACGCCAAGGCCATGGCCGGGCCAACTGTGCGCCGCATCCGTTCGCGATACACGCCGCCGGCAGACACGCGCCTGCGGGTACTGCGCTCGCCCTTCATGCGTCGCCGGCGATTCGCGCCTGCGCTGGCAGCGTCATTGGCGTGGCCGGGATACAGATCGAAACTGGAGGGGGTCATCCACCTGTCCACCCGTCCGGCGAGGCTTTCTTCATCTCATTCCAAAGCGCTGCCTGCAGCGTCGGGTTGGCGGCCTCGTAGCCGATGTCCGGCAACTCGAGGTCGGCATCGCAGGGTTGACCTGGGCCCAGGTTCGGGAGGCTGCGCGTCAGGCTGGCCTTGTCATCGGAACGCATTGAAAATCTGTCCATTATTCAGTCCCGGTTGATGTCCACCATCGCCATGGGGCCAGCTTGACGCAATGGACCTGCAGAGTCTGTCTGGCAGCGTACGCAGGCCCAGGGAGTCGACGGCCCATTTCTCGTTCGGCGACGGCAGCAGTCACGGCATGCTTGGCATGCCGAGGCAGCCACGCCGGTGCTGTCTTTTGCGCAGTTCATCGAGCTAGCGGTGCAGCCGCATGAACTTGCGCGATGCCGACGAGCTTGCAGCAGGTGGGTGTGACCTGGATCGACACCTACAGCCGCCTCGTCGCGCTTGAGTTCGGCACCGACCACTCAGAGGTTCCAGCGTCTTGCAGTGGGCCTCTGCGCAAGCTGCGCAGGCTTGCAGATTGAAGCCTCCCACCTTCGCGCGCAACGCTTGCGCGCAGCGATCGTCACGCACCGCTGCGTTGGACCTTGGTCTCGGCAGGCTGCACCGATCTCTGCCGGCACCATGGCTTCGAGATGCATGGGCCCGAGGGTCTGACGGCGATCGGGCAGGCGCTGCGCAGCCGGCTGGACGGCCTATGCCATCGGCCGCAGGAAGACCCCGATCAGGCTGCGGAAGTGCAGGCCTGCCATGGCGAGTGAGAACACGTCCTTCCACGAGGGTCAATGGACTGCGGTGCTGCTGAGCCCGCTGAAGCTGGCGTTCTCACTCGGGCCGGGGTGGTGGCGATCCTGCTGGTCGCCCGGAGCATCGACTGGGTGTGCGTGTCGCGGGTCTGGCCGGATGGTGTTGACCGCTTGCGCGGTCTGCTGGCCGTTCTCGGGCTCGGCATCGCTCTGGCGGCAAGGCAGGGTCGGGCGGCTGCCCGAGGGTGAGCAGCGACGCTTGCGGCTTGGTGGCCCCGCTGCTGCAGGCCTCGCGGCAGAACGACTTTGCGCTGCTGGCCGGCATAGGCGGCGAATGTGCAGGCGCCGTCACCTTGCTGGAGTTCGGCCAGACGCCCGCGCCGCCAGCCGAGGCCAACACCGTGCGCTCGCGGGATGATGCCGAACGCAATTACGCCCTGCGCCTGCCCGAATCTCTGAAGAAGACGGCCAAGGGGATTGCCGCTGCCGATGACACCTCCATGAATCAGTTCTTTGTGGTGGTCATTTCGGGAAAAATCAGTGCGATGGAGGCCGCGAACATCTTCCAGAAACGGGCGGCTCTTGGGGCTGACCGGGATGGCGCGACCATGCGCCGGCTGATCCGGGACTACTTCGCTCGCCAGATCCAATAGCGCATTCTTGGTCGACAGGGGCACGTCATGACCTCATCGGCCGTCAGGCTAACCTGTTGCGCCTGCACCAGCCGGTGCCAAAGCGAAGGAGCCGGCAGTGGTTCTTGAGCGACTGATTCAAGCGATCAACGGGCTTTTTACCAAGTTCTGGCTGATTGTGACCGTTCTTCTGCCCTTCGTGCTGCTGCTGGGCTGGCTGCTCGGCTAGCCAGTGGGTGCCGGGCCCGCCGGTCTTGCGTGCGCCAACGGCAACGGCCGATGGCCGCTCACCCTGACGTTTTGCTTCGGGGGTCGTCTCTGGAAGGAAATGCGCCCAACCTGTCAGTTGACTCGGTAAACTGGGTTGGCAAATTCAACTTCTGTCGAGGTCGGGAGGGCCCACGCGGGACCACGATCGGCAGCCATCGGACATTCGGGAGAAAAACGGCATGGTTTTTGGACGGCTCGGCGGGACAAAGCGGCGCAACCTGCAATTGTGGGATGAGCGCGCGCAGGCGATCACCCACCAGGACGAGGAAGCGCTCTCAAGCCATCGCGCCTGTGCTGTGCTCGGGGGTGCCCATCAGGCTGGCATGGCCGCCGCCGACCGCGCAGCCGGCCAACCCGACCCGGCGGAGCAACTGGCTTGAATTCACCGGTTCGGATCGGTGCACTCTTCCGGGCCGAGACAGCCGTCCTGATGTCTGAAATAGAAACCCGGAAGAAGCTCCTGAGCAGCCGCAAGGACTTGCTCGATATCGGCCTGCGCAACAACATGGTGAGCTTCAATGCGTCGGCCAGGAGCTTGATGGTGGTCGACGAGCGCTCGGAAGAGGTGCTCAAACTGCTCTACCGCCAGGGCAAGGCGATGACGTTTGCGCCCATGCCCGAGAAGCGTTTGCGCCAGATCGCCAGCGGCCAGGGTGCGGATGAGCGGGCGGTGATCGCACAGGATGCGTCGACGCTGGAACTGCTGCATGAACTGGAAGGCGTTGACTGGGGCGCTGACTTGGGCGCCGACAACGACCCCGAGGATGCTGCGGCGGGGCCGGCCCGGCGGCACGCCGATACCCGACTGCAGACGGCGCTGTCGGAGGAGCGTCTGTTTCTCAACCTGCTGAAGATCCAGGCCGAGGCCGAGACCTGTCTGCAGGAGCAGGGCGTCAACCTGCTGTTCCTGGCGCTGGGCTTCCTGCATTGGTACGAGGATGATTCGGCCGACAAGCTGCGCAAGGCGCCGCTGCTGCTGGTGCCGGTCGAGCTCAAGCGCGGCGGCGCCAGGGACGCTTTCCAGCTCAGCTTCAGCGGCGACGAGTTGATTCAGAACCTGTCCTTGGCGGCGCGGCTGAAGACCGACTTTGCGCTGGACTTGCCCAGGGTCGCGGTCGATGCCAGTGCCGACGCCGATGAACTGCCGCCGCTGGCCGCGTTCTTCGCCGCGGTGCGCGACACCATCGGCAAGCAGGCGCGTTGGAAAGTGGCGGGTGACGAGATCGCCCTCGGGTTCTTCTCGTTCGGCAAGTTCCTGATGTTCAACGACCTCGACCCCCTGGTCTGGCCCGAGGGCAGCAAGCCCAGCCAGCATCCGGTGCTGGGCCGTTTGCTGGGCCCCGGCTTTGCCGACGAGAC
>CANGHK010000059.1 GCA_947453625.1 Burkholderiales bacterium
CCCAGCAACCCGGCATAGACTTGCTGAGCGCCCTGGCCACGCTGGACGGCGTGGCGCCTGGGGCATCCCCGCTGCTGCCCGACCTGTTGCGCGCCCAGCCCAGCCTGTCGGCAACGATGGCGCTGCTCGACATCCCCACCGACCGCTGGCCCGCGGCGACGCGCCAGGCCGTGCGCGACGCGGTGGCGCTGGCCGCCAGGCCGCTGCAGCGCTACCGCTGCGCGGCCTGCGGCTTCGAGGCCCAGCGCCACTTCTGGCAATGCCCGGGCTGCCTGGGCTGGGACACCTTCCCGCAGCAGCGCATCGAGGAGTTGTAGCCGCAGCCGCGTTACGCCGGCTACAGCCTCTCTTCAACCGCGGTCAGTGCAAGGGCACGCCGGTCTTTTCCTGCAGTTCTTCGCGCGTCACGTCCGGCGCCATCTCCACCACCTTCAGACCATGCGGGGTGATGTCGAGCACAGCCAGGTCGGTGATGATGCGGTCGACGACGCCCACACCGGTCAGCGGCAGCGTGCAGGTGGGCAGGATCTTCAGGTCGAAGCCGCCGTCCTTGCGCCGCGCCACATGCTCCATCAGCACGACCACGCTCTTGACGCCAGCCACCAGGTCCATCGCGCCACCCATGCCCTTGACCATCTTGCCGGGGATCATCCAGTTGGCCAGGTCGCCGCGCTCGCTGACCTGCATCGCGCCCAGGATCGACAGATTGATCTTGCCGCCGCGGATCATCGCGAAGCTGTCGTGGCTGCCGAAGATGCTGCTGCCGGGGATGGTGGTCACGGTCTGCTTGCCGGCGTTGATCAGGTCGGCATCGACCTCGTCCTCGGTCGGAAACGGGCCTATGCCCAGCATGCCGTTCTCGCTCTGCAGCCAGACCTCGATGTCGGGTGAGACGAAGTTGGCCACCAGCGTGGGCAAGCCGATGCCGAGGTTGACGTAGAAACCGTCCTGCAATTCCTTGGCCGCGATGGCAGCCATCTGGTCGTGGGTCCAGGCCATGTTCAGACTCCCGCTTTCGCTGTGGTGGTGCGCTTCTCGATGCGCTTTTCCGGTGTGGCGTTCAACACCAACCGGCTGACGTAGATGCCCGGCAGGTGCACTGCATCGGGGTCGAAGCTGCCGGTCTCGACGATCTCCTCGACCTCGACCACGCTGATCTTGCCGGCCATGATCACCGCCGGGTTGAAGTTGCGCGCGGTGCGTCGAAAGATCAGGTTGCCGCTCTTGTCGGCCTTCCAGGCCTTGCCCAGCGCCACGTCGGGCACCAGCGAGCGCTCCATCACATAGTCATGGCCGTCGAAGTTCCGGATCTCCTTGCCCTCGGCCACCAGCGTGCCCACACCGGTGCGGGTGAAGAAGGCCGGAATGCCGGCGCCGCCGGCGCGCAGCCGCTCGGCCAGCGTGCCCTGGGGCGTGAACTCGAGCTCGAGTTCGCCGGCCAGGTACTGGCGCTCGAACTCCTTGTTCTCGCCGACATAGCTGGAGATCATCTTCTTGATCTGGCGCGTTTCCAGCAGTTTGCCCAGGCCGAAGCCGTCGACGCCGGCGTTGTTGCTGATGACGGTCAGGCCTTGCGCGCCCGAATCGCGCAGCGCGTCGATCAAGGCCTCGGGGATGCCGCACAGGCCGAAACCGCCGACCGCCAGCAACTGACCGTCGTGCACGATGCCGGCCAACGCCGCCGCGGCGCTGGGATAAATTTTATTCATGGTGCGTCTTTCGCAAAGGAAGGGGACGGCACGAAGCGTACTACTTACTGGATTAAGTAGGGCTTACGTAAAATCGCTTAAACCATAGCCCCCGGAGCGCCGCATGGCCGAAGACATTCCCGGCACGTTGCTGGACGGCCGAGACCTGACGCTCGACTACCGCACCGCGTTCGACCAGGCGCCCATCGGTCTGGTGCTGTCGCGCCAGCGCCAGATCGTCGATTGCAACCGCCAGGCCCTGGCGATGTTCGGCGCCGAGCGCGAGCAGTTGCGGGGCCGCAGCTTCGAGTTGCTCTACCCCAGCAGCGACGAGTTCGAGCGCACCGGCGCGCGCATCGTCGCCAGTCTGGACGCGCAGGGCTGGTATGCCGACGAGCGGGTGATGAAGCGGCTGGCCGGACCGGCCGCCGATGAACTGTTCTGGTGCCATGTCTCGGGCCGGGCGCTCGACCCCGCTGCGCCGCACGCCGCCGGCATCTGGGCCTTCGAGGACTTGTCGTCACGGCGCAAGCTCAAGGTCGACTTCACCGCCCGCGAGCGCGAGATCGCCGCGCTGCTGATCAACGGCCTGACCAGCAAGCAGATCGGCAAGCGGCTGGTGATCAGCCCGCGCACGGTGGACGTCTACCGCGCCCGCTTGATGCGCAAGGTGGGCGCGGCCACGACGCCTGAGCTGGTCAACAAGCTGTTATCCGGCTGAGGCGAACAGCGCCCGGTAAACGTCGGGGATGGGCACCGACTTCCGGGCCTTGAAATCGGTCCAGACCACGGTGGCGCCGCCGCTGGCGCAGACCTCGCCCGGGCGGTCCACCCGCTCCAGCGTGGCATAGGTGTCGAGGGTGCTGCGGCCCATCGCGCCCGGATGGGTGCCGATGTAGTGCCGGGCCAACACCTCGCCCGGGTACTCGAGCTGACGGATGAAACTGCAGAAGGCGTTGATGATCACCGGGCCCACACCGCCGGCATCGGGCTGGCAGCCGATGTGGCGGAACCACTCGATGCGCAGGCTCTCGAGGTAGCGGAAGTAGACGGCGTTGTTGACATGGCCCATCGCGTCCATGTCGCCCCAGCGGATGGGGATCACCATCTCGAAGCAGAGATTCCTGTCGTCAGGCAGGTCGAATCGCATCGGGTCAGGCGGCCGGTTTGGGCGCCGGGTCGGCGCCGGGGCTGGGGTCTATCCCCAGTTCACCCGCCATGCGCAGCACCAGCGCTCGCAGCGCGGCCAGCTCGTTGGCCTGCCGGGTCAACTCGGACTTCAGCGCCACCAACTCGCCCACGCTGACCGCGTCCTCGTCCGAGGCCTGGGCGACTTCCCGCGCCGCCGTCATCTGCACCTCGCCACACAGCAGATGGGCCCAGCGCGGCTCGCGCGCCCCCGGTGCGCGGGCCAGCAGTGCCACTCGCGGCGGGAATCGATCGGCCAGCGCGTTCAACGCCGCTTCAACGGCGCCAATGTCGGCAAAGCGGTGCAGACGCTCGACGTTGGCGCGCAGCTCGGCCGAAGTCTGCGGCCCGCGCAGCATCAGCGCCGCCAGCAAGGCCACCGCGTCCGACGCCACGTTCAGCCCGCGCACGGCGTTGTGTTCGTAGCGCGTGACCCGGGTGCTGCTGCCCTCGAAGGCCAGGCTCATGCTCTTCAAGCCATCGACGGCCGTCAGCACCTCGGCGTCGGTGGCCGCGATCACCGGGTCGCGCGCGGTCTTCTGGTTGCAGCCGGCCACCAGCGTGTTGAGCGACAGCGGGTAGGTGTCGGGCACGGTGGCGTGCTTTTCGACCAGCACGCCCAGCACGCGGGCTTCCAGGGGGGTCAATGCACGCGCCATGGCGTCCTCAGACGCCGAAGCCGTCGTCTGCCGACAGGATCGCGCCGTTGATGAAATGGCTCTCGTTGGCGCACAGCATCATCAGTGCGGCGTCCAGGTCCTGCGGCTGGCCGACGCGCTTGCGCGGCAGCAGTTTGATCAGCTTCTGGCCGGCCTCGGTCTGCCAGTGCTGGTGGTTGATCTCGGTGTCGATGTAGCCCGGGCACAGCGCGTTGACGTTGATGCCGAACTTGCCCCACTCGAGCGCCATCGCGCGCGTCATGTGGATCACCGCGGCCTTGCTCATCGAGTAGACGCCGATCTGGCTGAGCACTTTCAAACCGGCCATCGAGGCCACGTTGACGATGCGCCCGCCAGTGAAGGTGCCGGGCGCGGCGCCGCGCGAGCGCGCGATCATCCGCTTGCCGACCTCCTGGGCCAGGAAAAAAGCGCCGCGGGTGTTGGTGCCCATCACGAAGTCATAGTCCTCGGGCACCACGTCGACCAGCTTCTGGGTGGTGCTGACACCCGAGTTGTTGATCAGGATGTCTATCGTGCCCATCTCGGTCTCGGCATGCGCGACCGCCGCCTTGATGCTGTCAGGATCGGTCACGTCCAGCGCCACCACATGGGCATCGCCGCCCATCGATTCGATCTCTGCGCGCAAAGTCTTGAGTCTGTCGACGCGGCGCGCGGCCAGCACCACGCCGGCACCGGCTTTGCTAAGGGTGCGTGCGAACTGGGCACCCAGTCCGCTGGAGGCACCGGAGACGAAGGCCACGCGGCCGGAAAGATCGATGTTGTAGCTCATGGGCTTGGCTTCAGGAGGCGGTCGGTAACGGGAAGGAACCCGAATGACGATAGCACGGCCGCGCCCCGACGATGCGCTGCCGATTGACCCCAGCCCGGATAGACAGCGCCCGAAAGACCGGCCGAGACCGCGCTGGCGGCAATCTTTTCAAAATAGCACGATCGTTCTTTTTTCTGTGTCCGCTGGTTAGAATCGCCGGCTATTGCCCGGCATCCGGGCCGCCAGCACATCCACTAGACAGGACGCTCAGCAATGACGCCGCAAGAGATTCTCAGCCAGTACGGCCCGCGCGAGGCCATGGAATACGACGTCGTGATCGTCGGCGGCGGCCCCGGCGGCATGGCCGCGGCGATCCGCCTGAAGCAACTGGCCGCACAACAGGGCCGGGAGATTTCGGTGGTGGTGCTGGAGAAAGGCTCGGAGCCGGGCGCCCACACCTTGTCAGGCGCGGTGATGGATCCGACCGCGATCACCGAGCTTTTCCCGAACTGGCGCGAGCTGGGCGCGCCGCTGAACCAGCCCGTCACCGCCGACCAGTTGCTGGTGCTGAGCGAAGACGGCATCGCGACGACGCCCGAGTGGCTGATGCCCGACTGCTTCCACAACGCCGGCAACTACGTGGTCCGGCTGGGCGCGGTCGTCAAGTGGCTGGGCGAGCAGGCCGAAGCGCTGGGCGTCGAGGTCTTCCCCGGTTTCACCGGCGCCGAGGTCTTGTACGACGCACAGGGCGCGGTGCGCGGCGTGGCCACCGGCAACGTCGGGCTGGGCAAGGATGGCCAGCCCGGCGACAGCTTCCAGCTCGGCATGGAACTGTGCGGCAAGTACACGATCTTCGCCGAGGGTGCGCGCGGCCACCTGGGCAAGCAGCTGATCAGCCGCTTCAAGCTCGACGACGGGCGCGACCCGGCCACCTTCGCGCTCGGCATCAAGGAGTTGTGGGAGATCCCGGCCGACAAGGCCCAGCCCGGCTTGGTGGTGCACACCAGCGGCTGGCCCATCACCGACGGCAGCTTTGGCGGTGGTTTCCTCTACCACCTCGAGGGCAATCTGGTGACGCTGGGCTATGTGCTGGGCCTGGACTACAAGAACCCCTGGATGAGCCCGTTCGAGGAGATGCAGCGCTGGAAGACCCACCACGCGATCCGCAGCCACATCGAGGGCGGCAAGCGCATAGGCTATGGCGCGCGCGCGATCAACAACGGCGGGCTGCAGAGCCTGCCCAAGCTGGTGTTCCCGGGCGGCGCGCTGATAGGCTGCGGCGCCGGCATGATGAACGCGGCGCGCATCAAGGGCAGCCACGCCGCGATCAAGACCGGCATGCTGGCCGCCGAAGCTGCCGCCCAGGCGCTGGCCACTGGGCGCAGCGCCGACGAGCTGAGCGCCTACCCCACCGCCTTCGAGTCCAGTTGGCTGCACGCCGAGCTGATGCGCACGCGCAACTTCAAGCCCTGGTTCAAGAAGGGCACGCTGGTCGGCACGATGATGACCGGCATCGAGCAATGGCTGATGCCCAAGCTGGGCCTGAAGACACCGCCCTGGACGCTGCATGGCGACAAGCCCGACCATGCCTGCCTGCTGCCGGCCGACCAATGCCAGCCCATCGTCTACCCCAAGCCCGATGGCGTGATCACCTTCGACCGCCTCAGCTCGGTCTTCATCAGCAGCACCAACCACGAAGAGAACCAGCCCGCGCACCTGACGCTCAAGGACGCCGGCGTGCCGGTGGCCGTCAACCTGGCCAAGTACGCCGGGCCCGAGGGGCGCTACTGCCCGGCCGGAGTCTACGAGTTCGTCAAGAACGACGACGGCGCCGACCGGCTGCAGATCAACGCCCAGAACTGCGTGCACTGCAAGACCTGCGACATCAAGGACCCGACCCAGAACATCGTCTGGGTCACGCCCGAGGGCGGCGGCGGTCCGAACTACGCCGGGATGTAAGCCGCTGACGGCCGCGCTGGCCGTCAACGCTGCAGGCAGCGTCGTGAATTGCGCTGCTCCAGCGCCACTGATGCCGGGATGGGCACCGGCCCGCTTGCCCACAATCGGCCAGCATCATGCCAGCGCCAAGCTCAGCCGAGCTGCGGATGCGCGTGGTGGCCTGGCACAACCGCCACCCGCTAGCCCGCCGTATCAATACCCTCCAGGTGCACAGCATCGGCGTGGTGGTGCTGCCCTTCGCCACGGCCAGGCCGTCGGCCGGGCTCGCCGGACCGGTGGGTCTGCCCGGCGCGACCGAGTTGCTGTATCCGATACCGGGGCAAGCGCCGATCGCCTGGCCGACCGACCCGGCCCCAGGCGCTTTTGCGGCCCACCTCGCCGCGACGCGGGCCAGGTGCGCGGCACGCCAAGCAGGGCCTGCCGCCGACCGGGCGGATGCCCAGGCCATCGGGACCGACACATCGCCCGCGCCGGCCGAGGCCGATCTGGCGCTGCACTTAGACGCAGTCAGGGTCGCCAGCGCGGCGGCCCAGCCTGTCATGGCGGGCAGGCCACCTGGCAGACTGGCACGCGCCAGGGCCCGGTTGACCTTGCGCCAGACCGGTCTGCCGCGGCTGAAAGCTGTCTTCAGCAGCAAGTTCCTCTGGCCACTGAGCCCGCGTCAGGTGGCCCGCTGGGCGCAGCGGCACGGCAGCTTGCAGGCCTTGGCGCCGAACGACTGGCCGCGCCGGGTGGTGGAGACCGATGCCCAAGGGCTGGCCGCGGCAAGGCGCCAGGGCCTGAACCATGGCGCCTCGCTGCACCTGCTGACGGCTGCGATAGGCATCGACGACAGGCGCATCCGGCTGCTGATGGACGCCCAGGGGGCCATCCTCGGCGCGCGGGCCTACAGCGGCCCGCGCCAAGCCATCGCCGGTGGTCTAATCGGTCTGGCCCTGCTGGCGGTGGGCTGGGACCGGTGGCCGGCCTCAGCCCAAGCGCCGGTGCCGCACACCGCAGCGCGGGCCGAGACCGTCGCCTCGGCGCCGGTGGCTGCGGCGTTGGCGGCAGCACAGTCCGCTCCAGCACCGATGGCGCTGACGGGCAGTGCGCCAGTGGCTATACCGACCCCCGCTGCGGGGCAGACCGATGGCGAACCGGCGGCAGAAACGGCCCGGGAGGTCGCCTTGTCGGCCAGCGAAACACCGGCCGGGGCCGCGGTCCCCGAGGCCAGCAGAAAAACCCGCGGCGAACACCCGGACAAGCCCACCGCGGGGTCCGATCCGAGCCCTAAGCCCCGAGCCACGGCGGCGCGCGACACCAGCAACGACACGACCCCCAACACGCTGGGCCAGATCCTGCCGCTGTTGTCGCCCGAAAACCGGCAAGCAGCTCGACAGCAGGCCATCGCCATGCGAGGCAGACCTGTCCTGCCGGCCAAGTCGCCGCAACCTGGGCTTGCGGCGGCCGCGGGTACGGCCTACGCGGTCGTGAGCCGCCCTGAACGGCGGCGCGAGACCGCCGCCATCAGCCTGGCGCTGATGCGCAGCGTCGGCGCCAAGATGCCACCACCTGTGCCCTCGCATGGCGACCTGATGCAGAGCCAGGGCGCATGGCGCGCTGCCTGGTGGCCTTTCGCGAGCCTGGCCGACGCCGAGCGCGCACGCGGGCTGCTGATCAGCAAGGGACTGAAGACCGAAGTGGTGTCGTTCTGACCCCCGCCAGCTGCAATTTCAGGGCTCGCCCACCTTGAACGGCGGCTCCTTGCCCGCCGGCACGCCTTCTTCGGCCATCGCCAGCAGCATGGCCACCGTGACATAGGTGCCGGCGATCGTCGTCAGGTCCACCACCTGCTGCTCGCCGAGCAGGGTCTTGGCGCGCGCGAAGGTGGCGTCCGACACCCCATGGTTGGTGGTCAACTCGGTGACGAAGTCGTAGACCACCGCCTCGTCGGGCTTCATGTTGGCCGGCCGCCGCTGCGCCTTCAGGTCGGCCACCACCTCGGCCGGCAAGCCGGCCTTGATCGCCAGCGGGCCATGCGCGAACCATTCCACCTGCGAGCGCCATTGCCGGCCGATGATCAGGATCGCGAACTCATTCAGCCGCAGCGGCACCGAGGAATTCCAGCGCAGGTAGTACAGCAGGTCGAACATGCGCTGGCCCATCACCGGGCTGCGCAGCAGCGGGTTGTAGGGCCCGCCCAGGCCGATGCTGGAGACCTTCATCACCTGCTCGCCCAGCGGCTTCTGGTAGACGTTGAGGGCATCCAGCGTCAACGGTGCGAAACGCGGCGCAGGCGCGGCCGCGTCAGCGGCCAGGGCCGGCAGCGTGGCGGTGGCCAACAGGGCGCCGAGCGCCAGGCTGGCGAGGGGGGTCGATTTAGAGCTCATGGGGGGTCTTCTTCGTGGAGGGAATGAAAGGCTGGCCAGGCCGGTCAGAACTCGACAGACTCGCCGGGCTGGATCGCCAGCACCTTGACCGGGCTGGCGCCCAGCGCCTTGATGAACTCCTCCGGCGTGCCGGGCAGGCTGGGGTTGGTGCCGTAGTGCATCGGGATCACGGCGCGGGCCTTGATCAGGTCGCGCGCGGCGAAAGCCGCGTCGGCCGGGTTCATCACGAACTGGCCGCCACCGATGGGCATCAGCACCAGGTCGGGGTGGTACATCTCGCCGATCAGCTTCATGTCGCCGAACACGCCGGTGTCGCCCATGTGCCAGATCTTGAACCCGTTCTCCAACTCGATCATGAAGCCACCCGGCTCACCGCCCACATGCAGCTCGTCCTTGTCGGTGGCCGGGTTGCGCCACAACAGCTCCGAGCTGTGCTCGGCATGCGTCATCGTGACCGTGATGTTGGGGCCGATAGGCCGGACCGTGCCGCTCTTGTTCAAGCGGTTGGCCTGGGCCACCGGCAGTATGCCCAGCACCTGCATCGCTTGCGCCAGCCCGGCAGGCCCCCAGAAGGGCGCGTTGTTGAGCTTGGCCAGCGCCGGGGCGTCGACGAAATGGTCGAAGTGGGCATGGGTGACGAGCACCAGGTCCACCTTGCCCAGCGCCTCGAGCTTTTTGTAGGCCTCGGGCGTCTTGGGGTTGCTGGTCAGCCAGGGATCGATCACGATCACCTTGCCGCCAACCGTGGTGATCTTGAAAGCCGCCTGGCCCAGCCACTGCACTTTCACCTTGGCCGGGCTGGCCGGGGTTTGGGCGCAGGCAGCACCGGTGCCGGCCAGCGCAAGCGCCAGCAAAATGGTCTTGACGAGGTTCCAGATCTTCATTCGGGTCTCCTTGGGGGTCGAGTCTTGGGGTAGTGAGGGGTGTTGCGAGAAAACTCAGGCCGGTATGCGGTGCCCGGCACGCCATTGGCGCGAGCGCGGGTTCTCGGCGATCGCCCCGCGCAGCGCAGCGGCAGGCTCCGTCAGGCTTTCATCCTGCAGCCTGGCTGGACTTTGATGGTAGCAACTGGGCCCGCCCCCAGGAACACCCACTTGCGCATCACCTGCGGCATAGACCCGCGTCATCGACCCGGGTCATCGACCCGGGTCGGCGTCAGCTCGCCCAGGTCTCGAACGACGGCCTGGCCTATGGCCCAGGCCTTGCGCCAGATCGGCACGCTACAGTCGACAAGGCCCGCGGCAGCGCAAGCCACACACCCAACCCATCGAGGCCCGATGACCGCCGACTTGAGCGCAGATTTCCTGATCATCGGCGGCGGCATCGCCGGCGCATCGCTGGCCTGCTGGCTGGCGCCGCATGGCCGCGTGCTGCTGCTCGAGCGCGAGAGCCAGCCGGGCTACCACACCACCGGCCGCTCGGCGGCACTCTTCATGGCCAGCTACGGCAGCCCCCAGGTGCGGGCGCTGACCCGGGCCAGCCGCAGCTTCTTCGAGCAACCGCCGCTGGGATTTGCCGCGCAGGCGCTGCTGGCGCCGCGCGGGGCGTTATTCGTGGCCACAGCGCAGCAGCAAGACCTGCTCGATGCGCATTGGGCGCTGTTGCAGGGCATGGGCGCGCAGGCCAGCCGCCTGGACCCGGCCGAGGCCTGTGCCCGGGTGACTGTGCTGCGGCCCGAGCGCGTGGCCGGCGCTATCCTTGAGGCGGATGCCTTCGACATGGACGTGCACGCGCTGCACCAGGGCTATCTGCGGGCGATGCGCCAAGCCGGCGGCACGCTGGTGTGCAGCGCCGAGGTGTCGGCAATAGCGCGTTCCGGAGACGACTGGCGGGTACATGCCGGCGCGGCGGTCTACCAGGCGCCGGTGCTGGTCAACGCGGCCGGCGCCTGGGTCGATGCGGTGGCCAGGCTGGCCGGCGTGGCGCCCATAGGGATAGCGCCGCGGCGCCGTTCGGCCCTGCTGTTCGCGCCACCCGCGGGCCTGGCGACCCACCACTGGCCGATGACGATAGGCATCGCCGAGGACTGGTACCTGAAACCCGACGCCGGCATGCTGCTGGCCTCGCCCGCCAATGCCGACCCGGTCGAGCCGCACGATGTGCAGGCCGAGGAATGGGACATCGCGCTGGCGATAGACCGCATCGAGGCGATGACCACGCTGACCATCCGCCGCCCCAGCCACCGCTGGGCCGGCTTGCGCTCCTTCGTCGCCGACGGCGACCTGGTGGGCGGCTTCGACCCGCGGGCCCGCGGCTTCTTCTGGCTGGCGGCGCAGGGCGGCTATGGCATACAGACCTCGGCGGCGATGGGCCAGGCCTGCGCCGCGCTGGTGCGCGGCCAGCCCCTGCCTGGGGCCATCACCGACTTCGGGCTCAGCGCCGCGATGCTGTCGCCGGCGCGGCTAGAACGTGCCTGAGTAGGCGCCGCCGTCGAGCAGGATGTTCTGTCCCGTCATGTAGCCGGCATGGACACTGCACAGGAAGGCGCAGGCGGCGCCGAACTCGTCGGCGGTGCCGAAGCGCTGGGTCGGGTTGAGCTTGCGGCGCGCGTCCAGCAAGGCCTCGATAGGCTGCCCGGTCTTCTGCGCGGCGCCCACCATCGTGCCGCGCAGGCGGTCGGTATCGAAGGGTCCGGGCAGCAGGCCATTGATCGTGACGTTGCGCGAGGCCAGGCGCGGCTGGCGCGCCAGACCCGCGACAAAGCCGGTCAGCCCCGAGCGCGCGCCGTTGCTCAAGCCCAGGATGTCTATGGGCGCCTTCACCGCCGCCGAGGTGATGTTGACGATGCGCCCGAAGCCGCGCTCGGCCATGCCGTCGACCACCGCCTTGATCATTTCGATCGGCGTCAGCATGTTGGCATCCAGCGCCTTGATCCAGGCCTCGCGGTCCCAGTCGCGGAAGTCGCCAGGCGGCGGACCGCCGGCGTTGTTGATCAGGATGTCGACCTGCGGGCAGGCCGCCAGCGCCGCCGCCCGCCCTTCGGCCGTCGTGATGTCGCCGGCCACCGCGATCACCTGCACCGCGGGGTTGAGCAGGCGCAGTTCGGCCGCGGTGGCCTGCAGCACGTCATCACCGCGCGCGGTGATGACGAGGTTGACGCCGTCGCGCGCCAGCGCCTGGGCGCAGCCCTTGCCCAAGCCCTTGCTGGCGGCGCAGACCAAGGCCCATTTGCCTGTGATTCCTAGATCCATCGGTGTTCTCCAATTGTCGACAGCCCATCGCCACGCGCCGGGATGGCGCGCCGCCTGGGCCAGGGGTTTCAAAGCGCAGTGCCGTGACGCAGCAGCGATGCTAGCGGGCAAATCAGGGCCGGGAATCGCAGGTTCAAACCGGTCAGGTGCTCTCGGCCACGCTGCGGCCCTGCAAGGGCTGGACGGGTCGGGCGTTGTCGGGCATCAGTTGGTGCAGTTGCGCCAACTGCGTGGCCGACAAAGTCTGCACCTGCTTGAGCACGACCCAGCGCACACCCTCGGTACAGGGCGGCGCCGTCACCGAACCGTCGTAGGCGTAGTAGCCGTGGCGGACGCTCGCCACTGGCAGCCAGGCGGCAGGGTCGACGGTCAGCGCCGGCAAGTTGCGCTCGGGCTGGCCGGCAGCGGGCATCTGGGGCAGCAGCGCCGCCAGCGCCGGATGCGCTGTCCCCAGCCGGAACAGCATCACCAGCGCCACCAACTCGCCGTTGGCGCGTTTGTGCAACCAGTGCATGGCCATCGGAAATTCCTCGCCCTGCACCCGGTCGCCGCCCGGCAGGTGAAAGTGGAACTGCTGCAGCGTGTGGCGCTCGGCGCCGATCAGCATGCGGCTGCCGGCTAGGCGGACGCGCACGGTGTGGCCGTCGTTGACGATGCGCAGCGGAGTCGGCACATAGTCGAACTGCAACGCAGGCAGGGCCTCGCGGCGCGTCGCGACGATGTCTATCGGCGACTGGCGACGGCCGGTCTCGCACAGTCCACCGCCCTTGGGCCTGGGCTCCGAAGGGGAAGGCCCCGCCACGGCATGGGCCAGCAGCGCGAAAATGGCGAGCGTAGCGAGTGCACCGACCCGCCACCCGCCCAGGCGGGCGAACCCCGGCGCCATCGCCAGCGGCTCAAGCCCCGGCCCGTGCCGCGCCACGCTCAGGCCGCTATCACCGCCACCACGTGGCAAGCGCTGCCCGCCATCACGAACAGGTGCCAGACGAAATGGCCAAAGCGGAACCGCGAATCGACCAGGTACACCGCAGCGCCCAGCGTGTAGGCCAACCCGCCCGCCACCAGCCAGGCCAGGCCGGCACCCGGCAGGCGCTCGATCAGCGGCGCGGCAGCGATCAGCGCCACCCAACCCATCGCCACGTAGAGCCCGGTGGACCACAGCGGGTGGCGCAACCGGTTGAACAGCTTGGCCGCGACACCGAAGGCCGCCGCGCTCCAGACGATGCCGAACAGCGTCCAACCCCAGGCGCCGCGCAGCACTCCCAGCAGGTAGGGCATGTAGCTGCCGGCGATGAAGACATAGATCGCGGCATGGTCCAGGCGGTTGAACCAGCGCTTGGCACGGCCAGGCGGCAAGCCGTGGTAGGTGGCCGACACCGCGTACAACAAGGCCATCGTCCCCGCAAACAAGCAGGCGCCGACCACGGCGGCACCCCCCTGCTGGGCGGCCAACTGGACCAGGATAGGCAGCGAGGCCAACGCCAACAGCAGGCCCAGACCGTGACTGAGGGAGTTGGCGATCTCTTCGCCCCGGGTCTGGGCGCGTTCGGCAGAGTGATTCATAGTTTTTCAGCATAGTCCCGGTCGGCGCGCGCCGCCTTGGCCCAGGTCAGCTTTCAGGCCCGTCGCGGCAGAATTCTCAGCCTGCCTGCCGGCCGTGGCCAGGGGCGCTGGCGCGCCCATGCGCCGCGCGATGACCGAGGGGAAACACCGAGTTCGTGCGCAGTGGCGGCACAGGCCGCTGCCGCTGCCGCTGCCGCTGCCGCTGCCGCTGCCGCTGTTACGGCTTGCGCCAGCCCACCTTGCCGGCGGCGAACAGCCGGCCGATCTCACCGCTGGCGATCAACTCGCTCATCACGGACTGCAGCGCCTGGGCCAGGTCATCGGACGACTTCTTCACCGCGCAGCCCACCGCCCAGCCGTCGCGCATCCGCGGCAGCGGCAGCGGCTCGATCGCGAAGCGGGCATCGCCAAGCAGTACCGATTCGAGTTCGGAGGCATTGCCCGCGGCCGCCGCCACCTCGCCGCGCAGCAAGGCCTCGGCGGCCGCGGCGCCGTCCTTCCACTGGGTGCCCAACTGCTCGCGGTACTTGCCGTTCTCCGAGCCGATCAGCAGCCAGCCCGCCAGGCTCTGGCCGGGCACGGCGATGCGCTTGCCGGCCAGGTCGTCGAGCGTGTCCATCTTGGGCGCCACGGCCAGGTTGCGGGCGATCATCACCCGCTCGCGGTAATACGGCGCCAGGATGTTGACCTGCGGGTTGGCGGCCATCAAGGGCCGGTCCACCGGCACATGCAGCAGCACGTCGGCCGGACCGAAGCCGAGGTAATGCCCCTTCCAGACCAGGTTGCGCAGGTCGTCGTTCATGTCCTCGCCGGCAGCAAACGGCAGCAGCGACAGTTTCAGCCCCAGGGCCTTGGCCAGCGCGCCGGCCAGCGCCACGTCGATGCCTCGGCCCGCGCTGTTGAACGGCGGCATGTCGTTGTAGACCGCGACGACCAGCGTGCCGCGCTCGCGTATGCGCTGCAGCGCTGATTTGTCCTGGGCCCACGCGGGCAGCGCCAGCGTGGCCAGCGCCGCGGCGGCGTTGAACAGGGAGCGGCGGTTCAAAGCGGCTTCTCGCGCCGGGTTTCGAGGTAGGCCTTGATGGCCCACATCGCTTCCTGGTTCATGATGCCCTCGAAGGGTGGCATGTAGACCGCGCCGTTGCGCACCTTGCCGCGGCGCACGCTGTTCATGAAATAGTCGTCGACCTCCACCGAGCATGCGGTCTTCTTCTTGGCGTCCTTGAGGGTGGAGCAGTCGTTCTCGAGCTTGCGCAGGTCGGGCGCGATGCCACCGGAGATCGCCTCCAGCCCATGGCAGCGGGCGCAGTTCTGGTTGTAGGCCGAGGTGCCCACCTTGACCGCCTTGTCGTTCTCACGGTAGGGGTTCTCGGCCAGCCAGGCCTCGCCCAGCGCGGGCAAGTCCTTGGTGTCGACCGCCTGTGGCGTGACATCGCCATGGGCCAGGGCCAGGCTGGCGGCAAGCGCCAGGACGGCAAACAGGCCGGCACAGGCAGCGTGGTCACCGCGCTGGGCCGACCGAACCGGGATCTTGGGTTTGTGCAACATGGTTGTCTCCGTCGAGGGATGAAGTAAGTTTGCCGGACCTGTCTGCAATCGCCGTGCCATGGCTTGACAGGCATCGATAGCGGCATTCGGGGTCGGGCGACGCCCAACACGGCTGTTGCGGAACTGAACGTTGGGTGACCGCCAGGCTAGGTTGGCGTCCAACCCGCAAGCTGACTGCTCCCAATTGCAGCACATGCACCCGGCCTGTGTCTTGCAAGCGTTACATTCCTGCGCGGACGGCACGCCAGGCCCGCGGAACGGGTGAACACAGAGCGCCGCAAGCGCCAGCCCAGGACAGACCAGCGCCGCGCCAGCGGCACCAGGAGGAGACAGCATGCGAGGGCCATTCCATTCGGCGTACCGGTCGCCAGCCGGCAGCGCCGGCGCCAGACGCGCAGGCGAGGAGCCGGGGCGTCCGATCGCCTCGGGACTGAAGCTGGGCCCCGACCATGTCGACGCGATCGACCAGTCACACGAGCGCTGCGCCGCGCTGGGCGTGTCGCGCATCGAACGGCCCGACCACTCGCCGATGGGCCGCTCGGACCTGGCGCTGGCGCGCGAGCGCAACCTGCGCCTGCACGACCACGCCGCGCCGGTGATGGAGATGCTCTACGACCAGATCATCAACACAGAGAGCATGGTGGTGTTGTGCGATGCCAGCGGCACCATCATCCACTCGATAGGCGACGACGATTTCCTGGCCAAGGCGTCCAAGGTGGCGCTGCAGCCCGGCGTGAACTGGTCCGAGCACACCAAGGGCACCAACGCCATCGGCACCGCGCTGATCGAGGAAGTGCCCACGCTCGTGCATGCCGACGAGCACTACATGCACGCAAACCACTTCCTGACCTGCTCGGCCGCACCCATCCTCGACCCGCGCGGCAACATCCTGGGCGTGCTGGATGTGACCGGCGACCGCGCCAGCTTCCACCAGCACACGATGGCGCTGGTCAAGATGTCGGCGCGCATGATCGAGAACCACTGGCTGACCGACGACTACCGCAACGTGATGCGGCTGCACTTCCACAGCCGGGTAGAGTTCATCGGCACGCTGATGGAGGGCATCCTGGCGATCAGCGCCGACGGCAAGATCGTCGGCGCCAACCGCGGCGCGCTCGAGCAACTCGGCCTGAGCGGCGCGGCGCTGCGCATGAACAGCCTGACCACGCTGTTCGGCACCACCGTCAACGCGCTGGTCGACCGCTTCCGCTCGCCGTTGTCGACGCCGCTGCCGGTGCACCTGAACGGCGGCCGGCAGTTCCACATTCACGCCCGCTTCAACTGGCCGGTCTGGAGCAGCCTGGCCGAGGCGGTGGCCGACAACCCGCTGCCCACCGCCGCCCCGCAGGCACAGGGCACGACCGGCGCCGATGCCGGCGGCGCCGCGGAACGGCAAGGCCTGGCGCCGGGGGCCACAGCGACCGGTGGCCTGGCCCAACTGCGCACCGGCGACGCGCAGATCGCCAGCGTGATCGACAAGATCCGCCGCGTGATCGACCGCGACATCCCGGTGCTGATCCTGGGCGAGACCGGCACCGGCAAGGAGTTGCTGGCGCGCGCGATCCACGTCGATTCGGTGCGCGCCAAGCAGGCCTTCGTCGCGGTGAACTGCGCCTCCATCCCTGAGACCCTGATCGAGGCCGAGCTCTTCGGCTACGAGGACGGCGCCTTCACCGGCGCGCGGCGCAAAGGCGCGGTCGGCAAGATCGTGCAGGCCAACGGCGGCACGCTGTTCCTCGACGAGATCGGCGACATGCCGGTGGCCCTGCAGGCCCACCTGCTGCGCGTGCTGCAGGAGCGCCAGGTCACGCCGCTGGGCAGCAGCAAGAGCGTGGCGGTCGATGTGTCCATCATCTGCGCCACCCACCGCAACCTGCGCGAGATGATAGAGCGCAAGGCCTTCCGCGAGGACTTGTTCTACCGCCTGAACGGCCTGGCGGTGCGGCTGCCGCCGCTGCGTGAACGCAGTGACCTGCTGGCGCTGGTGCGCCGCATCCTCGACCAGTTGACCGAGCCCGGCGGCCGGCAGCGCCACCTGCAACCCAATGCCGATGTGCTGAGCCTGTTTCAGCATTACGGCTGGCCGGGCAACGTGCGCCAGCTCTTCAACGTGCTGCGCACCGCCGCGGTGATGGCGGCCAACGAGCCGACTATCACCCGGGAACACCTGTCGGACGATTTTCTCGAGGAGGCGCGGGCGGCCCAACCGGCCCCACTGGCGGATACCCTGGCGCCGGCCGCCGGCGCGGTGGCCGCGGCCGAGACCCTGGCCGGTTCGCAATGGGCCAAGGCCAGCCACGCGGGCCTGCCGGCGGCACCGGCACCTGCGCCCGCACCGGGCAGCACCGCGCCATCGCCTGCCTGGTCTGGCGACGCCGCGGTGCCGCAGCGCTCGCTCGAGGAGATGGAGATAGACGCCATCCGCCATGCGGTGGAGTCGGCCCACGGCAATATCTCCGAGGCGTCGAAACGCCTGGGCATCAGCCGCAACACGATCTACCGCAAGCTGCGCTGGAACGTCGCGCGCTGAGCAGGCGGGTCAGCGACCTGGCGCGCCGAACACCAGCGCCTCGACCTGGCGCCAGGCCCGCTGCCAGTTGAAGCCGTGCCAGGGGTGGCCGGCCCAGGATGCCGGGAAGCCCGGCAGCGCCGGCGCCGGCGCCGCCTCGTCGTCGCCGCGCTCGACTGCGGCCAGCGCGGCGGCCAGCAGCGCGTCCCAGTAGGCAGCATGCCGGGCCGGTGCGCCGCTGTCCATCACCGGTCCCTGCTCCCCGACGAAGCGCGCCGCCGCGCCATCGGGGGCCGTCAGCGTGGCCAGCGCCTGGGCCGACTGCCGCATCAGCGCCAGATCGGCGTCGCGGCCGTCGGGCGGTCCGCCGTCGCCGAGCAGGCCTTGCGCCACCCACAGCGCCTGGCTGCTCGCCCGCCAAACAGTCACCCAGCGCCCCTCGGCGCGCGGCAAACGCCACCAGCGAAACGGCCCGAGGTCGCCCCGCTCGCCGGTCAGGCGGTCGCTGGGCTGCGGGATCGGGTCGACGCCCGGCCGGTCCGGATCGTCCAGGTCGACTGACGCGTCCTGCAACCGCTGGCGCAGGCGGTCCACGCAGCGCGGGCACTGCTCGGCCATCGCATCGGCCACCGCGGCGTGGGCCCAGTGACGCAGCAACACGCCCTGGCGCGCCGCCTCGCTGGCCACCCCGCTGGCGCCCAGCACGAGTTCGGGCCGGGCCCAGGGGCTGACGATGTCGGTCAGTGTGGCGCCCAGTTGCTGCCTGGCCTGGCAGGCCAGCGCCCGGCCGAATGCCGGCGAGGGACCGCTGCCCAGCGCCCACAGCCGGCCGCCCGCCGCGCCGTCGTCCAGCGCCAGCACCAGGTTGGACACCTGGCCTCGGTTGGCCGCATCGGATTCGCCGGCAAATGCCGGCACCCGCCACAGGCCCGGGCCCAGCGGCTCGAAGCGCAGCATCGGACCCGGACAGCCCGCGGCCTGGACAGCAGCCGACCCCTGCAGCCCCACACAGAGCGCGATGAGCGCCGCCCACCGACCGACACAGGGTTGTCCCTGTGTCAGGCTGGCACGGGGCTGCCCCGCGCTGTCACAAGCCCCGGCCGGTGGCAGGCCAGGCGCGCGCGGCCGTCGGCCCGGCGCCGGCGCGGCATGTGTCTTGCTGCGGCCAAGGGCAAGGCCAGTTGCCGCCTGGCGTGGGCCGGACCGTTTGAAAGAGAGAAACAACACGATATGAACCCTCTTGCCGCAATGTCGACCGCGCCAACGCCGCGGCCCGACAAAAGCCGCCACCTGACGTGAAGATACTGATTCTGCAGGGTGGGGTCTCGTCGCGGCGGCAGCGGAGCGCCGCAGCCGCATCCACCCACGAGCGCGGCGTGATGGCGCTGGGCGACGGCAGTGGCCAGTGGCTACTGGTCAACATGTCGCCCGCGGTGGCCCGCCAGCTCGACAGCGACGCGCGACTCGACGGCCACCCCGGGCTGGCCGATGCCGAGGTGCGCGCGGTCGTGCTGACCGACGCCCAGGTCGACCATGTCGGCGGGCTGCTGAGCTTGCGCGGCGGCCCGCCGATAGACCTCTACGCCACGCCTGCGGTGTTCGAGCAGCTGACCACCGCGCTGCCAGTGCTGCCGGTGCTGCAGCACTACTGCGGTGTGCACTGGCAGGTGCTGCCGGTGGCCGGGGACCGGCGCGTGGCGACGTTCCGGGTCGAGGGCCTGCCCGGCCTGGTGTTCACCGCGATCGCCACCCAGGGCCGGCAACCGCCGCACCTGGCACAGGGCGACGGCCCCCAGGTCGGCGACAGCATCGCGCTGGCGGTGCGCGACCTGGCCACCGGCCAAAGCGTGTTCTGCGCGCCCGGACTGGCCCATGTCGGGGCGGTCGAACAGGCGTGGATGCAGGGTGCGGACTGCCTGCTGCTCGACCAAGTGCTCGCCGATCGGGGCGAGCCGGCGGCTGAGCCCTGGCTGAACCTGCTGCGCGACCTGCCGGCGCGCCACAAGGTGGTGTTCGGCCCGGCGCCGTCCGAAGCCGAAAGCGCCGATTGGGCCGACCTCGGCATCGCGCTGGCCTACGACGGCATGGAGTTCGAGGTTTGACGACCGCCAATCGGTGCGAAGGCACGGCATGTCCTAGCACATCGTTGGACCGGGATCTGACCAGGATACCCCGGACATTCCGCAGCTTTGCGGCAAGCGCCGCAACAGCTACAACTGTGTCCGCATGAATCCCTCCCTCCCGCCCCGGCTGTCGGTCGATACCCTGACCAAGCGCTACGGCCCGCGCAATGCCCTGGACGGCCTGTCCTTCACGCTGCAGGCCGGTTGCTTTGCCGCATTGCTGGGCCCCAACGGCGCCGGCAAGTCCACCTTGTTCCAGGTGCTCACCGGCTTGTTTGCCGCCGACGCCGGCGAGGTGCGGGTCGCCGGCCACCCGCTGCGCGGCAGCGCGGTGGCCGCGCTTCGCCACATCGGCGTGGTGTTCCAGCAGATGTCACTCGACCTGGACCTGAGCGTGGCGCGCAACCTGCGCTTCCATGCCGATCTGCACGGACTGCCGCGCGCCATGACCGAGGCGCGCATCGTCGAAGACTGCACCGCCGCCGGCCTTGCCGCCGACCTTCAGCGCCCGGTGCGCGAGCTCTCGGGCGGCAACCGGCGCAAGGTCGAACTGGTGCGGGCGCTGCTGCACCGGCCCGCCCTGGTGCTGATGGACGAGCCTACCGTCGGGCTCGACCCGAAATCACGCCGCGACCTGCGTCTGGCCATCCACGCCGATGTGCGCGCGCGCGCCAGCAGCGTGCTGTGGGCCACCCACCTGGTCGAGGAGGCCGAGGCCGCCGACCGGGTGCTGGTGCTGCACAAGGGCAAACTGCTGGCCGACGGGGCGCCGGCCGAGGTGGCGGCCGCGCTCGGCGGCGGCACGCTCGAAGAGGCTTTCATCCGCGCCACCGCATGACGCCGCGCTGCCCGCACGTGGTTCACCCTGACCCCAGACTCGCCGGAGACACCCCATGAGCCGCTTCACCCTGCCCTTGCGGGCCACGGCCACCTGCCTGCTGGCCTTGCTGGCCGGCATCGCCGCGCCCTCTGCCGCGCAGGCCCAGGGCGTGGCCTATGTGTCGAGCGAGAAGGACAACGCGCTGGCCATCGTCGATCTGAAGACCCTGGCTGTCGTGGGCAGCCTGCCCACCTGCAAGCGGCCACGTCACCTGCAGCGCAGCCCCGATGGCAAGCAGATGCTGGTGGCCTGCGGCGAATCGAACCAGGCCGACATCATCGACCTGACGACCCGCAAGTCGGTCGGCAAGCTGGCGCTGGGCGACGACCCCGAGGCTTTCGACATCTCGCCCGACGGGCGGACGCTGTACGCGTCGAACGAGGACGAGGGCGCTCTGAGCTTCATAGACATAGCCAGCGGCAAGCTGCTGAAGTCGGTCGAGGTGGGCAAGGAGCCCGAGGGCGTCAAGGTCTCGCACGACGGCAAGACGGTGTGGGTGACGTCCGAGGCCGCCAGCCTGGTGCACGTGATCGACACCGCGTCGGCCAAGGTGGTCAGGAACATCAAGGTCGGCAAGCGGCCGCGCCGCTTTGCGCTGACGCCCGACGGCAAGCAGTTGTGGGTGACCAACGAGTTGGGCGCCAGCGTCACCGTGCTGTCGACCGCCGACTACCAGACGCTGGCGACGATCGCCTTCGAGGTCAAGGGCGTGCGCGCCGCCGACATCACGCCGGTGGGCATCACGATGACGCAGGACGGCAAGCGCGCTTTCGTCGCGCTGGGCCGCGCCAACCAGGTGGCGTTCGTCGACGTGGCGAGCCGCAAGGTCACCGACCTGGTGCTGGTGGGCAAGCGGGCCTGGAACGTCGCGCTGGACAAGGCCGAGGGCAGGCTGATCGTCGTCAACGGCTTGAGCGACGACATCACCGTGGTCGACGTGACCGCCGCCCGGGCGATCAAGAGCATCGCGGTGGGCCGGGTGCCTTACGCGGCGCTGGTGGTCGAATGAGGCTGGCGGGCAGCGCGCTGCGGGGCTGGCGGCGGGGCTGGCGCCTGGCAATCGCGACGGTGGCACTGGGCCTGGGCGCAGCCAGCGCGCAGGCCGCGGTGTTCAAGGCCACGCTGATCGCCCGCGACGACGACCCGCGCCTGGAGCGCAGCCGCACCGAGCGCCCGGCGCTGGGCCACCCCGGCGGCAGCCTGAGCCCGGCGGTCGAACTGGCGCTCAAGGAGAGCAGGCTCGAACTCGACGCCGCCGGCGCCAGCCTGCTGCTGACCACCGTGGGGGTGAGTTCACCGGCCGCCGCGCGCGAGGCCGCGGCCAAGGCCAGTTTTGCCGGCGCGGTGGCGCTGCTGGCCGACCTGCCGGCCGACTGGTTGCTGGCCGCCGCCGAGGGCAGCAAGCTGCCGCTGCTCAACCTGGGCGCGGCGGACGACCGACTGCGCGAGCGCGATTGCCGGCCCACCCTGCTGCACCTGATCCCCAGCGAGCGCATGCGCGCCGACGCGCTGGCGCAGACCCTGGCCACACGCCGATGGAGCCAGGTGCTGCTGCTGACCGGCCCGGCCGAGGACGAGCGCAGCGCCACGGCCCAGGCCGCGATCAAGCGCTACGGCCTGAAGCTGGTGGCGAGCAAGCCCTTCAAGTTGTCGGCCGACCCGCGCGAGCGCGACCTGGCCAACCCGCTGCTGCTGACCGGCGTCGCAGCCAGCGCCCCCTACGACGTGGTCTGGGTGGTCGACAGCGACGGTGAATTCGCCCGCGGCCTGCCTTACCGCACCGCGCTGCCGCGGCCGGTGGTGGGCGACGCCGGGCTGGTGGCGCTGGCCTGGGCCGCCAGCTTCGACCGCTTCGGCGCGCCGCAGGTCTCGCGTCGCTTCGCCCGCGCCACGGGAAGGCCCATGACCGGGCAGGACTGGGCCGCCTGGCTGGCCGGCAAGGCCTTGGCCGGTGCCGCGGTGGCCGCGCCCAAGGGGACTGCGACGGCCTTCCAGAAAGCGCTGATCGACGGCGAGATCGACGGCGCCAAGGGCGTGGCGCTGCGCTTCCGCCCCTGGGACGGCCAGTTGCGCCAGACCCTGCTGCTGGGTGACGGACAGAGCGTGGTGGCCACCGCGCCGGTCGACGGCATCCTGCATCCGAGCAACACGCTCGACACCCTGGGTGCCGATGCGCCCGAGAAACTCTGCAAAACCCGATGAATCTGCGTCATGCATTCCAGGCGATGCGCGCCATCGTGATGCGCGAGCTGATGAAGTTCGCGCGCCAGTATGGCCGGCTGGTCTCGGCGCTGGTGCGCCCGCTGCTGTGGCTGGCGGTGTTTGCGGCCGGCTTCCGCAACGTCTTCGGCGTGGCCATCGTCCCGCCCTACGACAGCTACATCCCCTACGACGTCTACATCGCGCCCGGCCTGGTCGGCATGGTGCTGCTGTTCAACGGCATGCAGTCCAGTCTGGCGATGGTCTACGACCGCGAGATGGGCTTGATGCGCTTGCTGCTGACCGCGCCGCTGCCGCGTGGGTGGATCCTGTTTTCCAAGCTCACCGCCACCGCGGTGCTGTCGCTGGCGCAGGCCGCGGCCTTCGTGGTCGTGGCGATGGCGCTGGGCACCGAGCTGCCGGTCTGGGGCCCGCAGACCCCGATGCTGCTGGCCGCGGCAGTGGCTTCTGCGCTGATGCTGGGCGCGGTCGGCCTGCTGCTGAGCGTGCACATCAAGCAGTTGGAGAACTTCGCCGGCACGATGAACTTCGTGATCTTCCCGATGTACTTCATGTCGACCGCGCTCTACCCGCTGTGGAAGCTGGAGGAGTCCGGCGCGGCCTGGGTCTACCAGATCGCCCGCTTCAACCCCTTCACCCATGCGGTCGAGTGGATGCGCTTTGCGCTCTACGGCAAGGACGCTGGCGCCTCGCCTTACATCGTGCTGGCCACGCTGGCGCTGTGCTTCGGTCTGGCGGCCTGGGGCTATGACCCGCAGCGCGGCTTCGGCGCGCTGACCAAGCGCGGTGGACCGCCGTGAAGTGGCCCGCGATGCACGCAGGCCGCCGCAGTGACGATGCCGCGGCGATCGAGCCGATCTGGTTCGAGTGGTTGACGCTGGGCGGGATGCTGGTCTTCGGCGGCTGGCTGCTGGGCGTGCGCGGGGTCTGGGCGCTGCTGCTGTCGAGCGACCCGACCGGGCTGACGCTGGTGATCATCATCGTCTTCGTCGCCTCCAGCCTGTGGTGCGGCGCGCGCAGCCGCGAGCTCCAGCGCCAGCGCCGGCTGCTCGTGGCCACCCGCAGCCGGCAGGGCCGAGAAGGCTGGGCCGCGGAGTACCTGGCGGCGCTGGCGGCCAGGCCGCAGGACGACAGCGCGCCGCTAGACCTGCTGGTCGAGGCCGCACAAGGCCCGCACCACACCGCCTGGTGGGTCAACGGCATCCAGTTGAAGCTGGGCCTGCTGGGCAAGGTGATCGGCTTTTCGGTGCTGGCACTGCAGATCGGCAACATCCAGAGCTTCGACGCCTCGCAGTCGCAAGACCTGCTCAAGAGCCTGACCTCCGGGCTGGGCATCGCTCTGCTGACCACGATGGTCGGGCTGGTCGGCAACATCCTGCTCGGCCTGCAGTTGACAAGGCTGGACCGCTATGCCGACGCGCTGGTGGCCGATTGCCAAAAAGCGGGGCTGGCCATCGCCCGCAGCGCCTGAAGCCACCATGCGCAGCCGCCGCCGGGTCCGCGAGGCCGAGGTCGATCCTTTCTACGACATGTTGTTCAACATGCTGATCGCATTCGTCTTCTGCTTCATCATCGCGATGCTGGCGATGAACCCGAAAGCGCTGAAGGCCGGCGACATCCCGGCCAAGGCCGAATTCATCATCACGGTGAGCTGGCCCGACATGAACCCCAACGACATCGACGCCTGGGTGCAGGATCCGGGCGGCAACCTGGTCTGGTTCCGCGCCCGCGAGGCCGGGCTGATGCACCTGGACCGTGACGACCGCGGACTGGCCAACGACTCGATCGTGGTCAACGGCAAATCAATCGTCAACCCGCTCAACCAGGAGGTGGTGACGCTGCGTGGCTTTGCGCCGGGTGAGTACACCGTCAACGCCCATTACTACGACAGCAAGGACGGCAAGCCGGTGGACGTGACGGTCTCGATCGTCAAGGTCAACCCGCGCGCCGAGGTGGTGTACTACGGCGCGCTGACCCTGGCGCGCAAGGGCGACGAGGCCACCGCCGCCCGCTTCACCGTGCTGCCCGACGGCAGCGTCGCCAACATCAACACCTTGCCCAAGACCTTGGTGCAAAGAATGTAAGCCCATGTCCCTCGCCCTCTCGCTTTCTTTCGCCGCCCTGGTGCTGTTGTGCACCCTGGCGCTGCTGTGGTCACGCTGGCCGGGCTGGCTGAAAGGCCTGCTGGTGCTGGGCGTGACGGTGCTGTATTTCTGGGGCGACGACGTGGTGCACAACCTGTCGGGCTGGCCCACGCCCGACGCCCTGCCCGAGCGATTCGCGCTGCTGGCGGTGGTGATCGAGGAGCCGACCAGCAAGACAGCCGGCGCGCTCTACCTCTGGGTCAACGCGATCGACAAGGGCCGTCCGGTGGCGCAGCCGCGCGCCTACCGGATCGCCTACACCAAGGACTTGCACGCGCTGCTCAACGAGGGCATGAAGAAAGCGCGGCAAGGCGTCAGCCAGATGGGCAGCGCCAGCCCGAAACAGGGCAAGAAGGGCCTGGGCTGGCTGCGCCCGGGCAGCGACGAGCAGGAGATCAAGATCCGCGACCTGCCGGCACCGCAACTCCCCGAAAAATGATGCTCCCGTTGGCCCTCGCCCCGAAGCTGTTGCGCTGGCCCGGCCGCCTGTCGGCGCTGGCTGCTGTGCTGGTGCTGGCCGGCTGCTCGGGCCCGCCCGTCAGCCTGTCGTACTTTCCGCTCGAAGCCGGCCACCGCTGGGTCTACGACCAGACCAGCGAATGGGAGAACAACACCGTCGAGCATGAGGCCGTGGTGTTGTCGACGCTGGGTGAGCAGGCCCTGTCCAGCGGCGGCCGGGCCTGGCGTCGACGCAGCGACAGCGGCGTGGACTACTGGCTGCGCGCCGACGACAGCGGCATCTTCCGTGTCGCCAGCAAGACCGATCTCGACGAAGACCCGGCGCCCGACAAGGCGCCGCGTTACGTGCTGAAAATGCCGCTGACGGTGGGGACCAGCTGGCAGGCCAGCACCACCACCTACCTGATGCGCCGCAATGCCGACTTTCCGCCCGAGATCCGCCACACCCACAAGCCCGTGGCCATGACCTACCGCATCGCAGCGCTGGGCGAAAAGGTCAGCACCCGCGCCGGCAGCTTCAACGACTGCATCCGGGTGCAGGGCCAGGCCACGCTCAAGCTGTTCGCCGACCCGGTGGTCGGCTTCCGCGACATGCCGATCACCACCACCGAGTGGTATTGCAAGGGCGTGGGCCTGGTCAAGGTGCTGCGCGACGAACCGGCAAAATCCACCTTCCTGATTGGTGGCGTGATGACCCTGGAGTTGACCGAATGGCAGTGACACCGCCCCGCCGCATGGCGCCGGCCCCGATGACCGATGCGCGGCGGCGCCGGCTGCTGGGCCTGCTGTCGACGCTGGCGCTGGGCCCGGCCTGGGGTGCCGCGCTGGCCCAGGCACCGCAGCGCTTCCCGACCCGGCCGATCAACCTCTGGCTGCCCTGGCCGGCCGGCGGCGCCACCGACCTGAGCTTCCGCGTGCTGTGCGAGGCGGCTGCACGCCAACTCGGTCAGAAGATCCTGGTGCAGAACCGGGGCGGGGCCGGCGGCACGCTGGCGATGCCCATCCTGCAGCAGGCAGCGCCCGACGGCTACACCCTGGCCCAGATGCCGCAGACCGTGCTGCGCGCGCCCTGGACCCGCAAGGTGCTGTGGGACCCGATCCGCGACACCACCCCCATCATCCAGCTCTCGGGCGTGACCTTCGGCATCGTCGTGCCAGCGGCCAGCGGCCTGCGCAGCCTGGATGACTTGTTCAGCTATGCCCGCGCCCACCCGGGTGCGCTGACCATCGCGACCAACGGCGCCGGAACCACGCCGCATGTGGTGATCGACGAACTGTTCGGCAAGCGGGGCCTGAGCTACATCCACGTGCCCTACAAGGGCACGGCCGAGCAGATGATCGCGGTCTCGTCGGGCCAGGTGATGGTCGGGGTCAACTCCAACGGCTTCGCGCCCTTCGTCGACAGCGGCCGGCTGCGCCTGCTGGTCACCTTTGGCGAGCACCGCACCAAGCGCTGGCCCGGCGTGCCCACACTGAAGGAGTTGGGTCACGGCATCGTCGCCAGCTCACCGTACGGCATCGCCGGGCCAGCCGGCATCCCGCCGCATGTCGTGCAGATCCTGCACGACGCCTTCCGCAGCGCGATGAACGACCCCGAGCACCTGGCCGAGTTGGCGCTCTACGACCAGGAGATCGCCTACCTGGGCCCGGAAGACTACGCCCGCTCGCTGCGCGCCGCCTACGAGAACGAGCGCCGGGTAGTCGAGCGGCTGGGGCTGGCCGGCGGCACCGACTAGCCGCTGCGCTGTCGCGTTACAGAGACGGGGCCAGGGGTCAAGCCGGGTCTCGATCGCGGCGGCAGTCGAACAAGGCCAGCACCGCAGCATGCCCGGCCTGACGGGCCATCTCGGCCGCCGTCAGCCCGCGGTCATCGCGCAAGTCGGCGCGCGCGCCGCGGCCGAGCAGCAAGCGGGTCGTCGCCACCGAACCCTGGCCCGCGGCCCACATCAGCGCGGTCAAGCGGTTCTCGTACGACGCGTCTATCGCCACACCGCGGTCCAGCAGCAGGCCCACCACCTCGGCATGGCCCTGGCCGGCGGCATAGACGATGGCCGGTTTGTGCAGGTGGTCCAGGAGATCGGTGCGGGCACCGGCGGCCAGCAGTTGACGCACCAGCTCTGGCTTGCCGTTGTAGCTGGCTGCCATCAGCGGCGTCACCTTCTCGACCGACGCCAGGTTGACATCGGCGCCGGCCGACAGCGCTGCCTGGGCCATCGCCATCTGGCCGCGCTCGGCGGCGATCAGCAACACCGTCTTGCCCAGCCGGTTGCGCGAGTTCGGCGCCGCGCCGCGGTCCAAGGCCTGCGCGACAGCCGCCAGGTCGGATTGCCGCGCGGCCACCAGCAGTTGCGCATTCAGGCTGGTGTTGCTGACCGCCTGGCACCAGGCCAGGTTGGCGGCCAACAACAGCCCGACGGCGATCCCGATCGGGCAGTGGGCTGATACAGCTTTCATGATCGTTTTCCCTTGAGTGGACGCCTGTCATGGTAGTCACAGCGCAATGCGACAAACTGTCGAGCGTATTTCAGATATTCTCTCCGACGCATCCACCGAGGCAGGGAAGCGGACGCGCGACGAATCCCATGGCCCCCCCGAAGCATTGCGCGTGACAAAGGAGAGAACATGCACGGAAACAAAATGCGGCGCCTGGCATTGAGCACGGCACTCGGCGTGGCGTCCCTCGGCGCACTGGCGCAGGCCGAAATCCAGGGCGTCTCGGCGCCCACGGGTGGACCGGTGCCAAAAGCCATCTCGGTCCCGCAGGCCAAGCTCAGCGCAGCCGACAAGGATGGCGTGAACTTCCTGCACTCCAACATGAACTATGCGCAGACGCGGTATTACCCCGCCTCGCAGATCAACACCGGCAACGTGGCCAAGTTGAAGCCGGCATTCCAGTTCCAGACCGAGGTGCTGGAGTCGATGGAGACCGCACCCATCGTGGTCGACGGCGTGATGTACATCACCACCTCGTACAACCATGTCTATGCGCTGGACGCAGCCACCGGCAAGGAGTTCTGGCATTACAAGCACAAGCAGGGTCCGGTGATGACCTATTGCTGCGGCCCCAACAACCGCGGCGTGGCGATACTCGGCGACCGCGTCTACATGGGCACGCTCGACGCCAAGCTGATCTCGCTCGACGCCAAGACCGGCCGCGTGCTTTGGTCCACCCAGATCGCCGATCCGGAAGCGGGCTATTCCGAGACCATGGCCCCGGTCGCCGTCAACGGCAAGATCCTGATCGGCACCAACGGCGGCGAGTACGGTATCCGCGGTTTCGTCAAAGCCTATGACGCCAACGATGGCAAACTGCTGTGGACCTTCGACACCGTGCCTGACAAGGGACACGAGGGCGTTTGGGCCGTCAATGACGCCACCGGCCGCAACATGCTGCGCGACATTCCGGCCGAGAAGGCGCAGTTGGCCAAGCAGGGCGGCGACTTCTACAAGACCCTGGGCGGCGGCGTGTGGATGGCCCCGGCGGTCGACCTCGAGACCAACACCGC
>CANGHK010000060.1 GCA_947453625.1 Burkholderiales bacterium
GTGGTGGTGGTGGCGATCGCCAGCAGCAGGCCTTGCTGGCGGGCCTGGCTCAGCAGGCGGCTCACGCCGGGGCGCAGCACCACCGCGCCGGCGTCCACCCGCTCCAGGTAGATCGCCGTCTTGCGCGCATGCAGGTGGGCGACCTGTTGCGCCGCGCCGGGCGCTGCCGCGGCCGCAGGGTCGATCTGGCGCCAGGCGTGCAGCAGTCGCTCCTTGCCGCCGGTGATCGCCAGCAGCTCGCCGTAGCGCTCTTCGTCCCAGTGCCAGGGCAGGCCTTGCTCGGCAAACACCTGGTTGAAGGCGCTGCGATGGCCCTGCTCTTCGGTCTCGGCCAGGGTGCCGTCGACGTCCCAGATCAAGGCCCGCAACATGGTCGCTGACCCTGGCTCAGGCGGCGGCCGCGTCGGCCCCGGCGCGCAGCGCGGCGATGGTGGCGACCCAGTCCGGGCTGCCGAACACCGCCGAGCCGGCGACGAAGGTGTCGGCGCCGGCCGCGGCGATGGCTGCTATGTTGTCGGGTTTTACGCCACCGTCGACCTCCAGCCGGATCGCGCGGCCGGTGCGCTCGGCGTAGGCGTCGAGCCGCTGGCGCACCGCGGCCAGCTTGGGCAGGGTCGCGGGGATGAAACTCTGGCCGCCGAAGCCCGGGTTCACGCTCATCAACATCACCAGGTCGAGCTTGTCGAGGACATGGTCGAGCCAGTGCAGCGGCGTTGCGGGGTTGAACACCAGGCCGGCCTGGCAGCCGTTGTCGTGGATCAGCGCCAGCGTGCGGTCGACATGCCGGCTGGCCTCGGGGTGGAAGCTGATCAGCCCGGCGCCGGCCTTGGCGAAGGCCGGCACCAGCGCGTCCACCGGCTCGACCATCAGGTGAACGTCCATCATCGCTGTTCGTCCCCCTTGCGCGGCGTAGGGCTTGAGCGCCTCGCAGATCATCGGCCCGAAGGTCAGGTTGGGCACATAGTGGTTGTCCATCACGTCGAAGTGGATCCAGTCGGCGCCGGCCGCCACGACGCGGGCGATGTCGTCACCGAGGCGGGCGAAGTTGGCCGACAGGATGCTGGGCGCGATGACGGCGGGCAGGCGGGGGCTGGGCAGGGACATGTCGGGACTCTCGAAGTCTGGCGGGGGCGGGCGGATGGGGGAGAAAAGCTGGGGCAGAACGGATTTGGCTGAACGGCTGCGCCAACCGGCCACATTGTCGTCAAGCCCTGCGCAGGCATGGGCGTCCAGTTCAGCCAGCGCGGCGCTTCAAGTCCATCAGCCGCAGGATCATCGGCGTGAAGATCAACTGCATCGCCAGGCCCATCTTGCCGCCCGGGATCACGATGTTGTTGGGCCGGCTCATCCAGGCGCCGTGCAACATCGACATCAGGTAGGGAAAGTCTATGCCCTTGGGGTTGGTGAAGCGGATCACCACCATGGACTCGTCGGCGCTGGGAATGTCCTTGGCGATGAACGGGTTGCTGGTGTCGACCGTGGGCACGCGCTGGAAGTTGACATGGGTGCGGCTGAACTGCGGGCAGATGTGGTTCACGTAATCGGGCATGCGGCGCAGGATGGTGTCGACCACCGCCTGCTGGCTGTAGCCGCGCAGGTTCTGGTCGCGGTGCAGCTTCTGGATCCACTCCAGGTTGATGATGGGCACCACGCCCACCAACAGGTCGACCTGGCCGGCCACGTCGGCATCGGGGCCGACAAAGCCGCCGTGCAGGCCCTCGTAGAACAGCAGGTCGCTGCCCGGCGCCATCGCCTGCCAGGGGGTGAAGGTGCCCGGGTCGCTGCCCAGTTCACGGGCTTCGGCGGCGTCGTGGACATAGCGTCGCACCTGGCCGGCGCCGGTCCGCCCGTAGTCGCTGAAGGTGCCAGCCAGGTCGGCCAGCAGGTTGCTCTCGGGCCCGAAATGGCTGATCTGCGGGCCCTCGCCCTGGTCGGCCTGGCGCACCCGCTCGCGCATCTCGGCGCGGTTGAAGCGGTGGAAGGAATCGCCCTCTATCACCTGGGCGGCGATTTTTTCGCGCCGGAAGATATGGGCAAAACTCTTCATCACCGTGGTCGTGCCCGCGCCCGACGATCCGGTGACGGCGATGATGGGATGTCTGGTGCTCATGCGAAGCCCTGCTCTGGTGAATGGATGGACTGACCCTCGGGCCAGGTGCTCAGAGGAATTCCTGGGTACGGAACAGCGAGCGCTCGTTGAACAGCGGCGAGACAAAGGGCTTGTCCTCGCCGCGCGCGTACTCGGCGTGGTAGCGGACGATGCGCTGGACCTCGTTCTTCGAGCCCAGGATCACCGGCACGCGCTGGTGCAACTGCTCGGGCGCCAGGTCGAGCAGCCGGTGGCGGCCGGTGCTGGCCGCGCCGCCGGCCTGCTCGATCAGCATCGCGATCGGGTTGGCCTCGTACATCAGGCGCAGCCGGCCCGGTTTGGCCGGGTCCTTGGTGTCCTTGGGGTACATGAAGACGCCGCCGCGCATCAGGATGCGGTGCACCTCGGCCACCATGCTGGCGATCCAGCGCATGTTGAAGTCGCGGCCGCGCTCGCCGGCCTTGCCGGCCTGGCATTCGGTGACGTAGCGGTGCACCGGCGGCTCCCAGAAGCGCGCATTGCTGGTGTTGATCGCAAACTCGCTGCTGTCCTCGGGGATTGCCAGATTCGGGTGGGTCAGGATGAAGTTGCCTATCTCGCGGTCGAGCGTGAAGCCGTGGGTGCCCTGACCCACGCTGAGCACCAGCATCGTCGCCGGGCCGTAGATCGCGTAGCCGGCCGCAACCTGGGACGCGCCCGGCTGCAGGTAGTCGATGGTGGCTGGAGCCTCGTCGCGGTCGTGCTTCAGGACCGAGAAGATGGTGCCCACCGAAACGTTGACGTCGGTGTTGGACGAGCCGTCCAGCGGGTCGAACACCAGCAGATAGGGGCCGCGGGCAAAGCCCTCCGGGATCACATAAGGCTCGTCGAGCTCCTCGCTGGCCAGGCCGGCCACCAGCCCGCCCCATTCGGTGGCCGTGACCATCGCGTCGTTGGCCAGCACGTCGAGCTTCTTCTGCTGCTCGCCCTGCACGTTGGTCTGGTCTATCGCGCCCAGAAAGCCGCCGAGCGCCCCCTTGGCCGTCATCGCCGAGATCGCCTTGACGGCGGCGGCCACATCGACCAGCAAGGCGGCGAGCTTGCCCTGGTCGCCGGCGCCGGCGAGCTGCTGGATCAGGAACTTGGAAAGCGTGGTGCGTCCGAGGTGCATGGCGGGCTCGATTCAGGCCGAAGGCGGTTGAGTATTGGCAGCGGGCATGTCGAACACCCGGCTGGCGAGGATGTCGCTGGCCTCTATCGTGCTGAGGTCGTCGCGGGTCAGCGGCCGGTCGCGGTCGGCAAACAGCCGCGATGCCTGGCGCAGCCGCATCCGATCCAGCGCATTGCGCACGCTTCGGGCGTTGGCGAAATGCGGCTGGGCGATGCGCCGCCGCAGGTACTGGTCGAAGACCTCGCGCGCGCCGTCGCCGAAGCGGTAGCTGCCGTCGCCCAGCATCCGGTCGGCGATCTGCAGCAACTCCGGCGCGCTGTAGTCCGGAAAGTCCAGGTGGTGGGCGATGCGCGAGCTCATGCCCGGATTCGATTGGAAAAAGGTGTCCATGCGATCCTTGTAGCCTGCCAGGATCACGACCAGGTCATCACGCTGGTTTTCCATCACCTGCAGCAGGATCTCTATCGCCTCCTGGCCATAGTCGCGCTCGTTTTCCGGCCGGTAGAGGTAGTAAGCCTCGTCGATGAACAACACGCCGCCCATCGCCTTCTTCAGCACTTCCTTGGTCTTGGGTGCGGTGTGGCCGATGTACTGGCCGACCAGGTCGTCACGCGTGACGCTGACGACATGGCCTTTGCGCACATAGCCCAGCCGGTGGAGGATCTGCGCCATGCGCATCGCCACCGTGGTCTTGCCGGTGCCCGGGTTGCCCGAGAAGCACATGTGCAGCGAGGGCTTGGCCGCGGCCATGCCGAGCTGCTCGCGCAGCTTGGCGATCACCAGCAGCGCGGCGATGTCGCGGATGCGGGCCTTGACCGGCGCCAGCCCGATCAGGTCGCGGTCGAGTTCATCGATCACCGCCATCACCTGGCTCTGCGCCAGCACCTCGCCCACGGTGCGGGCCGCGGCCATGGGCGCCAAGGCGGGCGGCACGGCTGCCGTCGCCGGGGCGACCGCCGTACCGGGAATCGAGTAAGTGGGATTTGCCATGGTCGGGCTGGAGGTCCGGGGTCAGGTTGCCAGGCGGGCGCCTCGGAGCCGGCTTTGCCGGGCCGCTGGCGTCGCCCTTGACGGGGAGCGCCGAAGGCGCTGCAGGGGTGGGCCTAATACCGCTGGCCTTCGGGCTTGTCGGTGGCGTAGCTGTGCACCGTGTAGCGCATCGTGCGGCCAGCCATCTCCTGGCGTACCAGACCAAAGCCAGGCTCCTGCGGCGGCCGATTGACGATGAAGCTCATCGCGATGCTCTCGATGTTGCGGGTCGAATCGAAAGCCATCAGCCGGATGTAGTGGTTCGGGAAGGTGGCGCGGCAGTTGGCGAGTTCGAGCATCACGCCCGCAGCATCGGCGAGATCGAACATCGGCATGCCGAACATCTCCCAATAGGTGTTGCGCGGGTGCGGATCGTCGGTGTACTCGATGCTCCAGGCATAGCCCTTGGCCAGGCCGTAGGCAATCTGCAGCGCGATCTCGGCATCGGTCAGGTCGGCCAGGAAGCTGAACTGGCCCTGGGTGATGCGGCCGGTGGGGTTGGTCATCATGGTGGTTTGTCCTTCAGGCAACCGAGGGTGTGACGGCGTAGTCGCTGGTGTCGGTGGAGGCGTAGTTGAAGCTGATGTCGCCCCAGGTGTCGAGCGCCTGCTGGAGCGGGGTGCAGAAGCGGGCGGCGGTGCGCAGGATCTCCGGCCCTTCGGCGAGGATGTCGCGACCCTCGTTGCGTGCCTTGACCATCACCTCCAGCGCCACCCGGTTCGCCACCGCGCCGGCCTGGATCCCGGCCGGGTGACCTATCGTGCCGCCGCCGAACTGCAGGATCACGTCGTCGCCGAACAAGCCGATCAACTGGTGCATCTGGCCGGCGTGGATGCCGCCCGAGGCCACCGGCATCACCTTGCGCATGTCGCACCAGTCCTGGTCGAAGAACAGGCCGCGTGGCAGGTCTTGCTTGGTGTAGCTGTCGCGGCAGACGTTGTAATAACCCTGCACCGTCATCGGGTCGCCTTCGAGCTTGCCCACCGCCGTGCCAGTGTGCAGGTGGTCGACGCCGGCCAGCCGCAGCCACTTGGCCATCACCCGGAAGCTCACGCCATGGTTCTTCTGCCTTGTGTAGGTGCCGTGGCCGGCGCGGTGCATGTGGACGATCATGTCGTTCTTGCGTGCCCAGTTGGCCATGCTCTGGATCGCACTCCAGCCGATCACCAGGTCGAGCATGATCACCACCGAGCCCAGTTCCTTGGCGAACTCGGCGCGCTCGTAGATGTCCTCCATCGTCGCGCCGGTGACGTTCAGGTAACTGCCCTTGACCTCGCCGGTGGCCGCACTCGCCTTGTTGACCGCGTCCATCACATAGAGGAAGCGGTCGCGCCAGTGCATGAAAGGCTGCGAGTTGATGTTCTCATCGTCCTTCATGAAGTCCAGCCCGCCCTTCAAGCCCTCGTAGATCACCCGGCCGTAGTTGCGTCCGCTCAGGCCCAGCTTGGGCTTGGTGGTGGCGCCCAGCAGCGGGCGACCGAACTTGTCGAGCCGTTCGCGCTCGACGATCAGCCCGGTGGGCGGGCCCTTGAAGGTCTTGACCAGCGCCACCGGCATCCGGATGTCTTCCAGCCGCGCAGCCTTCAACGGCTTGAATGAAAAAACATTGCCGATCAGGCTGGCGGTGATGTTGGCGATCGAACCTTCCTCGAACAGGATGATGTCGTAGGCCACCCAGGCGAAATACTGGCCCGGAATGCCCGGCACCGGCTCGACCTTGTAGGCCTTGGCGCGGTAGCTGTCGCAGGCCGTCAGCCGGTCGGTCCACACCACCGTCCAGGTCGCTGTGCTCGATTCGCCGGCCACCGCCGCCGCGGCCTCGACCGGATCGACCCCGTCCTGCGGCGTGATGCGGAACAGACACAGCGTGTCGGTGTCCTTGGGAACATAGTCGGCGTCCCAGTAACCCATCTGGCGGTACTTTAGAACGCCGGCGCTGTAGCGCTGCTTCTTGTCGAGGATGGGCCCGTCGGGCGGCGCGCTGGCCGGTGACGCGAGGACGGCGGCTTCTTGCGGATGGTTCAAGGGGGTCTCCTTGGTCGGCCTGGAGGGCCTGCGGCTGGGGGGTGAACTGCGGCGTGAATGAACTCTAAAGCCCTGCTCAAATAAGATAAAGTCAGATATTCTTAGCTATGACTTAAGCTTTTACTTAACTCAACAGCCATCAAGCCCCTTGCCGCGATGAACGTCACCTTCCGCCAGTTGCGTGTGTTTGCCGAAGTGGCGCGGCTGGGCAGCGTGCAGCGCGCTGCGGAGACCTTGCACCTGACGCCGCCGGCGGTGTCGATGCAGATCAAGGAAGTCGAGCGCCAGGTCGGCCTGCCGCTGTTCGACCGCGCCGGGCGACGCCTGTCGCTGTCGACCGCGGGCGAGTATTTCCTGGTCTATGCGCGCCGACTGATGGGCACGCTGAAGGAGGCCGACGACGCGATGGCGCGCTTCAAGCGCATCGAATCCGGCCTGCTGACGGTAGGCATGGTCAGCTCGGCCAAGTACTTCCTGCCCCAGTTGCTGGCCCAGTTCCACACCGAGCATCCTGCCGTCGAGGTGCGGCTGCGCCTGGGCGGGCGCGAGCAGTTGGTGGCGATGATGCAGGCCAACGAGGTGGACCTGACGATCATGGGCCGGCCGCCCAAGGATTCGCCGCACCGGGCCGAGCCCTTCGCGATGCACCCGCATGTGCTGGTCACCGCGTCCGGCCACCCGTTCGCGGCGGCCGAGCATGTGCGCGCCGATGCCTTGGCGCGCGAGGCCTTCATCGTTCGCGAACCCGGCTCGGGCACCCGCGCCGCGCTGGAGGAGTACCTCGACAGCTTCCGGCTGCGCCCGGTGTTCGTGATGGAGATGAACAGCACCGAGGCGATCAAGCAGGCGGTGATGGCCGGCATGGGCGTGAGCCTGATCTCGCTGCACACCATAGGCCTCGAATGGCGCAACGGCCTGATCGCCGCGCCGCCGGTCGAGGGCTTGCCGCTGATGCGGCGCTGGCACGTGGTCAACACCGCCAACAAGCTGTTGTCGCCGGCGGCCGAGGCCTTGCGCTATTTCGTGCTGGAGCGCGGCGAGGCGCACCTGGCGGCGATGTTCACCGGAAGTTTCGCGGCAGGCTGAGGGCACGCGCCAGCGCAATCGTCGGCCATTCACAGCTTAAAGCCCGCCGTCAGGCTCACCCCCCGAATGAGGGGACCCTCCCCCTGCCTGCGGGGCCAGACTGCCTTGAGCGCACCAGGCAAGCCCCCGATACTTCTCTACATGGAAAATTTTTCGACACCCCGTCAACCGTTGTTGCCCTGGGTTGCCAACGTCGCCACGCTGGCCGTGATGGTGGCCGCCACCTGGTGGTCCAGCGGTCAGCGGCCTGCCAGCGCGGTCCAGGTCTCGGCTGGGGTCAGCGCATCACCCGCCCGCCAGGCGCTTGCGGCGCCAGCCCCCAGCATCCACGCCGGCACCCCGCCCGCCCCCTGGCCCGCCCAGACGACTTCGCTGCAAGGCGATGCCATCAAACCGGTGGGGTTCGGCGCCACGGTGCTGCGCTGACAGGCGGGTCCCGGACCCACTGGCCCAGCTTGCGCATCGTCGATCGATCCGGCACTCAGATCGCGCATTGCACCGGCTTGGCGCCCAGCAGCGCCACCAGCACTGCGGGCGCCAGCCCCAACAGGTAGCCCCGGCGCCCGCCGTTGATCAGCAGTGTGGGCAAGTCCAGCACGCTGGCTTCGACATACACCGGCAGTGGCTTGCGCAGGCCGAACGGCGAGGTGCCGCCCACCTGGTAGCCGCTGTGGCGTAGCGCCACCTCGGGCTTGCAGGGCTCGACGCTCTTGGCGCCGATCGAGCGCGCCAGGTTCTTGGTACTGACCTGCTTGTCGCCGTGCATCAGCACGATCAGTGGCTCGGCCCGCTCGTTCTGCATCACCAGGGTCTTGACCACTGCATGCTCGGGCCAGCCCAGCGCCCGCGCCGACTCGGCAGTGCCGCCATGCTCGACATAGTCGTAGACATGCTCGCTGAACACCACCCCGGCAGCGCGCAGCACCTGCGTGGCCGGGGTTTCGCTGACATGCGGGGTTTTCCTGGCCAAGCCGCCCTCACTGCGCGGGGTCGCGGATCTCCCAGCGGATCTTGTCGATCGCCGCCAGCAGTTCGGCCGACAAGGGCGTGCCCCAGGCATCGATGTTGTCGTCGAGCTGGGCCAGGGTGGTCACGCCGATGATGGTGCTGGCCACGCGCCAGCTGGTGTAGCAGAAGGCCAGCGCCAGCCGCGTCGGCGTCAGGCCATGCTCGCGCGCCAACGCGTTGTAGCGCCGCGCGGCGGCCAGCGTCTCGGGCCTGGCCCAGCGCTGCTTGCGCATCGAGTCGAAACGCGCCAGCCGGCCCAGCGTCGGCTGGTCGGCATCGAAGCCGCGCTCGTCGTACTTGCCGGTCAGCGCACCGAAGGCCAGCGGGCTGTAGGCCAGCAGCGACACCCCCGTGCGCAGCAAGGTCTCGTCCAGGCCGTTGTCCGCGATGCGGTTGACCAGCGCGTAGGGGTTCTGCACCGACACCACCCGCGGCAGGCCGTGCAGTTCCGCCTGGCGCAGGAACTCGCCCACGCCCCAGGGCGTCTCGTTGGACAGCCCGACATGGCGCACCTTGCCGGCCTTGACCAGCGTGGCCAGGGCTTCGAGCTGGACCTGGATGGATGTGAACTCGCGGTCCTTGGCCGGGTCGAGGTAGACCGCGCCGAAGGCCGGCACGTTGCGGTTCGGCCAGTGGATCTGGTAGAGGTCGATGACCTCGGTCTGCAGGCGCTTCAGGCTGTCGTCACAGGCCTGCACGATGTCGGCGGCCGTCAGGTTGTCAGCACCGTTGCGCACCCAGTCCATGCCGCGCGCCGGCCCGGCCACCTTGGTGGCCAGCACGATGCGTCCGCGCATGCCGGGCCGGCTGGCCAGCCAGCGGCCGATGATGGCCTCGGTGGCGCCGTAGGTCTCGCGCCGCGCCGGCACCGAGTACATCTCGGCGGTGTCGATGAAATTGACGCCGCGCGCGACGGCGTGGTCCAGGATGGCGTGTGCCATGTCCTCGTCCACCTGCTCGCCGAAGGTCATGGTGCCCAGGCAGATGCGGCTGACGCTCAAGTCGCTGTGGCCCAGCAGGGTGGTATCCATCGTCGGAAAGCTCATGTCTTGTCGGGTCTCGAAGTCGAAGTGGGGGTGGTGCAGCCTGAAGCCTCGAGTGTGCCGTGCCTGCCGACACCCGCCTGCCACCAGGGTGACGCCGAAGCGCCGCCAACTCTACCCCCCGACCGCCACCGGCGCGCCGGGCTGGGCGCACCACTCGCTCCACGACCCCGGGTAGAGCGCGGCGCCCCCCAGGCCGGCGGCTTCCAGCGCCAGCAGGTTGTGGCAGGCGGTGACACCCGAGCCGCATTGCAGCACCAGGTCGGCCGGGCTGCGATCGGCCATCAGCCGCAGCCACTGGCCGCGCAATGCTTCTGCCGGCTTGAAGCAGGCGTCGGGCCCCAGGTTGTCGCGAAAGAAACGGTTGACGGCGCCCGGGATATGGCCGCCCACCGGGTCCAGGGTTTCGTTCTCGCCGCGGAAACGGTCGGGCGCCCGGGCATCGACGATCAGCCGACGGCCCCGGCCCAGGCCGGCCATCACCTCATCGAAGCCCAGGCTGCGGGTCAGCGACGGCCGCAGCGTGAAGCCACCCGGCGGGGTGGGCTCCCGCGCGGCCACCGCCCCGCCCTGCAGCGCGCCGCCCGCCGCCGCCCAGGCCGGCAGACCACCGTCCAGCACCTGCACCGCGCCGTGGCCGACCCAGCGCAGCATCCACCACAGCCGCGCGGCGTACATCCCGCCCGAGGCGTCGTAGGCCAGCACCGGCAGATCATCCCGGAAACCCAGCGTCGCCAGCCGGGCGACGAAGGCCTCGGGCGTGGGCAGCGGATGGCGGCCGCGCCCCGCGGCCTTGGGTGCCGACAGATCGGCGTCGAGGTGCAGGTACTGCGCGCCCGGCAGGTGGCGCTGTTCGTGGCCACGGGCGCCGGCAGCGGGGTCGGCCAGGTCGAAGCTGCAATCGCACAGCAACACCGGGGCGCCACGGGCCAGCAGGTCTTGCAGCGCGGACGCGCCTATCAGGGGTGAGGTCATGGTTGGACGCTCTCGTTAGAAGTGAGGGGCATGGCGGCCAGGGCGGCGGCGCGGGCGCGATCTTCCTCCTGCAGGCGCAGCAGGCGGCGTTGCACCTTGCCGGTGGTGGTCATCGGCAGAGCGTCGATGAACTCGATCTCCTTGGGGTATTCGTAGGGCGCCAGCCGGTCGCGCACATGTTGTTGCAACACGGCCACCAACGCGTCGTCGCCGGCAACGCCAGGCGCCAGCACCACATAGGCCTTGACCAGCGCACCGCGCGCCGGGTCGGGCTTGGGCACGACGGCGGCGTTGACCACCGCCGGGTGCCTGACCAGGCAGTTCTCGATCTCGCTCGGCCCGATGCGGTACCCGGCGGCCTTGAACATGTCGTCGCTGCGACCCTGGTACCAGAGGTAGCCGTCGTCGTCCATCAGCGCCATGTCACCGGTGCGGCACCAGCTGTTGGCCGGGTCACCGGTGAACTTGGCGCGGGTGGCCTCGGGCTTGCGCCAATAGCCGAGAAAGAAGACCGGATCGGGCTGGCCATGCACATCCAGGCGGTGCAGCGCCACGTCGCCCGGCGTGCCACGCGGGCATTCGCGGCCGTCGTCGTCGATCACCGCGATCCGGTGGCCGGGGTAGGCCCGTCCCATGCTGCCCGCCCGCGCTGGCCAGCCGGCGGCCGGGCGGCCCTGGGCGTCCAGCGAGCGGCCGCAGTTGCCGACGATGTAGTTGACCTCGGTCTGGCCGAACATCTCGTTGACGACCACGCCCAGGGCGTCGCGGCACCAGTCGAAGACCGCGTCGCCGACCGCCTCGCCGGCGCTCATCACCGCGCGCAGCCGCAGCCGGTAGCGCTCACGCGGCTGCGGCACCGCCTTCATCATCGCCTTCAGCGCGGTCGGGAACAAAAAGGTGTGGGTGACCTGGCAGCCCTGCAGCAGCTCGAACGCGGTCTCGGGCGAGAACCGGCCAGCCCCGGCGACGATCTCGCGGCCGAAGTACAGCGTGGGCAGCAAGGCGTCCATCAGCCCGCCGGTCCAGGCCCAGTCGGCCGGCGACCAGAAGACCGCATCGTCCTGGGGAAAGCCGTTCTGGCTGCAGACAAAGCCGCTCAGGTTGCCGATCAGCGCCCGGTGCGGGATCAGCGCGCCCTTGGGCGGTCCGGTGGTGCCGCTGGTGTAGATCAGCACCGCGGCATCGTCGGCGGCGGTGGCGACCGGCTCGAAGTGACCCGATTCGGCGCCCAGCGCCGCAGCCCAGTCGATATCGCCCTGCCCGGCCGCGTCGCCCACTGCGATCAGCGTGCGCAGCAGCGGGCAGTCGGCACGCGCCTGGCGCAGGTTGGCGATCGCGCTCTCGTCGACGATCGCCAGCACCGCCTCGCTGTCCTGCAGCCGGTAGGCCAGCGCCTCGGGCCCGAACAACATCGCCAGCGGCATCGCCACCGCGCCCAGCTGGTAGACCGCCATGTGGGCGATTGCGGTCTCGAAGCGCTGCGGCATCACGATCGCTACCCGGTCGCCGCGCTGCACCCCCAGGCCGCGCAAGGCCTGCGCGAGTTGGTCGGCCTGGCGCTGCAGGTCGCGATAGCGCAGCGTGCTGTGCTGGCCCGCCTCGTCCACGGCGCGGATGGCGACCGCGCCCGGCGTGTCGCGGGCCCAGCGCGCGCAGCAGACCTCGGCGATGTTGAACTGCGCCGGCACCTGCCAGACGAAACTGCGGTGCAGCTCGGCGTAGCGGTCGACGTCGGCGGGAGGCGTGGGGGCGGCGGGGGCGGACAAGTCGGTGGTCGGCATGGCCAGCCTCAATCGACCAGCGACGGCGCCGCAAAGCCCTGCAACGTGCTGCCCGCCACGCGGCAGATTCGCCATTCGGGCATCACGGTGGCGCCCATCTTCTCGTAGAAGCGGATCGCGTTCTCATTCCAGTCGAGCACGCTCCACTCGAAGCGGCCATAGTCGCGCGCCACCGCCAGCGCGCCCAGGTGACCGAGCAAGGCCTTGCCTATGCCCGCGCCGCGGAAAGCGGGCTGCACGTACAGGTCTTCCAGGTAGAGCCCGGGCTTGGCCAGGAAGGTCGAGAAGTTGGTGAAGAACAGCGCGAAGCCCACCACCGTGCCGCCGGCCTCGGCCACCACGGATTCGACCACCGGGCGGGCGCCGAACAAGTGCGGCGCCAGGCCATCGGGTGTCAACCGCAGCATATGGGCGAGTTGCTCGAACTCGGCCAACTCGGTGATCAGGCCGACGATGGCAGACACATCGCGGGGCTCGGCAGGACGCAGATTGAATTCGATCATCGGGCGATTCTGGCAGCTGCCCTCCCCGGGCCTGTCAGCTGCCGGTCTGAGTGGCCACGCCGGCTGTCGCCGCACCGACAGCCGACGGGGACCGAGCCCGCCTACAGTGCCGGCCATGACCGTCCCCTACCTGCCTCGCCGTGCCAGCCACAGCCGCCACCTGCCGCTGCGCGGCCTGCGCTACCACCTGACCCAGTGGGGCGAGCCGGTGGCTGGCCAGCCCATCCTGCTGATGGTGCATGGCTTCATGGACGTCGGCGCATCGTTCCAGTTCGTCGTCGATGCGCTGGCCGACCTGGCCAAAGACGCCAGCGCGCCGCCGCGCTGCATCGTCGCCCCCGACTGGCGCGGTTTCGGCCTGACCGAGTCGCCCGCCACCGACAGCTACTGGTTCGCCGACTATGTGGGCGATCTCGACGCGCTGATCGATGCACTGTCGCCCGACGCACCGGTCGACCTGGTCGGCCACAGCATGGGCGGCAACGTGGCGATGACTTACGCCGGCGTGCGCCCGGCCCGGGTGCGCCGGCTGGTCAACCTGGAGGGTTTCGGCCTGCCCGACCTGCCGCCGGCCCAGGCCCCGCAGCGCCTGGCCACCTGGCTCGACGAGCTGAAGACGCCGCAGCGCCTGCTGCCCTACGCCAGCCAGGCCGCGGTGGCGCAGCGCCTGGTCAAGAACAACCCGCGGCTGCCGGCCGACAAGGCCTTGTGGCTGGCCGGCCACTGGGCCGCGCCCGACGCCGATGGGCAATGGCGGCTGCTGGCCGATGCCGCCCACAAGCGCATCAACCCGGTGCCCAACCGCGCCACCGAGGCCATCGCCACCTGGTCGGCGATCACCGCGCCGCTGCTCTGGGTGCAGGGCCGCGGCAGCCGGATCGACGGCTACTGGGGCGGGCGCTACACCCATGCCGAGTTCCAGTCCCGGCTGGCCCATGTCGCCGACCTGCGCCAGTTGCAGCTCGACGACGCCGGCCACATGCTGCACCACGACCAGCCCGAGGCGCTGGCTGCGGCGCTGGCGGCGTTTCTGGCCTGAGCATGACCGATCGGACCCCTCCGCCCCAGGACCTGCAGGCCGCGCGCGACCAGTGGCTGTGGCGCGGCCAGGCCAGGCCGCCTTTTGCGGCGCTGCCCGGGCCGGGCCAGACCTCGGTCTGGGACTTCCCGCGGCCGCCGCAGCTCGCCACCGACGGGCGCGAGGTGGTGGTGCGCTGGGGCGGGGTCGAAGTGGCCCGCAGCCGCCGCGCGGTGCGGGTGCTCGAGACCGCCCACCCCCCGAGCGTCTACCTGCCCTGGGACGATGTAGACCGGCGCCTGCTGCAGGCCGCGCCCGGCGGCTCGTTCTGCGAGTGGAAGGGGCCGGCGCGCTACTGGTCGCTGGTCGACGGCGATCGGCGCCTGCCGGCGGTGGCCTGGAGCTACCCGCAGCCGCTGGCCGGCGCCGAAGCGCTGGCGCACTGTGTGGCCTTCTACCCCGGCCCGCTGGACTGCACAGTGGACGGCGCCAAGGTGTTGCCGCAGCCTGGCGGCTTCTACGGCGGCTGGATCACGCCCGACCTGACCGGCCCGTTCAAGGGCGCGCCGGGCAGCACCGGCTGGTGAGGTGGCGGGTCAAGTCGGCGCCGTCCCAGGCGGGACGGCCCCCACGGCTCAGCCCGGCTCGCGCCAGCGCTGCAGCCGGCGCCCCAGCCGGGCGAAGCCGCTGTCGACCACCAGCGCCAGCGCCCCCACCAGCAGCGCGCCTTGCAACACATAGGCGGTGTTGAAGCCGGCCAGGCCGATCAGGATGGGCGAGCCCAGCGTGCGCGCGCCCACGGTCGAGGCGATCGCCGCAGTGCCGATGTTGACCGCCACCGACAGCCGCACCCCGGCCAGCAGCACCGGCAGCGCCAGCGGCCACTCGGCCTGCAGCGCGCGCTGCCAGCCGGTCAGGCCCAGGCCGGTGGCCGCGTCCAGCACCGCCGGCGGCACCGACTCGATGCCGGCGATGGTGGCGCGCAATATCGGCAGCAGGCCGTACAGCGCCAGCGCGATCAGCGCCGGCCAGGCGCCGAAGCCGATCAGCGGCACGGCCACCGCCAGCACCGCCACCGGCGGCACGGCCTGGCCTATCGCCACCACCGCCTCGACCAGCGGCCTGAACTCGGCGCCCGCCGGCCGGGTGACGAACCAGCCCGCCGACACGCCCAGCAGCAGCGCCACCGCGCTGGACGCCACCACCAGTGCCAGGTGGGCGCCGAGCAAGGCCAGAAACGAGTCCTGCGCGTACATCGGCCGGTCCAGCGCCGGAAAGACCGCGGCAAACAGCGGCTCGAGCCGGGGCATGCCCGCAGCCAGCGCCAGCAGGCCGGCCAGCGCCCAGGCCAGCGGATCGCGGGCCCAGGCCAGCAGCCCGCGGGCAGCCACCCCGGCCGCATGGCGCAACGCTGCCGCCGCCGTCATCGCGGGTCTTGCAGCAAGTCGATGAAGCGGATCGCGCCCAGCGGCCGGCCCTGCGCATCGGCCACCGGCAGGCGGTCCGCCCGGCGCAGCAGAAACGCCGCCAGCGCGTCCTGCAAGCTCTGGCCGGGCTGCAACGGCGCGCCGCAGGCGGCCTCGCCGGGGCGCAGGATCTCGGCCACCCGGCGCAGGCCCAGCAGGCGCTGGCCGAGCGTGGCGCGGCCGAGAAAGTCGCTGACCTGTGGGCTGGCCGGCTGGGCCAGCAACTGCGCCGGCGTGCCGGCCTGGACGACGCGGCCCTGGTCCATCAGCACCAGCCGCTGGCCCAGGCGCAGCGCCTCGTCGATGTCGTGGGTGACCAGCACGATGGTCGTGCCCAGCGCCTGCTGCAACTGCGCCAGCGCCTGCTGCAGCGATTGCCGGGTGACGGGGTCGAGCGCGCCGAAGGGCTCGTCCATCAGCAGCACTGCAGGCCGGGCCGCCAGCGCGCGCGCCACGCCCACCCGCTGCTGCTGGCCGCCCGACAACTGGTGCGGATAGCGGCCGCGGTAGCGCTCAGGCTCGAGCCCCAGCAGCGCCAGCAACTCGTCCACCCGGTGCGCGCATTGCGCCGCCGGCCAGCCCAGCAGCACCGGCACGGTGGCGATGTTGCGCGCCACCGTCCAGTGCGGAAACAGCCCGGTCGACTGGATCACATAGCCCATGCGGCGGCGCAGCGCCTCGGGCGGGCCGTCGCGGATGTCCTGGCCGTCGAGCAGGATCTGCCCGCCGTCGAGTTCGACCATCCGGTTGATCAGCCGCAGCAGCGTGGATTTGCCCGATCCCGAGGCGCCGATCAGCGCGGTGATGCTGCCGGGTGCGATGCGCAGCGACACCCCGTCCACCGCCCGGGTAGCGCCGAACTGCTTGTGGACCGCGCGCAGCTCGATCACGCGGGCCGCAGCGCCAGGCGGCGCTCGAGCAGGCCGAAGCCGGCGTCGACCGCCAGCGCCAGCCCCACCACCGGCAGCACGCCCAGCAACACCAGGTCGAGCGCGCTGCTGAGCAAGCCCTGGAAGATGATCGCGCCCAGCCCGCCGGCGCCGATCAGTGCGGCCACCACCGCCAGCCCGACGACCTGCACGCTGGTCAGGCGCAGCGCCGACAGCAGCACCGGCAGCGCCAGTGGCAGCGCCACCTGCCAGAAGCGCTGGCGCGGGTTCATGCCCATGCCGGTGGCCGCGTCCAGCACCGCCGCCGGCACCTGCTGCAGCCCGGCGGCCATGCCGTGCACCACCGGCAGCAGCGCGTACAGCGTCAGCGCGATCACCGCCGGCAGCAGGCCTATGCCCTGCAGGCCCCAGCCCGGCCAGGCCTGGCCCAACCAGGCCAGCGGTCCGATCAGCAGACCGAACAACGCGATCGACGGCAGCGTCTGGATGCCGTTGAGCAGCGCGAACAGCGGCCGCGCCAAGCGCGGGCGCCCGGCCGCGGCCACGCCCAGCGGCAGGCCGATCAGCAGCGCCGGCGCCAGCGCCGTCAGCACGATCTGGCCGTGGCGCCACAGCGCGGCCTGGAACACCGCCTGCCGGTTGGCAAACTCCTTCAGCAGCGACAGCGCGTCGAGCGCGCCGCCCGCCAGCAACAGCGCCAGCGCCAGCAGCAGCGCCGCATGCGCGCCCGCCCGCTGCCAGCGGCCGAGCGCGGCACGCGCCAGCGCGTCGGCATAAACAGCCCAGGTCAGCAGCAGCGCGAGCCAGAAGCCGCCGCCCAGCGAGACCCGGGCGAGCGAGGACTGCCCGGCCGACAATCGTGCGGCAGTGACGCCGGCCAGCGCCATCAGGCCGACCAGCAGCAAGGCGGCGGCCGCCGCGCTGGCGGCGTGAAGCGCGCGCCGCGGCGGCGCCAGCGCGGCCGCCGCAAGGAACGCCAGCACGGCGGCCAGCGGAGCCGCCAGCGCCCAGCCAGTGCCGTCCAGCAGGCCCAGCAAGGCCAAGCCCTGGCCGGTCACCAGCCGGTTCGGCGCCAGTGTCAGAAAGGGCAGGCCCAGCAGCGCGGCCAGCAGGCCGGCCAGCAGCAGCGCCAGGACGGGTTGCAGCACCGGTTGCCGCCGCCAGCGACGGGCCGCTGGCGACGCCATCACGGCAGCAGGCCCTTGGCCTTGAGGTAGGACTCGGCCACCTTGCGGGCGTCCTGGCCTTCGAGCGCGATCTGGGCGTTCAGCCGCTGCAGCGTCGTTGCGTCCAGCGACTGGAACAGCGGCGCCAGCAGCGTGGCGATACGGGGCTGGCGTGCCAGCACCTCGGCGCGCACCACCGGCGTCGGCGCATACACCACCTGCACGCCCAGCGGGTCGCCCAGGATCACCAGGCCGAGCGCGGCCACCGGACCGTCGGTGCCATAGGCCATCGCGGCATTGACGCCCGAGGTCTGCTCGGCCGCCGCCTTCAGCGTGACGGCGGTGTCGCCGCCGGCCAGCGTCAGCAACTGGTCTTGCCGCAGCTTGAAGCCATAGGCGGCCTGGAAGGCCGGCAATGCGTCAGGCCGCTCGACGAACTCGGCCGATGCCGCCAGCTTGAACTTGCCACCAGCCGCCAGGTAGCGCCCCAGGTCGGCCAGCGAGCCCAGCTTCTGGCTGCGCGCCAGGTCTTGCCGCAGCGCGATCGCCCAGGTGTTGTTGGCCGGCGACGGCTGCAGCCAGACCAGCTTGTTGCGCTCGGCGTCGAGTTGCTTGACCCGCGCATGGCCGGCGGCGTGGTGCTTCCAGACCGGGTTCTTGGCGTCGGCAAAGAAGAACGCGCCGTTGCCGGTGTACTCCGGGTAGAGGTCGATCTCGCCGGCCAGCAGCGCGGCGCGCACGATCTGGGTCGCGCCCAGTTGCAGCCGGTTCTCGGTCTTGATGCCATGGCCTTCGAGCGTGCGGATGATCAACTCCCCCAGCAGCGAGCCCTCGGTGTCGATCTTGGAGGCCACCCGCACCGGCTGGGCCTGGGCGGCGCCGGTCAGCACCAGCACCAGCGCGCACAGCGCCAGCCAGGCCACGGACAGTGCAGCGCGCGCAGACCGCCAGCGGGCTGGGCGCGCTTGTTGAACAGGCTGCAGCGGCAGCGCGGGACGGGTAGGTAGAAATCGCATTCCGCAGTGTCCCATCCCGTGCAAAACCCCTGCCGCACGCGGTGCAAGGCGGTGCGCCGGGCGCCGCTCAATCCACCGGTGTGAGCTTGGCGATCGCCAGCGCCAGCCACTTGGCGCCGTGGCGGCCGAAGTTGACCTGCGCCCGGGCGTCGGCGCCAACCCCCTCCAGCGTCAGCACCACGCCCTCGCCGAACTTGGTGTGGAACACGCCCTGACCCACCCGCAGGCCGTGCGACGGCGCCTTGGGAACCACCGCCGGCGGCGGCGCGGCTGGGCTGACATGAATGCGCAATGCAGTGCGACCGGCCCCCGCGCCACTCGCGCCACCCGACCGCCAGGCCTGCTGCGGGTAGTCGCGGCCCAGGCCCGTGCCGAAGCCGGCGTTGCGCGGCGTCAGCCACTTCAATGCGGCATCGGGCAACTCTTCGACGAATCGGCTCTTGACGTTGTAACGGGTCTGGCCGTGCAGCATCCGGGTCTGGCTGAAGCTCAGGTAGAGCCGCTTGCGTGCCCGGGTGATCGCCACATACATCAGCCGGCGCTCTTCCTCCAGGCCGTCGGCGTCGTTCATCGCGTTCTCATGCGGGAACAGCGACTCCTCCAGCCCGGTGATGAAGACGCAGTCGAACTCCAGCCCCTTGGCCGAGTGCACCGTCATCAGTTGGATCGCGTCCTGGCCGGCCTGCGCCTGGTTGTCGCCGGCCTCGAGCGCGGCATGGGTCAGGAAGGCGGCCAGCGGCGAGACGATCTCGCCGGTCTCGGCATCGGGCGTCAGGTCTACTGCGGCCAGCGCGGCCGGAATGCCGGCAACCGCATTGCCCGCGGCCAGCCGTCCCGGCCCATGCTCGTCGACCGGCAGCGCCACCGCGTCCTTGCCGAATCCCTCCTGGGTGACGAAGGCTTCGGCCGCGTTGATCAGTTCCTGCAGGTTCTCGATCCGGTCGGCGCCTTCCTTGTCGCTGCGGTAGAAGTCGATCAGACCCGAGCGCGCCAGCATCTGCTCGATGATCTCGCGCAGCGTCAGGCCGCGGGTGGCCTCGCGCAGGCCGTCGACCAGCGCAGAGAAAGCCGCCAGGTTGGACCCGCCCTTGCCGGGGACTGCCCCGACGCTCTGGTACAGGCTGCGCGCGCTGCCGCGCGCAGCGTCCTGCAGCAGTTCCAGCGTGCGTCCACCGATGCCGCGGGTCGGGAAATTCACCACCCGCAGGAAGGCGGTATCGTCGTTCGGATTCTCCAGCAGGCGCAGGTAGGCCAGCGCATGCTTGACCTCGGCTCGCTCGAAGAAGCGCAGCCCGCCGTAGACCCGGTAGGGTACGCCGGCGTTGAACAGCGCGCCTTCCATCACCCGGCTCTGGGCGTTGCTGCGGTAGAGGATGGCGATCTCGCTGCGCGCGGTACCGCCGCGGTGCAGCGCCTGCGCCTCCTCGACCAGCCACTGCGCCTCGGCGTAGTCGCTGATGGCCTCGCTGACCCGCACCGGCTCGCCCGGACCGGCCTCGGTGCTGAGGTTCTTGCCCAGGCGCTTGGTGTTGTGGGCAATCAGCGCGTTGGCCGAATCGAGGATGTTGCCGAAGCTGCGGTAGTTGCGCTCGAGCTTGATGACATGCTCGACCCGGTACTCGCGCTCGAAGTCGGCCATGTTGCCGACCTGCGCGCCGCGGAAGGCGTAAATGCTCTGGTCGTCGTCGCCGACCGCGAACACGCTCTGCGCGCCACCCGGCGGCGCGAACATCTTGATCCAGGCGTATTGCAGCCGGTTCGTGTCCTGGAACTCGTCGACCAGGACATGGGCGAAACGGTGCTGGTAATGCTCGCGCAGCGAATCGTTGTCGCGCAGCAGTTCGTAGGTGCGCAGCATCAACTCGGCGAAGTCGACCACGCCCTCGCGCTGACACTGGTCCTCGTAGGCCTGGTAGATCTCGACCATCTTGCGGCGCTGCGGGTCGTTTGCGACCACATCCTGCGGCCGCTCGCCGTTGTCCTTGCGCCCGGCGATGAAGGCGCTGACCTGCTTGGGCACGAAGCGCTCCTCGTCGAGTTGCATCGCCTTGATGATGCGCTTGACCGCCGACAGCGAGTCGGCGGTGTCGAGGATCTGGAACGACTGCGGCAGCGCGGCCAGTTTCCAGTGCGCGCGCAGGAATCGGTTGCACAGGCCGTGGAACGTGCCTATCCACATGCCGCGCACGGCCACCGGCAGCATCGCCGACAGCCGGTGCAGCATCTCCTTGGCGGCCTTGTTGGTGAAGGTCACCGCCATCAGCTCGCCCGGCGAGATCTGGCCGGTGGCCATCAGCCACGCGATGCGGGTGGTCAGCACCCGCGTCTTGCCCGATCCGGCGCCGGCCAGGATCAGGCTGGGCCGGGCCGGCAGCGTGACGGCGGCGAGTTGCTCGGGGTTCAGGCCCTTGAGCAGAGACCCGGTGCCCGGCACGGCGGCGGCGTCCGCCTGAAAATACAGTTCATGCATCCATCGATTCTAGGAGCCGGGCTCTTTGCGCTGGCCACGGCCGCCGCCGCAACCCCCAGGGCGCCAAGCCCAGCCTGCCCCCGGCCGCAGGCCGCGGTGGCCGAAGCGCTGTTCTCGGCCGACTGCGCCGATTGCTGGTCGGCACCGGCCGGTGGTGACACGGCCAGTGCCGCGTCAGCCTGGCGCTTCGACTGGATCGCCCCCGGCGGTGACGCCGCGCCGCTGGCCCTGGGCGCGCTGCCCGAAGCTGCCGAGCGCGCGCAGCGGCTGGGGCTGGGGCTGACGTCCGGACTGGCGATGCCGGTGCTGCAGCGACAGGCGGCCCGCCCGCCGCGGGCCGGCTTGCAGTTGCAGGTCATCTCGGGCCCGGCCTGGCAGGGCTATTTCGGCCTGCAGTTGACGCTGCGCAGCGCCCAGCCCGCCGCACTGCCTGCCGGCAGCACGGCCTGGCTGGCCTTGATCGAGCAGGTCAGCGCCGGCAGCGACGGCACGCCGGTCGCGCGCGCACTGGTACGCAACGTGGCCGGGCCACTGCCCTTGGCCGCGCTGGTGCCGGGCAAAGCCCTGACCCACTTGCGCGCGCTGCGCTGGCCGGCCAGCGCCGAGCCGACCCGGCTGCAGGCCCGGGCCTGGATCGAGGGGCCGGATGGCCGGCTGCTGGCGGTGGCGGCCGACCGCTGCGCCGAGCGCTGAGCGCGGGCCGGATGCAGGCGTAAACTCACTGCCCGGGCCCATATGCTGGCGCCCGGACGTCCGCATCCCCCCGCGCAGGGTGGGCGTCGCGGCCCGTACCGGGACACCAGGTCAAGCGCTCGCAGCCTTTGCCGTGGCACTGCCGACTTGCTCGAACCCGCCAGGGCGCCCCGCTCCGAAAGCTATTCCCGATGGACATCTTCGACTACGACAACATCCTCTTGCTGCCGCGCCAATGCCGGGTCGAGAGCCGCGCCGATTGCGATCCCTCGGTCGAGTTCGGCCCACGCCGCTTCAAGCTGCCGGTGGTGCCGGCCAACATGAAGACGGTGGTCGACGAGGCCATCACCGAGCAACTGGCGGCCAGCGGCCATTTCTACGTGATGCACCGCTTCGACCTCGACGCGGTGGCCTTCGCCCGACGCATGCGCGACAAGAACCTGTTCGTCTCGATCAGTTCGGGCGTCAAGCCCGAGGACGTGGCGGTGATAGACCGCCTTGCCGCCGAAGGCCTGGGCGCCGACTACATCACCATCGACATCGCCCATGGCCACGCCGAGAGCGTGCGCCGGATGATCGCGCATATCCGGCAGAAGCTGCCTGACGCCTTCGTGATCGCCGGCAACGTGGGCACGCCCGAGGGCGTGATCGACCTCGAGAACTGGGGCGCCGACGCGACCAAGGTCGGCATCGGCCCGGGCAAGGTCTGCATCACGCGGCTGAAGACGGGTTTTGGCACCGGCGGCTGGCAACTCAGCGCGTTGAAGTGGTGCGCCCGCGTGGCCAGCAAACCCATAGTCGCCGACGGCGGCATACGCCACCACGGCGACATCGCCAAGAGCGTGCGCTTCGGCGCAGCGATGGTGATGGTGGGCTCGCTGTTTGCCGGCCACGAGGAGTCGCCCGGCGCCACGGTCGAGGTCGACGGCAAGCTGTTCAAGGAGTATTACGGATCGGCCAGCGACTTCAACAAGGGCGAGTACAAGCATGTCGAGGGCAAGCGCATCCTCGAGCCGGTCAAGGGCAAGTTGGCCGACACCTTGCGCGAGATGCGCGAGGACCTGCAGAGTTCGATCAGCTATGCCGGTGGCCGCACGCTGGCCGACCTGAAGCGGGTCAACTACGTCGTGCTGGGCGGCGAGAACGCGGGCGAGCACCTGCTGATGTGAGGCCAGGCGGCGCTGAGTCGCCCCTCTGAATTTCAAGCCCGGCCTCGGCGCCGCCGCCGGACGTCCTTACAGTAGTCAGGTCTTGCTGTTCGGCCCGGGACCGGGCCCGCCGGCAAGCCCGTGATGCCCTCAAAAACGAAAACGGAGATACCGTGACGGCCCTTCTCAACTTGTCCCGAATGATCGACCGGCTCAATGAGCAGGTCGGGCGCTGGGTGTCGTGGCTGGTGCTGGCAGCCGTGCTGATCAGCGCGGTCAACGCCTCGATGCGCAAGGCGTTCAGCATCAGTTCCAACGCTTACCTCGAAATCCAGTGGTACCTCTTCGCCGCGGTCTTTCTGCTGGCGGCGGGCTACACGCTGCTGCGCCGGGAACATGTCAAGATCGATGTGGTGGTCAGCCACTTTTCCAAGCGCACCCAGGTCAAGATCGAAGTCTTCGGCTTCATCGTCTTCCTGCTGCCCTTCGTCGTGACGGTGGTGGTGCTGGTGTGGCCACTGGTGGTCAAGGCCTTCGTGACGGGCGAGATGTCGTCCAACGCCGGCGGCCTGATCCGCTGGCCGGTATTCGCGCTGGTGCCGGCCGGCTTCATGCTGCTGGGGCTGCAGGGCTTGTCGGAACTGGTCAAGCGCATCGCCTTCCTGCAAGGACTGATACCCGACCCGACCCTGAAGGTGGCCGCCAAGACGCCCGAGGAGGAGCTCGCCGAGGTCATCCGGGCCCGGGCCGAGGCCGGCGCCAAGGGAGCGCCGCGATGATCGAATTCCTCAACGCCAACATGGCGCCGCTGATGTTCGCGGGCCTGGTCGTCTTCCTGATGGTGGGCTTCCCGGTGGCTTTCTCGCTGGCCGCCTGCGGCCTGCTGTTCGGCTTCATCGGCATCGAGCTGGGCATGCTGCCGGCCTCGCTGATGCAGGCGCTGCCGCTGCGCATCTTCGGCATCATGCAGAACGACACGCTGCTGGCGATCCCGTTCTTCACCTTCATGGGCCTGATCCTGGAGCGCTCGGGCATGGCCGAGGATTTGCTCGACACCATAGGCCAGCTGTTCGGCCCGATCCGCGGCGGCCTGGCCTTTGCGGTGATCCTGGTCGGCGCGATGCTGGCCGCCACCACCGGCGTGGTCGCCGCCTCCGTCATCTCGATGGGTCTGATCTCGCTGCCCATCATGCTGCGCTACGGCTATGACCGGCGCGTGGCCTCGGGCGTGATCGCGGCTTCGGGCACGCTGGCCCAGATCATCCCGCCCTCGCTGGTGCTGATCATCATGGCCGACCAGCTCGGCCGCAGCGTCGGCGACCTGTACAAGGGCGCCTTCCTGCCCGGCTTCCTGCTGACCGGCATGTACGTCGGCTTCATCGTGCTGGTGGCGGTGTTTCGGCCGGCCTATGTGCCGGCGCTGCCGGCCGAGGCCCGCACCATACGCGAGCCCGACGGCACGCCGGGCCTGCGCTCGCTGGGCCTGCTGGTGGCGCTGTCGGTGGGGCTGGCGCTGGTGTTCGCCAAGACCCGGCCAGCCGAGACCCCCACCGACGAGCTGATCGTGGTCTCGATGTGCGTGGGCGTGGGCCTGGCCTTCGCGCTGGCGGTGCTCAACAAGGGGCTCAAGCTGGGCCTGCTGTCCAAGATGGCCGAGCGCGTGACCTTCGTGCTGATCCCGCCGCTGGCGCTGATCTTCCTGGTGCTGGGCACGATATTCCTGGGCGTGGCCACGCCCACCGAGGGCGGCGCGATGGGCGCGACCGGCGCGCTGATCATGGCCGTGCTGCGCCGCCGGCTCGACATGAAACTGCTGCGCCAGGCGATGGACACGACGATGAAGCTGTCGTGCTTCGTCGTCTTCATCCTGCTGGGGTCGACCGTGTTCAGCCTGTCGTTCCAGGGCGTGGACGGGCCGAAGTGGGTCGAGCACCTGCTGACCAGCCTGCCCGGCGGCCAGCTCGGCTTCCTGATCGTGGTCAACCTGCTGGTCTTCGTGCTGGCCTTCTTCCTGGACTTCTTCGAGCTCAGCTTCATCGTCGTGCCGCTGATCGGGCCGGTGGCCGAAAAGCTCGGCATAGACCTGGTCTGGTTCGGCGTGCTGCTGGCGGTCAACATGCAGACCTCGTTCATGCACCCGCCGTTCGGCTTCGCGCTGTTCTACCTGCGCAGCGTGGCGCCGGCCGACGACTACCGCGACCGGGTCACCGGCCAGCTGACACCCAAGGTCACCACCGGCCAGATCTACTGGGGTGCAGTGCCCTTCGTGCTGATCCAGATCGTGATGGTCGGGCTGATCATCGCCTTCCCGAACCTGGTGTCGGGCGGGCTGGCGATCAAGAAGGAGCTCGATACCAGCAAGCTGGTGATCGAGGCCCAGCCGGCCGAGCAGCGCAAGGAGTTGGACATGAACGACTTGTTCGGCAGCCCGGCCAGCGCGCCAGCGAAGTAGGCACAGCAGGCGACATCGCGGCCGCGGCCGCGAGGCCCCGCAAAAAACCAGGCCCCGCCGGCGCATGCCGGGCGGGGCCTGGTTTCGTGGCCGGCCCGGTTCAGGGCCGCCGCGGGGGGATCAGAGCTTTTGCGACTGCATGAAGTCGTCGAAGCCGGCTTCGGCAAAGCGGAACCACAGGTTCTGGTCGGCGCGGAACTTGACGAAGTCTTCGTAGACCTTCTTCCAGGCCGGGTTCTTGCCCGAGATCTCGTTGTACAGCGCGGTCGACTCCTTGAAGGCGGCTTCCATCGCGTCCTTCGGGTAGCGGAACAGCTTGGTGCCACCGGCCACCAGCTGGCGCAGCGCGCCCGGGTTCTTGGCGTCGTACTTGGCCTGCATGTCGACATGGGCCTGGGTGGCGGCCGACTCGATCATCGCCTTGTACTCGGCCGGCAGCGCCGCATAAGCCTTCTGGTTGATGAAGAAATCGATCTGCGGACCGCCTTCCCAGAACGCCGGATAGGCGTAGTTGGGCGCGACCTTGTTGAAACCGAGCTTCAGATCGTCATACGGCCCGACCCATTCGGCGGCATCTATCGTGCCTTTTTCCAGCGCCTGGTAGATCTCGCCACCGGGCAGCGCCTGCACCACCACGCCCAGCCGCTCCAGCACCTTGCCGGTGATGCCGACGGTGCGGAAGCGCAAGCCCTTCAGGTCGGCCAGGCTGTTGATCGGCTTGCGGTACCAGCCGCCCATCTGGGCGCCGGTGTTGCCGCCGGGAAAACTGATGATGCCGTAGTTGCTGTAGAACTCGCGCATCAGCTTGAGGCCGTTGCCCTCGTACATCCACGCCGTCATCTGCCGCGAATTCAGGCCGAACGGGATCGCGGTGCCGAGCGCGAAGGTCTCGTCCTTGCCGACGAAGTAATACGGCGCGGTGTGCGCCAGTTCGACGGTGCCGTTCTGCACCCCGTCGACCACGCCGAAGGGTGGCATCAGCTCGCCGCCGGCATGGACCGAGATCTGGAACTTGCCGCCCGACAAGTCGCTGATCTTCTTGGCGAAGACTTCGGCGCCGCCATAGATGGTGTCGAGCGATTTCGGGAAGCTGGACGCCAGGCGCCAGCGGATCGCCGCCTGGGCATGCACTGCGGGGGCGACCCCGGCAGCCAATACGCCGGCCAGACCGGCACTACGGACGAAGGAACGACGTTCCATGCAGTTCTCCTTGGCAATCTTGCCTTGTGGTGCGCGCGATTCTAGGAGCCGGCAGCACCGCGCCAGGCAGTGAAAGCCCCGAGCCCGCGGCGCGGACCCTGTGCCAGATCAGCTTGGCTTCAGCTGCCGGCCAGCTTGACGCGCTCGAACAACATCGAGCCCACCGTCTTGCTGCCCGAGGTGTAGGTGTCGGCGCCTATGGCCACGATCTGCTTGAACATCTCGCCCAGGTTGCCGGCAATCGTCACCTCGTGCACCGGGTGCACTATGCGCCCGCCCTCGACCCAGTAGCCGGCCGCACCGCGCGAGTAGTCGCCGGTGACGTAGTTGACGCCCTGGCCCATCAGCTCGGTGACGAACAGGCCGCGGCCCAGCTTGCGCAGCATCTCGTCGAGGTGGTCGCCGGGCCGGGTCAGCCGGCTGGTGAGCTTGAGGTTCTGCGAGCCGCCGGCATGTCCGGTGGTCTTCAGGCCCAGCTTGCGCGCCGAGTAGGTGGACAGGAAATAGCCCTGCGTCACGCCGGCCTCGACGACACGGCGCGACCGCGTGCGCACGCCCTCGTCGTCGAAGGACGCGCTGCCCTTGCCCTTGCGGATCAGCGGGTCCTCGTCGATGTCGATGTGGGCCGACAAGGTCTGCTGGCCGACACTGTCGAGCAGGAAACTGGCGCGCCGGTAGAGCGAGCCGCCGCTGGTGGCCTGCACATAGGCGCCCAGCATGCCGGCGGCCAGCGTGTTCTCGAACAGCACCGGCACCTCGCAGGTCGGCACTTGCCGGCCCTTCAGGCGCGACAAGGCCCGCTCGGCGGCGTAGCGGCCCACCGCCTCGGGCGAGGCCAGGTCCAGCGCGTCGCGCTGCGAGCTGTACCAGGCGTCGCGCTGCATGTCGCCCGCCTTGCCGCGCGACTGGGCAATCGGCGCGACCGAGATCGAATGGCGCGAGCTGGCGTAGCCGCCGCGGAAACCCCGGCTGTTGCCGGCCCAGAAATGCGCTTGCTGGGCCGAGGTGCCGCCGCCCTCGCTGTTGCTGATGCGGCGGTCGGTGGCGAAGGCCGCGTCCTCGCAGCGCCGCGCCAGCGCGGCCGCGCCGTCGGCGTCCAGCGCCCAGGGGTGGAACAGGTCGAGGTCGATGGCCGCCTCCTCGGGCGTCACCAACTCGTCGGCCTCGGGCAGGCCGGCGGCCGGGTCTTCGGCGGTGAAGCGGGCGATGTCGAAGGCCGCGCGCACCGTCTGCTCGAGCGCGGCGCGCGAAAAATCACTGGTGCTGGCGTTGCCGCGGCGCTGGCCGGCATAGACCGTGATGCCCACCGTCTTGTCGCGGTTGCGCTCGACGTTCTCGATCTCGCCCTTGCGCACCGATACCGACAGGCCGGCGCCCTCGCTGACCTCGGCCGCGGCGTCGGTCGCACCCAGGGCCCGGGCGATCGCCAGCGTGTCGTCGATGATCTGCTGGAACTGCTCGCGGTTGTAGGCGAAACCCTGGGACATCGTGGAACCGGACATGTGTGGGGCGTTCTGGCGTAGGTGGGCGACAATGATAGCCA
>CANGHK010000061.1 GCA_947453625.1 Burkholderiales bacterium
AACGTCACGAAGACCTGCATCAGCACCGACAGCATGTTCTTGCTGCGCACCAGGCCGCCGTAGAACAGCGCCAGGCCGGGGATGGACATCATGATGACCAGCACGGTCGACACGAGCATCCAGCTCACGTCGCCCTTGTTGGGAACGGCGGCCGAGGCGGCCGAGGCCGCCGGTGCGGCAGCGGCAGCGGTGGGCACAGCGGCAGAAGCCGCGCTGGCATCAGGCGCCGAAGCGGTGGCCGTGGGCGCGGATGCCGCAGCATCCTGCGCCATCGAGCCGCCCGCAAAACCCAGGACCGCAAGGCCCAGGGCAAGGGAAGCGATGAGCTTTCTCATGGTGTTGTCTTTCCGAGATGTTTTTTCGAGGGTGGACGCTGGGTGCACCCGCAAAGGGGTTGTCAGAGCGCGTCCTTGCCGGTCTCGCCAGTGCGGATGCGGACCACCTGCTCCAGCGTCGAGACGAAGATCTTGCCGTCGCCGATCTTGCCGGTGCGGGCCGAGGACTCGATGGCCTCGATCACCCGGTCGACGATGGCGTCGTCCACCGCCGCCTCGATCTTCACCTTGGGCAGGAAGTCGACCACGTACTCGGCGCCGCGGTACAGCTCGGTATGGCCCTTCTGGCGACCGAAACCCTTGACCTCGGTCACCGTAATGCCCTGCACGCCGATGGCGCTGAGGGCTTCGCGAACTTCGTCGAGCTTGAAGGGCTTGACGATGGCAGTCACCATTTTCATGTCAGTCTCCGTTTCCTGGAAATTTCAGAAGCTGAACTTGGCGCCCAGCACGAGCGCGCTCTTGCCGGTGAACTTGTTGTCGGGCGTGACATAGCCGGTCTTGCTGGCATCGGTGCCGACAGCCGCCACGCTCAGCGTGAAGCCGTTGCCAAAGTCCTTGCCCAGCGTCAGTGAGTAGTCGGTGTAGTTGGCCGCGCTGGTGTGCGCTATGGTCTGGCGACCGACATGCGGCACCAGACTGAAGCCGTCGCCCAAGTCGAAGGTGGCGCTCAGGTCGAAATAGCCGCTGCCCTTGCTGTCGCCGAAGCCGAAGGTGTTGGTCAGCGCATGCGAGTACTTGGCCGTCACCGGGCCGTAGGTCAGCGCGCCGTAGAGCTCGAAGGTGTTGGCGTTGGCGCCGCCCGGGATGTTGCCGTACTTGTTGCCGGGGTAGAGGTAGTACAGGCCACCGACGTCATAGCCGAAGTCCTTGGCGATCTCGCCCTTGTAGCCGCCGTACAAGTCCCATTCGACCTCGGTGCCGCCCACGTTGACGCCGGCCATCTTGCCGCCGTCCTTGATCCACTTGATCGTCGACAGCCAGGTCCCCAGGTAGAGGCCGTTCGGGTTGCTGTAGTCGGCACCGCCTTGCAGTGCCGGCTTCAGTCCGCTCTGCGAGATGCCGCGGTAACGGTAGTCAGAGACCGCACCGATGTTGAACGAGGTCGAAGGGGCCGCCGGTTCTTCGGCCTGGACGGCTATCGGCAGGACAGTGGCTGCCACGAGGGTGGACAGTGCAACGAGCTTGAGATTCATGGTCGGTCTCCGTGGGGCAATTGAAGGGGGGTCCGACGAACAATCGCATGTTTCGTGCCATGCCTCAAGCTGGCTGGGCCCGGTCCGACGGAGACCCCAAGCATGGGCAAATCATCCCGGAACAGGCAGCAAAGCTCGCACCGCCTTGGTGATTGCGGCGATATCGCCCTGAATTGGTGCGCTCATGATCCATCGAACATCGCAAGCCGGTCGTGCCCAGCCCGCAAGGTCACAATCAGAACACCCGAATGCTGCGTCCCGCAGCGTCCTTCCGGAGACCGACAACCATGTCGCTGGCCGTGATCACCAGCCGGGCCCTCGACGGCCTGGCGGCGCCCGAGGTGCAGGTGGAGGTGCACCTGGCCAATGGCCTGCCCAGTTTCACGCTGGTCGGGCTGGCCGACACCGAGGTCAAGGAATCGCGCGAACGGGTGCGCGCCGCGCTGGTGAACTCGGGCTTTGCGTTTCCGCACAACAAGCGAATCACGGTCAACCTGGCGCCGGCCGATCTGCCCAAGGAATCGGGTCGCTTCGACTTGCCGATCGCGCTCGGCATCCTGGCCGCGGCAGGCCAACTCGACGCCGGGCGGCTGGCGCAGTGCGAATTTGCCGGCGAGCTGTCGCTGGCCGGCGAGTTGCGGCCGGTGCGCGGCGCGCTGGCGCTGGCCTTGGCGCTGCAGCGCGCCGGCAGCTCGCGCACGCTGGTGTTGCCCCAGTCGAGTGCGCAGGAGGCCGCGCGCGCCGGTTTGGTGCGGGTCTGTGGTGCGCAGCACCTGCTGGACGTGGCGCGGGCGATGCAGGCCGGCGATGACAACGTGCCGCTGCCGCAGGCGGTCGCGCCGCCGCTGGCACCCGCCTGCGCCGGGCCAGACCTGCGCGAGGTGCGCGGCCAGGCCGCGGCCAAGCGCGCGCTGGAAGTGGCCGCGGCAGGCCGGCACAGCCTGCTGATGGTCGGGCCACCGGGCAGCGGCAAGTCGATGCTGGCGCAGCGCCTGCCCGGCCTGCTGCCGCCCATGGACGACGACGAGGCGCTGGCCAGCGCCGCGCTGCAGGGCCTGACGCCAAGCGGCTTCGACGCCGCGCGCTGGCGCCAGCGGCCGGTGCGTTCACCCCACCACTCGGCCAGCGCGGTGGCACTGGTGGGGGGTGGCTCGCCGCCGCGGCCGGGCGAGATCTCGCTCGCCCATGGCGGCGTGCTCTTCCTCGACGAGCTGCCCGAGTTCCCGCGCGCGGCGCTGGAGGCGCTGCGCGAGCCGCTCGAGACCGGCCGGATCACGATCTCGCGGGCCGCGCATTCGTCGCTGTTCCCGGCCAGCTTCCAGTTGATCGCGGCGATGAACCCCTGCCCCTGCGGCTGGCTGGGCGCAGGGGTCGGCGGTCGGGCTTGCCGCTGCACGCCCGATCAGGTAGCGCGTTACCAGGGCAAGCTGTCGGGGCCGTTGCTCGACCGCATCGACCTGCAGGTTGAAGTGGCCGGCGTGGCACCGGCCGCGCTGCTGGCCCAGGCCGAGGGCGAGCCCAGCGCGGTGGTGGCCGAGCGTGTGGCGCGGGCCCATGCCCGGCAACTGGCGCGCCAGGGCATGGCGAATGCCTTGCTGGGCGGCGCCGAGTTGGACGCCTATTGCGGGCTAGACGAGGCTGCCAGCCGGTTCCTGCAGCAGGCGGCGTCCCGGCTGGGCTGGACGGGCCGCGGCCTGCACCGCAGCATCAAGGTGGCCCGCACCATCGCCGACCTGGCCGGGGCCCGGCAGATTGCCGCCGCCCATCTGGCCGAGGCGATGCAATACCGGCGCGCGCTGCCGGGGGCCTGAGCCAGGCCGCCGAGAGGGCGGCGCAGGGTCAACCTTGCGCCCGCCGGGCGCCTGATTCCGCCGGCAGCGCCAGCAAGGCCGCCGCGGTGCACAACGCGATGCCGGCCATCGCCATCAGCAGGGTGCCGAAGCCGCTGGCCTTGACCACCGGCCCCAGCGCCCAGACCGCCAGCGACGAGAAACCCAGCGACAGCGTGAGCCGCAGCCCGGCCACGCGCGATCGCATGCGGTCGTCGACGTAACGCACGATCACCGCATCGGTGAACGGGATCGCGCCGAAGATCAGGATCATCACGCCCAGCAGCGCGGCGTACAGCCACCAGCCCTGGGCCTGGGAGGCCGCCGCCAGCAGCGGCGCCTGGGCCAGCACGATCGTCATCTGCAGGCGCTTGAGCGGCACCCGGTCGAGCAACCGGCCCACCACCACCTGGGCCAGCGAGGCCACCGCGTAGACCCCCGCCAGCAGCCCGCCCAGCGTGGCCGGGTCGCTGACCACGCCGGCAAATCGCTCGGCCAGCAGCCGGCCGTTGCCGTTGGTCGTCAGGTTGAACAGCAGGCTGGCGGTGGCCGAGGCCACCGTCATCACCGCCAGCACCCGCGCCAGCTGCGCCGGCGACAGCGCCACCGCCGCCGGCCGACTGCGCCGCGACGGCGGCTCGGCCTCGGCCGGCACCAGCCGGGCGAAAACGAAACCCAGACTGATGCAGACCAGGCCGGGCAGCGCGAACGCAGCGCGCCAGCCCAGCGCCTGCACCAGAAAGCCGGTGAGCAGCGCGGCCGCCGCAAGGCCCAGGTTGCCCGACAAGCCATTGACGCCTATGGTGGCGCCCGGCTTCTTCGCGCCCTGCACCAGCATCGGGATGCCCACCGGGTGGTAGATGGACGCAAAGGCCCCCAGCAAGGCCAGCGCCGCCGCCAGTTGCCAGACCGTCTGCGTGGCCGCGGCCAGCAGCGCCGAGCCGCCCAGGCCGAAGAAGAACACCAGCATCATCGGCCGCCGGCCCCAACTGTCGCCCAGCTTGCCCGCCGGCAGCGAGCCCAGGCCGAACATCGCGAACGCGCCCACGCTGTAAGGCATCACGTCCTCCCAGCGCGCGAAGCCGAAATCGGCCGCGATCGCCGCCACCGCGGTGGCGAAGATCAGCAGGAACAGGTGATCGAGTGCATGCGCCAGATTCAGCAACAGGGCCACGCGGCGGGAGGTTTCAGGCATGGCGGCATTCTGCCGCCATGCCCCGGCTCAACCGAGAACCGGTGCCAGCAGTCGTCTCGCATCGTCCGGCGCGATCTGCTGGCGCGCCGCCCAGTCCAGCAACTGGTCGTCGCCGATGCGCCCGACGTTGAAGTAGACCGCCTCGGGATGCGCCAGGTAGAAACCCGAGACACTCGCGGCCGGCGTCATCGCCAGGCTCTCGGTCAGCCCCATGCCGATGTCGGCGCCGCCCAGGACCTCGAACATCGCCCGCTTGACGCTGTGGTCCGGGCAAGCCGGATAGCCCGGCGCGGGCCGGATGCCGCGGTATTTCTCGGCGATCAGCTCGGCGTTGCTCAATCCCTCGTCGGCGGCAAAACCCCACAGCTCGGTGCGCACGCGCTGGTGCAGGCGCTCGGCAAAGGCCTCGGCCAAGCGGTCGGCCAGGGCCTTGAGCATGATCGCGTTGTAGTCGTCATGGGCGGCCTCGAACTGCGCCACCTTCTTGTCGATGCCCAGACCAGCCGTCACCGCGAACAGGCCGATGTAGTCGGGCTTGGCGCCAGGCCCCGATTTCGGCGCGATGAAGTCGGCCAGGCTGCGGTTGGCGCGCTTGACGCTTTCACCGTCGGCCCCCGCGACCACCGGCCGCTCGGTCTGCAGGCGCAACGGGCTCCAGCGCATCGCGACCTGGCTGCGCGACTCGTGGGTGTAGATCGCTATCGTGTCGTCGTCCACCTGGTTGGCCGGCAACAGGCAGACCACGCCGCTGGCCTGCATCCAGCGGCCCTCGATAGCGCGCTGCAACAGGCGCTTGGCATCGTCGAAGACACGGCTGGCCTCGACCCCGACCACCTCGTCGCGCAGGATGTCCGGGAACTTGCCAGCCAGGTCCCAGGTCTGGAAGAACGGCCCCCAGTCTATGCAGGCGGCCAGTTCGCCGAGGTCGTAGTTCTTGAAGACGCGTCGCCCGATGAACTTCGGCTTGGGCGGGGTGTAGCCGGCCCAATCGAGCCGGGTCTTGTTGGCCCGTGCCGCGGCCAGCGTGACCAGCGGCGTGGCCTTCTTGCTGGCGTGCAGTTCACGCACGCGCTGGTAGTCGGCATTCAACTCGGCGATGAACCTGGCCGCGCGCTCGTCCGACAACAGGTCGGCGCACACCCCCACCGAGCGCGATGCGTCAGGCACATAGACCACCGGCCCCTCGTAATGCGGCGCGATCTTGACGGCGGTGTGGACCCGGCTGCAGGTGGCGCCGCCGATCAGCAGCGGCGTCTTGCGGCTGCGGAACCACTCGTCGCGCTGCATCTCGGCCGCCACATGCTGCATCTCCTCCAGGCTGGGCGTGATCAGCCCGGACAGGCCGACGATGTCGGCGCCCTCGATCTTGGCCTTGGCCAGGATGTCCTGGCAGGGCACCATCACGCCCATGTTGACGACCTCGAAGTTGTTGCACTGCAAGACCACGGTGACGATGTTCTTGCCGATGTCGTGCACGTCGCCCTTGACGGTGGCGATGACGATCTTGCCCTTGGCCTTGACATCGCCGCCGGCGTCCACCGTGGCCTGCTTCTCGGCCTCGATGTAAGGCAGCAGGTGGGCCACCGCCTGCTTCATCACGCGCGCCGACTTGACCACCTGCGGCAGGAACATCTTGCCCTGGCCGAACAGGTCGCCGACGGTGTTCATGCCGGCCATCAGCGGGCCTTCGATCACATGCAGCGGGCGGCCGCCCGCAGCGGCGATGCGCTGCCAGCAGGCTTCAGTGTCCTCGACGATGAAGTCGGTGATGCCGTGCACCAGCGCGTGACTCAGCCGCGCATCCACCGGGTTGTTGCGCCAGGCCAGGCGCAGACTGTCGTCCTTGGCCGCGCCCTTGACGTTCTCGGCGATCTCCAGCAGGCGCTCGGTCGAATCCTCGCGCCGGTTCAGCACCACGTCCTCCACCCGCTCGCGCAGCACGGCATCGAGCTCGTCGTAGACGCCGACCATGCCGGCGTTGACGATGCCCATGTCCAACCCGGCCTGGATCGCGTGGTACAGAAACACGGTGTGGATGGCTTCGCGCACCGGCTCGTTGCCGCGGAAGCTGAACGACACGTTCGACACCCCGCCCGAGACCTTGGCCCCAGGCAGATGGGCCTTGATCCAGCGCGTCGCGTTGATGAAGTCGACGGCGTAATTGGCATGCTCCTCGATGCCGGTGGCAATCGCGAAGATGTTGGGGTCGAAGATGATGTCCTCGGCCGGGAAGCCGACCTCGTCGACCAGGATGCGGTAGGCCCGCTCGCAGATTGCGATCTTGCGCTCGTAGGTGTCGGCCTGGCCTTTTTCGTCGAAGGCCATCACCACGGTGGCCGCGCCATAGCGCCGCAGCAGCGTGGCCTGGCGCCTGAACTCGGCCTCGCCCTCCTTGAGCGAAATGCTGTTGACGATGCCCTTGCCCTGGATGCACTTCAGCCCGGTCTCGATCACGCTCCACTTGCTGCTGTCGATCATGATCGGCACCCGGGCGATCTCGGGCTCGCCGGCGATCAGCTTCAGGAAACGTTCCATCGCCGCGGCGCTGTCGAGCATCGCCTCGTCCATGTTGACGTCTATCACCTGGGCGCCGTTCTCGACCTGCTGGCGTGCCACGCTCAGGGCGTCTTCGTAGCGGCCCTCCAGGATCATCCGGGCGAAGGCCTTGGAGCCGGTGACGTTGGTGCGCTCGCCGATGTTGACGAACAGGCTGGACTGGCTGATGGAAACCGGCTCCAGGCCAGCCAGGCGCATGGGGGGAAGGGTAGAAGCAGTGACAGTCATGGATGCGGCTAGTGCGTCGGAACGAACAGCCTGCCCGCCCCGGCTCACCCGGTGCGCCTGTTTGCAGGCCAAGGGTGAGCGCCGTGTTGCCCGGCGCGTGGGGTGGAACCCGACACGCCGCCCCGAGCCTGGCGGCGGGCTGAAACACAGGCCGCCGTCGCAACGCTCCTCGGGAGAACTGGCATTCTAGGCGGCCGGGATCTAGACTTCGCAGCATGAGCCCTGTTGCATCGGAGCGCCCCGTGGGACATGCCCTCCAGAAACAAGCCATGACCGCTGCCGAGTTCCTGGCCTGGGACGCCGGTCAGGTCATCCGCCACGAATTCGTGCGCGGCGAGGTTTTCATGATGGCCGGCGGCGAGGACCGCAACAACACCGTGGCACTCAATGTGGTGGTGGCCTTGCGACAGCACCTGCGCGGCGGCCCTTGCCGGGTCTATGCCAGCGACGTGAAGCTGCGGGTCGAGGCCGCCGACTGCTACTTCTACCCCGACGTGATGGTGACCTGCAGTGCAACCGACCTGGGCGACCGGCTGGTCAAGCGCGAGCCGGTGCTGGTGGTCGAGGTGCTGTCGCCCTCCACCGCCGCATTCGACCGCGGCAACAAGTTCGCCGACTACCGCGCCTTGCCCGGCCTGGTCGAGTACCTGCTGATCGACGTCGACCGCCAGTGCTGCGAGCTCTACCGCAAGGGCGCCGACGGGCTGTGGGTGCTGCACCCCAGCGAGACCGGCGCCGGGGTTGAACTCGCCAGCGTCGACCTCGAGATCAGCGCAGAAGCGCTGTGGGCCGACCTCGAGCCGGCTGCAAGCGCCGCCTGATCAAGCCACAGACAGGTCTGAGGCCATGCCCGAGAACAGCGGGTCGCCGCGCCCGCGCGGCCGGTAGGCCGACACTCGGCGCGCGATCTCGGCGATATGCTCGGGCGTAGTGCCGCAGCAGCCACCGACCAGGTTGACGAAGCCGGCCGCGGCGAATTCGGCCAGCATGCTGCCGGTCACGGCAGGCGTCTCGTCGAAGCCGGTCTCGCTCATCGGGTTGGGCAGGCCGGCGTTGGGGTAGCAACTGATGAAGGTGTCGCCCGCCACCTTGCTCAACTCCTCGATGTAGGGCCGCATCACCGCCGCGCCCAGAGCGCAGTTCAGGCCGACGGCCAGCGGCCGCGCATGGCGCACCGAATGCCAGAACGCGGGCACGGTCTGGCCCGACAGGATGCGGCCGGACGCGTCGGTCACGGTGCCGCTGATGATCACCGGCAGGCGCTCGCCGGTGGCTTCCATCAACTCGTCGAGCGCGAAGATCGCCGCCTTGGCGTTCAGCGTGTCGAAGATGGTCTCGACCAGGAACAGGTCGCAGCCGCCCTCCAGCAAAGCCGAGGCCTGCTCGTGATAGGCGGCGCGCAACTCGTCGAAGCTGGTGTTGCGGGCGCCGGCATCGTTGACGTCCGGGCTGATGCTGGCGGTGCGCGGCGTCGGCCCGAGCGCGCCAGCGACGAAGCGCGGTTTGTCGGGCGTGCTGTGGGCATCGGCGGCCTGGCGCGCGATGCGGGCGGCCACCAGGTTCAACTCGCGCGCGATGTGGCCCAGACCGTAGTCTTCCTGCGCGATCGAGGTGGCACCGAAGGTGTTGGTCTCGATCATGTCGGCGCCGGCCGCCAGGTACTGGTCGTGGATCTCGCGGATCACGTCGGGCCGCGTCAGCTGCAGCAGGTCGTTGTTGCCCTTCAAGTCCTTGGCATGGTGCTTGAACCGTTCGCCGCGAAAGTCCGCTTCACTGAGCCGGTAGCGCTGGATCATCGTGCCCATCGCCCCGTCGATGATCAGGATGCGCTGTTGCAGCAGCGCCGGCAATTGCACGGCACGGGTATAGGCGGGGGCGGGCAGGCTCATCGAAAGATTGTAGAAGCCGGGGCCGGCGCGACGCGCCCACCCGCCACCGAATGCCGCCGTCAGTGCAGCAGCACCGGCTGCTGCGCCAGCAGCGTGTAGCCGGCGATGTAATCGTCCAGCGCCTCTTCGTCCGGGCCGCTGGCCACCAGCGCCTCGACACCCTGCTGGAACGAATCGGCCACCGCGCCCTGGATGAAGATGCCCTTGCGCGAGAACTTGTCGACGATCTCAAACCCCCCGCGCGGCTTGGCCGCCTGATCCGGACCCTCGGTGGCCGGCATCTCGAACGCCACCACCGTGTAACTGGCCGAGTTGTAGAGCGTCTGCATGGTGTTTCTCCTTGGCCTGGAGTTGGGGCCAGCCAGGCCGGATTCAAGCGCCGGCCGATCAGGGCGGCGGCACCGGCTCGGCGGCCAGCAGCAGCTCGGACACCGCGCCCGAGCGCAGCGATGTGTAGCGGATCTGCACCGGCCAGTGGCCGCGCCCGGGGTCCAGCCAGACCTCCACCCGCTGGCCCTCGGGCCGCTCGGGCTCGCGCAGCCAGTGCCGGGTGGTCGTGCGGCCCAACAGCGTGTCCACCTCGGCCTCGCCGCGCGGCTCGAAACGCCACAGTTCGGCACCGCCCCGGGCGTCGACCACGAAGACCTTGACCACTGTCAGCGGCTGCGCCGCGCCGGCCTGTATCGCCACCATCTGCGCCAGCCAGCTCAGCCGGTCTTGCGCGCCGGGCCAGGCCGGGTAGTCGACCTGCGGCCCCGAGAAGCTGATGCGGCCAATGTCGCGCCGGAAGTTGGCGGCGCGCTGGCCGCGGCCGCGCCGCCGGTCGGTGAAGCGATCGGGCGCCAGTCCGGCGGCGTCGAAGCCGCCCTGGCTGAGCTGCTCGATCAGCGGCACCGCCGCGCCGCCCCGGCCGGCCAGCTGCAGCACGTAGCGCTGGCCGTCGTGCTGCCAGGCCAGCACCGCCTGGCCAGTCTGTGCGCCGTAGCGCAATTGGTAGCTCAGTCGCGTGGGCGCCGGCAGGCGGGTGGGGTAGACGGGCGGCGGCTCACCCTCGATGGCGCTCTCGGCCGCGCGGGCCGCCAAATCCTCGACCGCCGCGTCGATCGGAGCATCCGGCGCCACCGCGGCCTGCGCTGGCGCCGGGCGGGTCGGGCCTGCGGGCAGCGGGAACAGGGTTGACGGGGCTGACGGTTCGGACGGGGCCGGCGCCCGGTCCACCCGGGCTGCCCCGCCCGTCGGCGCGACCGCGCCCGACAAGGCCGGCGCCGCCACCAGCGTGCGCACCTGCAGCGTCGAACCGGCGTGGCGCTGCAGCGCCGCGGCGCCCACCCGGCCCTGCGGCGCCCGGCCGGGCAGCAGACGCCCGATCAGCAGGCCGTGCAGCCACAGCACGGCCGCCAGCAAACAGAGCACCAGGCCCCGGCGAAGCCGGCGAGGCCGGTCGGCGGGCGGCAACTCAAGATCGGTGGTCGGCGAACGCATCGGACAATATGCCACCAAGCCCGCCCCATCCCGATGCCCCCATGAAACTCGCCACCTACAAGGACGGCTCGCGCGACGGCCAGCTCGTCGTCGTCTCACGCGACCTGGGCCATGCCTGTTTCGCCACCGCCACCGCCACCCGGCTGCAGCAGGTGCTCGACGACTGGAACTTTCTGTCGCCTCAGTTGCAAGACCTCTACGTCAGCCTGAACCAGGGCAAGGCGCGGCATGCGTTCTCCTTCGATCCGTACTGTTGCATGGCACCGCTGCCGCGTGCCTACCAATGGGTCGAGGGCAAGGCCTACCTCAACCACCTGGACTTGCTGCAGCGGGCGGGCAGCCCACCCTTGCCCGACCCGCTGCGCGGCGAGCCGCTGCTGGTTCAGTGTGGCAGCGACGATTTTCTCGGCCCCTGCGACGAGGCCTGGTTCGGCTCGGAAGCCTGGGGCATCGATTTCAGCGCCGAACTGGTGGTGATCACCGACGACGTCGAGATGGGCGCCAGCCCCGGTGAGGCGCTGGACGGCGTGCGGCTGCTGATGCTGGCGAACGGCTGGACCCTGCGCACGCGGGTGCCGGCCGAACAGGCGCTGGGCTCGGGCGGGTTGCAGAGCCGGCCGACCACCGCGTTCAGCCCGGTGGCCGTCACGCCCGACGAGTTGGGCGAGGCCTGGCGCGGCGGACGGGTGCACCTGACACTGCAATCGTCGTGGAACGGCAAGAAGGTCGGATTGTCCGAGGCCGGGCCGGAGATGGGCTTTCATTTCGGCCAGCTGATCGCCACCCTGGCCAAGACCCGCAAGCTGGGCGCCGGCAGCCTGGTCGGCTCGGGCCTGGTCAGCCACAAGGACCCGGCGCGCGGCTACCACTGCATCGCCGAGAAGCGTGCGCTCGAAACCCTGGCGCAGGGTCAGCCGAGCACCGGCTACCTGGCGACAGGCGACAGCATCCGCATCGAGATGAAGGGACGCGACGGCCTGTCGGTCTTCGGCGCAATAGACCAGCGCGTGGCCGCGCTGGCGGACCCGGCGGCGCCGTCGGCGGGCCCGATCGATTCGCCCCTGGCCAGCGACGGCGACCAGGACGTCCGCGCCTGAATGCCGTGCCGATGACCGAGTTTCCGCGCACCCTCAAGCATGTCACGCTCTGGCTGCTGATCGGCACAGCCGTGTTCCTGGCGCTGCAGGCCTGGCAGGCGCGACAGCGCCAGAGCCAGTTCAGCAGCCGCGGCGGCGTGATCGAGCTGCGCCGCTCGCCCGACGGGCATTTCCATTGGCCCGGCCAGGTCAACGGCGTGGCGGCGGAGTTCCTGATCGACACCGGCGCCACCCGCAGTGCGCTGCCGCAGGCCCTGGCCCAAGCCGCCGGCCTGCAATCCGAGGGCAGCGTTCAGTCCAGCACCGCGGGCGGCACGGCGGTGGGCTGGAGCGCACGGATCGACCTGCAACTGCAAGGCGGCGTGCGTGCCGAGCGCCTGCCCATCACCGTGCTGCCCGCGCTGGGCGCGCCGCTGCTGGGCATGGACGTGCTGGGCAAGCTGCAGTTCAGCCAGGTCGACGGCGTGCTGCGGCTGCGGCCGGCCCTGCCCTGACCGCCGGCAAGTGCCGCTGCCTCGACGAACGCGCGCGCTGACGCCAGACAGCGCGGCTACCATGGGCGCCATCACAACAGCGCCCGCCAGGAGATGCCATGTCCGACCCCACGAACGCCTTCACCCAGATGGTGCCGGGTTTCGATTTCTTGCAGAACCTGGTCAAGAACGCCGGCGCGGCAATGCCCGCGGTAGGCCAGTGGGTGGCGCCCACGCTGGACCCGGAAGAACTGGAAAAACGCATCAACGACTTGCGCACGGTGCAGTTCTGGCTTGAGCAGAACGCCCGCCTGCTGGGCACGACGATCCAGGCGCTGGAGGTGCAGCGCATGACGCTGACCACGCTGAAGACAATGAACGTCTCGCTCGGCGACCTGACCGAATCGCTGAAGGTCCGGATGCCGACGGCCACGCACGCGCCGGCACCCGCCGAATCGCCGTTCCGATCGTTCTTCGGCAGCCCGGCCGCTGCCGAACCCGCGGCAGCGCCTGAGGCCGAGGCGCCCGCCGCCGCCGGCGTCATCGATCCGATGCAGTGGTGGGGCGCGCTGACCCAGCAGTTCACCGAGCTGGCCGCCAACGCGATCAAGGACGGCGCCACCGACGCCGCCCGCAACCTGGCCGGCGCGATGGTCAAGCAAGGGCTGGACGCGGCCGGCGAAAGCTTCAAGTCCGCTGCGGCGCAGCAGCGCGCCAGCGCCGACAAGCCGACCGAGGCGGGCGCCGCCAAGAAAGCCCCGGCCCGCAAGCGCAGCCCGGGCAAGACCGGCTGAGCCCGCCACCACCAACGTCCACGCCCCGCGCCCTGACCGACCCAACCGCCCATGCAAGCCTTTCTCACCGCGCACGCCACCCACCCCGAAGCCCACATGGCCTTGGCACTGGCCGCCGCCCAGCTCGATGCCGGGCGCGCGGCGCGCCAACCGGCTTTTGACGCCACCCTGGGCCTGGTCTACCTGACTGACGCTTACGCACAGCAGGCCGACAGCCTGCTGGCCGAGCTGCAACAGCGCTGGCCCGGCGTGCACTGGGTGGGCAGCGTGGGCGTGGGCGTGATGGCCAGCGGCGTCGAATACTTCGACGAACCGGGGCTGGTGCTGATGCTGTGCGACTTGCCGGCGGGCAGCTTCGAAGTCTTCAGCGGCCGCCAGCCGATACGGCCCGGTTTCGGCCACAGCGCACTGGTGCACGCCGACCCGGCCACCCACGACTTGGGCGAGCTGATCACCGAACTGGCCGGGCGAACCCGCGGGGGCTACCTGTTCGGTGGCTTGGCCGTCTCGCGCGGCCGCTGCCTGCACCTGGCCGACGGGGTGTTCGAGGGCGGGCTGTCGGGCGTGGCCTTCGCCGACGAAGCGGCGCTGGTCTCGCGCGTCACCCAGGGCTGCCAGCCGCTGGGGCCGGCGCGGCGCGTCACCGCGTCCGACCGCAACCTGGTGCTGGAACTCGATGGTGAACCCGCGCTGCCGCTGCTGCTGGCTGAGCTGGGTGTGTCGCTGGACCAGCCGCAGACGGCGATGGTCGCGCTGCGCGCCACGCTGGTCGGGCTGACCGACCCCGGCGACGCGGTGCTGTCGCGCGGCGGCCAGTTCGGCGTCGACACCCGGGTGCGCCACCTGATAGGCCTGGACCCGACGCGCCAGGGCATCGCGATATCGGAGATGACCGAGCCCGGCCAGCAACTGGCGTTCTGCCGCCGCGATGGGGTGGCCGCCAGGCGCGACCTGGTGCGCATCTGCGCCGAGATCCGCGACGAGCTGGAAACCGAGGCACTGGCTCCGGCCCTGCTGGCCGGCGGCGCAGCGGGCCCCGAACAGATCCCCGGCCCGCGCATCGCCGGCGCGATCTACGTCTCTTGCTCGGGGCGAGGCGGGCCGCATTTCGGCGCCCCGTCGGCCGAGGCGCTGATCGTCCAGCATGCGCTGGGTGACGTGCCGCTGGTCGGTTTTTTCGCCGGCGGCGAGATCGCCCACCACCACCTCTACGGCTACACCGGGGTGCTGACGGTGTTCGTCAAGCACTAACACCCCTCCCCGACCGGCATGACGCCGACCCGCATCCCGCCCATCCACTGCCTGCAGGCTTTCGAGGCGCTGGCGCGGCGTCGCAGCGTCACCGCGGCGGCCGAAGAGTTGAGCGTCACCCCCAGCGCGGTGAGCCACCGCATGCGCCAGCTCGAAACCCAGCTCGGCACACGGTTGTTCGCGCGCAGCGATTTCAGCCTCAGCGAAGACGGCGCGGCCTACCTGGCGCAGGTGCGCCACGGCTTGGCCGCGCTGGCCCAGACCCCCGGCCAGCGCAAGGCCGGCACGCCGGTGGCGCGCTTGCGGCTGGCCGTCACGCCCACGTTCTCTCGCCAGATCCTGCTGCCCAGGCTGGCTGCGTTCCGCCGCGCCTACCCGGAGGTGGAACTGGTGCTGAACGTGGCGATTCCGCTGCTCAACGTCAAGGCCGAGGAGGTCGACCTGGAAATCCGTTTCGGCACCGGCCCCTACCCGGACGTCGAGCAGGTGCGGGTGCTGACAGACACCTTGTGCCCCGTCTGCAGCCCCGAATACGAGGCCGAGGCCGGCCCGTTCAAGGGCCGCTTCGAGACCGCCGAGGACGTCCGCCAGGCACGCCTGATCCGCAGCGCGCTGGTGCCCTGGAGCGTCTGGTTCAAGGCCTGCCAGATCGACCTGCCCGAGCCGGGCCAAGGCGCACAGTTCAACGACGTGGGCCTGATGCTCGACGCCGCAGCGGCCGGCTTCGGCGTCACCTTGACCCGGCTCAAGCTGGCGTCGGCCTGGCTGGACAGCGGCCGGGTGGTGCGGCTGTCGCCACGCGGCGTGGCCTCGCCCTTCCACCACTTCCTGTGCTGGAAACCGGGCACGCTGGAACGTTGGCAATGCGCGGCCTTCGTCGACTGGCTGACCGGCGCACTGCAGGGACCTGCCGAGTAGTGCTGGCCTGCGCAAGCCGGCCGTGTGAAAACTGCTCACGCTCCGGCGCCGCAAGTTTCACGCCGCGCCGGCCCGCGCCCGTCACCATCGCCGCTGCGCCGAGGGCTGGCCAAAAGGCCCCGGACGCCACGCCCGCAACCCACCCGATCCAGGAGACACACGATGATCTGGCAGCAGCTCTACGATCCCTTGCACAACATGATCCTGTCCACCCTGCTGGCCGCCGTGCCGGTGGTGGTGATGCTGCTGGCGCTGGGCTTCTTCCACATCAAGGCCCATGTCGCGGCCGGCCTGGGCCTGCTGGCCGCGCTGGCGGTGGCGGTGTTCGCCTACGGCATGCCGGCCGACCTGGCAAGCCGCGCGGCGATGTACGGCGGCTTCACCGGCCTGCTGCCGATAGGCTGGATCGTGCTCAACATCATCTTTCTGCAGCAATTGGCCGAGGCCAACGGCAGCTTCAAGATCCTGCAGGACTCGCTGTCGGGCATCACCGAGGACCGCCGGCTGCAGCTGCTGCTGATCGCGTTCTGCTTCGGCGCCTTCTTCGAGGGCGCGGCGGGCTTCGGCACACCGGTGGCGGTGACCGCCGGCATCCTGATCGGCCTGGGCTTCTCACCGCTGGCCGCATCGGGGCTCTCGCTGATCGCCAATACCGCGCCCGTGGCCTTTGGCGCGCTGGGCACACCGGTGATCACGCTGGCCAAGGTGCACGGCTATGACCTGATGGCAGTCACCGCGATGATCGGCCGCCAGCTGCCGTTCTTCTCGCTGATGGTGCCGTTCTGGCTGATCTGGGCCTTTGCCGGGCGCAAGGCGATGCTGGAGATCTGGCCAGCGATCCTGGTCACCGGCCTGAGCTTCGCGATCCCGCAGTACCTGGTGAGCAACTTCATCGGCCCCGAGCTGGTCGACATCATCGCGGCCATCGTCTCGATGGTCAGCCTGATCCTGTTCCTGCGCTCCTGGCAGCCGAAGAAGATCTGGACCTCGCCGACGATGCGTGGCCATGACAGCAGCGCCGCCGAGGCCAAGCCGCCGCGGGCGCCGGTGCGCCATTCGAGCGCCGACCTGGTGCGCGCCTGGACGCCCTGGCTGATCCTGACGCTGTTCGTCTTCGTCTGGGGCTTGCCGCCGGTCAAGGACTTCCTGAACAGCCTGTACGCGCCCAAGTTCCCGATCGCCGGCCTGCACAACCTGATCGAGAAGATGCCGCCCGTCGTCAAGGCGCCGACCAAGGAGGGCGCGGTCTATGTCCTCAACCTGCTGTCGGCCACCGGCACCGGCATCCTGCTGTCGGCCATCCTGGGCGCGCTGGTGATGAAGTACAGCCCGCTCGAGATCCTCAAGTCCTGGCTGCGCACCGTCTGGCTGGTCAAGTTCTCGCTGTTGACCATCGTGCTGATGCTGGCGCTGGGCACGCTGACCCGCTTCTCGGGCACCGACACCACGCTCGGCCTGGCGTTTGCCAACACCGGGGTGTTCTACCCCTTCTTCGGCACGCTGATGGGCTGGATAGGGGTGGCGATGACCGGGTCGGACACCGCCAGCAACGTGCTGTTCGGCGGCATGCAGAAGGTGGCGGCCGAGCAACTGGGCTTGTCGCCCAACCTGATGGGCGCGGCCAACAGCTCGGGCGGCGTGATGGGCAAGATGATCGACGCGCAAAGCATCGTCGTGGCGTCCACCGCCACGCGCTGGTTCAACCACGAGGGCGACATCCTGCGCTATGTGTTCTTCCATTCGATCGCGCTGGCCTGCCTGGTCGGCCTGTACGTGACGCTGCAGGCCTATGTCTGGCCCTTCACGCTGATGGTCGTGCGCTGACGCGGCGCGCCGGGTTTCCGGGGGACCATCGGCGATTGCCTGCGCGGCGGGCAAAGCCGCTCTGACCCCCACAACCCGGCGGCAAGCTACAAATTGCTTACAGTGACGGGTCAAAGCCCGGAGACCGACGATGAACGCCCCAGTCTTACCCAGCACCCTGCAAGCGCCGCCGGATGCCCAGTCCGAGCTGCGCCTGCGCGCCGCGCGCCAGGACGAGGTGGTGGCCGCGCTGTCGGCGGTGCTGCCGGCGCACGCGCTGCTGTACCGGCGCGAAGACACGGTGCCCTATGAATGCGACGGCCTGACCGCCTACCGCGAGCTGCCGCTGGCGGTGGCCCTGCCCGAGACCGAGGCTCAGGTGGCCGCCGTGCTGCGGGCCTGCCACGCCTTGGGCTCGCCGGTGGTGGCGCGCGGCGCCGGCACCGGGCTGTCGGGCGGGGCGATGCCGCATCCGCTGGGCGTGACGATGTCGCTGGCCAAGTTCAACCGCATCGTCAAAGTCGACGCGCTGGCGCGCACGGCCACCGTCCAGTGCGGCGTGCGCAACCTGGCGATCAGCGAGGCGGCCGCGCCGTTCGGGCTGTACTACGCGCCCGACCCGAGCAGCCAGATCGCCTGCACGATAGGCGGCAACGTGGCCGAGAACTCGGGCGGCGTGCACTGCCTGAAATATGGCCTGACGCTGCACAACGTGCTCAAGGTGCGCGGCTACACCGTGGAGGGCGAGGCGGTGGAGTTCGGCGGCGACGCGCTTGACGCCCCCGGGCTGGACCTGCTGGCGGTGGTGGTGGGCAGCGAGGGCATGCTGGCGGTGACGATCGAAGTCACGGTCAAGCTGACGCCCAAGCCGCAGGTGGCGCGCTGCATCATGGCCAGCTTCGACGACATCCGGCGCGCCGGCGATGCGGTGGCGGCGGTGATCGCGGCCGGCATCATCCCGGCCGGGCTCGAGATGATGGACAAGCCGATGACCGCCGCGGTGGAGGACTTCGTCCACGCCGGCTACGACCTGGACGCCGCCGCGATCCTGCTGTGCGAGAGCGACGGCACGCCCGAGGAGGTGGCCGAGGAGATAGGCCGGATGCAGGCGGTGCTGCTCGCGCATGGCGCCAGCCGGCTGGCGGTCAGCGAGAACGAGGCCCAGCGGCTGCGGTTCTGGAGCGGGCGCAAGAACGCCTTCCCGGCGTCGGGCCGGATCAGCCCCGACTACATGTGCATGGACTCGACGATCCCGAGAAAACGCCTGGCCGACATCCTGATCGCGATCGCCGAGATGGAGAAGAAGTACGACCTGCGCTGCTGCAACGTCTTCCATGCCGGCGACGGCAACCTGCACCCGCTGATCCTGTTCGACGCCGCCGACCCCGACCAGATGCACCGCGCCGAGCTGTTTGGCGCCGACATCCTGGAGACCAGCGTGGCGCTCGGCGGCACGGTGACGGGCGAGCATGGCGTGGGCGTGGAAAAACTGAATTCCATGTGCGTGCAATTCAGCGCCGAGGAGCGCGAGCAGATGTTCGGCGTCAAGCGCGCGTTTGATGCGGTCGGCCTGCTCAACCCCGGCAAGGTGATCCCCACGCTGCACCGCTGCGCCGAATACGGCCGGATGCATGTCAAGAAGGGCTTGCTGCCCTTCCCCGAACTGGAGCGCTTCTGATGGCCGAGGACCCCAGCCTGACGGCGCTGATCGACCGCGTGCGCGCGGCCCGCGCCGACAAGACCGCGCTCAACATCACCGGCGGCAACACCAAGGCCTTCTACGGCGAAGCCCCGTCGCCCACCCCACCCGGCCAGGCGCTGGCCCTGGCCGGCCTGGCCGGCATCAGCAGCTACGAGCCCAGCGAACTGGTGGTCACCGCGCGCGCCGGCACGCCGCTGGCCGAACTGGAGGCCGCGCTGGCCGAGAAAGGCCAGTGCCTGCCCTTCGAACCGCCGCGTTTTGGTGCGGCCGGCACCGTGGGCGGCATGGTCGCCGCCGGGCTGGCCGGCCCGGCGCGCGCCGCAGTGGGCGGGCTGCGCGACTATGTGCTGGGCGCCACCTTGCTGAACGGCCGGGCCGAGTTGCTGCGCTTCGGCGGCCAGGTGATCAAGAACGTGGCCGGCTACGACGTCTCGCGCCTGCTGGCCGGATCGATGGGCGTGCTGGGGGTGATCTGCGAGGTCTCGCTCAAGGTGCTGCCGGTGGCGGTGGCCAGCGCCACGCTGCGCTTCGAGCTGAACCAGGCCAGCGCGCTGCAGCAGCTCAACCGCTGGGGCGGCCAGCCGCTGCCGGTCAACGCCAGCGCCTGGTGGAACGGCATGCTGGTGCTCAGGCTGTCGGGCGCGGCGGCGGCGGTGCAATCGGCCCAGACCCAGCTGGGCGGCGAGGCCGTCGACCCGGCGTTGGCGGCCGGCTTCTGGACCGGGCTGCGCGACCAGACCGATGAGTTCTTCAGCAGCGCGGCCCAGGCGGTGGCGGACGGGGCCACGCTGTGGCGGCTGGCCCTGCCGCAGACCGCCGCGCCGCTGGCGCTTGCCGGCGAGCAACTGCTCGAGTGGGGCGGCGCGCAGCGCTGGCTCGTCACCCCCACCGCCGGCCGCGCGGTGCGCGAGGCGGCGGCACGGGCCGGCGGCCACGCCACGGTGTTCCGGGGCGTCAAGGACGGCGGCGCGCTGGCGCCCTTGTCAGCGCCGCTGATGCGCATCCACCAGGGGCTCAAGACCGAATTCGACCCCGACCGCATCTTCAACCCGGGGCGGCTGTACGCGGGGCTGTGATGCCAGCATTCATTACTCCGGCCACCCCGGCCACCCCGGCCAGCATGGCCGACTATTACGCCCGGCGCGTGGCCAGCTACGAGCGGATCTATCTCAAGCCCGAGCGCCAGGCCGACCTGCGCGAGATCGAAGCCTGGCTGCCGGCGCCGTTTGCCGGCCGGCGCGTGCTGGAGATCGCCTGCGGCACCGGCTGGTGGACACCGCATGGCGCGGCCCGTGCCGCGCATTGGCGCGCCACCGACCTGAATCCGCAGACCCTGGCGGCGGCGCAATCCAAGCCCCTGCCAGCGGACGTCGTGCAGTTCCAGACCGTCGACGCCTACCGCCTGACCGAACTCGGCAGCGAGACCTTCGACGCCGCCTTCGCCGGCTGCTGGTGGAGCCATGTGCCGCTGGACCGGCTGCCCGGCTGGCTGGACTTGCTGCATGCGCGGCTGGCGCCCGGCGCGATCGTCGTGATGCTCGACAACCGCTACGTGCCCGGCAGCAGCACGCCGATCAGCCGCGCGGACGACGCCGGCAACACCTACCAGCAGCGGGCGCTGGACGATGGCAGCACCCACGAGGTGCTGAAGAATTTCCCAACCCCCGCGCAGGCCTTCGCCGCGCTGGGCCCGCGCGCGCGCGACCCGCAGTGGATTGATTTCGACCACTACTGGGTGCTGCAGTACCGGCTAGCCTGAGCATGGCGGCACTGCAAGGCCTGGCCTGGTTGCTGCTGTGCCAATCGGCGGGCGAGGCGATCGCCCGCCTGGCGCAGCTGCGCCTGCCCGGGCCGGTGCTGGGCATGCTGCTGCTGATCGCCCTGCTGCAATGGCCACGCGTGCGCGGGCCGATAGGCGCGGCGGCCGAAGTGCTGCTGGCGCACCTGTCGCTGCTGTTCGTGCCGGTGGGCGTGGGCGTGATGACCCACCTGGGGCTGCTGTCGCAGTACGGGCTGCGCCTGCTGCTGGCGATCACGCTGTCGACCTGGATAGGCCTGGCCGTCACCGCCGGTCTGCTGCGGGCGCTGCTGCGCCGGTCGGCGCCTGCGCCGGCCCGGACCCGGCCATGAACCCGGGCCAGCCCAGCACGATGCTGGACTTCGTCCAGCTCTGGGTCTACCTGTCGGCCACGCCCTTGTTCGGGCTGACCGCCACGCTGGTGACCTATGTGCTGGCGCAGGCGTTCTACCAGCGCATGCAGCATGCCCCCTGGGCCAACCCGGTGGCCTGGACGGTGGCGCTGCTGGCGCTGTTGCTGAGCGTCTCCGACACGCCCTACCCCACCTACTTCTCGGGCGCGCAGTTCATCCACTTCCTGCTCGGGCCGGCGGTGGTTGCGCTGGGCTGGCCGCTGTGGCAGCGCCGGGCGCAACTGCGCCAGCGCGGGCTGGCGCTGCTGGCGGCCGCCCTGGTGGGCGGCAGCGCCGCCGCGCTCAGCGCGGTGGCCATAGGCTGGGCGCTGGGGCTGCCGGCCGAGCTGCTGCGCACGCTGGTGCCCAAGTCGGTGACCGCGCCGGTGGCGATGGGCATCGCCGATCAGATCGGCGGCATCCCGGCGCTGGCGGCGATGTTCGCGCTGCTCACCGGCCTGGTGGGCGCGCTGAGCGCCAAATACCTGTTCGATGCGCTGCGCATCCGCGAGCCCGAGGTGCGCGGCTTTGCGCTGGGCACCACCTCGCATGGCATAGGCGCGGCGCGCGCGATGCAGGTCCATCCCGATGCCGGCGCCTATGCCGGCATGGCGCTGGGCGTGCAAGCCTTGCTGGCCTCGCTGCTGATTCCCCTGGCCGTGCCCCTCTTCGTCTCGCTGCTGCCCGCGCTGCAGCGCCTCTTTCAGCCTTGAAGCCCAAGACCCAAAAATGCAGACCGCACTCGCCCCCCAGTACCTTGGCACGCCCGACGGCGAGGCGGCCGAGGCCATCCTGCGCAAATGCGTGCATTGCGGCTTCTGCACCGCCACCTGCCCGACCTACCAGTTGCTGGGCGACGAGCTGGACGGCCCGCGCGGCCGCATCTACCTGATGAAGCAGGTGCTGGAAGGGGCCACGCCCACCCGCACTACCCAGCAGCACCTGGACCGCTGCCTGACCTGCAGGAATTGCGAAACCACCTGCCCCAGCGGTGTGCAGTACGGCCACCTGATCGACATCGGCCGCAAGATCGTCGATGCCCAGGTCGAGCGGCCGCTGGCCGAGCGCGCAGCGCGCTGGCTGCTCAAGGAGGGCCTGACCTCGCCGCTGTTCAAGCCGGCGATGGCGCTGGGCCAGCTGGCCCGGCCGCTGCTGCCCGCGCTGCTCAAGGACAAGGTGCCCGGCGCCGCCCACCCGCGCGCCAAGGTCTGGCCCCGGCAGGAGCACGCACGCAAGGTGCTGATGCTGGCCGGCTGCGTGCAGCCGACGATGATGCCCAACATCAACGCCGCCACCGCCCGCGTGCTGGACGCCGCCGGCATCCAGACCCTGGTGGCGGACAAGGCCGGCTGCTGCGGCGCCTTGCGCAGCCACCTGGGCGACCAGGCCGGTGGCCTGGCCGACATGCGGCGCAACATCGACGCCTGGTGGCCGCTGGTGGACGCGGGCACGGTGGAGGCGATCGTGATGAACGCCTCGGGCTGCGGCGTCGCGGTCAAGGACTACGGCCACGCGCTGGCGCATGACCCGGCCTATGCCGACAAGGCGCGCCGAATCGGTGAGCTGACGCGCGACTTGAGCGAACTGCTGCCCGAGATCGTTGCGGCGCTCAAGCCCCGCATGCCGACCGCCGTGGCCGGCAAGCTCGCGTTTCACCCTCCCTGTACATTGCAGCACGGCCAGCAACTGCGCGGCGGGGTGGAGGCGGGCTTGCGCGAGCTCGGCTTCGAGGTCGCGGTGGCGACGAACGAAAGCCACCTCTGCTGCGGCTCGGCCGGCACCTACAGCGTGCTGCAGCCCGAACTCTCGCACCAGCTGCGCGACCGCAAGCTGATGAACCTGGCCGAACTGCAGCCCAGCGCGATCGTCTCGGCCAACATCGGCTGCATCGGCCACCTGCAGAGCGGCACCTCGGTGCCCGTCAAGCATTGGATAGAGGCACTGGACGAGGCGCTGGCCGGGCCGACCGCCAAGTAGTTGGCCGGCGCGCCGATCAACTCAAGGCGGCGTGCGGAAGCAATGCGCCAGATGTTCGCTTGCTGATTGCGTCAACCTAGCCGAAGCCGGCGCGCTCGGATATCATGCACGCACCACTGTACGGATATCCATATGAACATCGCTGGGCTGTTCGCCGGGATCGGCGGGTTCGAGTTGGGCATGCAACAGGCCGGCCACCACGCCGAACTGTTCTGCGATGTGCTGCCGACGGCGCGTGCCGTGCTAGCCGATCGTTTTCCGTCGGTGCCTTTCCATCACGACATCACCACGCTGCGTTCGTTGCCGGCGTCGGTCACCGCACTGTGCGCGGGCTTTCCCTGCCAGGACCTCAGCCAGGCCGGCAAGACAGCAGGGCTGGAGGGTGCCCGCTCGGGCCTGATCTCTGAAGTATTCCGCCTGCTGTCGCGCCGGCGCGTTCCGACCGTCGTGATCGAGAATGTGCCGTTCATGCTGCAGCTCAACGGTGGTGACGCGATGCGCGCCATCGTCGATGAGTTCGAGCAGCGCGGTTACCGCTGGGCCTATCGTGTGGTCGACAGTTGGTCGTGCGGCTTGGCGCAACGTCGCGAACGCGTGTTCCTGGTAGCTTCGCGCGAACTCGATCCGAGCGAGGTACTGCTGGCAGACGACATGCCGATCGAACGGCTCAAGAGCCAGCTCGGTGTGTTGTCACACGGCTTTTACTGGACCGAAGGCCGGGGCGGTCTAGGCTGGGCGGTCGACGCCGTACCGACCCTGAAGAACGGCAGCACCATCGGCATTGCCTCACCGCCAGCCGTGTTACTGCCGGATGGCCGCATCGTCAAGCTCGGCATTGAGGACGGTGAATGCCTGCAAGGCTTCGATCCCGGCTGGACCAAGGCAGCCGAGACTGTTGCCAAACCCTCGTCGCGCTGGGCCCTGATCGGCAGCGCGGTGAGTGTGCCGGTCGCTCGCTGGGTCGGCCGCAGACTGGCTGAACCGGGTGACTACGACACCAGCCGCGACCTGCCATATCCCGAACTCGGCAAGTCGCCCAGGGCGGCGCGCTTCGATGGCGAGAAGCGTCACGCTGTGCGCATCAGCACCGACCCGCTCGGCATCAAGCCGGCGCCGCTCGGCACCTTCATGCGTGATGTGGCGGGGCAGCAGATGTTGTCGATCAAGGCCACGTCGGGATTCCTGTCGCGCACGCGCCGAGCCAAGCTGAGGTTCGAGCCAGGTTTCATCCACGCCGTCGAAAGACATCTGCTGGCGATGGGCGGCACAGTGCCGCTGCAACTCCAACCAGCAGCGCCGGCACAACTGGAACTGCTGGCGGCCTGACGCTTGCCGGTTTCCGCGGGCCGGAAGGCTTCAGCGCTTGAAGCGCGCGCGGAACTCGCTGCAGATGTTGCGCACCATGCGGGTGTAGTGCAGCCGGTCCTTGGTGGTGGGCGCCATCGCGGGATCATCGACGAGCGTAACGGGTGAGCCGTCGTTCATGCAGTTGATGACGCTGACACCAACGACGTCGTAGCCAATCTCCTGCACCTTGGCGGCGACGGGTATGGCCAGTTCGATCATGTCGACGACCCGCCGCGCGTCTGTCGGCTGGTTGTGTCGATTGACCTTGCCGGTCGACGAACTCGGTGTCCTGAACTCGGCTGCCGCGTTGACGAGCGAGTAGGACACGGTGATGCATTGACGCTGAGCCTGTCTAGCCAAGTAGCCGGTGGCCAGGATCTCGGCATGCAGTCGCGGCAGCGACTTCAGGTGCTCGGTCATGCAGGCCTTGGCCTCCAGGGCGATCGCGACTTCCGATGCGTCGTGCTCGCGGTCTTCATGCAGCGTCGGCAGGGTGGCAAGTGCAGCACTGTCTTGTGCGGACATGGCAATGCCGTAACTCTTGGCCAGGGAGGCGAAGCTTCGAACCCTGGACAGATCCCGCTCTGGGTCGACCAGCGTGATCACCAGATCCAGCGTCTTGTTGATCGGACCGACCATCTCGTAGTTGATCCCGAAGCCGATGCGGCCTTGCACGGCCGCGTCGCGCAAGGCGTCGCACTCAAGTAACAGGTCGAACAGCAGCGTCCAGCAGGCGACCTTCGAATGGCTGTCGCTGCGCGAGTGGTACTGCCAGGGCACCGTGCCCGAACCTCGCGCCGTGGCGATGCTCATGGTGTCGACCAAAATCTGCGGACCACGCATGTTCGAATACCCCTTCATTACTTCTTTGTAGACCTCGCCGCACCGTGCGGACCGGATGAATCGCGCCGGACGCTCAGCTCAAGGCGGCGAGCACAGGCAATGCACCACTGCGGCAAAAGGCCGACGGTGGTCGACCCAGTCGGCCAGCCAGCCTAACTCCTGCTGCCAGCCGGGCAGCACCGCGTCGCCCAGCAAGGCGGCCGGGCCGGCGGCACGCCGGGCCTGCTGCAGCAGCGGCGCCAGGGCCGCGTCGAGCAGCGCCGCCGCCTCGTCCTGCACGCCCAGCAGCGACAGCGCCCGGTTCAATCGCCCCGGATCGCGCTCAATATAGGCTACGCGCCAGCCCGGGTCCAGCTTGGCACGGCCGGCCGCGGCGTCCAGTGCATCGCCAAAACTGCCGGTGCGGTCGACCAGGCCGCGCTGCACCGCCTGCGCGCCGGTCCAGACCCGGCCCTGGGCCACGGCGTCTATCGCCTCGGGCGTGGTCTTGCGTGCCTGGGCGGCCTTGGCCGTGAAATCGCTGTAGATATGGCCAATGGCCGATTGCACCAGCGCGGCCACGCGCGGGTCGAGCGGGCGGCGTGGGTCGTAGCCATGGGTCAGCCAGGTCGTGCCATGGCCCTCGGTATAGACCGGCAGCTTGGCCATCAAGCCCTCGGCGGTGGGCAGCATCGCGAACACGCCTATCGACCCGGTGATGGTGGCCGGATCGGCGATCACCTCGTCGGCGGCCAGCGTGATCCAGTAGCCGCCCGAGGCCGCCACGTCGCCCATCGACACCACCACCGGCTTGCCGGCGGCGCGCGTCAGTTCCAGCTCGCGGCGCACCAGTTCAGAGCCGAAGGCGCTGCCGCCGGGTGAGTTGACGCGCAGCACCAGCGCCTTGATCTTGTCGTCGTTGCGCGCCTTGCGCACCAGTTCGGCGGTCGAGCGCCCACCGATAGAACCGGGCCCGGCATCGCCGTCGCTGATCTCGCCCTGGGCCACGATCACGCCGACCGCGCCGCCCTCGCGCGGCTTCTGGCGCGCCAGGTAGTCGGCAAAGCCGACCTGGCGAAAGCTCTTGGTGTCGTCGTCGCGGGCGCCGCGCTGGACCAGCAGCTCGCGCAATTCGTCGCGCGTCTTCAGGCCGTCGACCAGCTTGGCCTCCAGCGCCAGCCTGGCCAGATCACCGCCCACCGCCACCAGGCGCTGCGGCAACTCGGTGATGGCTTGCTGGACGCTGCCCGCCGGCAGCTTGCGCGCGGCCTCGACCGACCCGGTGTACTGGGCCCACAGCGCGTCGTAGACCGCGGCGTCGGCTTCGGTCGTCGCCGGTGACGGGCCGTTGGCGAAATAGGGCTCGCCAAAGTTCTTGTACTTGCCCATGCGGATCACGTTGGCGCTGACCCCGAGGCGGTCGAAGGCGTCGCGGTAATAGCTGCGCAGCCGCCCGTAACCGTCGAGCTGCAACATGCCCATCGGGTGCATCAGCAGCTCATCGGCAGCCGTGGCCAGCAGGTACTGGCGCTGGTCGTAGCCCGAGCCCCAGGCCAGCACCTTCTTGCCGCTGACCTGCTTGAAGCGGGCGATCGCGGCCGTGGCTTCGCGCAGGCTGGGCAGGCCGGCGCCGCGCAAGTCGTCCAGCACCAGCAGCACGCTGGCGATGTGTTCGTCGGCGGCTGCGGCCTCGAGCACGGCAAGCAAGTCACGCAGTTGAACCTGGCGGTCGGCTTCGCCCTTCAACTGCTGCAGCGCCTGATCGCGAACGCTGCCCGAGCGCTGCTCGACCAGCGCGCCGGACAAGTCCAGCACCAGCACCGTCTTGTCCTTCAGCCGGGTCGGCCCGCTCTTGATCCAGGCCACGCCCAGACCGACGACGATCGCCAGGAACAGCAGGTTGAGCAGCAGGCGCCGGC
>CANGHK010000062.1 GCA_947453625.1 Burkholderiales bacterium
ACAAGTCCATCAACTGCGCCACCTGCGGCGGCGTGAGCCGCGCCAACTGCGCGATCAACTCGGCCGCGCGCGGCACGAACAGCGGCTCGGTGGCGCGCGCGGCAACGCCCCTGGGCAGCGGCGACTGGTAGTCCAGGGACTTGGCGGGTGAGAGCAGAAAGAGCATGCGCGGCAGTGTAAGCAGCGCCGCGGCTCGAGCCCCGCGCGGGGTTCAGTCGCCGAGAGCCGCCGCGCCCAGCGCCGCGTCCCAGGTGCGCTGCGGAATATGGCTGCGCAGACGTTCCACCGCGCGGTCGATCAGCGCCGGCGGCAGCGCATGGCCCACTCCCTGGGCGATATCGATCGTCGCGTCGCCGCGCAGCAGCGCCAGGCGCTCGATCGCCGCCCTGGCCTGCGCCGCCGGAATCACCGCGTCGTCGGCGCCGTGGAAGAAGTGCAGCGTGGTCTGGCGCGGCGCCTGCTCGGGCAGCGTGGCGTAGCGGCCGGCAAACGCCAGCACCCGGCCGGCGATGCCGTCGTGGCGCTGCACCAGTTCGAGCGCGACGATGGCGCCCTGCGAGAAGCCCACCAGCGCGGTGGCGGCCTCACCCAGACCGCTGGCGGCCTGCGCCGCGCGCACCCAATCGGCCAGCGCGGGCAGCATCGCAGCCACCCGCGCCGGCCGGTTCGCCTCGGTGACCGGATCGTCCGCGCCGGCCAGCCCGAACCACTGGCGGCCGGGCTGGCCGGCAGCAGCAGGCGCGAAGCCTTCGGGTGCCAGCAGCACGGCCTGGGGAAAGGCCTGGCGCAGCCTGAGCGCCAAGGGCACCATGTCGGCGGCGCTGGCTCCCCGACCGTGCAGCAGGATCATCAACTGCCCGGGCGTGCCGGCGGCGGGCAGCCATTGCAGGGTGTCGGACATCAGCGGGGCAGGCATAGGCGGGGCGGCGGTCTTGGGCTGGGTCATCGCGGCATTTTCGGCGAGAAAGACAGGGCCCGGTCCGACAACACCTCGGACCGCACAGGCTGCTGCCGAGGTACACCACCGGTGAAGGCCATGCCAGTACCCGACACCAGCACCCTGCGGGCAAGCAAGAAACTGACACCGACGAGCCGCGACGCGCTGAATCCCCCACCTTCGCCGTCCGCAGCCTGCCGCTTAGCCGCTCATCGTTCGACCCCATTGATCACCGCCGCATGGCGCTTGCGTCGTGATGTTGCCCGCAGTACCATCACATCGATGAACACGGCCACCAAGGTGTTGGTTGCCATGCGTCGCAACCCGCTGGACTGGCAGATTGCGCAGTTTCAAACCGTAGCGCGGCAGAAGGGGATCGACTGGCGACACGATGGCAGCAGCCATTGCGTCTTCGTGCGAGCCGATGGCAAGACGCTCCCTGTACCTGCCCATCGCCCGATCAAGCCGATCTACGTCAAGAAATTCCTCGAACTCGTCGACGGAGCATGACCCATGAGCAAGCTGGCTGACTACCCCTTCGAGATCCGCCCCCTGACGCCTGACGAAGGAGGGGGATTTCTCATTTCCTATCCGGACTTCTCGGACTGCATCTCTGACGGCGAGTCCGTCCAGGAAGCACTGAGGAACGGACAGGATGCGCTCAAGGCAACTATTGCAGCCCTCAGGGCAAAGACCTTGCCAGTACCCGCTCCCAACAGCGGCGGGATTGCATCAGGAAAGTTCGTGGCTCGCGTTCCAAAGACGATTCATGCGCAGCTGACTACTCGCGCAAAGACTGAAGGGGTTTCACTCAATACATTGGTGCTTACCTTCATCGCCCAAGGTCTGGGCCGCAAAGAAGGCCGTGCATAACGCTATCCATGGGGCCGAATCGGGTAGCCAGGAGTTGCCAACTCCCGGCCCCCACGCCCCTCAGCGCACGGTTCCGCTGTGATCGGGACAGCTCAGTGGGCTCGCTCGCCCAAGCCATCCCTTGAAGCGCGGCGGCTTTCCTGCTGGTGGGCGACGGCGCCGAATCATGACCGGTTGGGCCGTTTGCAGTGACCTCCGAACCTCAACGAAAGCGAGTTGATCATGTTTCTCGGCCTGCGCACCGCCATCTACCCAGCGCCTGATCTCGCTGCGGCAAAAATTTGGTACTCAAAAGTACTGGAGGCCGAGCCGTACTTCGATCAACCGTTCTATGTCGGCTTCAATGTTGGCGGCTTTGAGCTCGGCCTGCTGCCCACGGCGCAGCCAGGAACTAATGGACCGCAAGCCCTGTGGGGCGTCACGCTGATTGAATCCACGGTTGCACGCCTGCTCGAACTCGGTGCAACAGTTATCGAGCCGGTCACGGATGTCGGCGAAGGCATCAAGGTGGCGGCCGTCCAGGATCCGTTCGGCAATCGGCTCGGCATCATCGAGAACCCAAACTTCAACCCAAATACTGTGCGATAAAGCGGCGGCCTGATCGGGCCGCCAGAAACTTTCAACGCCCAGCCGCCACCGCGGGTCCGCGGTGGGCGGAATCAACAGGCGCGCCAGACCCAGCCAGATTGCGCCGCTTCGCGCGCCAGTCACCACGCTGGCCAGCGGCGCAGGCAAACCGTCCTCGCCCGTCATCCATCAACAAGCAAGGCGCCCGATCAGCCGCGCTGGCCCCCGCCCCGGTGCCCGGCCGCGGCGGCCTGACCGCCCGGGCTGATGTGCACCGCGCAGTACTTGAACTCGGGGATCTTGGCCGTCGGGTCGAGCGCGGCGTGGGTCAGCAGGTTGGCCGCCGCCTCGGCATAGGCGAAGGGGATGAACACCGCGCCGGTGGGCGTGCCGTCGTCGCGCCGCGCCAGCAGCGTGACGCTGCCGCGCCGGCTGGCCACGGTCACCGTGTCGCCCGGCGCCAGCCCCAGCGCCTGCAGGTCGGCGCCGTGCAGGCTGGCCGTGGCCACCGGCTCCAGCGCGTCCAGCACGTCGGTGCGCCGCGTCATGCTGCCGGTGTGCCAATGCTCCAACTGCCGGCCGGTGATCAGCACGAAGGGGTAGTCGGCGTCGGGCCGCTCGGCGGCCGGGATGATGTCGGCCGGCACCAGGTGCATGCGGCCGTCAGCGGTGGCGAAGCGGTCCTTGAAGACGATGGCCGCGCCGGGGTCGTCCTCGCTCAGGCAGGGGTAGGTGACGCTGTGCTCGCGCTCCAGGCGCTGCCAGCTGACGCCGGCGATCACGCCGTGCAGCGCTTGCCGCATCTCCTCGTAGACGGCTTGCACGCCGCTGTCCGGGCCGGGGTAATGCCAATCCAGGCCCATGCCGCGCGCCATCTGCTGGACGATCCACAGGTCTTGCCGGGCGTGGCCGGGCGCATCCAGCGCGCGCCGGCCCAGCTGGATCATCCGGTCGGTGTTGGTCACCGTGCCGGTCTTCTCGGGCCAGGCGCTGGCCGGCAGCACCACGTCGGCCAGCCAGGCGGTCTCGGTCATGAACAAGTCCTGCACCACCAGGTGCTGCAGGCTGGCCAGCCCGTCGCGCGCATGGTTGAGGTCGGGGTCGCTCATCGCCGGGTTCTCGCCCATCACGTACATGCCGCGGATCTTGCGCGGGTCGGTTTCGGGCGCATGGGCCAGGTGCAGGATCTCGACCACCGTCAGCCCGGGCTTGGGGTCGAGCCGGGTCTGCCAGAAGTCCTCGAACCAGGCGTGTACCCGCGGATCGTCGACGCGCTGGTAGTTGGGGAACATCATCGGGATCAGGCCGGCATCGCTGGCGCCCTGCACGTTGTTCTGGCCGCGCAGCGGATGCAGGCCGCTGCCGGGCTTGCCGATCTGGCCGGTGACGCCCACCAGCGCGATCAGGCAGCGCGCGTTGTCGGTGCCGTGGACATGCTGGCTGACGCCCATGCCCCACAACACCATCGCCGACTTGGCCGTGGCAAAGGCCCGCGCCACCTCGCGAATAGTCTCGGCCGGGATGCCGCAGATCGGCGCCATGCGCTCGGGCGTGTAGCCGGCCACGTTGGCCTTCAAGGCCTCGAAGTTGGCGGCCCGCTCGCGCAGGAACAGCGGGTCGGTCAGGCCCTCCTCGATCACGGTGTGGATCATCGCGTTGAGCAGCGCGACGTCGGTGTCGGGCTTGAACTGCAGCGTGCGCCAGGCGTGGCGCGCCAGGTCGGTGCGCCGCGGGTCGGCCATCACGATCCGGGTGCCGCGCGCGGCGGCGTTCTTCATCCAGGTGGCGGCCACCGGGTGGTTGGACGTCGGGTTGGCGCCTATCACCAGGATCAGCTCGGCATGCTGGACGTCGTTGACCGGGTTGCTGACCGCGCCCGAGCCCACGCCCTCGAGCAGCGCGGCCACGCTGCTGGCATGGCACAAGCGCGTGCAGTGGTCGACGTTGTTGCTGCCGAAGCCCGTGCGCACCAGTTTCTGGAACAGGTAGGCCTCTTCGTTGCTGCCCTTGGCCGAGCCGAAACCGGCCAGCGTGGCCGGGCCATGCTGGTCGCGCAAGGCCTTCAGGCCGCCGGCGGCCAGCGCCAGCGCCTCGTCCCAGCTGGCTTCGCGGAAAACGTCCTGCCAGGCCTCGGGCCGGGACGCGGCGGACGGGTCCTTGGCCACGCCGGGCTTGCGGATCAGCGGCCGGGTCAGGCGCTGGCGGTGCTGAACATAGTCGAAGCCGAAACGGCCCTTGACGCACAGCCGGCCGGCGTTGGCCGGGCCATCGCGGCCCTGCACCGCAACGATGCGCTCGTCGCGCACCTGGTAGGTCAGCAGGCAGCCGACGCCGCAGTAGGGGCAGACCGAGTCGACCGTGCGGTCGACGCGCTGGTCGCCGACCAGGGTCTTGGCGCTGAGCGCGCCGGTGGGGCAGGCCTGGACGCATTCACCGCAGCCCACGCAGCTGCTCTGGCCCATCGCGTCGCCCAGGTCGAAGGCGATCTGCGTGCCGGCACCGCGGTGCAGCAGGCCGATCACATCGTTCATCTGGGTCTCGCGGCAGGCGCGAACGCAGCGCGTGCACTGGATGCAGGCGTCCAGGTTGACGGCCATCGCCGGGTGGCTCAAATCGGGCGCGGGCTGCTGGCGCCGCAGCGCGACCAGCGCCGGGCGCGCGGTGACGCCCAGCCGTGCCGCCCAGTCGCTGAGCTCGCCATGCGGGCGGGCGGAGTCGCCATCGACCCAGCGGCTGCCCTGCTCGGGCAGGTCGGCCAGCAGCAGTTCCAGCACCATCGCCTGGCTCTTGAGCGCGCGCGCGCTGCGGGCCTGCACCACCATGCCGGGGGTCGGCGCGCGGCAGCAACTCGGCGCCAGGCTGCGCTCACCGGCGATCTCGACCACGCAGGCGCGGCAGTTGCCATCGGCGCGCAGGCCGTCGCTTTGGCAGAGCCTGGGGATGTCGGTGCCCTGGCGCTGCGCGGCCTGCAGGATGGATTCGCCGGGCCGGGCGTTGACGCTGCGGCCGTCGAGCGTGAACTCGAACAGATCGGATCCGGTCATGCGCTTTCTCCCAGGTTTTCTCCCAGGTTTTCTCCCAGGTTTTCTCCCAAGCGTTCTCCCAAGCGTTCTCCCAACTCGTCGGCAAAGTAGCGCTGCACGCAGCGGATCGGGTTGGGCGCGGCCTGGCCCAGGCCGCAGATCGACGCGTCGGCCATCACCTGGGCCAGGTCCTCCAGCGTGGCCTGGTCCCAGACCGGCGCGGCCATCAGGCGCGCCGCCTTGTCGGTGCCCACGCGGCAAGGCGTGCACTGGCCGCAGCTCTCGTCGGCGAAGAAGCGCATCGCGTTGAGCGCGGCGTCGCGGGCGCGGTCGCGGTGGCCCAGCACCACCACAGCGGCCGAGCCGATGAAGCAGCCCTGCGGCTGCAAGGTGTCGAAGTCCAGCGGCAGGTCGGCCAGACTGGCCGGCAGGATGCCGCCCGAGGCGCCGCCCGGCAGGTAGGCGTAGAGCGTGTGGCCGTCGGCCATGCCGCCGCAGAACTCGTCGACCAGCTCGCGCAGCGTGATGCCGGCGGGCGCCAGTTTGACGCCGGGCTCGCGCACCCGGCCGCTGACCGAAAAGCTGCGCAAACCCTGGCGGCCATGGCGGCCGAAGCCGCTGAACCAGGCCGCGCCGCGCTCGGCGATGTCGCGCAGCCAGTACAGGGTCTCGCCGTTGTGCTCCAGCGTGGGCCGGCCGAACAGGCCGCGCTCGGCGATATAGGGCGGCCGCAGCCGGGGTTCGCCGCGCTTGCCCTCTAGGCTTTCGATCATCGCCGACTCTTCGCCGCAGATGTAGGCGCCGGCACCGCGCCGCAGTTCGATCAGCGGCAGCGGACCAGGCGGGTCGGCCTGCAGGCGGGCCAGTTCGCGCTCGAGGATGGCGCGGCAACCGGCGTATTCGTCGCGCAGGTAGAGGTAGACCGCTTCGGTGCCCACCACCTGGGCGGCGATCAGCACGCCTTCGAGAAAGCGGTGCGGGTCGCGCTCCAGGAAAGTGCGGTCCTTGAAGGTGCCGGGCTCGCCCTCGTCGAGGTTGACCGCCATCAGCCGCGGCGCGTCAAAGCCGCGCACGATGCGCCACTTTCTGCCGGCCGGAAAACCCGCGCCGCCCAGGCCGCGCAGGCCAGAACTTTCAAGGGTTTCGAGCAGCGCGCCGGCGTCCTGCTCGCCGTTGACCAGTGCGGCCGCCAGCCGGTAGCCGCCGCCAGCCCGGTAGGCGGCGTAGCCGACATAGGGCGGCGACACCTCTGAACTGGGGCCGGTGATCGCGGCGGGCGCGGCGGCGGCCGGGTCGAAGGCCGCGTCGTCGGCCGGCAGGGCGTGACAGCGCACGCCGGACGCCACCTGCGCCAGCACGCGGGCCTCGGTGGCCAGCGCCACTGGCGCCTGGCCCACCACCACCACCGGGGCCTGCTCGCAGCGGCCGACGCAGGGCGCGGTGATGACGCGCAGCTCGGGGCCGAGCAGGGCGGTCAGGCGCTCGCGCAGCGCGCGGGCGCCGGCCAGCTCGCAGGACAGGCCGTCGCAGACCCGCAGCGTCAGCGCCGGCACGGCCGCGCCGTCGGCCACGGTCTCGAAGTGGTGGTAGAAGCTGGCCACCTCGGCCACCTCGGCGATGCCGAGCTTCATCTCATGGGCCAGCGCCACCAGGTGGCGCTGGAACAGCGCGCCATGGCGGTCGTTAAGCTGGTGCAGCAACTCGATCAGCCGGTCGCGCCGGTGCGGCGCCGGGCCGATCAGCGCGCGCAACTCAGTCAGCGCGGTGTCATCGGGCTGGCGGCCTTTCAGCTGGCCGGCGCGGCGGTTGGCAGCGCGAAGTCGCTCACGCAGGGCGTCGGGACTCACAGCGGCCACGGTGGTGTTGTCGGTCGTCATCGGTGTGCCGTCAGATTCGTGGACCGCCATCATCGCGGCCAACGCGCCGGGCGTCCAATGCAACACTTGCACCGCTTGATTCAAGCGCTGAATGACGCTTGCTGGCGCTTACCCGGCCCCGCAGAACTCCCCACCCAGGGCCCCGCTGTGCGCCGCCACCCGCGCCAGCCAGTCGGCCTGCCCGGCCAGCGCCAATGCGGCTTGCAGCGCCAGCGTAGGCGGCGCCACGGCGTTGCTGAGAAAGGCGATCGGCGTGTGCAGTTCGGGCCAGCCCAGCGGCCGGGCCAGCAGGCCGGGCTGGTCCGGCGCGGTGTGGACCAGGGCGGCGTCGACCAGCGCGCCAGGCAGCACGGCCGCCAGCCCGGGTTCCTGCAAAGCCACCAGCAAGGCCAGCACAGAGTTGGTTTCCAGCGCAGGCTCGGGCGTGGCGCCGACGGCGGCAAAGGCCTCGTCGACCAGGCGCCGGTTGTGCATGTCGGGCGTCAGCATCACCAGCGGCAGCGCCAGCGCGTCCTGCCAATGCATCGCCGGTCCGAAGGCGAAGGGCGCGCCGGGCAGCCCGCTGCGCCGGACCACGAAGTAGCGCTCGGCGTACTGCGGCCAGACCGCCAGGCGGCGCTGGGCCACCTCGGGCCGGCCGCTGTAGCCCAGTGCCAGGTCGAGTGACAGGTTGTCCAGCCCGTTGTCGATCTCGGGCGAACTGAGCGAGCGCAGCACCGGCAGCAGCCCGGGGTGCAGCACCCGCAGCCGCGCCGCGAAGCGCGCGGCAATCGGCATCGCGGTGGGCACCGCGCCCAGTTGCAGCCGGCCCCGCGGCGCGCCGGAGCGGCCGGCCAGCGCCTGGCGCAGCGCCTCGGCCTCGTGCAGCATCCGGTGCGCCGCGCCCAGCGCCAGTTCGCCCTCGGGCGTCAGCCCCCCGTACTGGCGGCTGCGGCGCACGATGGTGACGCCGAAATGCGACTCCAGCGCCCGGATCGCGTTCGAAAGCGCCGGCTGGGTGATGTGGCAGGACTGGGCGGCGCGGCCGAAATGGCGGTGCCGCTCCAGCGCGACCAGGTAGCGCAGGGCGTCGAGCAGGTTCATGACCTCAGTCTAGATCGCGATCACATGCGGATCGATCAATAGCATTTTCAAATCACCATCATTCGATCAATCAACCCGCACAATGCTGCACTGCACCTAAGATTCATCCCATCGCAGTTTTTCAACCCCTCCCGAGGAAACCACCATGTCCATCATCAATACGCAAGTCAAGCCTTTCAAGGCCACCGCCTACCTCAACGGCAAGTTCGTCGACCTGACCGAAGCCAGCCTGCTGGGCCATTGGTCAGTGGTGGTGTTCTACCCGGCCGACTTCACCTTCGTCTGCCCGACCGAGCTCGGCGACCTGGCCGACCACTACCCGACCTTCAAGGACCTGGGCGTGGAGATCTACGGCGTGTCGACCGACAGCCATTTCGCCCACAAGGCCTGGCACGACACCTCGGACACCATTGGCAAGGTCGGCTACCCGCTGGTGGGCGACCCGACCGGCACGCTGGCCCGCAACTTCGACGTGATGATCGAAGAAGAAGGCATGGCGCTGCGCGGCACCTTCGTGATCAACCCGGAAGGCCAGATCAAACTGTGCGAAGTGCACGACAACGGCATCGGCCGTGACGCGACCGAGCTGCTGCGCAAGGTGCAAGCCGCGCAGTACGTCGCCGCCCACCCGGGTGAAGTCTGCCCCGCCAAGTGGACGCCGGGTGCCGAGACCCTTGCGCCCTCGCTCGACCTCGTCGGCAAGATTTAAAGCCCGGCCCCGCGCCCTGCCGCCCAAGAAGCGGCGGGCGCGAAGCTTCCCCAACAGGCCTGCAAAACAGGCCTGACCCAGCCCCTCGCCGAGGGACTGGACGATCTGACATTGCCGTCAAAGGATGACCACCATGCTCGAACAAGCCATGAAGACCCAGCTGAAGAGCTATCTCGAACGCCTGCAATGGCCTATCGAGCTGGTGGCGTCGCTTGACGACAGTGCCAAGTCGAAAGAACTGCTGGCGCTGCTGCAAGACATCGTCTCGCTCAACGCCAAGGTCAGCCTGGTGCAGCGCGACGACGGCGAGCGCTCGCCCTCGTTCACGGTCGGCGTGCCGGGCCAGCCGGCGCGGATCCGCTTCGCTGGTATTCCGCTGGGCCATGAATTCACCTCGCTGGTGCTGGCGCTGCTGCAGACCGGCGGCCACCCGCCCAAGGTCGAAGCAGCATTGATCGAGCAGATCAAGGCGCTGGACGGGCCGGCCCACTTCGAGGTCTACATGTCGCTGAGCTGCCACAACTGCCCGGATGTGGTGCAGGCGCTCAACCTGCTGGCCGTGCTCAACCCCAGCATCACCGCGGTGACGGTGGACGGCGCGCTGTTCCAGGACGAAGTGACGCAGCGCAAGATCATGGCGGTGCCGACAGTCTTCCTGAACGGTCAGGTCTTCGGCCAGGGCCGGATGGCGGTCGAAGAGATCGTCGCCAAGCTCGACAGCGGCAGCGCACAGCGCGACGCCGTCAAGTTGGCCGCCAAAGCACCGTACGACATGCTGATCGTCGGCGGCGGACCGGCCGGCGCGGCCGCGGCGGTCTATGCCGCCCGCAAGGGCATACGCACGGGCGTGCTGGCCGAGCGCTTCGGCGGCCAGACCCTCGACACGCTGGCGATCGAGAACTTCGTCTCGGTGCAGGCCACCGACGGGCCGAAGTTCGCCGTCGCGCTCGAGCAGCATGTGCGCCAGTACGACGTCGACGTGATGAACGGCCAGCGCGCCGACAAGCTGATCCCGGCCACCGAGCCGGGCGGCCTGGTCGGCGTGCTACTGGCCAACGGCGCCGTGCTGCACAGTCGCAGTGTGCTGATTGCCACCGGCGCGCGCTGGCGCGAGGTCAACGTCCCCGGCGAGAAGGAATACCGCAACCACGGCGTGGCCTATTGCCCGCACTGCGACGGCCCGCTGTTCAAGGGCAAGCGGGTGGCGGTGATAGGCGGCGGCAACTCGGGTGTCGAGGCGGCGATCGACCTGGCCGGCCTCGTGGCGCAGGTCACCTTGATCGAGTTCGCCGACGCGCTGCGCGCCGACGCGGTGCTGGTGGCCAAGCTCAACAGCCTGGCCAACGTGACGGTGCACACCGGCGCCCAGACCACCGAGATCAGCGGCGACGGCGAGAAGGTCAATGCGCTGCACTACACCGACCGCGCCAGCGGCGTGGCTCACCGGGTGGCGCTGGAAGGCGTGTTCGTGCAGATCGGCCTGGTGCCCAACACCGAGTGGCTGAAGGGCACGCTGGGCTTGAGCCGGCACGGCGAGATCGTCGTCGATGCCAAGGGCGCGACCGACCTGCCCGGCGTCTATGCCGCGGGCGACGTCACGACGGTGCCGTTCAAGCAGATCGTGATCGCGGTGGGCGACGGCGCCAAGGCGGCGTTGGGCGCCTTCGAGCACCTGATGCGCAGCCCGGCGCTGGCCCCGACCACGGCCACGGCCTGATCGCGGGCGGCGGACCGCAACGGGTCAACAGGCACAATCCGGCCTTTTGCGGGCGGCCCGCCGCCGCCCCGATAGGTGCGCATGTTCAAGAACTTGTTGGTGTACCGCCTGGGGGCCGATTGGTCAGCCACTGTGGCACAGATCGAGGCCGCGCTGGAAGGCGCCCGTTTCACCGAATGCGGACTGACCCAGCCGCGCTCCATGGGCTGGGTCTCGCCGCGCGGCGAGGACCATGGCGCGCTGGTCGAGGCGGTTGCCGGCCAATGGCTGCTGCAACTGATGGTCGAACAGAAGCTGGTGCCGGGATCGGTGCTCAAGCGCCAGGTCGACGCGCTGGCGGCGCAGGTCGAGAAGCAGACCGGCCGCAAGCCCGGCAAGAAGCAGCGCAACGAGCTGAAGGGCCAGGCCTTGCTCGACCTGCTGCCGATGGCCTTCACCAAGCGCGCGTCGGTCAAGGTCTGGATCGCGCCGGCCGAACGCCTGCTGGTGATAGACGCCAGCAGCGCGGGCCGGGCCGACGAGGTGCTGACCGCGCTGACCCAGGCCTTGCCGGGGCTGACGGCGTTGCTGGTCAACACCGCCTGGTCACCGGCGACGGCGATGGCCGAATGGTTGACCAGCGGCGAGGCGCCGGCCGGCTTCACGATAGACCGCGACTGCGAGCTCAAAGGCGCCGACGGCGAGAAGCCGGTGGTGCGCTACGCCCGCCATGCGCTGGACATCGACGAGATCCGCGCACATATCCAGGCCGGAAAGCTGCCGACCCGGCTGGCGCTGACCTGGACCGGCCGGGTCTCGTTCATGCTGACCGAGGGCCTGCAGATCAAGAAAATCGCCTTCCTCGACGGCGTGTTCGAGTCCGGCGGCAAGAAAGAAGACAACTTCGAAGCCGACGCGGCGATCGCCACCGGCGAACTGGCGCCCATGATCGGCGACTTGCTGGACGCGCTGGGTGGCGAGCAGGTGTTTGGCGAGGCGCCAGAGGCAGCAGCCACCGCCGCAGCGCCGGCCCCAAGCGCGCCGGCGGCCCCGGCCAGCAGCGCGGCGCCCGCGGCCAGCACCGACCTGCCGCCCTGGGAATCCGCGACGCCCTGACCGGGCGGGCGGCTGTCGGTCAGGTGTCCTTGCTGACCTTGATGGTCGGGAACTTGGACGAGAAGTCCCGGGCCTTGTCGGCGATCTTGACTGCCACCTGGCGCGCCACGGCCTTGTAGATCGCGGCGATCTCGCCGTCGGGGTCGGCCACCACGGTGGGCCGGCCCGAATCGGCTTGCTCGCGGATGCTCATGTTCAGCGGCAGCGCGCCCAGGTAGTCGAGCTTGTCCCTGGCGGCCATCTTCTTGCCGCCATCGGCACCGAAGATGTGCTCGACATGGCCGCAGTTCGGGCAGCAGTAGACGGCCATGTTCTCGACCAGGCCAAGAATGGGCACGCCCACCTTCTCGAACATCGACAGGCCCTTCTTGGCATCGAGCAGCGCGATGTCCTGCGGCGTCGTGACGATGATCGCGCCGGTGATCGGCACGCGCTGGCTGAGTGTCAACTGGATGTCGCCGGTGCCGGGTGGCATGTCGACGATCAGGTAGTCGACGTCCTTCCAATTCGTCTGGCGCAGCAACTGGTCGAGTGCCTGGGTGGCCATCGGGCCGCGCCAGATCATGGCCTGGTCGGGGTCGACCAGGAAGCCGATAGACGCCACCTGCAGGCCATGGCCCAGCATGGGCTCCATGCTCTGGCCGTCCAGGCTCTCGGGCCGGCCGCTGATGCCCAGCATCATCGGCTGGCTGGGGCCGTAGATGTCGGCGTCGAGCACGCCCACCACCGCGCCCTCGGCGGCCAGCGCCAGCGCCAGGTTGGCCGCGGTGGTGCTCTTGCCCACGCCGCCCTTGCCCGAGGCCACCGCGATGATGTTCTTCACGCCCGGCAGCAACTGCACGCCGCGCTGCACCGCATGCGCGGTGATGCGGGTGAGCATGTTGACGCTGACGTTGCCCACGCCGGCCACCCCGCGCGCCGCGGCGATGAACTGCCGGCGCAGCGCCGCATGCTGGCTCTTGGCCGGGTAGCCGAATTCGACGTCGAAGCCCACGTCATCGCCGTCGATCTTGAGGTTCTTGATCTGGCGGCCGGCCACGAAATCCTTGCCGGTGATCGGATCGACCACGGTCTGGAGGGCGGCGAGCAGTTGGGCTTCGGTCACGGTCGACATGGGGATGATGGCGGTTTGAGAGAGTCGGATAGGCAGGGCCGCCCGCGCTGTTTGCACGACCGGCCCGAGTGGGCGCGAGTCTAGCGGAGCGCCACGCAGCGCTGGCCTGTCATGGCCATAGTCCTGACCGGTCTGCGGGTGGGCCGGCCGGTAAACTCGACGGCTCATTTCCAGGATGGCCCCATGCCCCGCAAGCTCTTCGTCACCACTGCCCTGCCCTATGCCAACGCGGCCTTCCACATCGGCCACATGATGGAGTACATCCAGGCCGACACCTGGGTGCGGGCGCAGCGCATGCTGGGGGCGGAGGTCAATTTCGTCTGCGCCGACGACGCCCATGGGGCGCCGATCATGATCGCGGCCGAGAAGGCCGGTCTGACGCCGCAGCAGTTCGTCGGAAAAATCGCCGCCGGGCGGGCGCAATACTTGGAAGGCTTCGGCATCGCCTTCGACAACTGGCATTCGACCGACGGCCCCGAGAACCACCGCCTGGCGCAGGACATCTACCTCGCGCTGCGGGACCAGGGCCTGATCGAGACCCGCACGATCGAGCAGTTCTACGACCCCGAGAAGGGCATGTTCCTGCCCGACCGCTTCATCAAGGGCGAATGCCCGAAGTGCGGCGCGCTCGACCAGTACGGCGACAACTGCGAGAACTGCGGCGCGGTCTACGCGCCCACCGACCTGAAGAACCCGCGCTCGGCGCTGTCGGGCGCCACGCCGGTGCTCAAGACCAGCGAACATTTCTTCTTCAAGTTGAGCGATCCGCGCTGCGTCGCCTTCCTCGAGCAGTGGACCCAGGACGGCAAGCTGCAGCCCGAGGTGGCCAACAAGGTGCGCGAATGGTTCAGCCGCGACGAGGCCGGCAAGTCGGGCTTGAGCGACTGGGACATCAGCCGCGACGCGCCCTACTTCGGCATCCAGATCCCGGACGCGCCGGGCAAGTACTTCTATGTCTGGCTCGATGCGCCGATAGGCTACCTGGCGTCGCTGCAAAACCTGTTCGCCAAGCGGGCGCAGGACGGCAGCGACGGCGCGGCGGCCTGCGCCGCCTACCTGGCCGACCCGGACCTGGAGCAGGTGCATTTCATCGGCAAGGACATCGTCACCTTCCACACCTTGTTCTGGCCGGCGACGCTGCACTTCTCTGGCCGCAAAGTGCCCACCGCCATCCACGTGCACGGCTTCCTGACGGTGCACAACGAGAAGATGAGCAAGAGCCGGGGCACCGGCATCAACCCGCTGACCTACCTCGAGCTCGGCCTTAACCCCGAATGGCTGCGCTACTACATCGCCGCCAAGCTCAATAGCCGGGTCGAGGACATCGACTTCAACCCGGAAGACTTCATCGCCCGGGTCAACAGCGACCTGGTCGGCAAGTACATCAACATCGCCAGCCGCGCCGCGGGCTTCCTGGCCAAGCGCTTCGGCGGCCACCTGTCGGCCGACCTGGGGGTGGAGGGCCGATTGCTGCTCGACGGCCTGCGCGCCCAGCGATTGGGTGTCGAAGAGCTGTACGCCGGCCGCGAGTTCGGCAAGGCGGTGCGCGAGACCATGCTGCTGGCCGACCGCGTCAACGAATATGTCGACCTGCACAAGCCCTGGGAACTGGCCAAGCAGGCCGGTGGCGATGACGCGGGGGCCGCGGCCAAGCGCGCCGCGCTGCACGATGTCTGCTCGGTCTGCATCGAGGCCTTCCGCCTGCTGACGATCTACCTCAAGCCCATCCTGCCGGCGCTGGCGGTCCAGGTGGAAGCGTTTCTGCAGGTCGAGCCTATGCAGTTCGCCGACGCCGAACGCGCGCTCGGCCACCACCGGATTGCCGACTACCAGCACCTGATGCAGCGCGTCGACGCGGCCAAGCTCGAGGCCTTGCTGGCGCCGCCCGAGCCGGTGGCCGCACCCGCCGTGGCGCCGGGCGGCGAGGAGATCGCCGACGAGATAGGCATCGCCGACTTCAGCAAAATCGACCTGCGCATCGCCAGGATCGTCAACGCCGAGACGGTCGAAGGCAGCACCAAGTTGCTGCGGCTGACGCTGGACGTCGGCGAAGCCCGGACCCGCAACGTGTTCTCGGGCATACGCAGCGCCTACGCGCCCGAGCAGCTGATCGGCAAGCTGACGATGATGGTGGCCAACCTGGCGCCGCGCAAGATGAAGTTTGGCCTCAGCGAAGGCATGGTGCTGGCCGCCAGCCACGCCGACGACAAGGCCCAGCCCGGGATCTTCGTGCTGGAACCCGGCCCCGGTGCCCAGCCCGGCATGCGGGTGCGGTGAACCGGCGCCGCGCCGCGCTGGGCGCCCTGTCGGCGCTGCTGGGGCAGTCGGCGTTGCCGGCGCATGCCGCACCGACTCTGCTGGCAGCCGCCGCACCCGCCCCGTTCGAGCCCTTCGAATTCGTCGCGCTCGGCGACATGCCTTATGGCCCCGACGCGATCGCCGGGCCGGCCTACCGCCACCTGGTCGACCAGGTCAACGCCCTCAATCCACCGTTCACGCTGCATGTGGGCGATTTCAAGGACGGCGTGGCCGACTGCGGCGACGCCGAATACGCGCTGCAGCAGCGCAATTTCCAGCGCTTCAACCAGGCCCTGGTCTACACCCCGGGCGACAACGACTGGTTCGATTGCCAGCGCCGCGGTGACGACCCACTGGCGCGGCTGGCCGCCTTGCGCCAGCGCTTCTTCGCCGCGCCCCGCTCGCTCGGCCAGCGGCCCATCGTCGTGCAGCGCCAGCCCGATGCGATGCCGGAGTTCGCCCCGTATGTCGAGAACCTGCGCTGGACCCACCGCGGCGTGTTGTTTGCCACTTTCCACACCGTCGGGCCGCACAACGGCGTCGATGCGCCGCGCGCCGCGGTGCGGGCCGAAGCCCAGGCCCGCGAGGCCGCCAACGCGGCCTGGATCGCGGCGGCGTTTGCGCTGGCGCGCCAGCAGCAGGCCCGCGCGCTGGTGCTGGCCACCCAGGCCGAAACCCTGATCTACCCGGACCCCGCGAAGCCGCACAAGGGCCAAGTCCACCCCGGCTTTGCCGCCAGCGTCGAGCGCACCCTGCTGCCGCTGGCCGAGGCCGCGCCTTTCCCGGTGCTGCTGATCCACGGTGACGCCCACCACCACATCGTCGACCGGCCGTTTCGCAACCCACAAGGCCAGCCCATCGTCAACCTGTGGCGCATGGAGGTGTTCGGCGAGCCCCGCGTCCATGCGGTGCGGGTGCGGATCGGGCCTGCGGGCGACGCCAGCGCGGAGCCCTTCGGCTTCAGTCCGGTCTGGAACCCGCTGTCGCCCGACCCGCGCATGCCGCGGCAAGTCCGCCCCTGAGCTGGCGCAGCGTGCTGCGCGCCGCCGGACGGCCAACCTGGTTTCAGGCGTCGCGCCAGAACCCGGTGCAGTGGCCGAGCTCGGCCAGCGCAGTTGCACATGGCGCTTCCAGCGACTGGCGCCGCGCAGCCAGCCAGCCGACGGCAAACCAGACCCGTCCATCGTGCTCGGCCCAGGCCCGGCAATGCGCCAGCGCGACGACGCTGTCGTTGTACTCGCCCAGCGGGGCCTGGGCCTGCTGCAGCCGGTTCAGCGTTCGCGTCACCGCCTTGGCCGGCCACAGCGACGCCACGCTGTCGGCGGCGTAGCGCAGGCGCTTGATGCGCCGGCGCAGCCGGTGCCGGGCGGCGTCATCGAGTTCGGCAAAGCGGACGGCGTCGCGCTGGACCTGGCGCATCAGGTGCTGCAGCGGCTTGCCCAGCGCGGCGCGCAAATCACGGGCACGGGGGCTGGGGGCGGCTGGATCGACTGAGCCGGGCTGGCAGGCCGCCAGCCCGGCCAGCCAGAGCCGCTGGGTGGCGGGCGCGCACAGCAGCCGGGTCAACGCGTCGTCCGACGCGCCGGGTGGCGCTTGGGCCGAAGTGCCGGCTGGCGGCGGGGCCGACGGCACGGCCACCGGTGCGCCCGCGGCCTGCAGCGCCGGCCCCAGCCATTCGGCCATCGCGTCCCGGTCGCGCTGCGCACCGAGTTGGGCGAACAAGTCGGCCAGCGCGCAGGCCAGGCCGGCATCGGTGGGCGGCGCCAGCGGCCCGAACACCTGGAGCACGCTGCGCAGTCGGCGCAAGCCGACCCGCAACTGGTGCAGGTGCTCGGGCTCGGCGAAGCCCTCAGCCATCTGGCTGGCGTTGGCCAGCACCTGGCCCAGCGAAGCGGCCAGCATCGCCGCGAGCGCCTGCGCCGGTCCGGCCGACATCGGCAGGCGCACCGGCCGGGCGCGGGCCGGCGGGCTCATCGCCAGGCCGGCGGCCAGCAGGTGGCCACGCTCGCTCTTGCTGCGTACATCCAGCACCAGACCGAAGCGGTCGACCCAGCCCCCGGCCAGGTCCAGCAAGTCCTGCGGCGTCCCGTGCAGCAGCTCGAACTCGATCTCGCAGACCGGCAACACCCGCCCGCCGGCCAGGATGCGGCCTTCGTCGAGCGCCAGTTCGAAGGCACAGCCGCCGCGCCGCAGCACCCGGCGCGTGCGATTGACCTCGGTCGCGTAGCGCTCGGTCAAGCCGCCAGCGTCACCACCACCCTCCGCGCCGGCCAGCACCCGCGCCAGCGCCTGCCCGGCCTCGCTGCCCTGGTGGCGGCCTAGGTCCAGCGCCGGCCGCGACGCGCCCGGCGCCGATGGCGGCAGCGCCACGTTGTGCTCCAGCCGCTGCATCGTGCTGGCGCCTTCGGCCTTCAGCGTCTGCACCCACTGCGCCCCCTCGCGCCGCAGCCGCAGCGCGACCCGGCTGCGCGCCAACAACTCGTCGGGCGTGTCGAAGTAGACCGCGGCCAGCGGCTCGACCACCGCCGTGTGGGTGGCCACCGCGCGCCGCAGGGCAGCCAGCCGCTGCACCGGGATCTGGAACTTGAGTTCGATTTCGGAGGCCATGGCGGTCATGCTGCCACGTCCAACCGACCGGGGTTTGAAAATCGTGGCCGGCCGGCCGACTAAACTACCGGGTTGTCCCTGACTTGGACCCAAGCCATGCCGCTGTTCTGGAAAGCCTACACCTCTGACGTGACGCAATTCATCGCCGACCTGAAGACCAAGAAGCCGACACTCGAAGCCGAGCAACGGGCGGGCCGAGCCCTGCTCTGGGACAAGCAGATCGACCGCGGCGCCGAGCAGGGCTATGCCGACGCCCGCGTGGCACAGACGCCCTACGTCTACTTCTCGCGGTCGAAACCGCGCTGACGCCAGGCCGGACCCGGGACCCGGTCTTGTCGGACGTTGCGGCCGGCGCTCACGGCACCGCAGGCACCAGCAGGCTGCCAGCGAGTGACCTGGCGCCCGAGGCCGACGTGCTGCCGGTAGACCGCGTGGCGTTGGCAAGGCTCTATGGCGAGCCGCTGTTCAAGATGCCGCACGACCTCTACATCCCGCCGGATGCGCTGGAGGTATTCCTGGAGGCCTTCGAGGGCCCGCTCGACCTGCTGCTCTACCTGATCCGGCGCCAGAACTTCAACATCCTCGACATCCCGCTGGCCGACGTGACGCGCCAGTACCTGGCCTACGTCGACCAGATCCGCCAACACAACCTCGAGCTCGCCAGCGAATACCTGCTGATGGCGGCGATGCTGATCGAGATCAAGTCGCGCATGCTGCTGCCGCCGAAGAAGACCGACGACGGCAGCGAGGGTCCCGACCCGCGGGCCGAACTGGTGCGCCGACTGCTGGAGTACGAGCGCATCAAGCAGGCAGCCGCCCGGCTGGACCGGCAGCCGGTGATAGGCCGCGACTTCCTGCGCGCCCAGATCCACATCGAGCAAAGCCTGCAAGTTCGGCTTCCGGACGTCGGCGTGGCCGACCTGCAGGCGGCCTGGCTCGACATCGTCAAGCGCGCCAAACTCAACCAGCACCACCAGATCAGCCGCGAGCAGCTGTCGGTGCGCGAGCACATGAGCATCGTGCTGCGCAAGCTGGCGGGGCGGCGTTTTGCCGAGTTCCACGACCTGTTCGACACCACGCGCGGCACGCCGGTGCTGGTGGTGACCTTCATCGCGATGCTCGAGCTGTCGCGCGAGCACCTGCTGGAGATCACCCAGGCCGAGGCCTTTGCACCGATCTACGTGCGACTGACCTACCAGCCGGGCTGAAACCCAGGAGGCTGTCGGAACCGACAGCCTCCTGGCGCGGGTGCAGGGGCTTGCGCCCCCCAAGACAGCCCGCGCGGGACAGTCTTTGCTTGCCGGCCCGGAGACTAAAGGTATAAACTATTTATACCCTATTGGTCCCGAAGGCCATGACCCACGAAAACGTCCACCCTGCACCACAAGCGGTAGCCGTCGCGCCGCAGGCAAAGCCCGGATTGCTGTCTGCACGATCGACGCCGGCCGCGTCAGGCGAGTTCGAGTCCCGGGCCCGGAGCGCCCGCCATCGCGCCAGGAACACAAGGCCCTGCGCTGGGCTGCCGCTCATTTCTGCCCATGACGCTGCGTCCTGGGTGCTTGTGCTGGACCGGCTGGACGCCGTGAAGCCAGGGCGTCCCAAGACGGAACAGTGAGACCCCGGCACCTGCCCGGGTGCCGAGCCCGAGGAAGACAACCATGACGAACACGACCCTGGTTTGGTGGGCCTTGCTTTGCGCCGTCAGCCTCTTCAATGTGCTGGCATGGAGTGCTTCGGCGGCGATGGCCCACCGACGTTCGCTCACGCTCCATCCCGCAACCCGCCAAGCCGTGCGCCTGCAGGTCTTGCTGTCGGCCGGCTATGTGCTGGGCTGTGCCTACCGATCGGCCTTTCCGGTCTATGACGTCGGGCGCTTGTGCCTGGTGGATTCGTGGCTGTCCAGCGTGCTGGTGGGTCGCTCGGTGGCCACGGTGGCCGAGCTCTGCTTTGCCGCGCAATGGGCGCTGCTGATGCGCGGCATCGCGCATGCCCATCAGCACCGTCTCAGCATGCGGGCCGCTCGCCTCGTGATGCCGATGATCGTCGCCGCTGAATTGTGTTCCTGGCATGCCGTGTTGACGACGTCCAACCTCGGTCATGTGCTGGAGGAATCGCTGTGGGGACTGTGCGCCGCGGCGCTGGTGACCAGCCTTGCGCTGGTCTGGCCGCGCTGCAGCCGGGAACTGCGGCCAGCCCTGGTGGCTGCCGCAGCCATCGGGGTGGGCTATGTGGTCTACATGTTCCAGGTCGATGTGCCGATGTACTGGACGCGCTGGCTGGCCGAGGCCGCGCACCACCGGGTCCCGCTGACGCTGGCCCAGGGCCTGCTCGACGCCGCCGGGCGCTGGACCGTCACGCACCAGTGGACAGACTGGCAGTCCGAGGTGGTCTGGATGTCGATGTACTTCAGCGTGGCCGTCTGGCTGAGCATCAGCCTGATCCACCTGCCCGGGCGCGTGACCCTGCGCCTTGCAGCACCGACGCCGCAGCAATTGCGAACGGCTTGAACGAGAACAGCCCATGAAATCCACCACCGCCTTCAGCATCGTTCGCGTCTTTCGCGCCGCCCAGTATTCCGAGCAAGGCCTGCGCAGCGCCTGGCGCGACGAGGCCGCCTTCCGCCAGGAACTGGTGTTGGTGCTGCTGCTGGCCCCGCTGACGCTGTGGCTGCCCCTGCCGCGCACCGACAGCGTGCTGCTGCTGGCCTTGATGGGCCTGGTGCTGGTGGTCGAACTGCTCAACTCGGGACTGGAAGCGGTGGTCGACATGGCCTCGCCGGAGATCCATGTGCTGGCCGCCAAGGCGAAGGACTGCGGCAGCGCTGCCGTTTTTCTGGCGCTGATCATGCTCATCGGCGCCTGGCTTTGCCTGGCAGGGCCGGTGCTCTGGGCGCTGCTGCCGCGCTGAGCCGTTCACTACCGGTGCGGTCAGACATCGCGGGAAGCCCGTGCCAGGATTGTGCCGCCGCTGTGGCACAGTGGCGGATTCGCCCCCGGCGAGCCCGGGCCGACAGTCCGGGCCGCTGGCCGCACCCCCGACACCGCAGCGCCCCCGGAGCCCGCCCCTGATGGCCATCAAAGCCACGATCTACAAAGCCCATCTGCAGATCGCCGACATGGACCGCAATGTCTACGGCGACCACAACCTGACACTGCCGCTGCAGCCCTCCGAGACCGAGGAACGGCTGATGGCCAGGCTGCTGGCTTTTGCGCTGAACGTGCCCGCCGACGACCACCAGGGCGGGCTGCTGCTGGCGCGCGGCATGGCCGACGCCGACGAACCCGACCTGTGGCAGAAGGACTTGACCGACCAGTTGCTGCACTGGATCGAGGTCGGCCAGCCCTCGGACGAGCGCCGGCTGGCCAAGGCCTGCGGCCGCGCCCGGCGGGTCACGCTGTACTGCTACAGCTACTCGGCGCCGATCTGGTACGCCGGCATCGCCAACAAGATCACCCGCTTGCGCAACCTCGAGATCTGGCAGCTGCCGTCCGAGCAAAGCCTGGCGCTGGCGGCGATGTGCAGCCGCTCGATGCAGTTGCAGGTCAGCATCCAGGACGGCCATGTCTATGTCAGCGACGGCAAGCAATCGGTCGAATTGCTGCCGCAGGCGCTGTGGCGCGGCGGGCAGTGAGCACGGGGCCGGCCCGTCGATGAACGCCTTGCTGCCCGCGCTGTTCGGCGCCCTCCTTGCCTGCCTGCCCATGACCACCCTGCCCGCCGCCCCTGTCACCGAATCCGCCGCAGCGCCCGCCGCCGACGCCGACCCCTACCGCTGGCTCGAAGAGGTGCAGGGCGAGCGCGCGCTGGCCTGGGTGCGCGAGCGCAACGCCGCCTCCCGCGCGGTGCTGGAGGCGCAGCCGCGCTTTGCCTCGATGCGCGACGGCTTCCGCGCGATCCTGGACTCGCGCGACAAAATCCCCTATGTCAGCCGGCGCGGCGACGCGCTGTACAACTTCTGGCGCGATGCCGAGCATCCGCGCGGTCTGTGGCGGCGCACCACGCTGGCCGAGTACCGCAAGACCGCGCCGGCCTGGGAGACGGTGATCGACGTCGACGCGCTGGCCAGGGCCGAGGGCGAGAACTGGGTCTGGGCCGGGGCCAGCTGCCTGGCGCCCGACTACCGGCGCTGCCTGGTCAAGCTGTCGCGCGGCGGCGCCGATGCCCATGTGGTGCGCGAATTCGACAGCGCGGCCAAGACCTTCGTCGCCGGCGGCTTCCAGTTGCCCGAGGCCAAGAGCGAGCTCAGCTGGCTGTCGGCCGACACCGTCTTCGTCGGCACCGATTTCGGCCCCGGCTCGCTGACCGATTCGGGCTACCCGCGGGTCATCAAGCGCTGGCAGCGCGGCCAGCCGCTGAGCGCGGCCACCACCGTATTCGAAGGCCAGGCCCAGGACGTGGCCGCCGGCGTCAGCGTCGACCGCACGCCGGGCTTGGTACGCGTGGTCTTCAGCCGGGCGACCGACTTCTACAACAGCGAGCAGTTCATCGCCCAGGGCGACCGCCTGGCCAAGATCAACATCCCGAGTGACGCGTCGATCAGCTTCTGGGGCGATCGCGCCCTGCTGCAACTGCGCAGCGACTGGACCGTGGGCACGGCTGCCAACACCCTCCGCTGGCCGGGCGGATCGCTGCTGATCGGCGACGCGCGGGCCATCCTGGCCGCCGCCGATGCCGCGACAATGCCGCCGCTGCACGCGCTGTTCACGCCCAACGCAACCCGCTCGCTGGCCGGTTTCAGCACCACGCGCAGCCAGGTGCTGGTCAACGTGCTGGACGACGTCGCGGGCAAGCTGGAGGCCTGGCGGCCCGAGGGTCATGCCAAACAAGCCGGCCAGGATGAGCGCTGGGTCGGGCGCGAGATCAAGACGCCCTTCCCCGGCACGCTGCATGCCAGCGCGCTGCACGACCCCGAACTGGGCAGCGCGCCCGACGCCGACGCGCTGGCCGAGGCCTTCACGCTGACCTACACCGATTTCCTGACGCCGGACTCGCTGCTGCTGGGCCGCACCGACCGCGACGGACTCGACACCCTCAAGACCTTGCCCGCGCTGTTCGACAGCAGCGGCATGAAGGTCGAACAGCGCTTTGCGCGCTCGAAGGACGGCACCCGGGTGCCCTACTTCATCGTCTGGCCGAAAGGCGCAACGGCCGACGGGCGCAACCCGACGCTGCTCAACGGCTACGGCGGTTTCGAGATCTCCAAACAACCGTGGTATTCGGCCGGCTTCGGCACCGCCTGGTACCGGCATGGCGGGGTGCTGGTGGTGGCCAACATCCGCGGTGGCGGTGAATACGGCCCGGCCTGGCACCAGGCGGCCGTCAAGGCCGGCAAGCAACGCAGCTATGACGACTTCGCCGCGGTGGCCGAGGACCTGATCGCCAGCAAAGTGACTTCGGCCCGGCACCTGGGCATACAGGGCGGCAGCAACGGCGGCCTGCTGGTGGGCGCGGTGATGCTGCAGCGGCCCGAGCTGTTCGGCGCGGTGGTCTGCCAGGTGCCGCTGCTCGACATGCAGCGCTACCACAAGCTGCTGGCCGGTGCATCGTGGATGGCCGAATACGGTGACCCGGACATCGCCGCCGAATGGGACTGGATCTCGAAGTACAGCCCCTACCAGAACGTCAAACCCGGCAACCAGTTGCCCGCCGTGCTGTTCACCACCTCGACCCGCGACGACCGGGTGCATCCCGGCCATGCCCGCAAGATGGCGGCGCGGATGATCGAACAAGGCCATGCGCCGCTGTACTACGAGAACATCGAGGGCGGACACGCCGGCGCCGCCGACAACGGCCAGAAGGCCGACATGATGGCGCTGGAATTCGCCTTCCTGTGGCGGCAGCTGGCACGATCAGCGCCCAACCCGGACCGACCATGACCGACCTCACCGACCCGACCCAGCTCAAGGTCACCCACGACCCGGCCGCCGGCCGCTTCGAGGCTCTCGCCGCGGGCGGCCGTTGCCTGGCCGAATACCGTCGCGTCGGCCAGGTGATGCACATCGTGCACACCGAGGTGCCGGCCGCGCTGCAAGGCCAGGGTCTGGCTGCGGCGCTGGTGCGAGAGGTGCTGGCCCAGGCCCGCGCGCTGGGCTGGCAGGTGCGGCCGGTATGCAGCTATGTGCGGGCCTATATGCGCCGCCACCCCGAAACCCACGACCTGCTGGAGAACACCTGATGCACACCGCCGCCATCGAGGTGCTGGACTTCTGGTTCGGCGCGCCCGACGACCCCGGCCACCGCCAGCCGCGCGCCGCCTGGTTCAAGAAGGACGCGGCCTTCGATGCCGAGATCGTCCGCCGTTTCGGGCCGCTGATCGAGGCCGCCCTGCTGGCCGATGAGCGCGATGTCAGCCGCGACTGGATCACCCACCCGCTGCAGGCCCAACCCGCGCTGGCCAGGTTGCTGCTGCTCGACCAGTTCACCCGCAACGCCTTCCGCGGCACGCCGCGCAGCTTTGCCGGCGACGCCCAGGCGCTGCACATCGCCCGCGCGCTGGTGGCGTCGGGCCGCGACCGCGACCTGACCGGCGTCCAGCGCCAGTTCGTCTACCTGCCGTTCGAGCATGCCGAGGAGGTGTCGCACCAGCGCACCTCGGTGCAATTGTTCGAGCAACTGGCGCGCGACGAGCCGGCGCTGGCCGGGCTGGTCGACTGGGCCCAGCGCCACCACGACATCGTCGCGCGCTTCGGCCGCTTTCCGCACCGCAACAGCCTGCTGGGCCGGGTCAGCACAGGCGAAGAAACCGCCTTCCTGCTGACGCCGGGATCGGGGTTCTGAGCCGGGAAAAGCCCCGGCTTCAGACCGCCGCCTCCTTCTCCTGCAGCAGCCGCCACATCACCTTGCCCGACCCGCTCTTGGGCAAGGCATCGGCAAACTCCACGCTGCGCGGCACCTTGTAGGCCGCCATGTGCTCGCGGGCCCAGGCGATGATGTCCTCGGGCTGGGCCTGGCCGCGCGCGGCGTCGCGCAACACGATCACCGCCTTGACGCTCTCGCCGCGGTAGGCGTCGCGGGTGGCGATGACGCAGGCTTCCTGCACCAGCGGGCACTTGAACAGCATCAACTCGACCTCGCTCGGCCAGACCTTGAAGCCGCTGGCGTTGATCATGCGTTTGAGCCGGTCGGTGAGGAAGAAGTAGCCCTCCTCGTCCATACGCCCCAGGTCGCCGGTGCGGAAGAATGGCTTGCCGTCGATCTCGATGAAGGCCGCCTTCGTCGCGCCCGGGTGGCCCCAGTAGCCCTTGAAGACCTGCGGCCCGTGGGTGACAATCTCGCCGGTCTCGCCCTGCGGCAGTTCGCGCAGCGTGTCGGGGTCGATGATGCGCGAGTCGGTGCCGATGATAGGGATGCCCAGGCACTGCAGCTTGGCCCGCTCGGGCGGGTTGGCATGGGTGGGCGCGGCGGTCTCGGTCAGGCCGTAGCCTTCGGCAAAGGTGATGTTGAACTCGCGCTGCAGCCGCTCGGCCACCGCCTGCGGCATCGCCGCGCCGCCGCCCGAGGCATAGCGCAGGCTGGACAGGTCGAAGCTGGCGCAGTTGGGGCTGCCGAACAGGTCGATGATCATGGTCGGGATGCAGGTCCAGTGCGAGACCTGGTGGCGCGCGATCAGCCGGCCGGCCAGTTCGCGGTCCCAGCGCGGCAGGATCACCGTCGTGCTGCCGCCCGCCACCGAGCCCAGGCAGCCGTAGATGAAGCCGGTGATGTGGAACATCGGCACGACGCCCAGGCTGACCACCTCGGGCCCGCCATGGCCCCAGACGCCGCCACCCACCACGTTGTGCATCAGCGTGCGGTGGCTGTGCATGCAGCCCTTGGGCAGGCCGGTGGTGCCGCTGGTATAGGGCAGCAGCGCCAGGTCGTCGGGCTGCGCGGTGTGCGGCCCGGGCAGGCAGCCGGCGGCCAGCGCATCGGCCCAGTGCGTGACCGGGGTGGCCGGGGTGGCCGAATCAGCGCCGTCGGCCGACGCGTCGGGGAAGGCGGGGTCGGCCAGCAGCCACTGCAGGATCGCCGGGCTGGGGGTTTCGGCCGGGTCGATCGCGGCCGGCATCGCATCGGTGAAGCGGGTGGCCACGATGTGGCGCAGGCGCTGCTCGGCCGGCAGCCGGGCATTCGCCTCGGCCACGGTGGCCACCAGGTCGGCGGTGGTCAGCACCACCCGGGTGCCGGGGTCGGTGATGTAGTGGCCGAACTCGTCGGCCTTGTTCATCGGGTTGACCGGCACCACCACCGCGTCGGCACGCAGCACCGCATGCACCGCCACCACGAACTGCGGGCAGTTCTGCATGAACACCGCCACCCGGTCGCCCTTGGCCACGCCGTGGGCCTGCAACCAGCCGGCCAGTGCCTCGGCCTGGGTCAGCAGATCGGCAAAGGCCAGCGCGCGGCCGAAGAACAGGTAGGCGGCCTTGGCCGGGTAGCGGCGCGCCGAGACCTCGAGGTTGAACCACAGGCTGGTCTCGGGCAACACCAGGTGGCGCGGCAGGCGCTTGGGCCAGATCGCATCGTGGGGGCGGGGCAAGGCGACTGAATTCATGGGCAATGGGCTGAGTTGAGGCAAACCCTTCTGTATACCCCAGCGCCTGCTGCTTGCCCATCCAGGCCAACCCGCGTACCGCCCTGTCGTTGACCACTGGCCGACGCCGCGAAGGCGCGCCGACGCAGCCCCTCAGCCCAGGAAATGCGGCACCGATGCGGCCCCGGCCAAGGCCCAGACGCGGTCGATCACGCCGCGCATCTCGGCCTCGGTCGCGCCCTCGCGGTAGGCCGCCAGGCGCAAGGCCTTGTCGACCAGTTCGGT
>CANGHK010000063.1 GCA_947453625.1 Burkholderiales bacterium
GGCAAGCGTGACTTCGCACTTCACGGAGAACAGCACCCTCGTTGTCGACGACACCTTGATCGCGGACGCAGATGGACTCGGCGCCTTCCGTCATCAATGGCAGAGGTCTGCAGACGGGCAGGTCTGGACCGACATCAGCGGCGCAATCGGCGGCGATTACATCTTGGTCGATGACGACGTGGGCAAGGTCGTACGGGTCTCGACCCGCTACAGCGACGGGCACGGGACATCGGAGGCAGTGGATTCGGCCAGTTCGCTGAGCATTGCGAACGTCAACGACACGCCCACCGGCGGCGTGGCAATCAGCGGAAGTGCCAGGCAGGGCCAAACCTTGATAGCGTCGAACACGATCGCCGACCCGGATGGAATGGGTGTGATCAGCTACCAGTGGCAAGCGGGTGGCACGGCGATCGGCGGCGCCACAACCGCCATCCTGGTGCTGGGTCAGGACCAGGTGGGCAAGGCGATCTCAGTGGTGGCGAGCTACACCGACGGCCAGGGTACGGAAGAGTCGGTGACCTCGTCGGCAACCGCAGCCGTACTCAACGTGAACGACCTGCCCACAGGCAGCGTGTCGATCACCGGCACCGCTACCCAGGGCCAGACGCTGACGGCGGACAACACGCTGGCAGACGTGGACGGGTTGGGCCCGATCAGCTACCAGTGGCAAGCGGGTGGCGTAGCGATTGCGGGGGCTACAGGTGGCACGCTCGCATTGACGCAGGCGCAGGTGGGCAAGGCGATCTCAGTGGTGGCGAGCTACACCGACGACCAGGGTACGGCGGAATCGGTGGTGTCATCGGCGACCTCTGCGGTGGCCAACGTGAACGACCTGCCCACCGGCAGCGTCACGGTCAACGGCACCGCCACACAGGGGCAGACGCTGACGGCAGGCAACACGCTGGCCGACGTGGACGGGCTGGGCAAGATCAGCTACCAGTGGCAAGCGGGTGGCTTGGCGATCACGGGTGCTACGGCCGCCACCCTGGTGCTGGACCAGGACCAGGTGGGCAAGCCGATCTCCGTCTTGGCGAGCTACATCGACGGCCAAGGCACAGCGGAATCGGTGGTGTCATCGGCAACCTCTGCGGTGGCCAACGTCAACGACCTGCCAACGGGCAGCGTGACGATCACCGGCACCGCCACCCAGGGCCAGACGCTGGCGGCGGGCAACACGCTGGCCGACGTGGACGGGTTGGGCCCGATCAGCTACCAGTGGCAAGCGGGTGGCGTAGCGATTGCGGGGGCCACCGGTGGCACGCTCGCATTGACGCAGGCACAGGTGGGCAAGACGATCTCGGTCGTGGCGCGATACACCGACGGCCAGGGTACGTCGGAGGCGGTGGCTTCGTCAGCAACCGCGGCCGTGCTCAACGTGAACGACTTGCCCACGGGCAGCGTGACGATCACCGGCACCGCCACCCAGGGCCAGACGCTGGCGGCGGGCAACACGCTGGCCGACGTGGACGGGTTGGGCGCGATCAGCTACCAGTGGCAAGCGGGTGGCGTGGCGATTGCGGGAGCCACCGGTGGCACGCTCGCATTGACGCAGGCACAGGTGGGCAAGACGATATCGGTCGTGGCGCGCTACACCGACGGCCAGGGGACGTCGGAGGCGGTGGCTTCGTCGGCAACCGCAGCCGTGCTCAACGTGAACGACCTGCCCACGGGCAGCGTGACGATCACCGGCACGGTCGCGCAGGGCCAGACGCTGACGGCGGGCAACACGCTGGCCGACGTGGACGGGCTGGGTGCGATCAGCTACCAGTGGCAAGCGGGTGGCGTGGCGATCGCTGGCGCCACGGCCGGCACCCTGGCACTGGGCCAGGGTCAGGTGGGCAAGACGATCTCGGTGGTGGCGAGCTACATCGACGGCCAGGGAACCGCCGAGCAGGTGACGAGCAGCGCCACGGGTGCCGTGGCCTTGCCCGCCTGGAGCACCGCCAGCATCGCGCTGCTGACCCATGACAGGCTACCGTCACTGTCGACGCAGCAGCTCAACGTCATGCCCGATGCGCTGTGGACGGGCCTGAACGCGGAGCAGATCGCCGCGCTGACCACCACCCAGATCCGCTCGCTGGCGCCGGTGCGCCTGAACGCGCTGACCAGCACGCAGTTCCCGTGGCTGACGCCCGCGCAGATCGGCGCACTGAGCACCGAGCAGGTGACCGCGCTCGAGACGGCAGACCTGGCGGTGCTGTCCACCGCCCAGGTGCGGGCGATCACGACCGCCGGCATCGCCGCGCTGACCTCGGCGGAAATCAATGCCCTGACGACGACACAGATCGCCGCGCTGGCCACTGCCCAGGTCAAGGCGATCGAGCTGGCCGACCTCGCCGCGATGACCACGAACCGGATTGCCGCCTTGACCCCGGCCGCGATCGCCGCTCTGGACACGGCCCAGATCAATGCACTGACGGCCGGCGCGACCGGCCAGTTGGCCAGCTTGACGACCGCGCAGCTGGTGGCGATCACGACCACGCAGTTGGCGTCGCTGGCCACCAGCGGGCTGAATGCGCTGAGCTCCAAGCAGTTTCAGGCGCTGAGCACGGCGCAGATCCAGGCGATCACCCCCGCCCAGGCCAGCGCACTCGAGACCGCCGATCTGGCCGCCTTGTCCAGCATCCAGGTGGGGGCCATGCGCACAGGCAGCGTGGCCGCCCTGGGCAGCGCCGGGTTGAACGCGCTGACCACCAGTGCATTCGCTAGCCTGAGCACCGCCCAGGTCGCCGCGCTGACCACCACGCAGGCCGCCAACCTGACCGGGCGGCAGCTGGGTGTGCTGAGCACGGCGCAGGTGGCGGCCATCACCACGGCCGATCTGGCCCAGTTCGGCAGCAGCGTGCTGAACGCGCTGAGCACGGCCCAGTTCATGGCCTTGACCACCGGCCAGATCGCCGCGCTGACGGGTTTGCAGGTCAGCCAGCTGGAAACCGCGGACCTGGCAGCGCTGGGCAGCGCGCAATTGCGGGCGCTTACGCCCGCCAACGTGGCGGCGTTGTCGACCAAGGGCCTGCAGGCGTTGAACCCAACCCAGTTCGCCTCGCTGACCACCGCCCAGATCGCTGCGTTGACTACCATCCAGGCCGCAGCGCTGGAGACGGCCGACCTCGCCGCGCTGACCACGGCCCAGGTGCGGGCCATCACCACCGCCGATCTGGTGGCGCTGAACATGACGCAACTGTCCGCGCTGACCAGCACCCAACTTGCGGCGCTGAGCACCGGCCAGCGCTCGGCCGTGATGACGCGCAGCGCCAACCTGGTCACGCCGCTGATGCTCGACCTGAACGGCAACGGCGTTCAGACCTTGGGCCTGGACGCGGGCGTGCAGTTCGACCTGGCCCACACCGGCCAGGCCGTGGCCACCGGCTGGGTGGCGCCGACCGACGGGCTGCTGGTGCTCGACCGCAACCACAACGGCGTAATCGACGACGGTGGCGAGTTGTTCGGCAGCGCCACCACACTGCCCGACGGCAGCCATGCGGCCGATGGTTTCGCGGCCCTGGCCACGCAGGACAGCAATGGCGATGGGGTCATCAATGCGCTGGACGCGGGGTATTCAGCGCTGGCGGTCTGGATAGACGCCAACAGCGACGGCCAGACCCAGGCCGGTGAGTTGAAAGGGCTTTCTGCGCTGGGCATCAGCGAGCTGCACCTGGACGCTGCAGCGACGCTGGCGGTCGACAACGGCAACCTGGTTGGACTGGTCAGCCATTACGACGGCGCAGGCAGCAGCAGCCCTGCATTGGCCGACGTGTGGCTGTCCACGGCGCCGCTGGCGGCCAGCCCGACCGCGAGTTCAACAGCCACCCCAGCGGCGGTCGCGCCTGCCATCTCACCCACCGAGGCGCCTTCCGCGCTTCAGACGCGGGCGTCGGATCTGGCGCAGGCGCTGGGGCGCTTCACCGAGGCGCTGGACGCGCCCCAAGGCAACGCCGGGCTGGCGCTGAAGATGCCGGTAGATGCACAGGCCACCGGCCCGGTGCCGCTGCAGGACGGGCCGCAGTGCAGCCTGGCCGGGCTGCTGTCGAGCTTTATCGATCGGCAGGCGCTGGGGGCTTGCGGGGGGTCCGCTCTCGCGGCGTCGGTGCCTGTGGAGCGCTTGACCTCGAACTTCGCCGCGCCGCAACCGCTGTTCGGCAGCCGGGCGGTGGCGTTGCCGGCCGGTCAAGGGCCGGGCGCATGAGGTTGGGGGTGGGCGGCTGAAGGTCGAGTGCCCCACCCCCGAGAGCCCTGCTCCGGCGCAACTCTGCGCCTGATGCGCCCGCTTGGGTGGGCCGCGCAAGGCGGCAGCCTGACTGCGCGCACGCACCCCCCACCACAGCCCACTCAATTCAATCAACAGGTTATGAGAGCCCTCACGGCAAAATGGACAAACACGACAGAAAATTGACAGGAATTGGTTAACCTGTGTAAAGTGTATTTTCAATGTCAATCAGCTGACTTGGCACCGGCCGCTAGGCGGGTCGAAAAATCACAACCTCTGGAGATCCTGTATGACCAGGACTGTTCGCCGGGTTCATCCCACACCCGTCTGTCTGGCCGTCTGGGCCAGCCTCGTTGCACCGCTCGCCTTCGCGCAGACGGCGCCAACGCCGCCCAAGGAGGATGACGCGAGCGCCCAGGTGGTGATCTCGGGCTCGCGAATCAAGCGCGACAACTACAACTCCTCCTCGCCGCTGCAGATCCTGCGCAACGAGGACGCGGCCATGGCCGGCTTCAACTCGACCGCAGCCCTCTTGCAGGGCACCTCGGTCACGGGCGGACAGAGCCAGATCAACAATGCCTACGGCGGTTACGTCACCGACGGTGGCCCGGGCGCCAACACCATAGGCCTGCGCGGCTTTGCCCCGACGCGGTCGCTGGTGCTGTTGAACGGGCGGCGGATGGCGCCTTCTGGCACGCGCGGCTCGGTCGGCGCATCGGATCTGAACACCCTGCCCGGCTTCATGGTCGACCGCATCGAGGTGCTGAAGGACGGCGCGTCGTCGATCTACGGCTCAGACGCTGTGTCGGGCGTCATCAACATCATCACCAAGAAGAACGTCGAAGGCATCACGGCCGACGCGAAGTTCACCAAGACCCGAAGCGGTGGCGACGAGCGGAGTTTCTCGCTGGTGTCTGGCTTTGTTTCGGACCACTCGCATTTCTCGGGTTCTTACGAGTTCCGCGAGCGCACCGACCTGACTATGGGCGACCGGGACTGGACCCGCTGCAATACCGACTACCGCCGGACGAGCAGCGGCGGTGTGGTGGGCGACTGGGGCAGCTTCGACTTCGTCGACCCGGCCACCGGCAAGCCCAAGTGCTACCCGATCAGCGGCACAGGCTCCAACGGGGTCACCATCAACACCCTGGGCACGAATTCGCGCACCGGCGTGGGTGCGCCGGGGTCGGTGGGCACCAGTTTCAACCGGTGGCGGCCCAATGCCGCGGTCACCACCGGTGTGCCGGGCTTCGAGGGCGTGGGTGGCGGCACCAACAACCTGAACGTGCGCGACACCTTCGACCCCCGCATGCTGAACCGGTCGCTCATCTCGCCGATGACGAACCACAACCTGTTCGTGCAGGGTGGCCTGGACCTGAGTGCCTTGAATGACGCCGAGCTCTACTACGAGTTGCTGTACAACCGCCGGGAGTCGTCGCAGACCGGCTACCGTCAGTTGTCTCTCGACTACATGAAGGGCAGCCCACTCATCCCGTCGAACCTGGCATCCGCCACGCGCTTCTCCGGCCCGACCGCCATCAGCAATGGTGCAGACGTGGGTGTCCGAGGCTTCATCGGCTTCGGCAACGACATGTCGTCCCAGTCGGTCGACTTCAGCCGCGCCGTGGTGGGTTTGCGGGGTGCGGTCTTCAAGACGGGTTGGGACTACGACGTGGTGGCCACGCACAGCGAAAGCAAGGGCCGCTACACCAGCGAGTCCTTCCTGACCGATCGTCTGGCGCAAAGCCTGAATGTCGTGGCGAGCCCGGGTGGCTTTGCTTGCGTGAACCCGGCGGGCGGCTGCGTTGCAGCACCGGCCTTGACCAGTGCGGTGATCGGCGGACAACTGCCCGCAGCCTGGGTCAACTATGTCTGGCAGCCGGTCACCGGCATCAGCAAGTACAAGGAAGACGTGCTGTCGGCGTCGGTCACGGGCAAGCTGTTTGACCTGCCCTACGGCAAGGTCAAGGCCGCGTTGGGCGCGGAGGTGCGCAAGTTCGCCATCGACGACACCCCGGCCCCGGATGCCCAGATCGGCAATCTCTACAACTTGACGTCGTCGACGCCGACACGCGGCAATGACTCGGCCAAGGATGTATTCGCCGAAGTGGACATTCCGCTGCTGGCCAAGCTGCCGTTCGCGCACGAGTTGAGCGTGAACGCATCGACCCGTTGGTCGGACTACAAGTCCTACGGCAGCGGATCGACCTACAAGGCCGGCGCCATCTGGTCGCCGGTCAAGTGGCTCACGCTGCGCGGCACGAGCAGCACGTCCTACCGCGCGCCAGCGCTCTACGAGCAGTTCCTGGGGGCGACCAGCGGCTTCGTCTCGTCCCAGGGCGACCCCTGCAACAACTGGGACGCAGCCTCCAACGCCGGCACCGTGAAGGCGGCAAACTGCAAGAGCGAAGGCCTGCCCGCCGGCTTCAACGCCACGTCGAGCATCGCGGTCATCAACTCCGGCGGCGCGGCCGCCGGACTGAAGGCCGAGACGTCGAAGAATTCGACCGCCGGCCTCATCATCCAGCCCGACCTCGCAAAGGGCTGGGGCGATGTGTCCTTCTCGGTCGACTACTTCAACATCCAGGTGGACAACGGCGTTTCCCGAGCCGGTTCGGCCAGCATCCTGAGCCGCTGCTACGACGATCCCCAGTTCCGGGCTGGCGGCGGGTTCTGTCGCCTCGTCGACCCCCGCAACCCGTCTTCGAACGCGCTGACCGTCAACGACAGCTTCGTCAATCTGGCCACCGATGCGGTTCGCGGGCTGGACTTCACGGCCCGCTACACCAACAACATCGGCATCGGCAAGTTGCGGCTGAACCTGAACGTCACCCGTTTCAACTCCCAGGCGAACAAGCTGTTCCCGGAGGACCCGCTGGATGAGGTCAACGGCACGCTCAACAACCCCAGGTATTCGGGCAACCTGGATGCCCACCTGGATGTCAACAACTGGCGCTTCTACTACGGCCTGGACTGGATAGGCAGCATGTCGTCGTACGACTACTACGGCGAGGATCCGGCCACCAGCACCTTCAAGCTGAGCGTGCCGAACTACTACCGGCACACGGTGGCGGTCGGCTACAAGGCCGACAAGTGGGATGTGACGCTGGGGGTGCGAAATCTGGCCGACGTCAAACCGCCGCAGATCTCGGCCCAGGCCGGCTACAACCGGGTCGGCAATGCGCCGTTGTACAGCGGCTACGACTATTTCGGCCGGACCGTCTACCTGAACCTGACCAAGTCCTTCTGATCGCCCAAGACCGGTCGACCCCTGCGGCGCCAGCGCTGCAGGGGTCGACCTCTTTGGGGATCGCGAACTGGCGACGGGCGGCTTGCGCTGCCAGGGTCTGGCGGCTGCCCGCTGCCCTTCGGTTGCGCGGCGCCGGTTGACCTGCGCGCGACAGGTGTCGTGCCGGCCGGGCGGTAAATTGCCCGCCAGGCCCGCCACCTGCGCGCCAGGAGATCACGATGGCCGAACCGAAGATCGAACCCACCGGCGCCACGCTGGGCGCCACCGTCACCGGTGTGTCGCTGGCCGACCTGGACGAGGCGACCTGGCAAACCCTGCGCCGCGCCTGGCTGCAGCATGCGCTGCTGATCTTTCCCGGCCAGCACCTCAGCAACGCCCAGCAGATCAGTTTCGCTCGCCGCTTCGGGCCGATCGAGCGCATAGGCGGCGGCGAGATCGTCGCGATCTCCAATGTGCTGGCCGACGGGACGGTGCGGCCGCACCAGCCCGGCCAGTGGGACGACATGATGAAGGTCATCGTCGGCAACATGGCCTGGCACGCCGACAGCACTTACATGCCGGTGATGGCGCAGGGGGCGGTGTTCTCGGGCGAGGTGGTGCCCGCCGCCGGTGGCGAGACCGGCTTTGCCGACATGCGTGCGGCCTACGACGCGCTGGACGACGCCACTCTTGCGCTCGTGCACCAGCGCAAGGCCCACCATTCGCTGGTGTATTCGCAGTCCAAGCTGGGTCATCTGCCTGGCGCGCAGTCGGCCTATGTCGGCTATGGCATGGACCAGACCGCCGCGCCGCTGCGCCCGCTCGTCAAGATCCACCCCGAAACCGGCCGCAAGTCGCTGCTGATCGGACGCCACGCCCACGCCATCCCTGGCCTGGATGCGGCGGCATCCGAAGCCTTTCTCGAAGGCCTGGTCGACTGGGCTTGCCAGGCCCCGCGCGTCCACACCCACCACTGGACCGCCGGCGACGTGGTGTTGTGGGACAACCGCTGCCTGCTGCACCGGGCGATGCCCTGGGACTTGTCGCAGCCGCGCGTGATGTGGCACAGCCGCCTGGCGGGCCACCCGACAGCCGAGGCCCAGTCCTGACGCGCAACAGACTTGCCGCCGCGCGCCGAACGGGCCGGCTGCCTGCTCAGGCCATGGGCCGCGCCAGGTAGACCGCCTCGCGCCCGATGATGGGCTCGCGCGTCGGCATCAGCACCGTGCACTGGTCGCAGGGGGCGCGGATCTCGTCCGGGCCCTGGGTGGCGATCAGTTCGCCGGCCGCGAAGGTCTCGAAGCCGATCAGCGGGCGCGCGAAGCGGAAGTCGGCATGGGTCACCATGCAGGTTTGAAGCAACTCGAAGCGCTGCTGCGGCGCGCGCGGCGCCTTTGGTGCGTCCCGTTCGATCAGGCCGAAATGGGCCAGGAAGTCCAGCGCCACCGCGGTTGCCAGGTCGCTGCTGGCGCGCAGGAAATGCTGACCACATTCGGCCACCATCGCCACGCCCGTGCCGTCGGCCAAGCCCAGCCGGCCATGCTGGATCAGCGGCGTGCCCGAGCCCAGGCCCTGCGGCATCACCAGGTGCACCGCCGGTTGGCCGATGGCCAGCGCGGCCACGCCGTTGCGCTCGAACTTCGGATAGACCCAGAACGGCTGCACCGGCTGGCTGGTCGAGTGGATGTCCAGCACATGGTCGGCCGCGTCCACCACCGACCGCAAGTCGCGCGCTCGGCGCAGCTCGGGGCTGTCTTGCGGCCCGTCCAGTTGCTCCGCCGACCAGATGCGGTTGAGGTTGTGCACCAGTTGCCGGCTGTCGAAAGGCCGCTCGGTGTCGAAGCTCTCGTAGGCCGCCACGTTGGCGAAACTGACGGTGAGCGTGCCTTTCAGCGGCCGCACGCCGGTGTCGAGCAGGTGGCAGGCCGCGACCATGCCGCAGAACTCGTTGCCATGGGTCAGGGCGTTGACCAGCACATGCGGCCCGGCCCGGCCCGAGTCGAAGCGGTGCACATAGTCGACGTCGACGTTGCCGGCACGGTAGGGCGACAGGTCGCGCGGCAGGACTTCGAATGAGGGGTTCATCGTGGGAGGCGTTCAGCGGTAAGACGTCTCGACCCGGCCCTTGAGCTTGATCATCATCGGCTCGCCCCTGCGGTCGACTGCCTTGCCCGCGGGCACCTTGATCCAGCCCTCGCTGATGCAGTACTCCGCCACGTCAAAACGCTCCCTGTCGTTGAAGCGTATCGCGATGTCGCGCTCGAACGCCGCGGCGACATGGTGAGGGCTGCGCGGGTCGGTCGACAAGCGGTCGGGCAGGAGGGGGCTGGCTTCGGTCATGGGTGTCGTCTTTCTTGATCGCAGGTCAGGCCCTCGATCATCGGTAGATGCGCGCCGGTGAACGGTGCGGCTAGTGCGCATTCTCGCTTGGCAGCGCTCCGGCCTGTCGCCCCGGCAAGGCCGGGGCATTGCGAGAATGCGCTGCGGCCCATCTTCGCGGCCCTGACGACGGCGGACCCATGACGGACAGCTTGCTTGGACTCACCCTGGAGCGCTCAGCGCTGGCCCATGCCGACCGGCTGGCGCTGCGCGGCGAAGACCTGGAACTGACTTACCGTGAACTGCTGAGCCGCGCGCGGTCCTTGGCGGCACGGCTTCGCGCCGCGGGCGTCGCCCAGGACGACACGGTGATGGTCAAGGTGTCCAACCATCCGCTGGATTTCGTCGCCTTCCTGGCCATCTGGCTGGCCGCAGGTGTCGTGGTGCCGGTCCATCGAAGCGCACCGCCCGGCGTTGTCGAGGGCCTCCAGGCCAAGGCGCAGTGCCGCCACGGCGTCGACCTGCTGTCCGATGACGGGTCGGGCGCTGGCATCACGCTGCTGGGTGGCCCCGACCCCAGCCCCGAGCGCCGCACGATGCTGCGTGGCGCGGCCTTGGTGATCTTCACCTCCGGGTCGACCGGGCTGCCCAAGGGTGTGGTGCTGGGCCACGAAGCCTTCGCGGGCAAGCTGGCGCAAAACCAGAAGCTGCTGGGCCTGACGGCGGACGACGTGACGCTGCTGGTGCTCAACAACACCTTCAGCTTCGGGCTCTGGATGGCCTTGCTGGCCCTGAATCAGGGCGGCAGCGTCGTGACCCGGGCGAAATTCAGTCCGCTGCAGTTCATCGACACCTTGATCGCCGAGCGTGTCACCCGCACCGGCGTGGTGCCGACCATGGTCCGCGCGACCTTCGCGTCGCTGACGGCGGACGAGATCGAGCGGGCGCGGCAAAGGCTGTGCCGCGAGGGCAGCCTTCGCGACATGGTGATAGGCGGTGAGCCGCTGGGCGCGGCGCTGTCGGTCCAGCTGCGCTCGTTCATCGCGCCGGCCGGGCTCCATGACGTCTATGGGCTGACCGAAACCTCGACCAGCGACTTCGTGCTAGAGCCGACGGCCTACCCGGCGCATCCCGCGACGATAGGCCTGCCGGCACCCGGCGTGCGCTTCCGGATCGCGAACGACAGCGGTGCCGATTGTCCGGTCGGTGCGGCCGGGGAACTCCAGCTCCAGACCCCTTACCTCATGGCCGGCTACCTGGGCGACGAGGACCTCACCCAGGCGGCTTTCGTCGACGGGTGGTTTCGCACCGGCGACCTGGCCAGCCGCGATGCCGACGGTTTCGTCACCATCGTCGGGCGACTGAAGGAGCTGATCGTGCGCGGCGGCAACAAGATCACGCCGCTGGAAGTCGAACATGCGCTGTGCGCCTGCCCGGGCGTCGCCTCGGCGATGGCCGTGGGCCTGCCCGACCCGGTGCTCGGTCAGCGCATCCATGCCCTGCTGATCCCCAAGGCCGGACAAGCCTTGGTCGCCGAGACCATCCGGGCCGGCTTGGCCCGGTCGCTGGAGAAGTTCAAACAGCCCGATGCCTGCTATGTCGGCACCGAGTTGCCGACCGGGCGCACCGGCAAACTCGATCGCGGGCAGCTTCAAGCCTGGCTGCGATCGGGCACGCACCCCTTGCTGCCCGGGTGGACCCCGCCCGGCGAGGCACAGACCCCAACCCCCTGAACCCGAGAACAACATGACGACTTTCCAGTCCATCCAATACGGCGTCGCCGACCATGTGGCGCAGCTCACGCTCAACCGCCCGGCGCGGCTCAACGCCCTCGACAAGGCCGCGCTGCTGGAGATCAACCAGGCGATGGACCTGGCCGAAGCCGACGCCGAGGTCCGGGTCATCGTGGTCAGTGGCAGCGGCCGGGCTTTCTCGTCGGGTTTCGACCTGAAGGCCCAGATGGAACAGCGCCCCGAGGGATCGCAGGTCTGGCGCGAAATCCTCGACCTCGACTTCGACACGACGATGCGCTTCTGGAACAGCGCCAAGCCGACGATCGCCGCGGTCCACGGCGCCTGCCTGGCCGGCGCCTTCGAGCTCGCGATGGCCTGCGACATCACGATCGCGTCCGAGGATGCGGTGTTCGGCGAGCCCGAACTCAAGTTCGGCGCCGGCATCGTGACGATGCTGCTGCCCTGGATGACGAGCCCCAAGCATGCCAAGCGAATCATCCTGTCAGCCGACGACCGGATTGCGGCGCCCGAGGCGTTGGCAATGGGGCTGGTCAGCCGCGTCGTCGCGCCAGGCACCCAACTCGATGAGGCACTGCGCACCGCGCGCGGTATCGCGTTGATGGACCCTGATCTGGTCGCGCAGACCAAGAAGGCGCTGAACCGGACCTACGACATCCAGGGCATGCGCACCGCGCTGCAGGCCGCGCTCGACATAGACCACACGATCGAGTCGCACGGCTCACCCGACAAACGCGCGTTCATGGACATCGCCCGGGAGCGCGGCATGCGCGAAGCCATCGCCTGGCGCGACGCGCGATTCGCCAAGGCGCAGGGCTAGTCCGCACTGGCGATTCGGCGCCAGGCCAAGCCATTCGGCCCCTCCAGAAACAACAATGCCCTGCGGTGCAGGGCATTGAGTGACGCCACTCGGGGTGGCATCGTTCATCACATGGGGGTGATGTTTGCCGGTATCGCGATACCGGTCGTTGGGGTGGCATTTGGATAAGGCATTTCGATCGGACTACCCTCCTTTCACAACGACTCTGAGGCTCTAGTAAACACCTTTCTGTGCGCCGCGTCAAGCGCACCAAGGTCGGGCTGCGCTGCACCGGCGTGACGCGCCAGCGGCTGGCCATCAGTCGCGGAAAGACGGGTCGATCTGGTCGAGTTTGCGCAGCAGCGCGGGCCATTCACGCAGGCCCAGGTGCAGACCGCGAATGGCCTCGTGGGTGAACTTGATCGACTCGGGCGAGGGCATCTGCAACTCGGTATTGCACGACAAGGCCATCACCTGGAGCTGGCAGGCGCGCTCCAATCGCCACATGTTGTTGAAGCATTCGGCAATCGTCGGCCCGACTGTGAGCAGGCCGTGGTTGCGCAGCACCATCGCTTCGCGCATGCCCAGTGAAGCCACCAGGCGCTGCTGCTCGTCGAGACGTATCGCCACCCCTTCGAAGTCGTGGTAGGCGACGTCGAGAAAACGCATCGCCGATTGCGCCAGGGGCAGCAGGCCGGTCTTCATGGCCGAGACCGTCATGCCGGGCAGCGTGTGGGTGTGGATGACGCAGCCGACATCGTGCCTGGCCTTGTGGATCGCGCTGTGGATCACATAGCCGGCCTGGTTGATGCCGTAGTCGGTGGCGTTGAACAACACCTTGCCTTCGACGTCGATCCTGATCATGCTCGAAGCGGTCATCTGCTCGTAGAGCATGCCGTAGGGATTGAGCAGGAATTCGTCGTTCGTGCCGGGCAGGCGCATCGAGATGTGGTTGGCGATCATCTCGGTCATGCCGTAGTGCGCCATCAGGCGGTAGCAGGCGGCCAGATCGACCCGGATCTGCCACTCTTCGGCGCTGACCTGATCGCGGACGGACTTGACAAGGTGGAGGGCGGGCGGGTTCATGGGCGGGCCTGTCGTTCGCGGAGAGTGGGTGGGTGGGCGCGGTGCCCGGACACCGGCGAGCATACCGAAGCCGTCCGCTGGGCGCCGCAGTCCCTGGCGCAACAGCGCGAAAGACCAAGGCAAGCGTTGTGCAAGAGGACGGTTTTCCGGATTGACCGGCGACCGCCGCGGCGCTACGGTCAACCAGCGTCCTGCGTGCTTGCGCAGGGCGCCGCAGCCGTGCCGGGATGTTTCGAACCCGGGTTTGCCCTTGTTGTCCGCATTCACAAACAGGAAATCTGCATGAAGCCCAAGAGCACTGAAGAGTATGTTCAGATCGACGCCGTCGAATGGCAGGCCTTCCCCGACGCTTTCTCGACGGGAGGCATCCGCTGGAAGCTGCTCCATGTCTCGCCCGGGCACGGCGCCTGGACGGCGATCTTCGACTGCCCGGCGGGCTCGTCGTTCGCGCCCCATATCCATGCCGGGCCGGGCGAGTACCTGCTGACCAAGGGACGGATGGATGTGCGAGGCGGCAAGGCCGAAGGTGGTGACACCGCGATCGCACCGGGCTATGGCTTCGAGTCGTCAGGCGCCCGCCACGACAAGACCAATTTCCCGATAGACAGCGAGTTCTACATGACCTTCCTCGGACCGCTGACCTTCATCCATCCCGATGGCTCGCCGATCGCGGTGATCGGCTGGGAAGAGGCACAGGGGGCCTGGGGCTGATCCCCGGCACCCTGTGCCCACAGGGTGTGCAGCAGCTGGCCCGCTGAGAAATCAAGCGGCCAGGGGGCGCGCGCGGCCTACGCCGCCTTGGACGAGGCCACCCGGCGCGAGGTCCACGACCTCATCCGCGCGCACGGCCCGGTATTTTCGCGGGGCATCCTAGGCTTCGATGACTTCAGCCCGAGCGCGAGAAATGGGCGCCGGTGCGCCACCGCCTGGTCCGGCGTCACCCGACGACCGGCGCGCTCTCGCTCTTGCTGGCCAGCCATGCCGGCGGCATCGAAGGCTGGCCGGTGCCCGAGGCGCGCGCCTTCTTGCGCGACCTGACCGAGCAGGCAACCCAGCACCAGTTAGTCCATGTCCATGCCTGGCAGCCCTGGGACCTGGTGATGTGGGACAACCGCGTCACGCTGCACCGGGCCCGCCGCCACGATCCGACCGAGGTCCGTGACCTGCGGCGCACCACGCTGAGCAACAGGGTGTCGAGCCTGGACCAGGGGCCCTGAAGCGGGCGTGCGGGACCGGGGCGGTGGCCAGGCGGGTGGACGCGGAGCCGGTGCCAAGCCCGGACCTGGCTGGCACCTTGCGGCGCCCAGCCTCAATGCGGCGGGCTGTGGCCGTGCCGGTGGTGCAGGTCGGGGAAATGGGCGTGGCTGTGGGTCAATGCGGTGTGCTGATGGGCGTGCGAATGCGGCTCCGAGCCATCCCAGTCGAAGTCGTGCTCGTGCGGGTGGTGCTCATCGTGGCGGTGCGGGTGGGCATGGACCATGGGTTCGTGGACATGGTCATGCGCGTGCCGTTCCCGGATGTGCAGCCAGACGCCCAAAGCCATCAGTGCCGCGGCAATCCAGAACGACGCACCGGGCACCGCCGGCCAGAGCGCCAGCGCGATCAGCACCCCGAACAGCGGCGCCACCGAGAAGTAGGCGCCGGTCCGGGCGCTTCCCAGCCCGCGCAGCGCCACCACGAACAGCGCCAGGCTCAGTCCGTAGCCGGCAAACCCCACCCCCAGCGTGGCCAGCAACGGACCGCGTCCTGGCCAGGCCGCGCCGGCCGCCAGCGCCAGCCCGGTGTTCACCGCGCCGGCAGACAGCCCTTTCACGCAGGCCAGCAACAAGGCATCGTTGGCCGAGACCTTGCGGGTCAGGTTGTTGTCTATGGACCAGCACAGGCAGGCCGCGGCCACCCACAGCGCGCCGGCCGACAGCCTGGCCGAGCCAGGTTGCAGCGACAGCAGCACGCCACCGACGACGATCGCGACCATGCCCAGCACCAGTTGGCGATCCGCGCTCTCCTTGAAGACGACCCAGGCGATGAGCGCCGTCAGCACACCCTCGACGTTCAGCAGCAGCGATGCGGCCGCCGCGTCGGTCGTCGCCAGCCCCGACATCAGGAACACCGGCCCCAGCACGCCGCCGCTGAGGATGGCGCCGGCAAGCCAGGCGGCCTCGCCCGAGGGGATTCGCAGCGACACCGCGCCAGCCGCCGACCCGCCGCGGGTCAGGCGTCGCGCCAGCATCAGCAGGGCCAGCCCGAGACCGCTGCCCAGGTAGAGCAAGCCCGCCAGCAACTGCGGGGCGACATCGACACCCAGCCATTTGGCAAGCGGCGTGCTGGCGCCGAACAGCAAGGCAGCGGCCAGGGCCGGCGCTGCGGCGCGCAGGGTCGACCGGGGTATCACTCGCGGACCCTGAACGGCTTGCGTGGGCGCCAAGGCCGGTGTGCACTGACGCCGTGCCGCACGCCGCGGAAGTCGTCTCGTGCCCTCTGCACTGCAGCGAACTCGGCGTTGGTCAACTTGACTCCCTTCTCGTGTTGAAAATCATCGATGCGGATTGGCATCGGGCCCCAGGGTAATGCCGCAGTATCCCGCCACAAGCGGGCCGACTCGGTCCGACTCGGCCCCGGCCAGGCACCGCCGCCGCATGTGGAATGGGGGCATTCGCGCCACCCCCGGCCTTGTCTACCATGCCGGCCATGCGACGACAACTGGCCATCCTCACCACCTGGGAGGGCGATCTGCCCTTCACCGCCCGCCATCCCGACGACGGCGACAAGGTCTGCGGCGCGCTCGCGCCCTGGCTGCCCGACTGGGATTTCAGCGTCTGGCGCGTCAGCCAGGACCACTGGCCCGACGACGCGGCGGCGGCGCCCGATGCCTGGCTGGTCACCGGCAGCCCGGCCTCGGTGCACGATGACCGGCCCTGGATCAGGCGCCTGATGCGGCTGCTGGCCACGCTGCATGCGCAGCGCCGGCCCCTGGTGGGCATCTGTTTCGGCCACCAGGCGATCGCCCAGGCGCTGGGTGGGCGGGTCGGCCGGTCGGCCGGCGGCTGGCGTCTGGGCACGGCGCCGCTGCCGCTGACCCAGGCTCGAGCCTGGATGCAGCCCGCCAGCCAGGCGCTGACGCTGTATGCCGCCCACAACGAACAGGTGCTGGCCCTGCCGCCCGGGGCCGAGGCGGTCGGCGGCGACGCCTTCTGCCCGGTCGGCGCGCTGGCGCTAGACCGCCATGTCTTCAGCGTCCAGTACCACCCGGAGTTCAGCCCCGGTTTCATGGCCGATTTGCTGGAGGCGCTGGCGGGCCAACTGCCCGAAGACCTGCTGGCCAAGGCCCGCCGCCAGATCGCGCAGCCGGTCGACAGCGCGCTGCTGATGCGCTGGATCGCCCAGTTTCTGCAACAGGCAGTGCAACCCGAGGCGGGCGCGGCGTCAGCAGCGCCGACCGCGCCCGCCGGATCCGCCGGGGCTTGACCGGCGCAGGCCGCGACCGAGGGCTGTGCAACCGCCGCCTCGCCGGTCCCAGCCCGGCAGCGCCCTCACACGCCGTGGCGCAGCACCTGTCCGGCGCGCTCGCCGGTCAGTTCGCCGTCCAGCAGGTTGACGCGGCCGTTGACCAGCGTCGCCTTGTAGCCGGTGGCGCGCTGGATGAAACGCGACGCGCCAGCGGGAAAGTCGTGCACGGTCTCGGGCTGGCACTCACCGATGCGGGCGGGGTCGAACACGTTGACGTCGGCACGCTGGCCTGGCGCCAGCAGGCCGCGGTCTTTCAAGCGCAGCACCGAGGCCGGCGCCGAGGTGATGCGGCGCACCCCCTCGGCCAGCGTGAACAAGCCCCGCTCGCGCACCCAGTGCGACAGCACGAAAGTGGCCCAGCCCGCGTCCATCACCTGCGACACATGGGCGCCGGCGTCACCCAGGCCGGGCAGCACGTTGCGGCTGGCGATCAACTGCGCCAGGGCAGCCATGTCGGGGTTGAACATGCGCAGCGTGAACAGCGCCCGTCCCTTCGTCTGCAGCGCCAGGCGCAGAAAGGTATGCGCCCAATGCTCACCGGCGGCGCCAGCCATCGCCAGCAACTGGCATTCGGTGCCGCCGGCGTAATCGGGCGTCGCCGCGTCGCCCATGTAATAGACCTTGTCTAGGCCCGCGCCCAGCAGCGTCGGGAATCCGTCGTGGCGGGCCTCTTCCACCAGCGCATCGAACTGCGCCGGGTCGGCCAGCGTGGCCAGGCGCTGCGCCAGCGTCTGGCCCTTGAGCCTGCGCCAGCCGGGCGCGCGGGTGGCGATGGGCATGGCCGATTGCAGGCCGAAGACAAAGCCCGAGCTGCGCACCTGGGCCAAGGCAGTGATGTCGCGGTCTTTGCAGAGGGCTTCCAGGTCGGCGCGGCGCTGGCCAGCCAGCGCCCCGTCGGGGCCCACGCCGTAGCTGAAGAGCACGCGGCTGCCGCCCTCGTCGGCCAGCGCGCGCAGCAGCTCGAAATCGGCGCCAACTGCCTGCATCAGCCCGCCGCGCCGGCCCACTTCGCGGGCGATGTCCACGCATTCGCCGGCCGCGGCAAAAGTGCCGGGGATGGCGCGGCCGTCGGGCAACTTGTGGGCGGCGAAGCGGTTCAGCGAGCAGCCCATCGCGCCGCGCGCCACCGCCTCGCCGGCGATCTGCGCCATGCGCTGGCGTTCACTGGCGCTGGCCTGTTCTTCCACCGCGCGGTCGCCCATCACGTAGAAGCGCAACGCGCTGTGGCCCACCAGGCCGCAGATGTTGATGCCCGGCTGCAGGCGTTCGATGCTGTCGAGGTAGCCGCCGTAGTCCTCCCAGTCCCAGGGCAGGCCGCCCAGGATGGCCTCGCGCGGGATGTCTTCCACCGTCTCCATCATCGCCGCCAGCAGCGGCCGGTCGGCCGGTTTGCAGGGCGCAAAGGTGACGCCGCAGTTGCCCATCAAGGCGGTGGTCACGCCATGCCAGCTGACGGGCGTGCAGTCCGGGTCCCAGCCTATCTGTGCATCCAGGTGGGTGTGCAGGTCGATGAAGCCGGGCGTCACCACCAGGCCATCGGCGTCGATCTCGCGGTGTCCGCGGCCGCTGACCTGGCCTACCGCGGTGATCCGGCCGCCGTCTATGGCCAGGTCGCCAGACCAGGGCTCGCGCCCGCTGCCGTCGACGATCGTGCCGCCGCGGATCAGGATGTCATGAATCATGTGGAGTCGCTCCAAAAAAATGGGCGCAAGGCGCGCACCGGTGCTTGCCCGGCTCGCCGAATGGGGGCGATGTTCAGCGCGATCAGCCCGCCGGTGGCTGCGGCGTCAGCTCCAGCCCCGGCATCGTGCCGCTGCGGCGCCACTCGTCGAGCAGCCGGATGAAGGCCATCGGTCCGCGCCAGAACTGCGAGTTGCGCTCCATCCGCGCATCGGGCTGGCCCTCGTTGTTGTAGTAGCCGGGCGTGCAACTGGCCAGGTAGTCGCGCCGCGTCTTGGCGTATTTCAGGATCGTGCCCACCCAGGCCTGTTCGGCATCCAGACTGGCTTCCAGCGTGCGCAGGCCGCGCGCCCGCACCTCGCCCAGGACATGCGCCATGTGCTTGGATTGCTCGTCCAGCATGTGCTGGAAGTTGGCACTCTGGCCCGATTGCTGGGTCGTCATGACGAACAGGTTGGGGAATCCGCGGGTGAACATGCCGTGGAAGGTGGACGCGCCGTCGCGCCACTTGTCGGTCAGCGTCAGCCCGTCGCGCCCATGGACCTCGAAACCCAGGCGCCGGGTGAAATCGCTGCCCACCTCGAAGCCGGTGCCGTAGATCAGGCAGTCGAGCGCATATTCGCGCCCGGCCACCACCACGCCACGCTCGGTGATGCGCTCGACGCCCTGGCCTTGGGTGTCGACCAGTTGCACATTGGGGCGGTTGAAAGTGGCGAGGTACTGGTCGTGGAAACAGGGCCGCTTGCAGAACTGGCTGTACCAGGGCTTGAGCGCCTCGGCGGTGGTGGGATCTTTCACTACGGCGGCGACCCGGGCGCGAACGCGCTCCATCTTCAGGTCGTCGGCGCGCTGGATCAGCGCCTCGACCTCGGCGGCCGAGGCCCCGGCCGCGGCCTGCCGGCGTGCGGCGATCATGATGCCGGCGATGATGTCGGTCCAGCCGTCGTTGACCAGATCGACCTCGAAGCGGCCGCCCGAGATCACCGAGGTGAAGTTGTCCATGCGCTCGCGCTGCCAGCCCGGTTGCAGCGTCTTGACCCATTCGGGGTCGGTGGGCCTGTCATTGCGGACGTCGACCGAGCTCGGCGTGCGCTGGAAGACGAACAACTCCTTCGCACCCGCGCCCAGGTGCGGTACGCATTGCACCGCCGTGGCCCCGGTGCCAATGATGCCCACCCGCTTGTCGGCCAGGCCGAAGAGGCCGCCATGCGAATCGCCGCCGGTGTAGGCGTAGTCCCAGCGGCTGGTGTGGAAGCTGTGGCCCTTGAAGTCTTCCACGCCGGGGATGCCCGGCAGTTTGGGCAGGTTCAGCGGCCCGCCGGCCAGCACCACGAAGCGGGCGCGCAGCCGGTCCTGGCGGTTGGTGCTGATCTGCCACTGCGCGCTGTCATCGTCCCAGCGCATGCCGGTGATCACGGTCTGGAACAGCGCGGCGCGGTAGAGGTCGAAGTGCCGGCCGATGCGGCGTGAATGCTCGAGGATCTCGGGCGCGCGGGCGTACTTGGCCAGCGGCATGTAGCCGGTCTCTTCCAGCAGCGGCAGGTAGATGTAGCTCTCGGTGTCGCAGGCCGCGCCGGGGTAGCGGTTCCAATACCAGGTGCCGCCGAAATCGCCGCCGCGCTCGATGATGCAGAGGTCCTCGTAGCCCGCCTTGCGCAGGCGTGCGGCGGCCAGCAGGCCGCCGAAGCCGCCGCCCACCACCAGCACGTCCATGTCGCGCACCACGGGGTCGCGCTGAAAGCCGGGCTCGACATGGGGGTCGTCGAGGAAATGCGCAAACTGGCCCTCGATCGGGCGGTATTGCGCGCTGCCGTCCTGGCGCAGCCGGCGCTGGCGCTCGGCCTCATAGCGGCCATGCAAGGCCACCGGGTCGTAGCCGGGGGTGTCGCTGGAGGTATCGCTGGGGAGGGTGAGCGTGGCGCTGTCTGCCATGGAACTGTCCGATCGGGCTGAGGAGCAAAGGCCACCCTGGGCGGCCAACGCACTCTAGGCGCAGCCGGCCGCGCCGGGCTGTCGCGCAGAGGTCAGCTGATGGTTTCGGCGCTGCGTTGCAGGCCGCGCGCGCAACAGGCCGCGGCGCCCTGCACGCCGAGTCCGCTGGATGACATCGCCGACGCTGTGGCGCCCGATAGAGTGCTCCATCGAAGTCGGATCTCGAGCGCCTGCGCCGACGACTTTGGTCGACCCGAGGAGAGAACGTCCCATGCGCGAAGCGATCACCACCCCCGACCCCAGCCAGCCGTCGATCGGCGAGGTGCGGGACAACCAGCGGCTGGACGAAGCGGCGCTGAACACCTGGTTTCGCGCCCATGTGGCCGATCCGGCCGCCCCGCTGGTGCTGAGCCAGTTCAACCGCGGGGCCTCGAACCCGACCTACCTGATCAGCGCCGGCCCCACCCGCTGGGTGTTGCGCAAGAAGCCGCCCGGCCCCCTGCTGGCCAGCGCGCACCAGGTCGACCGCGAATACCGGGTGATGGCGGCGCTGGGGTCGATCGGTTTTCCGGTGCCGCGCATGCGCGCTTTCTGCGCCGACGCGTCGGTGCTCGGTTCAGACTTCTACGTGATGGACTTCCTGGCGGGGCGGATCTTCCGCGATGCCCGGCTTCCGGGCCTGGATGCGGCCGAACGGTCAGCGATCTACGACGACCTGAATGCCACGCTGGCGCGCCTGCACCAGGTCGACTTCTCGGCCATAGGCCTGGCCGACTATGGCCGGCCCGGCAACTACTTCCAGCGCCAGATCGACCGCTGGACAAAGCAGTACCGCGGCGCCGAAACCGCGGTGATCCCGGCGATGGAGCGGCTGATCGCCGAACTGCCGGCCCGCATGCCGGCGAGTGAACAGGTCAGCATCGCCCACGGCGACTACCGGCTGGAGAACGTGATGTTCCACCCCACCGAAGCGCGCGTCATCGCCGTGCTCGACTGGGAGTTGTCCACGCTGGGGCACCCGCTGGCCGACATCGCCTATGGATGCATCCTCTACCACTCGAACTCCGAGAGCTGGGGCACGCTGTCCGGCGTGGATCTGGGTGCGGCCGGCATCCCCGACGAGGCCGCGTATCTGGCGGCCTATTGCCGCCGCACCGGGCGCGACGCGATCCCCGGCTTCAATGTCATCCTGGCGTTTTCGATGTTCCGGCTGGCCGCCATCGGCCAGGGGGTTTTCAAGCGCAACCTGATCGGTATCGGCAACGCCCCGGCATCGACCGACAACACCCACACCCGGCACCTCGCCGAGTCGGCCTGCGCGATCCTGGACCGCTGACCGGCCCCCCGGCCGGACCGCGGACCGACCCGGATGCCGCCTGACCCTGACCCTGACACCGAAAGGACCGCCCATGCCCCTCACGCCGCCCCTCACGCCCGAGGCCTTCGTTCACACGGGCTACATGCTCGCCGACCAGGTGCTGACGATCACGCTGAACCGGCCCGAGCGCCGCAACGCGCTGAACTGGCGCGCCTACGACGAACTGGCCACGGCCTTCCGCGCCGCCGATGCCGATCCGCAGGTGCGCTGCGTGATCGTCACCGGCGCCGATCCGGCGTTCTGCTCGGGCGACGACGTCGGCGAGATCATGGCCGCGCCCGGCGGCGGCATCGCCCAGCGGGGCGCGGCCATCATCCACAACCCGCCCACGCCGGCGGCCATCGCCGCGCTGGAATGCCGCAAGCCGGTGATCGCGGCGGTCAACGGCGCTGCCATAGGCTGGGGTTTCGAGCTGGCCTTGTTCGCCGACCTGCGCATTGCCTCCGACCTGGCCAAGTTCGCCGAGATGTTCGTCAAGCGCGGCCTGAGCTGTGATGTCGGCGGCTTCTACCGCCTGCCCGCGCTGGTGGGGCCCGAGAAGGCCGCCGAGCTGCTGTTCACCGGCGACCTGATAGACGCCGCCGAGGCGCTGCGCATAGGCCTGGTCGGCCGCGTGACGCCGCATGCCCGCCTGCTGGACGAGGCCCGCGCACTGGCGCTGAAGATTGCCGCCAATCCGCCACTGGCGGTGCAGGCACTCAAGACCGGGCTGCGCCGCAGCACTTACGGCGACCCGTGCGAGATCGGCGGCTGGGCGATAGACACCATCCGCCGGCTGGCCGCCACCGAGGACCACCGCGAGGGCGTGGCCAGTTTCCTGGAGAAGCGACCGGCGGTTTTCAAGGGGCGCTAGTCGTGGCTGCCATCGCCCCCCCGGCATCGTCGTTTTCGACGACGGGATAACGCGAATTTCGCGCGCTGCCCATCGCGACTAACCTGAATTCAAGCAGGCGGCCAGCCTGCAAGGAGACAGCGGCTTGGGCCCCTTGATCGTGCGACGCCTCCTGGTATCGATGCCGGCCTTGCTGGGCGTGCTGTTTCTGTGCTTCTGCCTGATGAAGGTGGCGCCCACCGACCCGGCGCTGATCGTCGCCGGTGCCGACGCCAGCCCCGAGGTCGTCGCCGGCATTCGCAAGGACCTGGGCCTGGACCGGCCGCTGGTGGTGCAGTTTCTGGACTACATCGTCCATGTCGCCCAGGGCGACCTGGGGCGCTCGATCATCTCCAACAAGTCGGTCAGCGAGGAACTCGCCGACACCGTGGGCCCCACCGCCGAGCTGATGGTCGGCGGCATGTTGCTGGCGGTGCCGCTGGGTCTGCTGATGGGCACGCTGGCGGCGGTGCGGCGCGGTACGCTGCTCGACCGCTTCATCGTCGCGATGTCGGTGGCCGGGGTGTCGATGCCGGTGTTCTTCGTCGGGCTGATCCTGATCCAGTATGTCGGCTACCTGTGGGACTTGCTGCCCTTCACCGGCCGCACCGGCCCGGTCTGGGACGGCGGACTGCCCAGCCTGATCCTGCCCTCGCTGACCCTGGGCAGCGTGCTGATCGGCCCGATCGCCAGGCTCACCCGCACCGCGGTGCTGGAGGTGCTTGGCGCCGACTTCGTGCGCACCGCGCGCGCCAAAGGCCTGCGCGAATCGGCGGTGATCATCCACCACGCGCTGCGCAACGCGCTGATCCCGGTGGTCACGCTGGTCGGTCTGCAGGCGGCCTTCCTGCTGGGCGGCGCGGTGGTCACCGAGACCATGTTTTCCTGGCCTGGGGTCGGCCGGCTGGCGGTGGGTGCCATCGTCAGCAGCGATTTCCCCACTGCGCAAGGCGCGATCATGATCCTGGCGCTGGCCTTTCTGTTCATCAACCTGCTGGTGGACGTGATGTACATGGTGCTCGACCCGCGGGTGCAACGCGCATGAGCGCCGTGCTGCCTTCCGTGCCACCGGTGCCACCGGTGGCGGTAAGCCCCCCGGTCGGCCGCCGCGCGGCACTGGCGGTGCGGCTGATGCGCGACCGCGTCGCGCTGGTCTCGGCGCTGGTGCTGGCGGTGGTGGCGCTGGCCGCGCTGCTGGCGCCCTGGGTCGCGCCCTACGACCCCTATTTCACCGACCTGCCCAAGGCGATGCAGCCGCCCAGCGCCGAGCATTGGTTCGGCACCGACAACACCGGCCGCGACCTGCTCAGCCGGGTGATCTTCGGCGCCCGCAACACCCTGACGATGGGCCTGGCCGGCGTGCTGCTGGGCGGCGCGCTGGGCGCGCTGCTGGGCATCCTGGCGGCGTTTTACAAGCGGCTAGACCCGTGGATCATGCGCGCGGTCGACATCATGCTGGCCTTCCCGGCCATCCTGATCGGGCTGGCGGTGGCGGCCATCCTGGGCTCGGGGCTGGGGGCGGTGATCTTCGCGCTGGTGGTCTCCACCGTGCCCGATGTGGCCCGGGTGGCGCGGGGTGCGGCGGTCGGCGTGATGGGCATGGAGTACATGGAGGCCGGCCGCGCCGTCGGCCTGAAGAACCGCACGCTGATCTGGCGCTACCTGACGCTGAACTGCATCTCCACCGTCGCGGTGTTCCTGACGCTGCGTTTCGGCCAGGTGATCCTGGTCGGTTCGTCGCTGGGTTTCCTCGGCATGGGCGCCCAGCCGCCGGTGGCCGAGCTGGGCATGATGGCCGCGCAAGGCCGCGACTTCCTGTTCATGGCGCCGCATATCGCCACCGTGCCCAGCCTGGCGATATTCGCCATCGTGCTGGCGGCCAACCTGCTGGGCGACGCGGTTCGCGACGTGCTCGACCCCCGCCTGCAGCAATAGCCCGGCAACCCGCGTTGGCGCGGTGCCGGCAGTGCGCCCGGCACCGTCCACCCCCGACCCACCGTCCCTGGAGACCGCATGAAGATCCTCAAGACCGTTGCCTCGGCCGCCACCCTGCGGGCCGCGCTGACCGCCACCCTGTTCGTCGCGGGCGGTGTGGCCAACGCGCAGACGCTGACGATGGCCAAGGCGCTGGACTCGCCGCACTACGACAGCCAGCGCACCACCTGGTCGCCCACCTCCGACGTCACCCACATGATCCAGGACACCCTGGTCGCGCTGGACTGGGATGGCAAGACCGCCGTGCCGCTGCTGGCCAAGTCCTGGACCATGAGCCCGGACGGCAAGCTCTACACCTTCAAGCTGCGCGACGACGTGCAGTTCTGCAGCGGCAAGAAGTTCACTGCCGCCGATGTGGTCTACAGCTTCAACCGCCAGCGCGACCCGGCCACGCGCTCGCCCTATGTCTGGCGCGCCGGCAAGATCAAGGACTTGCGCGCGCCCGACCCCTACACGGTGGAGTACGAGCTGAGCGAGCCCTACTCCGACCTGCTGGTGCAGTTGACGATGTACAACAACAGCATCCACAACAAGGACAGCGTGGAGGCGCTGGGCAAGGACTACGGCATCAAGGGCGTGGACGGCACCGGGCCCTGGTGCTGGGTGAACTGGCAGCCGCGCACCGAACTGCTGCTCAAGCGACACGACGCCTACAAATGGGGGCCCACCCCGATGTACAAGAACGCGGGGCCGGTCAAGTTCGAGAAGCTGTCGATCAAGATCATCCCCGAGGACTCCAGCCGCCTGGCGGCGATGATGAGCGGCCGCTTCGACATCACCACCCATTTCCCGACCCAGTTCATCGACCAGGCCAAGAAGTCGCCGGTGCTCAACGTCGAGGAGGCCAAGCCCAACTTCCAGCTGAACTACTTCGGCTTCAAGGCCAGCCGGCCGCTGGTGGCCGACAAGCGGGTGCGCGAGGCGATGAGCATAGGCATCAACCGCGCGGAGATCGCCAAGTCGGTGTTGCTGGGCCAGGCCGAGCCCGCCTACACCTACATCGACCCCAAGGCGCTCGACTTCGCGCCGGCCACCCAGGGCATCATCAAGGAAGACGTGGCGCGCGCCAACCGGCTGCTCGACGAGGCCGGCTGGACCAAGAAGGGGCCCGATGGCATACGCATCAAGGATGGCGTGCGGCTGGCGCCGGTGGTGTTCATCCCGCAGGTCACGATCTTCCCGCGCATCGCCGAGGCGATCCAGGGTTACATGCGCAAGATCGGCGTCGACTGGCAGATCACCGCGCTCGAGTCCGGCATCATGCCCGCGCGCCTGCAGGGCCAGGACTTCGACCTCTGGACCGTCACCGTGCCCTACCTGTCGGCCGGCGAGCTGATGAATTTCTACTTCGACTCCTCGCAGATCCCGGCGCCCAACCGGATGAACTGGAAGGACGCCGCCACCGACGCCGCCATCCTGAAAGGCCGCACCGCGCTGAACGCCACCGACCGTGCCGCCGGCTACCAGGCC
>CANGHK010000064.1 GCA_947453625.1 Burkholderiales bacterium
AGCGGCTTGGACAGGATGGTCAGCCAGCCGTAGTCCTTGACCAGTTCCAGCCCGGTGGCCAGCGCCTCGATCTTCTTTTCTTCCTGCGGCCCGGCAAACAGCGTGGCCTTGTGGGTCTTGCTGGCGCCTGCGGCCACTTCGCCCAGCGGCATCACCATCGCGATCGAGTACAGGTTCTCGCTGACCTTGGCGGTGCGGAATTCGCGCTGGGCTTTCTCGGGCACCAGCCAGGCGCTGGCGAAGTAATGCTGGACCATCGCCACCCAGCCGGCGTCGCTGGCCTTGTCGTGGTCTTCCTTGGCCTTCTCGATGTCCTTGAATTCGATCTTCTTGTACTTGCTGGCCTCGCTGTACATCGCCGGGCCGGTGAAGGTGGAGTAGAAGCTCGACTCGCCCTCGGGCGGGTTGCCGTCGCGCGTGAGTTGCAGGTAGAGCTGCGGCGAGATCGCGGCAGCCGAACCGTTGCGGAACTCATGCTTGACGGCCACGGTGTACTCGCCGCGGCTGAAGGTGAAGGTCTTGATCAGCTGGGTGCCACCGATCTCGGGCGACTCGAAGCTGACGCTCAGGTCCTTGTCGCCGTCCTTCAGGCTGCGCTCGCCCGGCAGCAACTGCATCGCGGTCAGGTGGTTGGGCAGGCTGATGCCAGTCTGGTTGGTGACCAGCCCGGTCTGCGCCAGGTAGACCCGCTTGGCGCCCTGGTCGAACAGCAGCACATGCTGCTTGTCGTCGGCCGCGTCCGAGTACTTCAGCAGTTCGAGCCTGACCAGGTCACCGCCCTTGCTGTCGAAGGTGGCCTTGAGCACGTCGGTGGTGAGGGTGACCTTCTCGCTCGTCACCGCCACCGCGCCGGCCGTCGGCGGCAAGGGGGCGATACCTGCCACGCCAGCACTGCCGCTGGCCGAGGTCGCTGGGGCCGGCACGGTGGACGGTGCCGCGCCAGGCGCCGCACCGGTGGCCACCGCCGCTGGGCGGGGGCTGAACATCGACGGATTGCCGTTTTGTTTGTTCCAGGCGTCCCACAGCAGGACGAGCGAGACGGAGAACACCACCCAGAGGATGGTGCGGCGCATGTCGTTCATGGGCGGGTCTTCGAAAAGGGCAATCGGGTAAACAGAGGCGGTGGTGCGTCGGGTACGGGGTCGCAGCCGCCGTCACACCAGGGATGGCAGCGCAGGATGCGCCGGCCAGTCAGGTAGGCGCCTGCCGCGGCGCCATGCTGTTGCAGCGCGGCCAGCGCATAGGCCGAGCAACTGGGCTCGAAACGGCAGCGGTTGCCCAGCCAGGCCTGCAGGAAAAAACGGTAGAACCGCACCGCTCCGATCAGGAAGCGGCGCGGCAGATCGCTCAGCGCGGCCAGCATGCCGTGCTGTCTCAACGCCGTGCCGCAGCGCGCTGCAGCAGTGCCACCAGCTCTTCGCGGGCGAGCTGGCGCAGCGGGTCCGACGCCGGGCTGGGGAACAGCTTGCGGTCGAACGGGGCTTTCAGCCGCAACACCCACAGGCCGGGCGCCAGGCTGGCGGCCTGGTCCTGCATCACCTCGCGCATCTGCCGCTTGAACAGGTTGCGCGTGACCGATCGCTTGGCATGCCGCTTGGGCACGACCAGGCCCAGCCACTGGCCCGCCCATTGACCGTCTGGCGACGGTTTCGTGGATTCATCCACAAGCGGTGGGCAACTGGGTGCATCACCTGTGGATAACTTGTCCGAAACCGCTTTCTTGACCGGCTTGGCGGGCAGGCTGGGGCACGCAGACACATGGTGTAACGAGAAGTGAGCACTTCGGGACCTGGGCGGCGTGGACAGCACGCGCTGGAAATCGGCCGAACGCAAGACACGCCCGACCCTGGGCCTGGCAGCCGGTGGCGCCAGGTCATCGGGTTCGGGCGAATCAGGCAAGTTGCGACAGGCCGCAGCCCAGGCGCTGCAAGCCGGCCGGGTTCAGACCAGCGACAGGCGCTTGCGGCCCTTGGCGCGGCGTGCGGCGATCACCGCGCGGCCGCCACGGGTCTTCATGCGCACGAGGAAACCGTGCGTGCGGGCGCGGCGGGTCTTGGAAGGCTGGTAGGTGCGCTTCATGGTCTGGTCCGATTAGCAAATTAGGGCGAGGGGCCCCCTCAAACGGCTGCCGTCTCGAGCGCCAGCGATTGACCGCCGACCGGATCAAGCAGATGTCACCAGAGGGTGTCTAGCGGTGCCCTGGGGAACCCTTCAACAGCCCCCGGCCGCGGCAAGAATTGACCCTGCGCGTTGGGGAAACCCACCATTAGAGCAAAAACCTCCTGTTCGGTCAAACAACCGCGAAACAAGCCGCTATTTTCCTGGCGGATTGACCTGCGGCACCGATCTGTGGATAACCTCGTCCTTCGGGGCCGTCGGGCCTACAATGCAGCCGCTCAAAGAACAACTTGTCCACAATGAGCACAGACCTCTGGCAGCGCGGTTGCGAGCAACTCGCCTCCGAACTGCCTGAACAGCAATTCAACACCTGGATCCGGCCTTTGCCGGTCGCCGACATCTCGGATGCGGGCGCCGCGGGGCTGGTGGCGCAGGTGCGTGTGCAGAACCGATTCAAGCTCGACTGGATCCGGTCGCAGTACGCCCAGCGCATCGAAAAAATCCTGACCGAGCTGGCGGGCATGCCGGTGCGGCTCGACTTGGCGCTGGCGCCGCGTGAGCAAGCGCCCCTGGGCCGCCCGCAGCCTGCCAACGCCCCGGTGCGGGCGTCTGCGCTGCTCAACGAGCAGGCCATCAACCCGGCCACCAGCGTGCGGCCGGCCTTCAACGCCCAGGGTTTCGCGCCTGGCAGCGTGCCCGGCAACGGCGCCACCGGCCCGCGCATCATGCCCGGCCCTGGCTACCACCTGCCGCCGGCGGCCAACATCCACAAGCTCAACACCGCGCTGACCTTCGACAACCTGGTGCCCGGCCGGGCCAACCAGATGGCGCGCACTGCCGCGCTGCATGTGGCCGGCGCGCCGGGGGTGATGTACAACCCGCTGTTCATCTACGGCGGCGTCGGCCTGGGCAAGACCCACCTGATCCACGCGGTGGGCAACGCGCTGCTCAAGGACAGGCCAGACGCCCGGGTGCTGTACCTGCATGCCGAGCAGTTCATCAGCGACGTGGTCAAGAACTACCAGCGCAAGACCTTCGACGAGCTCAAGGCCAAGTACCACAACCTCGACCTGCTGCTGATCGACGATGTGCAGTTCTTCGCCGGCAAGGACCGCACACAGGAGGAGTTCTTCAACGCCTTCGAGGCGCTGCTGGCCAAGCGGGCCCACATCATCATGACCAGCGACACCTACCCCAAGGGGCTGGTCGACATCGACGAGCGGCTGACCAGCCGCTTCGACGCCGGCCTGACGGTGGCGATCGAGCCACCCGAGCTGGAGATGCGGGTGGCGATCCTGATGCGCAAGGCGCTGGCCGAGGGCACCGAGATGCCCGAGGACGTGGCCTTCTTCGTCGCCAAGAACGTTCGCGCCAACGTGCGCGAGCTCGAAGGCGCGCTGCGCAAGGTGCTGGCCTACAGCCGCTTCAGCCACAAGGACATCAACATCGGTCTGGCGCGCGAGGCGCTGAAGGACTTGCTGAGCATCCAGAACCGGCAGATCGGCGTCGAGAACATCCAGAAGACGGTGGCCGACTTCTACAAGATCAAGATCGCCGACATGTACAGCAAGAAGCGTCCGGCCAGCATCGCCAAGCCGCGCCAGATCGCGATGTACCTGGCCAAGGAGATGACGCAGAAGAGCCTGCCCGAGATCGGCGAGCTGTTCGGCGGCCGCGACCACACCACCGTGCTGCACGCGGTGCGCAAGATCGGCGGCGACCGGCAGAAAGACAGTGAGCTGAACCAGCAACTGCATGTGCTGGAACAGACGCTGAAAGGCTGATGCCCCGGGCCGCTGTCGCACAGGGTTCGGCCCGGCACAGTGGTTGAAAAGACAAGCGAAAATGGGGTGGTTCACCCCCAACCTGCCCCCCGCTGGAACTACCCGTTCAAGAGGAAGAGATGATTGTTCTAAAAGCGCCGCAACAAAAATTGCTCGAAACCCTGCAGTCGGTGGCTGGCATCGTGGAGAGGCGGCACACCATGCCCATCCTGGCCAACGTACTGATGCGCAAGGCCGGCGACCAGATCGAGTTCGTCACCAGCGACCTCGAGATCCAGGTGCGCACCAGTGCCTCGCTGGGCGGTGACGAGGGCGAGTTCTCCACCACCGTGGGGGCGCGCAAGCTGATCGACATCCTGCGCAGCCTGCCGGCCGACCAGGTGGTCACGCTCTCGGCGGCGGCCAACAAGCTCACCTTGACCGGTGGCAAGAGCCGGTTCACGCTGCAGACGCTGCCGGCGGTCGACTTCCCGCTGGTCAACGAGGCGGTCGACTTCGGCCCGGCGTTCTCGGTGCCGCAGAAGACGCTCAAGACCCTGATCAACCAGGTGCACTTCGCGATGGCGGTGCACGACATCCGCTACTACCTGAACGGCATCCTGTTCGTCGCCGAGGGGCGTCAGCTGACGCTGGTGGCCACCGACGGCCACCGCCTGGGGCTGGCGCAGGCGAAACTCGAGACCGACATCCCCAAGCAGGAGGTGATCCTGCCGCGCAAGACCGTGCTCGAACTGCAGCGCCTGCTCAAGGACGAGAAGGACGGCGGCGACGGTCCGATCGAGATCCGCTTTGCCGGCAACCAGGCGCGCTTCAATTTCTCGGGGCTCGAGTTCGTCACCAAGCTGGTCGAGGGCAAGTTCCCCGACTACAACCGCGTGATCCCCAAGAACCACAAGAACAGCGTCATCCTGGGCCGCGCCACGCTTCTGGCCAGCCTGCAGCGCGCGGCCATCCTGACGAGCGAGAAGTTCAAGGGCGTTCGGGTCAATATCGAGCCCGGCCTGCTGCGCATCGCCAGCAGCAACGCCGAGCAGGAAGAAGCCAAGGAAGAGATCGAGATCGACTACGGCGGCGACACCATCGAGGTCGGCTTCAACGTCACCTACCTGATGGACGTGCTGTCCAACATCGTCCAGGACATGGTCAAGATCGAGTTGCAAGACGGCAACGCCAGCGCCTTGATCACCGTGCCCGAGCAGACCGGATTCAAGTACGTGGTGATGCCGATGAGGATCTGACGCCCCCAGCGGGCGCAGCAGACCCTCGATGGCCCAGCTGCCGGAGCGTTTGCGCACCCCCTGCCACCGCCAGGCCGGGGTTCCAGCCAGATTGTCTTAGCCGCCGCCGCGCGGCCTTGAAGAGCACCCATGACCGACGCCACCCAACCCCAAGACCCCAGCCACGCCGCTGGCGCAGCCCCGCCGGCAGCCCCTGGCGCGGGCGTGACCCAGCGTGAGTTGCCCACCTCCGAGGGCTTCGTGGCCTCGACCGGGTCGGAAGCGTCGGTCGCTTACGGCGAGGGCGACATCCAGATCCTGGAAGGGCTGGAGGCGGTGCGCAAGCGCCCCGGCATGTACATCGGCGACACCTCGGACGGCACCGGTCTGCACCACCTGGTGTTCGAGGTGGTCGACAACTCGATCGACGAATCGCTGGCCGGGCATTGCGACGACATCATCGTCACCATCCACAGCGACAACAGCATCAGCGTCATCGACAACGGCCGCGGCATCCCCACCGGCGTCAAGATGGACGACAAGCACGAGCCCAAGCGCAGCGCGGCCGAGATCGCGCTGACCGAATTGCACGCCGGCGGCAAGTTCAACCAGAACAGCTACAAGGTCTCGGGCGGGCTGCACGGCGTGGGTGTCTCCTGCGTCAACGCGCTGAGCAAGCAGCTGCGCCTGACGGTGCGCCGCGAGGGCCAGGTGCACTACATGGACTTCGCCAAGGGCATCCCGCAGGACGGGCTGATCGAGCTGCGCACCGACGACAAGGGCCACAGCGTCGAGACCCGGCCGATGCGCGTCAGCGGCGAGACCGAGAAGCGCGGCACCGAGGTGCATTTCTCGCCCGATGAATCGATCTTCACCCATGTCGACTTCCACTACGACGTGCTGGCCAAGCGGCTGCGCGAGCTGAGCTTCCTGAACAACGGCGTGCGCATCCGTCTCGTCGACGAGCGCAACAACAAGGAGGACGACTTCGCCTTCGCCGGCGGCGTCAAGGGCTTCGTCGAGTTCATCAACAAGGGCAAGAAGGTCTTGCACCCCAACATCTTCCACGCTGCCGGCGACAAGGTCAGCGACCAGGGCACCAACGTCGGTGTCGAGGTGGCGATGCAGTGGAACGACGGCTACAACGAGAACGTGCTGTGTTTCACCAACAACATCCCGCAGCGCGACGGTGGCACCCACCTGACCGGCCTGCGCGCGGCGATGACGCGGGTGATCAACAAGTACATCGATGACAGCGAGCTGGCCAAGAAGGCCAAGGTCGAGATCGCCGGCGACGACATGCGCGAGGGCCTGGCCTGCATCGTCAGCATCAAGGTGCCCGAGCCCAAGTTCTCCAGCCAGACCAAAGACAAGCTGGTCTCGTCCGAAGTGCGCGGCCCGGTCGAAGAGATCGTCAGCAAGCTGCTGACCGACTGGCTGCAAGAGCACCCGATCGACGCCAAGATCATCTGCGGCAAGATCGTCGAGGCTGCGCGAGCCCGGGAGGCGGCCCGCAGGGCGCGCGAAATGACGCGCCGCAAGGGCGTGCTCGACGGCATGGGTCTGCCCGGCAAACTGGCTGACTGCCAGGAGAAAGACCCTTCGCTGTGCGAGATCTACATCGTCGAGGGCGACTCGGCCGGCGGCAGCGCCAAGCAGGGGCGCGACCGCAAGTTCCAGGCGATCCTGCCGCTGCGCGGCAAGATCCTCAACGTCGAGAAGGCGCGCTACGAGCGCCTGCTGAGCAGCGATTCCATCGTCACGCTGATCACCGCGCTGGGCACCAGCATAGGCAACGACGACTTCAACGTCGACAAGCTGCGCTACCACCGCATCATCATCATGACCGACGCCGACGTGGACGGCGCGCACATCCGCACCCTGCTGCTGACCTTCTTCTACCGCCAGATGCCGGTGCTGGTGGAGCGCGGCCACATCTACATCGCCCAGCCACCGCTCTACAAGGTGAAGGTGGGCAAGCATGAGCAGTACCTGAAGGACGGGCTGGAACTGGACACCTTCCTGCTGAAGGTGGCGCTGGACGGCGCGTCCGTGCTGCCCGATGGCGCGCCCCGGGCCGACGACGCACCGGGCAAGACCTTCCGCGCGGCGCTGACCGGCCCGGCGCTGGAAGCGCTGGCCGCCAAGTACGTGCGCGCCACCCATGTGATGGACCGCCTGGGCAACTGGATGGACGTGGACGGGCTGCGCGCCATCACCAACGGCCTGACGCTGGACCTCGACACGGCCGCCGCCGCTGAAGCCAGCGCGCTGGCCTTGCGCGACGCGCTGCATGACGCCACGGTGGAAGCGCAGTTCGACGCGCGCACCGACAAGCACCTGCTGCGCATCAGCCGGCGCCTGCACGGCAACATCAAGAGCAGCGTGATCACGCAGGACTTCGTGCATGGCGCCGACTATGCCGCGCTGAGCGAAGCCGGCCAGACCTTCAAGGGCTTGCTGGGCGACGACGCCATCGTGCGGCGCGGCGAGGGCGAGCGCGCCAAGGAGCAGAAGGTGGTCGACTTCCGCGTCGCGATGGCCTGGCTGATCGGTCAGGCCGAGAACGTGGTGGGCCGCCAGCGCTACAAGGGCCTGGGCGAGATGAACCCGATGCAGCTGTGGGAAACGACGATGGACCCGACCGTGCGCCGGCTGCTGAAAGTGCAGATCGACGACGCGATCGAGGCGGACCGGGTGTTCACGATGCTGATGGGGGACGAGGTGGAGCCGCGCAGGAATTTCATCGAGAGCAATGCGTTGAGGGCGGCGAATATCGACGTTTGAACTCGCAGGCCGATCTGAAAAGGCTCTGCCTCGCTTGTGCATTCCGACCTGCATCAGCATTGCCCGTTTTGCACGCTGCCAGCGGACCGTATCGTCGCGTCCAATGACTTGGCGCTGGTGATTCGGGACGGCTTCCCGATTTCACCCGGGCATACCTTGGTGATCCCAAAACGCCACGTTGGGTCGTTCTTCGAAGCAACGGCCGAAGAGCGCAACGCGATGCTGGCCTTGCTGGACCAGTCGCGGTCCGAAATCACCGCCGCACTGGCGCCCGATGGTTTCAATATCGGCATCAATGACGGCGCCGCGGCTGGCCAGACCGTGCCGCACTTGCATCTGCACCTGATCCCACGGTACGCAGGGGATTGCCAAGACCCACGGGGCGGCGTGCGATGGATCATGCCGGGCAAAGCAGATTATTGGTCCGTGCGATAGTTGCCAGACCATGCCGGAAAAGCTCATTCGAGATCGAATTCCAGACGTTGCAGCCCGAGAAGGCCGGCAACTCCTGACCCGAATCGCGAATGAGCAGGAAATCGACCGCCTCTTCGGCTACAAGCTGATCGAGGAGTCCGCCGAGATAGTTGAAGCACTTGCACTGGGCAAACAGGACGCGCTGATCGACGAACTGGCCGACCTGCAAACCGTTATCGATGACCTTGCGTCGCACAAAGGCATCTCGCGGGCGACCGTCGAACAGCGGGTACGCGACAAGCGGGCCGCCCGAGGTGGATTCGAGACACGACTTGTCCTTCAAGGCGCGCGCCGCCCGCAGGATCGATTGCATCCCGGTCGTGGCCCGACCTTGGTCGACGCGCTCAAGCACGAACTACTCAGGTGCAGCAGCGCGCAATTCGCCGTCGCGTTCGTGATGGGCAGTGGCCTGGACCTGCTGGAAGGTCCACTGCGGGCTGCGTTGTTGCGTGGCGCCAGCGTTCGCATGCTGACCACCGACTATCTCGGCGTCACCGAGCCTGATGCGCTGGCGCGTATGTGTGAATGGTCGGGGCTTTTTGAAGCGCGGGTCTATAGCCACCCGAGGCGCAGTTTCCATCCCAAGGCGTATTTGTTCGAACACGGTGACGGGACGGGCCGCGCCTTCATCGGCTCGGCCAACCTGTCGCGCATGGGCCTGCGTGAGGGTGTCGAGTGGACCTGGACCGTCCTGGATATCGACCCCGGTCATCCCATGGCCGAATTGAAGCTGCGCTTCGATGAGGTATTCGCCTGTGATAGTGCACAGCCCTTGTCGCCAGCGTTCATCAGCGACTATCGCCTGCGCCGTGAGCGAATGCTGCCGCGCGACTGGGCTTCAATTGCTGGCGCCGAAGCTGGCGATGTCGCTACCGGGTTCGAAGAAGCCCCCACAGCTATCTATCGCGTCGACGCGCCTTCACCGAGGCCGGTGCAGTGCCTGGCATTGATCGAACTTGAGCGGCTGCGCATGGACGGCCAGCAGCGTGCGTTGGTGGTCGCCGCAACCGGACTGGGCAAGACCTATCTCGCTGCCTTTGATGCGTTGGCGGCGGGCGCTGACCGAATCCTTTTCATCGCGCACCGCGAAGAGTTGCTGCGCCAAGCCGAAACCACCTTCAGGCAAGTCTTGAAGGGCCGCAGTGCCGGCATGGTGGGGGCGGGTGAATCGGCATATGACCGGGATTGTGTTTTTGCGTCGATACAGACGCTGTCTCGTCCCGACAACCTTGGGCGCCCGGAACTGTCGAAATTCGACTATGTGGTGATCGACGAGTTCCACCATGCCGCCGCCGATAGCTACGGGCGTGTGCTCTCGGTCTTGAAGCCGCGCTTCCTGCTGGGGCTGACGGCGACGCCGTACCGAAGCGACAACCGAGACTTGCTGGCGCTTTGCGATGGCAATTTGGCGTATCAGGTGGGCCTTTTCGACGCGATCGCTTTTGGTTGGCTCACTGCCTTTCGGTACCACGGCGTGGCGGATGTAGTGAACTACACCGATGATTTATTGACTGACCGGCGAAGCTACGACATCCGCAAGTTGACGCTGCAGTTCAACACCAAGTCACGGGCGGATTTCGTGATTGCGCAGTGGAAATCGCATCCGTCGAAAGCAGGACTGGGATTTTGCGTTTCCATCGAACATGCCGACTTCATGGCGCAGGCTTTCAACGAAGTCGGTTTGCGATCGGTCGCGGTTCATTCCGGTCCGGCCAGCGCTGAGCGGAGCGCAGCCCTGGCAGATTTGGCGCGGGGTGTCTTGCAGGTGGTTTTCACCGTGGACATGTTCAACGAGGGAGTGGACATTCCCGCCGTCGACCTTGTAATGTTCCTGCGTCCGACTGAGTCGATGACAATATTTGTCCAGCAGCTTGGTCGTGGCTTAAGGCTCCACCCGGGCAAAGAGTACCTCACGGTGCTGGACTTCATCGGCAACTACCGCAATGTCCATTTCAAGCTGCCATTCCTCATCGGTCTCGAGGGCGCAAAATATTCGGATGCTTCGGCTTCCTTCAGTGCTCTCAAACTCTTGATTCGTCAAGGCAAGCGTCCCGCAGGATTGCCCGAGGGCGTCGAGATCACTCTCGACCCAGTGGCACTTGAACAGTTGCACAATTCGCTGTCGACGCGCAGTCCGTTGAGAGAGCTCATCGGTCGGGATATCCGCGATATGGCCACCCTAACTGCTGGCCACGCGCCGACCTTCCTGGAATATCAGCGCAGTGGACAGTATTCTCACTCGACGGTGTGCAAAGCACTCGCGGTCGATCGCTGGAACGCCGCGTTGCAGAGTCTTCAATTGCTAGTTCCCGAAGCCCAGGCGCTCAATGTCGAAGTTGGCGATTTCCTGAAGGAACTGGAGACCACGGTGATGGTCCGGTCCTTCAAGATGGTGGTGGTATTGGCCATGTGCGCGACCGGCGAATTCAGAGTTGCAATCGGCGTGGACGATCTGATCCGGTTCTTCCGGGTCTACTTTGCCACGGAGCGCCACCGCGCTGATGTGAGTGGCACCAGCGTGGAAGAAATCGAATCGGTAAGCCTGATTGTCTGGCAGCAATACATCCTGAAGAATCCGGTCAACGCCTGGATCGGTGGCAACACCGGGCGAGAGTCGCCGTTCTTTGCTTGGAATGAGAAGCTCCGCGAGCTTCGCTACATCGGCCCTATGCCGAGATCAGAGGATGCGCGCCGGCGTTTCGCGGTCGAGGTTCGTGATAGGGCCGAGGGCAGACTCGACCAATACTGGTCGCGCCCGGGCGCGAACAAGAATGTCTACACCGTGATCCCCACCGGCGCTGCGGCTGATGGCGAGGAGCGGCCTTTGTGCGTGATGTTCGGCGAGGGTGAAGCCCGAGTCGGGATGCCGACGGGCTGGCATCCTGTGACGATCAATGGCAAATACCTCTACGGCAAGTTCGTGAAGGTCGCGCTGAACGTGCTGAAGGACAGGCCGACCGACGACACAACATCACCGAACCTCTTGTCGCAGGAACTCCATCAGTTGCTTGGGTCTCCCGCAAAACGTCAATCGGGTCGACCGGTCAGGGTCCGGTTTCTACGGACCCCCGGCGCTGATGTCTGGGAAATTCGAGCGGTCTGAGGTGCCGGACCTTGTTTGTCAGGTCGCATTGAACGGTGATTTCAGCGTCGTCGGGCCCTTCCAGCAGTGGCGCGTCGGCGTCGTCATCGGTCTGGTTGCCCAGCGGCAGCAGCGCGCTGTCCACCAGCCAGTTGCCCTTGCGTTGCACCAGCCGCTGCCCGTTCAGCGCAAAGCCGATCGTCGGGGTGTCGTGCCGCAGCTTGATCGCCAGCGCTACGAGCGCCCGGGCGAGATGAACCCGTCGCAGCTCAGGGGGATGATGACGCGGTCGAGGCCGACCTGGCGTTCACGCTGCTGATCGGTCTGAACGCTGGTCAGGACCCGCATCCGTTCGACAGTGAGGTGTGGGATTTGATCCCGAGCGGATCCACCTGGTGTTTGCCTGAAGTGACATCGTTGGCCGCCCTGCAGGGCGGCCATTGATCGCGCTTCAGGCCAGTTGCACGCGGAATCTGCCCACCAGCCCCGACAGCCGCCCGGCCTGCCCGTTCAGGCTTTCGGCCGCCGCCGAGCGCTGCGCCTCCAAGGCGGCGTTCTGCTGCGTCATCGGGTCCAACTGGCCCACCGCCTGGTTGATCTGCACCAGGCCCGCGCTCTGCTCGCTGGCAATTCAGGGTCGGGAGCCGCGCGCCGACGGCTGGCCGATGCACGCCTCGTCAACGCTCGGCCAGGTGGCGCCGGACTTGAGCCGGTGGCGGCGACCCGGGGCAGGATGACAGCCCAAGTTCACGCGACCGAGGGCCTTCCATGACCGCCACCGCGCGGCGGCAGGCGCAGCAGTTTCACGCCATGGACCACTAGCCCCACGCACCGGCGCGCCTGCGGCCGTCAAATCCGCGGCCGTGGCCCGCTCGATGATCGCCGCGCAATCGGCGCCACGCGGCAGCGCGCCATGGTTGCGGTGGCCGCCGGCACCCAGGCGCGAGCGTGCTGCTTGCACCCGGCATCGAAGCCGCTGCTCACCAACACCGCTGCATCCATGAGTTGGCATGACGCCGGCCACCGGCCGGTCGACCCGTCGGCTGACGCTGGCCTCGGCCGTCGAGGCGACGGCAAGGGCATCGGGTGGTCCTTACAAGCAGTCGTGCGGCTACACACAAGTGCGCCAGCGGCCTGGCTCCTACGCTCTCATGGTGCGGTGCAGCAAGACAGGCGTGGTGCCTGTCGGAGCGCACCGCCTCCACAGGAGCCTCGGACCATGCAGACCCTTCACCTCCCGGCCGGACCCAGCGTCCGGCGCAGCCCCCTCACCCTGAACCGCATGCGCGGCGCGGCCCTCGCGGCCTGCGTGCTCGCCGTCACCGCGACGACGGCCCACGCCGAGGCCGCCAAGCCGCCGGCCGAATGCGCCGCGCTGCAGGCCAAGTACCCGCAGTTCAAGGGCAAGGCGCTGGTCAACGCGATCAACCCGCACACCCCGGGTTACGAGACCATAGACCCCAAGGACCCGAGCAAGTACATCGGCTTCGACATCGATCTGGGCGAGACCCTCGGCGCCTGCCTGGGCTTCACGCTGTCGTACAAGCCGGTGACCTTTGCCGCCCTGCTGACCACGCTGCAGTCCGGCCAGGCCGACATCGTCATCTCCGACATCTACGCCACCGAAGAGCGCGCCAAGGCGGCCGACTTCATCACCTACTCCAAGGTCTTCGACGGCGTGCTGGTGGCCAAGGGCAACCCGAAGAAGATCACCGGCATCAACACCTCGATGTGCGGCACGGTGGCGGCCGAGAACACCGGTTATGTCGAGGTGCCGCTGATCCAGGCGCTGGACGCGCAGTGCAAGGCCCAGGGCAAGCCCGCGCCCGAGATCCAGCTCTACGACAACAACCAGAACTGCATCCAGGCCATCCTGGCCGGCCGCGCCGACACCTATGTCAACGACGTCAACACCGTCGACAGCGCGGTCAAGGCCTTCCCGGACAAGCTGGAGAAGGCCACCGCGGTGACCATCCCCTACTCGGTCGGCATCGCCGTGCCCAAGGGCAAGACCGACTTCCGCGACGCGGTGATGGCCGCGCTGGTGACGTTGCAGAAGGCCGGCATCCATGCCGAGCTGCTGAAGAAGAACGGCCTGCCGGTCGAGAACCTCGAAGCACCGCGCCTGCTCGTGGTGAAGTGAGATGAGGCCCCCACGCGCACTGCATCTGCTGCCCCCCGTGGGGGCGCTCGAGTCCTGCAAGACAACCGGGCGGTACTGAGATGGACCTGTTCCTCCATTACCTCAGCATGCCCTACCTGATCCAGGGCATGTCCTTCACCCTGGCGGCCACCGGGATCGGACTGGCGGGCGGGGTGGTGGTGGGGCTGCTGCTGGCGGCCCTGCAGCTCAGCCGCCACAAGCCGCTGGCGGCCATCGCCCGGGGCTACGCGGTGATCTTCCGCGGCACGCCCCTGGTGCTGCAGATGATCTTCTTCTACAACGCGCTGCCGCATGTCGGCATCAAGCTGCCCGGGCTGCTGGCCGCCGGCATGGCGCTGGCCTTCAACGAGGCCACCTTCATCGCCGAGATGTTCCGCTCGGGCGTGGTCGGCGTTGATCGGGGCCAGGTGCTGGCCGGTCAGGCCCTGGGCATGACGCCGCGCGTGCTGATGCGCCGCATCGTCGCGCCGCAGGCGCTGCGGGCGATGATCCCGGCGATGGGCAACGAGACCGTCAGCACGCTGAAGAACTCGTCGCTCGCCTCGGTCATCGCGGTGCAGGAGCTGACGCTGCGCAGCTCGCAACTGGCCTCGTCGACCTTCGATTTCTTTCCGGTCTTCTTCGCGTCCGGCCTGCTCTACCTGGTGCTGACCGGGGCGATCAGCCTGGCCCAGCTGGCCATCGAGGCGCGCTTCGACCTTGACCGTCCCAGCACCCGTCGTGGGCTGGCGCGCTGGCTGCCCTGGCGGCAGGCCGCGCCGGCCGGGCTGAGTCTGCTGCCAGCGCCGGGCGTCGCGCTGCGCACGGCTTCCGAGCCCGAGCCCGAATCCGAGAAGGCTGCGCTTGCGGATGCCGCGCCGGCGGCGGTCGACCGCATGGCCCGCGCCGCCCGGCTTGCCGCCGCGCCGGTCGCCTTGCGCGTCAACGGGGTGTCCAAGGCCTATGGTCCGCAGGCCGTGCTCGATGACTTGAGCCTCACCGTGCAGGCCGGCGAGGTGGTCGCGCTGCTGGGCCCCAGCGGGTCGGGCAAGAGCACGCTGCTGCGCTGCATCAACCACCTCGAGAGCTGGGACGCGGGGCAGATCCATGTCGGCGGCCACCGCCTGGGCTACCGGCCCGACGGCCAGCTGATGAGCCCGAGCGACCTGGCCCGCGAGCGCGCGCGCCTGGGTGTGGGCATGCTGTTCCAGCAGTTCAACCTGTTCGCCCACCTGACCGCGCGCGAGAACGTGGCCGGTCCGCTGCGCTGGGTGCACGGCTGGTCGGCCGATGACGCCGACCAACGCGCGCTGGCCTTGCTGAACAAGGTCGGCCTGGGCCACCGCGTCGACGCCTTGCCGCGCCACCTGTCCGGCGGCCAGCAGCAGCGCGTGGCCATCGCCCGCGCGCTGGCGCCCGGGCCCAGCGTGTTGCTGCTGGACGAGCCCACGTCGGCGCTAGACCCCGAACTGGTCAACGAGGTGCTCGAGGTGATCCGCCGCCTGGCCGTCGAGGAGGGGCTGACGATGGTCATCTCCACCCACCAACTGCGCTTTGCCGCCGAGGTCGCCGACCGCGTGGTCTTTCTCTCGGGGGGCCGCGTCGTTGAAAGCGGGCCGGCGCTGGAGGTGCTGCAGCACCCGCAGGCCCCTGCGCTGGCCCGTTTCCTTCGCGTGATGGCTGCCGACACGCTGCCCTCCGCTCCCCTGCCTGCCAAGGAATGACCATGAAACACCACACCCTGCGCGTATCCCCCCAGACCGTCCATTGGGGTTATTTCAGCAAGGCTGTCGCACCGTCGCTGGTCGTCAAGTCCGGCGACCAGGTGACGATCGAGACCTTGACCCACCATGCCAACGACGACCACGAGCGCATGATCGCCGGCGACCCGGGCGCCGAGTCGGTCTTTGCCTGGACGCGCGAACACAAGGCGCTGCCGCGGCGGGGCGCCGGGCCGGTCACGGGGCCGTTCAAGCTGGGCGAGGGCGAGGGCGTGGGCGTGCACCTGCTGACCGGCCCGGTGGTCATCGAAGGCGCCGAGCCCGGCGACGTGCTGGAGGTGCGCATCCTGGACGTGCGCCCGCGGCCCAGCTGCAACGCCTGTTACGCGGGCCGCTGTTTCGGCTCCAACGCCGCCGCGTCCTGGGGCTTCCACTACCGTGACCTGATCGAGGAGCCCAAGCCGCGCGAGGTGGTGACGATCTTCGAACTCGACACCACCGGCGAGCCCTTTGCCCGCGCGGTCTACAACTATGTCTGGACGCCGCAGACCGACCCCGACGGGGTGGTGCACGCGATGATCGACTACCCCGGTGTGCGTGTCGACCACAGCCTGGTTCAAAAACGCGAGAACATCCTGCGCAACATCAAGGTGCCAGCGCGGCTGCACTTCGGCACGATGGGCCTGGCGCCTTCGGAATCTGACTTCGTCAGCTCGATTCCGCCCAGTTACACCGGCGGCAACATCGACGACTGGCGCATCGGCAAGGGCGCGCGCATGTACTACCCGGTGGCCGTGCCCGGCGCCTTCTTCTCGGTTGGCGACCCGCATGCCGCCCAGGGCGACAGTGAACTGGGCGGCACCGCGATCGAGACCTCGCTGACCGGCGACTTCGAGTTCGTGTTGCACAAGCAGTCTGATCTTGGCGGCACGCCGCTCGAAGGTCTGGACCACCCGTTGCTCGAGACCGACGAGCAATGGTCGGTCTACGGCTTCACCTACCCCAACTACCTGGCCGCACTCGGCCCCGACGCACAGACGCTGGTGGCCGGCAAATCGTCGCTCGACCCGGCGATGCGCGACGCCTTCCGCAAGCTGCGCCGCTTCCTGATGACGGTGCACCGGCTGAGCGAGGACGAGGCCATCGCCCTGCTGTCGGTGGCAGCCGACTTTGGCGTCACCCAAGTGGTGGACGCCAACTGGGGCGTCCATGGCTCGATCCGCAAGAGCGTGTTCAGCGAACGTTGACTGTCGCCAGCGCAGCCGCGCCCTGCGGCCGCGCGCGGCCGGCGAACAGCGACTTGCGTATCACCGCGTGCACGCCCCAGTTGCCGTCGACCACCTGCGTGACGCCGAAGTCGACGGCCACCGACATCAACGAGATCGCCTCGTCCTCGCTCAGCCCCATCGCGGTCATCAGGAAGCGCCGGGTCTTGCGGAAGGCGTCGCGCATCGCCGGATCGAGCGAGGATTTCTCGTAGATCGCGCTGCGCGCCTTGTCGCCGAATTCCTTCAGATAGTCCGGGTGGCTGAAGCCGTGGATCACCCATTCGGTCGGGGTCTCGACCAGCGGGTAATCGATGTCGGCGAAGGGCTGGTCATGCAGATCCCTGGCCTTGTGCAGCACGATCTGGAACACGCCGGTCAACGAGCACTCGATCGCCGTGCCGCACAGTTCGCTGTCGCCCTGCGACGCATGCGGATCGCCCACCGACAGCAGCGCGCCGTCGACCCCGACCCGCAGGTACAGCGTCGCGCCCTTGGCGATGCGCCAGTTGTCCAGGTTGCCGCCAAAGCACGACGGCGGCACCGAGTCGACCAGGCCGGTCTCGGCCGGCGCCACCGCGATCACGCCGAAATGCGGGCGCACCGGGATGGTGATGCCTTGCAGCACGCCGTGGTTCTCGACGATCGATGCCCGGTCGACGGGGATGCCGGGGTAGTCGATGGTCGGGTGCAGCACGCCGTTCGGGTCGCGCTGCGGGGTCCAGCGAAAGTTGTAGACGGCATGCGCGCAAGCCTGGCCCTGGCTGCAGTCGACTTCGTAGATCGTCACCACCTCGCGCTGCTTGGGCTCTTCGATCAGGTCGTCGTAGTGGAAGCCCCACCAGGCCGCGGCGTTGCTGCCGAAGGCCCGACCTTGGTATTTGGCATTGGCCGCCAGACGCGGCGCGAGGTCGAGGATGCGCACTTCCAGCACGTCGCCGGGCTGCGCGTCGGCCACATGGATGGGTCCGGTGCAGATGTGCACACCGAAGCCCTCGCCACTGCCTCGGCCGTAGATCGACGCGTCGGTCGGGCCCGCGCCGCGGCGGTCAACGGCCTTGTGCTCGGCGGTCCAGTGGAAGACGCTCTCGGCCCCCGAGTCGCCCTTGATCATGCGCTCGTGGTCGTCGTAGGCATGCTGGGTCAGCGTCTCGATCGTCACGATGTCGCCCGAGGCGATGTGCAGCACCGGCGGGATGGCGCGGCTGAAGTAGCCCCAGTGGATGGTCTGCGCCGTGGCCGGCAGGTGGTGGTGGCGGCCGGCCTGGATCAGCGCGCCGGGCGGGGCGGCGGACGCCGGCGGCGCGGACCCTGTCGCACTGTCGCAAGCCGCGGCCCCCGCGTCGATGCTGGCGGTGAACGCGACCGGGTCGTCGACCGGTGACTCGAAGTAGCCCGACGGCCAGCCGCGCTGGATGCGCTTGCGCAGCGACTGCAGGCTGACTTCGTCGGCCTGTTGCCGGTACTGGCGCGGTGACATGCTGTAGCGGTCGCGAAAGCAATGGCTGAAGTGCGCCGGGTCATTGAAGCCCCAGCGGAAGCAGATGTCCGAGATCGACAAATGCCCGTACTGGCGGTTCGCCAGATCGGCGCGTGAACGTTCCAGGCGGCGCTGGCGCAGGTAGGCGGTGAAGGTCTGCCCAATGCCCTCGAAGAGCTTCTGCACCAGGCGCTCGGAGACATGCTCATGGGCCGCCACCAGGCCCAGCGACAGCGCGGCATCGCTCAGGTTGGCGTCGATGAACGCGCACAGCCGGCGCACCGTGGCGGCCTGGGTGCTGCTGACGGCCGACGAGCCAGGGTCGCGCTGAGCGGCCAGGCTGGTCGCGATGAACTCCGACAGCGAGGACTCGACCGGGGCCAGGTCGCTGTCTCCCAGCGTGTCGAAACTGTCGGCCAACGCGGTCAGCGTGCCGGAGAACATGCGGCCCAGCCCCGCTCGGCCCGAGAGGTGGTTGAGCGCGAACACCGGGCTGTCGGGCGGTCTGGCCTTCAAGATGGCGCGTGGCATCGACACCATGAACTGGCGAAAGTTGGACCGGAAATCCAGGCCGGCCCGCGCCTGGGCCGGTCCGAAGACGATGTCACCGGGGGTCAGGGCGATGGTCTGTCGGCCATCGTGCAGCGCGGCATCCCCGCCCAGGTGCAGCGCGAGCCAGATCGAATCGGCAGCGTCACCCAGCCGCTGCAGGGTCTGCGGCGAGGAGGTGATGCGCGCCATGCCGACCCCGCGCGCCGTTCGCCCGGCGGTCAAGGTGGCATACAAGGGCGCCTCCACGGGCGCCATTTCGGGGCGAAGCTGGTGCGCTTGCAGAACCTCACGCCATGCATGAGGCCGCTGGTGCACCGGAAAGGAGTCGGTCGTGAACTGTTCGAAGCGCAAGGCGGCGTTTTCCTGGTGGCTGGCCTGGAGTACGCAAGACATATGCCACCGTCCGTGACGCAGGCTGGCATGCAACTGGCTTGGGTCCGGGTCTCTCCAACCCGAGGTTGGAGGCGGGCCTGTGCCGGCCGTCTCTGCCCTCCATCCCCACAGCCATGACCACCACCTTCCACATGATCGCCGGCGCGCCCGACCCGGTCGCGCCTTTCAGCCACGCCGTCGAAGCCGATGGCTGGGTGTTCGTCACCGGTCAAATGCCTTTTGCCGGCACCTCGCTGGACTCGCCCTATCCCGAGGGCATCGAAGCCCAGACGCGCCAGGTGCTGAAAAACCTCCAGACCGTGCTGGCCGGTTGTGGCCTGGGCCTGGAACATGCGCTGTCGGTGCGCGTCTACCTCACGCATTTCGACGCGGACTACGCGGCGATGAACGCGGTCTATGCCAGCCATTTCGAAAGCGGCCGGCGGCCCGCCCGAACCTGCGTCGGCGTGACCGGTCTGGCCAAGGGCGCGCGCATCGAGATCGATCTCGTGGCGCGGCGCGGCGACGTGCCGGTCGCCACCGACCTGACCACCTGACGGTTCCATGCCGCGGCTGGGCACGCGCGGCAGGGGGCTTGACCGGGGCGGACATCGGCGATCAGGCCCTTGATCACCCCGCATCAGCGCTGATCTGCGGATTTCAGAAATCCCGGCCGCAGTCGAAAACATCAGCATCGACCGCCATTTCCGGCCTCGGGTACCCGGTCCTGCGCGATGCCGAGGCGGTCGAGTGGCCCGCGTGTGCGGGCGCGCGATTGAGCGGAGAAACCCCGATGCGAAACCAGCCCGAATTCCACGTCATGGCGCGCGAGTTGCGCGAAAACGGTCTCAATGCCGAACAGGCGGCGCGCCATGGTCTGGCCTTTGCCGCTGCCGAAGTCGCGGCCTTGGTCTTGCTGTGCGCCAAATACGGTGCTGGCCAGACGGAGATGCTGGAGGCCTTGATGGACAGCCGCAACCTGGGGGGCGAGATGAGCTGGCTGGTCGCGCGAATCGAGGTCTCGCTGGCCTATGTCGGCCACATCCACAGCGGCTACCGCTTCTGACCGCCACGATGCCGGCCAAGCCCGGCCTCGGTTGGTGCCAAGCAAAGCGGCAAAACCTCCATGGGCTCGAGGGCCTGTTCAGCGCCGGAGCACCACATAAGGCCCCTGGCTGCCCATCGCGGTCTCGGTCTCGCGCCAGCCGAGCTTGGCGTAAAACGCCCGCGCCACGGTGTTGTCCAGCACGCATTTCAGGCGCCAGGGCTTGTCCGGCCAGGCGTTCAGCGACCCGATCAGCGCCTGGCCCACGCCCTGCTGCCGGAAGGCTTTGTCGACGTAGAGGTGGTGCACGAAGGCACCCGGCTCGTAGACGGCCATGAAGCCCGCCACCTGGCCGTCGGCGGTGACGCAGACCGTGACCACCTCGCACGATGAGTTGCGCTTGAAATCGGTGTCTGCATCGGCATCGGCGGGCAACCACGCGGCGCCGCGGATCGCGCGCTCGAAGATGCCCTGGACGGCGGCGTCGTCGCCCGGGGTGGCCGGCCGGACGCGGTGTGGGGCGGGCGTCTGGTTCATCGCGCGCTGCAGGGGTTGAACCGGAACGGCGAGGCGGGCATCGTGGGTGGTCGAGATCGGGTCGGGAAGGTGTCCGGCCAGGGCCGGGGCGTGGATCCGCCGGCGCTGGCGGCTGCCATCACTGTAACCAGGGCCGACCGCAAGGCGCTGACCAGCCCCGGGCGGCGAGACTTGGCGCCGCCCTGTCGGCCACGCGCCCGGCCGACCGAGGCTGGCAACGCCGTCGCGTCGGTCTGTCAGGTCCTGCCCGTCACGCCATGCCCGCAGCCACCCCGGCGTGGCTGCGCCGCTGGTGGTTGAAGTTCCAGGCCACCGCCAGCAGCGCCGCGCCGCCGGCACCCAGCACCCAGGCCGTGCCGATGTGCCCCACCAGCAGCCCCGCCAGTCCCACGCCCACCGACTGGCCCAGGAAGAAGCTGGAGGCGAACGACGCCACCGCCGCGCCGCGCCGCTCGGGCGCCATCTGGGTGGCATGGGTCTGCAAGGTGTTGTGCATCATGTAGAAACCTAGCCCCATCAGCGCGCAGGCAGGCATCGCCCAGCCCCAGTCCGGCGCGCAGGCCAGCAGTGCCAGCGCGGTGGCCATGAAGACCGACCCGGTGCGCACCAGCACCACCTCGCCCAGGCGCCGCACCAGCACGCGCGCGCTCAGCGCGAAGCCCAGGCCGCCGAGCGCGAACAGCATCACCAGCGCGCCCACAGTGGACAGCGGCAGGCCGAAGCGCTGGTGCAGGTGCGAGGCGATGAAGGCGAAAGGCCCGTAGACAGCCGCGCCCTCGAGAAAGACCGTCACCAGCACCACCCTGGCCCAGGGCTTGGCCAGCACCGCGCCGAACTCGCCCACGGTGCGCTGCAGCAGGTTGCCGGGCGCGGCGGCGCGCGGCGCCACAGCCGACGCCGGCAGGCCGCGCCGCACCCACTGCAGCACGACGGCCACCGTCAGGAACAAGGCCGCCACGCCGAAGAAGGGCGTGCGCCAGTCCAGGTGCTCGGCCGCGAAGCCGCCGGCCCAGACGCCGATCGCGAAGCCGGTGATCTGGCCGATCAGGAAGCGCGCCAGCACCGCCTGGCGCCGCTCGTAGGGCACGACGTCGCCTATCCAGGCCATCGCCAACGGGATCACCGCCGCCGCGCTGGCGCCGGCCACCAACCGGCCGGCGATCAGCGCCGGGTGGCTTTGCGCCAGCGCGCACAGCAGCGAGGTCAACGCCGACGCGGCGCAGGCCCAGGCGATGACGCGGTATTTGCCGAAGCGGTCGCCCAGCGGGCCGAACAGCAGCTGCGACAGGCCATAGGCCACCGCGAACGCGGTGATCACCTGCGAGGCCTGGCCCAGCGAGATCGAGAACTCCTGAGACAGCCGCGGCAGCAGCGCGTCGGCCAAGCGTAGCGAGACGCCGCTGGCCAGCGCCGCCAGCGACAGGCCGACGATAGCCACTACCGGAATCGCGGCGGGTGCTGCATGGGTGGGGGCGGCGGGGGTCGTCAGGCGGGGCGGGTTCGTCGCGGTCATCGGGCATTGTGCTGGCGCCGCCAGGTCGACGCGCTCGTGGGGCGACTGCGCACGTCATGACCCTGAAAAATAAACGGCAAAAACGATCAAATCGTTTTTTAAATCGAGCTTAACGATAACGGAAATCGTTACCGTTATTTTTGTTGCTAAGTCGCTATTGATGGTGTTATGCTCATTTGCCTAGTCTTGTGATAGGTACATTTCGACTGCCATGGGGCGGTCCGATGAATTTACGCTGGGGTGGCGCCTCAGCAACTGCGGGTCGGAGCTGTGTTTGCCTGCGGTTCGCCGAAAGTGGTGGTGGCGGGGTGCTGGAGTTGGGAGTTGGCTTGAAATCCAGAGGCGAGCACCGGGTGGTTGGCGGTGCCAGTCTGGGGTGCATGATTTTTTTTTGATAGTCGCGTGTATCTTGCTGCCGAATGCCTTGGCATATGAATTTCGAAAAGGTCTCCTTGATGATGAAGACAATTTTTTTCTCGCTCCTGCTTGCGTCGTCCGCGGTCTTGTCGGCCTGCGGGTCGGCGCCAGTGGTTGCCGTCGTTGAATCCGCGGCGCCCTGCCTCAACTGCGGCTCGCAACCATACTACGCCTATGCGGTGACCCGACCCCCGATGTGCAATGACTATCCCGTCACTTACCGGGTACAGATTCCAGAAGTTGATGAACGGGTGCGCGCGGTGGACCGAAGCGCGTTGTATTCGCGCGAAGGTGCGTCGACTGTGTATGGCGGCTGCCCGCGCTGAAACCGGAGTATGAAATTGATCTTATTTTCTTCCAGAATTATCGGTGCAGCCTTGGCGGCTGGATTGTTTTTCGCGCTCAATGTCAGTGCGCAACCGGTGACCCAGGTCGACAGCGGGGTAGTCAGTCGGCGTGCGATCACATTGGTTCCCAATGTTTTCCGCTATGAACCGATCCTGAATCAACCCAGCGCCATTCCCGCCGGCATATTCAACAGCGGCGTGATATTCGTGGCGGACCAGCTTGACCGCAACGTGGCGGCTGAGTCGAGGACACAATCGACCGTCATCACCAGCTTTGTCAACCTCAACAACCTGGCGGAAACTTCAGGCTTCGGCCGTCTGGTCGGTGAGCATCTGATGCACGAGTTGCAGTTGCGGGGCTGGCCGGTCACCGATCTGCGCCTGACGCGCGATCTCATCATCAACGAATCTGGGGAATTTTCGTTGAGCCGCGACATCAAGCGCTTGCGCGAGACCTTGCCTGCGGCCAATGTCGTGACCGGCACCTACACATTGACCAACGATGGGTTGCTGCTGAGTGTCAGGATCATGGAATTGTCCACCGGACGCTTGATCTCCACCGCGCAGACCCGGTTTGTGCATGATAGGTTCATTGCCAGTCTGGTTGACAAGCCGCGGCCCGTCAACGTCGTCAATCTGACACGGTGAGATTTACCTGGCAGCTGGTGCGTAGCCAGTTTCTTCGACGCATCCCTTTGTTGGGCTTGGCCGGCTTGGCCGGCGTCGCCCTGCTGGGATGCGCCGGACCGCGCCAGCTGACCACTGAGCAGTGCGGTCTGTATACCAACGATGTCTTGGCACGCCTCGACACAAGGCGTCTGAGCGAAGAGATGGTAGCCAACCTGTGCCCGGTCGCCGACGACGTCAGTGGGCCGCCGCTCGAGGCGGTGGTGGTCCCGGACTTGGTCGATGTTCAGACGCTGCAACCCAACCGGCTGGGCAAGGCGATGGGCGAGTTGTTTCGGGCCAGCATCCACAAGATCTGCCGGGTGCCGATCCGGCAGGTCGAGCTTTCACGCAATTTCAGATTGAATTCGCAGGGACTGACCGCGCTGTCGAGGAATGACCTCGAGGTGCGCGATCCCCATTTTCCGGCCAGCGTTGCCATCATCGGCACCTACCACCTGCAGACCGAAAAACTGACTTTGGTCGGACGTCGCATCGACATCGAAACCTCCACCATCCTGGCGGTTTCGACGGTGGAAGCGTCTTGGCGCTGCGATCTGCCCACTTTCGGTGCGCCTGTGTTTTCTTCCCGGATCCAGTAGCGCGGCGGCGGCATTCGCCGCGGCCATCGGGCTTCGCGCGTCGCTTCAGCCGCCCGCCGGCGCCGGCTGACCCAGCACCTGCAGCAGCGCCGCGGTCTCGGCGTCGGGCGTGCCGTCGTGGCGCGCCGGGCGGTATTTCATCTGGAAGGCCGCGATCACCCGCCGCGTGGCCGGGTCGAGCTCGCCGTGGCCGGGTATCGCGTAGCCGATGCGGGCCAGCGCCTGCTGGAACCAGGCCGGGTCGGGCAGCACCGCCTGGTAATGCGCTTGCAGCAGCGTCACCTGCGCCGCGTCTGGCCAGCGGATCAGCCCGGCCTCGGCCAGGCGACGCCAGGGGAAGGCCGGACCGGGATCGATCTTGCGCTGCGGTGCGATGTCGCTGTGGCCCAGGATGCGCCCGGGGGCGATGGCGTGGCGCGCGCCAATGCCCTGGAGCAGCGTGATCAGCGCGTCGATCTGCGCCGGCGGGTAGGGCGCGAAACCGCGGCTGCCGTCGGCCAGCGTCAGCGGGCCGGGGTTGACGATCTCTATGCCTATCGAGCTGGCGTTGAGCATCGCGTGCCCTTGCCAGGCGCTGTCGCCGGCATGCCAGGCGCGGCGCTCTTCGTCCACCAGGCGGTAGACCACGGGCGGCGTCTCGTCGCTGACCAGGTAGTGGGCGCTCACCTGCTGCCGGGTCAGTATGTTCAGTGACTCGGCCAGCGGCTCACCGGTGAAGTGCAGCACCACGAACAACACCCGGCTGTCCTGGGCGATCGCCGCGTGGCGGGTGTCGAGGCGCGGCGCGGCGCAGCCGGCCAACAGCCCGGCCAGGGTCAGCAGCGTGGAAGCAGCCGTCGCGCGGCAGCGGCGGCGCGGCGCGGGCGGCGGGCGCTGGGGTGTTGCGGCGGGTCGGGTGGTCGGTCGGGTGGCGGCGGTCATGGTCGGCTCACCGCATCATCGCCGCTGCCTAGAATGTTTTGGCCATGGACCCTGCCAGATGTTGTTCCTTTTGACCCCGATCGGCGCCGCGCGCGGCCCGTCGCTTGCCTGTGCCTTGGCCCTGCTGCTGGCGCTTTCGCCCGCGCTGGCGAAAGTCGGTCGTGTCACGGCTCCCGCCCCCACCACGCCCGCCGCTGACGACGCCTTGCCCGCCGCGGTGGCCGAGGCCTTGCAACGCGCCCAGGTGCCGGCCGACGCGCTGGCGGCCATCGTTCTGCCGGCGACCGGGCTGCCGACCCAAACCCTGGCGTCCAGACCGGTCGGCCGGCGCTGGCAGCGGCAGCCCGACCGGGCGATGCAGCCGGCCTCGACCTTCAAGCTGGTGACCAGCATCGTGGCGCTGGACCGGTTGGGGCCCAACCAGCGCGGCTTCACCGAGTTGCTGACCCAGGCCCCGCTGCAGGGCGATGTGCTGGGCGGCGACCTGGTGCTGCGCGGCGGCGCTGACCCCGAGCTCGGCCTGCCGCAGCTCTGGGCCTTGCTGGCCGAATTGCGCTGGCAGGGTATCCGCGAGATCGCCGGCGACATCGTGCTCGACCGCACGCTGTTCCGCGCCGGTCGTGCCGAGCCCGCCGCCTTGGCTTTCGACGCCTGGCCCGAGTTCGCCTACAACGGCGTGCCCGACGCGCTGCAGCTCAACGCCAACCTGCTGGGTCTGGAGATCAGCAGCGAGGACCCGGCCCGCCCCGGCGGCGTGGTGGCGCGCGCGCTGCCGCCGCTGCCCGGGGTGGAGATCGACGCCAGCGGCCTGCGGCTGACCGACCGGGCTTGCCGCGACTGGGGCGAGGACTGGACCAGCCCGCCGCTGCTCGATGCGTCCGTGCCGGGCCGGCTGCGCATCACCCTGCGCGGCGGTTTTTCCAAGGCCTGCACCCAGCGCACCGGGCTGGCGCTGATAGACCGCAACGCGCTGGCCGAGCGCCACCTGCGCTGGGTCTGGGAGGGCCTGGGCGGCCAGTGGTCAGGGCGCGTGCGCGAGGCCGACGCGCCGTTGATCGCGCCGCTGAGCGCGGCGGCGCGGGCCGCAGCGGCGGCCTCGGCGCCCATGGCGCCAGGTGCCGGCTGGGTGG
>CANGHK010000065.1 GCA_947453625.1 Burkholderiales bacterium
CATCAAGGACCTCTGGTCCAAAGCCCAGGGCTATGCGATTTAAGGGCTTGGCTTCGTCAAGCGAGCCAACTTGTTGAACCGCCCACTGCGGACCCGCATGGTGGGTGGTGTGGGGGCCGGGAGTTAGAAACTCCTGGCTACCCGATTAGCCAACCCTCTCACAGATCGGCGAGTCGCTTCATTAGGTTTCTGTAGGTATTCACGAACTCGTCGACCTTTCCGTCCAGAGAGTAGAATCCGGTTGAGTCCATCCCATGAATCTCGTCGAGCCGCAAACCCTTTCTTATCTTCTTAATTTCCCCGACTCCAACTACGAAGCTCGCACGCGGATATCCAGTTCGATAGGTTCCACCGTCGGGGTTTCGAATTTTCACAAAATTCTTTTCTGGCTTCTCAAATGTGCAGCCGAGAGACTCCAATATTTCTTGCAGATCTTTGAAATCCATTGCCGAGTCACCAAGAGAGATACTTCTGGTATGCTCCCTAATCCACTGGCCCACGGCCAGAATCTCGGTATCTGCAGTTCTCAACTTCCCTGACTCAATTTCGATTTCATGTGCGGCAACTGACTTGGCTAGATCATAGAGTTCGTCCTCTCCCGCATTGATCACATATGTCTTGTTCTTGTCCAGGAAGACGAGTAGGGAAACCAGCGCTGTTCTCTTGTTGCCGTTTTCGAAGGCATGGCTCATGGCAATTCCATAGAAGAGATTCGCTCCGACCTCAGGAATCGTGTTGTATTTGTAATTCCCCCCGCCAGCGGTAAACTGCCTAAATACAGCGCTTGAAAGCTTATCTGGATGCAGGGGTAATGTTGTACCAAATGCATTCTGGGTCGCAATTTCTAACTTCGCCATCCGCTCACGAACTAGCAAAACTTCGTCCTCTGACATTCTTTGAATTTCTGACATTTGTTCCTTCGCTTGGCAGGTATAGGTGGGAATTTTGGGTTGGCTAACGTTTTGTAGGCCAGCCGCTGAGCCTGGCAGCGGTTGGCCTATGTCGAGCGCCCACCGGGAGACTGGCCGACATAGCCCGGCCAAACAGATCAGCGCAAAACACCTACGTTGTTCCTGCCCAGGCATGAACGCCAGCCTGACCCCGAATTTGGCGTTCTCCCTGCGGTTTTACGCGGATGCCGCCGCCGATCAACTGGGAAGCTGACCGACTTGTGGCACCCAACCTGATGTCATCAACTTTGTAAAGAACATACAGTCAGCAACATGCTGCCACATGCTCAGCCATGTGTATAGCTGTAAAAGTCCGAAATCACAATTTTTTGGTGATCCGATCGGTCATTCTGAGGATGCTAACGACCCGCCAGACCCCAGCCCCGGCGGCTCAAGTCGCGCCGATCTGGACGCCGACGAGGGTGGCTATGCGTGGCAGGACAGCGGTGTTGTCTACCCGCGATTCGGCGGTGGCGTGGCGGAACTCGCCCTTCTCGTCCATCCTGTGGCGCCCACACGCACCGAGCGAGGTCTGCACAATGAGCCACCCCAACAGGGTGGTCAAAGGCCCTGTTCGGCGTGCGTCGAGCAGGACCGGAGGTTGCCGTCGTCGCTGCCCGATTCTTGGTGGTGACGGGCAGCAAAAAGACCCCAGGCAAATGCCCTGGGGCCTACGTTGTTTGCCTGTCGTGGAAGTTGACGTCATGCCTTGTGCGGCGCGATGCGCCGGCCCGCGTACCAGACCAGGGCGGCCAGGATCGCGTCGGTGTCGGTCAGCACGCCGTCGCGCTCGCGGATCTTGGCGATGTGGCCGATGGTCTCGTCGGGCAGGTTGACGTTGAGGCAGCGCGCGCTGCGGCGGCGGGGCGGGCGGTGAAGGGCTTTGCGCGAGGGATGCGACGGGTGGTGTGGGGGCCGGGAGTTAGAAGCTCCTGGCTACCCGATCAGGCGGCGACGCGCAAAGCTGCGCGCAGGAACTCTGGTGCAAAGTCAGCGCCGTTAGGCCACACGACAGTTCGCAATTCCGGGTGCAGCTTGAAACCCTTAAAGTATTCGATATCTCTCAGGGGTTCGAAGACCTCGCCATCCAGCTCGCCTTCGAGTTTGACTTCACCTTCGGTTGCGTCAGCAAAGCGGAGCCAAATCGTATGTCCTTCGACGTATCGTGCATCAACAATGCGAGGAAGCATGGGCCTACTCCAGTGGTTCTATTTGCGGCAGGGGCTTGCTTGCGCGAGCCAGCGTCCAAGTGCTCAACAATTCTTCCCTGTGAAAGGTACGCCATTCCTGTACGCCATTCCTGAACATGTGACAGTGCGCGCTTCGGGAAGTTGCCGTTGACATCCCCAGTTGAGATGTCGATCGTGACCTCGTGTTCGCCATACAAGGCGTGAAAGTGCGGTGGCGCGTGGTCGCGGTAGTACATGGCGATCACGATTCCGAGGAAGCGACTGATTTCTGGCATGCGGCAGTGTAGTGTGGCGCCTGGTTTCACGGCAACGTTGCGGCTAAGCGGGAGACCGCGGCTGGCGAAAGCCGGCTGGGGGATTTCCGGTTAAGCTGCGGGTTAGGTTGCCGGGCTGCTGTCATGGCAGGGCTGTTCACTGAGGCCTCGGCGATGCTGATTTCGGACAATCAGGCGCCTTGTGACGAGTGCTGAGCGATGCTGAAGTTGTCTGCCCTGAACGAAGTCGTCGATGCACGGCGTGAGCAATGCGGGGCGTACGACCTGCCGCATGTGCTGTTGTGCTCCATCTTGGCCGTGGCTGCGGGGGCCGACTCGTACCGGGCGATCGTGCGTTTCATGGATGCGCGCCTGGCGTGGCTGCGCGCCAACAGCGCAATGACTTGGGCCAAGGCGCCGAGCCACACTGGCTGTGAAAGTCCGATGACACAATTTTTTGGTGATCCGATCGGTCATTCTGAGGATGCCAACGACCCGCCAGACCCCAGCCTCGTCGGCTCAGGTCGCGCCGATCTGGACGCCGAGGAGGGTGGCTGTGCGTGGCGAGACAGCGGTGTTGTCTACCCGCGATTCGGCGGTGGCGTGGCGGAACTCGCCCTTCTCGTCCATCCTGTGGCGCCCACACGCACCGGGCGAGGTCTGCACAATGAGCCACCCCAACAGGGTGGTCAAAGGCCCTGTTCGGCGTGCGTCGGGTGCACCAACGGCTGCCGTCGTCGCTGCCCGATTCTGGGTGGTGACAGGCGGCAAAAAGGCCCCAGGCAAATGCCCTGGGGCCTACGTTGTTTGCCTGCCGTGGAAGTTGGCGTCAGGCCTTGTGCGGCGCGATGCGCCGGCCCGCGCACCAGGCCAGGGCGGCCAGGATCGCGTCGGTGTCGGTCAGCACGCCGTCGCGCTCGCGGATCTTGGCGATGTGGCCGATGCCCTCGCCGGGCAGGTTGGGGCTGAGGCGGCGCCCGCCGCTGCGCTCGAACTCGGACTTCTTCTTGGCCTGGTGCTCGGCCGGCGACACCTGGCCGGTGGCCGGCCGGCCGGGCTTGCGCTTGGGTGGGCCTGCGGCGGCCTCGAGCTGGGCACGGATCGCGCGGCCGCGCTCGGCGTCGGTCTTGGCGCTCATGAAATAGACATGCGCACGCCTGCGCGCCATCCGAACGCGCCGCCCGGCGTCAGCCTCTGCCCGCCTTGGCCGGCCGGTTCCATGCGGCGACGTACACCTCCGCGCCGCGCCGCTCGCCGACCAAGCGCCGGCACGGCCAGCATCCCTGTGGGCTTCGACCCCAAGAGCCCGGACTTCGGCCAGGATAGGCTTGGGAGCCGTTTGGTTTGAATCACCGAGCGGGATAATGCCGTGCTCGCCGTCCCTTTGCCTTGGTCATGCCCCAAATTGCGGCGGCCAATCCGCCGCACTGAGCCCATGTCATCTGGCGTCTTGATGTGAATCTCGGCGTCGATCCGTGGCGGCGCTGGAGTCATAAGCCTTTGATCACTATAAATAAATCAACAAATTTCAGTCCCTGGCGCCTGTCGGTCGCGCCGATGATGGACTGGACAGACCGGCATTGCCGCTACTTCCACCGCCTGATCACCCGCCAGACCCGGCTCTACACCGAGATGGTGACCACCGGCGCGTTGCTGCACGGCGATGTGCCGCGCCACCTCGATTTCAACGCCGAGGAGCACCCGCTGGCGCTGCAGGTGGGCGGCAGCGAGCCCGATGACTTGGCGCAGGCCGCGCGGCTGGCCCGGCAATGGGGTTACGACGAGGTCAACCTGAACTGCGGCTGCCCCAGCGAGCGGGTGCAGCGCGGCGCTTTCGGCGCCTGCCTGATGGCCGAGCCGGCGCTGGTGCGCGACGGCGTCAAGGCGATGCGCGATGTGCTGGGCGACGACCTGCCGGTGACGGTCAAGCACCGCATCGGCATCGACCGCATCGAAAGCCTGGACTTCGTGCGCGACTTCATCGCCACCGTGGCCGAGGCCGGCTGCACGGTGTTCATCGTCCACGCCCGCAATGCCTGGCTGCAAGGCCTGAGTCCGAAAGAAAACCGCGAGGTGCCACCGCTGCGTTACGACCTGGTGCACCAGCTCAAGCGCGAGTTGCCGGGCTTGACGATCGCCATCAACGGCGGCATCAACACCGGCGAGGCGATCGCCGAACAACTGGCCAGCGTCGACGGCGTGATGGTCGGGCGCGAGGCCTACCACCAGCCCGTGCTGATGGCCGACTGGGACGCGCGCTTCTGGGGCCAGGGCGAGGCGCCGCTGGTCGACGACGACTGGCGGCTGGCCCTGGAGCAGCAGATGCTGGCCTATATCGAGCGCGAGCAGGCGGCGCATGGCACGCCCTGGTCGCATGTCACGCGCCACCTGCTGGGCCTGTGGAACGGCCAGTCCGGGGCGCGACGCTGGCGCCAGGTGTGGAGCGACCACCGCCTCAAGACCCTGCCAGCGCGCGAGGTGGCCGCGCTGGCCCATGCCGCGCGCCTGCAGGCCATGCCGGCGCCGCAGGACGATGCAAGCTCGACAATGCTGATCTCGATTTGAAGGAGCGCGCGTGGCCGACCATCCCCCAGCTGGAACACCGAACGGCACGCCCAACGGCTGCCTGGCCATCATCGGCGGCAGCGGCCTGTACGAGCTGCCCGGCCTGACCGACACCGCCTGGGTCGAGGTCGACACGCCCTGGGGCGCGCCGTCCGACGCCATCCTCACCGGCACGCTGGCCACCGCGGCCGGGCCGGCACGGCTGGCCTTTCTGCCGCGCCATGGCCGGGGCCACCGCTTGCCGCCCTCCGAGCTGAACTACCGCGCCAATATCGCCGCTCTCAAGCAGCTCGGCGCCACCGACGTGCTCTCGCTCAGCGCGGTCGGCGGGCTGCGCGCCGATCTGCCGCCCGGCACCTTCGTGCTGGTCGACCAGTTCATCGACCGCACCTTCGCGCGCGAAAAATCGTTTTTCGGCACCGGCCTGGTGGCCCATGTCTCGATGGCGCAGCCGGTCTGCCACCGGCTGGGCGACCACCTGCAGGCCGCGCTGGACGGGCTGGACATACCGCATCGGCGGGGCGGCACCTACCTGGCGATGGAAGGGCCGCAGTTCAGCACGCTGGCCGAATCGCGGCTCTACCGCAGCTGGAACTGCGATGTCGTGGGCATGACCAACCTGCCCGAGGCCAAGCTGGCGCGCGAGGCCGAGCTCTGTTACGCCACGGTGGCGATGGTCACCGATTTCGACTGCTGGCACCCGGCGCATGAGGATGTGACGGTCGAGGCCATCGTCGGCGTGCTGATGCGCAACGCCGACGCCGCGCGCACGCTGGTGGCGCGCGGTGCGGCGTCGATTGCCCACGATGCGGCCGGGCCCGCCTGCGCCTGCCGGCGCGCGCTCGACCATGCGGTGATCACGGCACCGGCCTCGCGCGACCCGCTGATGGTGCGCAAGCTGCAGGGCATCGCAGGCAGGGTGTTGTGAAGGTCGACGGCCAGCACCGCCGCAGCCTGTGGCCGTCGGCGCGGGGTGACGCGCTGTACGTGATCGACCAGCGCCAGTTGCCGCACACCCTGGCCATCGCCCGCCTGGACCGCCTGGACCAGGTGCGCAGCGCGATCGCCGAGATGTGGGTGCGCGGCGCGCCCTTGATCGGCGCCACCGCGGCTTACGGCATCGCGCTGCAGTGCCGGCAAGCCGCAGACGACGCGGCGCTGCGCGCGGCGCAGTCCAGCCTCGATTCGGCCCGGCCCACCGCCGTCAACCTGGCCTGGGCGACGCGCCGCATGGTCGACGCACTGCTGCCGCTGGCGCTAGCCCAACGGGCGGCGGCGGCCTGGGAATTGGCCGACGCGATCGCCGAGGAGGATGTTGCGATCAACGCCGCGATCGGCCGCCATGGCCTGGCTTTGCTGCAGGCGCTGGCGGCCCGGTCACCCGGCGGGACGCTGAACGTTCTGACCCACTGCAACGCCGGTTGGTTGGCAACAGTGGACTGGGGCACGGCGCTGGCGCCGGTCTACCTGGCCCAGGCCAGCGGGCTGGCGGTGCATGTCTGGGTCGACGAGACCCGGCCGCGCAACCAGGGCGCCAGCCTGACCGCCTGGGAACTGGGCCAGCAAGGCGTGGCGCACACCGTGATCGCCGACAACACCGGCGGCCACCTGATGCAGCGCGGCCAGGTCGATCTGGTGATCGTCGGCGCCGACCGGGTCACCGCGCGCGGCGATGTCTGCAACAAGATAGGCACCTACCTCAAGGCACTGGCCGCGCGCGACAACGGCCTGCCCTTCTATGTCGCGATGCCGTTCTCGACGCTGGACCTGGGCCTGAGTGACGGCCTGGCCGAGATCCCGATAGAACACCGGTCGGCGCGCGAACTGACGCATGTCAGCGGCCGCGATGGCGCAGGCCAACACACCGAGGTGCAGGTCGTGCCCGACGGCAGCCCGGCGCTGAACCCGGCTTTCGACGTCACGCCGGCCCGGCTGGTCAGCGGCCTGATCACCGAGCGCGGGGTGTTGGTGGCCGACGAGGCGGTGCTGCGCGGGGCTGCGTCGGGTTGAATTCGGTTCAGTCAGCCTGAGCCGTTGGGCCGCGCCGGCCAGGTCGCCAGCAGCAGGCCGATCAGCGCCAGCACCAGCGCCGCGCCGTGGCCGGCGGCTAAGGGCTCGCCCAGCAGCAACACCCCCACCGCCGCGGCGGCCAGCGGCAGCAGCACGGTGAACACCCCCGCCTGCGGCGCAGGCACCTGCGCCAGGCCTTTCATCCACAGCCACACGGTGGCCACGCTGGCGGCCAGGGCATAGCCCAGCAGCAGCGCCCACAGCGGCAGGCTGACGCGGCCGAAATCGAAGCTCAGCGCCTGCCACAGGCCCAGCGGCGTGATCAGCGCCAGGCCCCACAGGTTGATCAGCGCGCTGATGCGGCGCGGCGAGACGCGGTGGGTCAGCCGCTTGCCGATCACCACATAGGCCGCCTCGCAGAACACCGCGCCCAGCAGCAGCGCATGGCCGATCAGCGGGCCGCTGGCGCCGGCCCAGGAATCAGCCAGTGCACCCGGCGCCGCAGCCACCGGGCCGGTGCGCGACAAGCTCAGCACCAGCATGCCCAACGCCGCGCAGGCGATAGCCCCCAGCGTGCGCCGGCCGATGCGCTCGCCCAGCCACCAGCGGCTGAGCAGCGCCACCGCCGCCGGCAGGCCGGCCATCACCACGCCGGCCGACAGCGCCGAGGTCAGCGCCACGCCCGACAACATGCAGACCGAGAACAGCACGTTGCCGAGAAAACTCTCCCAGAACAACAGCTTGCGGTCATGCGCCGACAGCGCGGGTTCGCCCGGCGCGCGCCGCACCCAGCCCAGCATCGCCACCGCCGCGATGGCGAAGCGCAGCCAGGCCAGCAAGAAGATGGGCAGCGTGGCCACCAGCAGCCGCGACGCGCCCACATAGCTGCCCACCAGCATCATGCTGGCGGCCAGGCAGGTGTAGGCCAGCAGCGGAGGGCGCGGTGCCGGCATCAGGACCGAAGCGCCGGCGGCCCGGGCTCGGTCGGGTCAGAACGCGGCGGCATAGCGGTCCAGTTCCCAGTCGCTGATGTGGCGCGCATGGGCGGTGAACTCCTCGCGCTTGAGCTGCAGAAATTGCGTCAGCAGCGCCGGCCCGAGTGCTGCGGCGATCACCGGGTCCACGGCCAGCGCATCGAGCGCCGCGCCCAGGTCTTGCGGCAGCAGCGCAAGGCCGCGCTCGCGCACCTGGTCCAGGCTGAGGGCGAACAAATCGTCCTCGACCGCCGCGGGCAGGTGCAGGTCGCGCTCGATGCCGTCCAGCCCGGCGGCGATCAGCGCCGCGCTGATCAGGTAGGGGTTGGCGCTAGCGTCGGGCAGGCGCCACTCGAAACGGCCATGCAGCGTGCGGACCAGCGCGGTGCGGTTGTTCGGGCCCTGGGCCACATAGGCGGGCGCCCAGGTGGTGCCCGAGATCGATTCGCCCACCCCCAGCCGTTTGTAGCTGTTGACGGTGGGCGCGGCCAGCGCGCACAAGGCGGCCGAATGCGCCAGCACACCGGCGGCAAAGTGCTGGCCCAGCAGCGACAACTGGCCCGCCGCATCCAGCGCGCCGTCGGGGCGGTGCGGCACGAACAGGTTGCGGGCATTGCCGTTGCGGTCCAGCGCCAGGCCAGACCACAGCGAGACATGGAAATGCAGCCCGCTGCCGGGCTGGTCGGCAAAAGGCTTGGGCATCATCGAGAAGACCATGCCCTGCTCCTCGGCCAGCGCGTGGGCGGCCTGCTTGAACAGCATCAGGTGGTCGGCGCTGGCCAGCACCTCGTCGTGGCCGAAGTTGACCTCGTACTGGCCATGCGCGTCCTCATGGTCGAGCTGCAGCACGTCCAGGCCACAGGCTTCCAGCGCCCGCTGCAGCGACTGCAGGAAGCCGCGCTGGCGTGGCAGGCTCTTCAGGTCGTAACTGGGCTTGCGCAGGCGGTCGGCGTCGTCGGCGGGCAGCCAGCGGCCGGCCACCTGCTTGAGCAGGAAGAACTCGGGCTCGATGCCGGTGCGCAGGTGCCAGCCCTTGGCCTGCAGCCGCGCCACCTGGCGCCGCAGCACCTGGCGCGGACAGGACTCGAAGGGCTCGCCGGCGACAAAGCCGTCGCAGACGATGCGGGCGTAACCAGGCAGCCAGGGCAGGGCGACCGCGGTGCTGGCCGCGCCGCGGGCCCAATATTCTGAACGCGGACCGCAGCGCGGCAGCCCGGTGCCGGTGATGGACGGGCCGCTGAACCCGGCGCCCTCGGTCAGCAGGTCGTCCAGATGCGCCAGCGGCACGAACTTGCCGCGCGCCACGCCCAGCACATCGGTGAACTGGGCCACCAGCGTGTGCACGCCCTGGGCGGCAAGGCGTTCTCCAAGGTCTTTCATCGCGCTTCCCCGGCTGCTGTGAGGCCCCCATTCTGACCCCGGCGCAAGCTGACGCGGTCAGGCCGGGGTCAAGCCGGGGCAGATCAGAAGCTGACGACCACCGAAGTGCCGAACAGCTGGTTGCTCTTGCGGTAACCGCCGCTGGCGACGTCGTAGAACACCGCTTGCGAGGCCTGGTCGAAGCGGTACTCGGTCTTGATCACGGTGTTGAGGTTGAGCAGCCAGTTCACGCCCAACGCCAGCGCCATGCGGTTGGCGCCCTTGTCGGGATCACCGTAGATCGGGGCGCCTGTCGCGTCAAGCCCCGAGACGCCAGGCCCGATGCCGTTGCGGCCGTCGGCCACGGTGTAGCCCAGCAAGCCGCCGCCGTTCTTGTCGTTCTTGATGTAGTCGAACCGGCCCACCACCTCCCAGCGCGGTATGAACTTGTAGGCCAGCAGCGTGGATGCGCCCAGCCAGCGCGAGTCGCGCAGCGCGCCGCTGACCGGGTCGGCGCTGATCGCCGCGCGCTGCTGGCCACCGATGCCGATCTGGCCCTGCCAGGTGAAGTCACCGCGGATGAAGTAGGCGTCGGCCTCGATCATGTTGAGCATGCTGCTGGCAGGGCTTGCCGCATCGACATCGCGGGCATTGGCCACCTTGCCATGCACGCCGGCAAAGCCGAAGCCGTTGAACTCGCCCTTGGCGTAGTCCACGCGGTAGGCCAGCACCGGCGAGCGCGCTTTCTGCGCCTGCTTGGTGCTGTTGAAGTTGGCCAGCAGCCACTTGGTGTCCCACTTGCCGCGGAGGTATTCCATGCCGATGCCGGTGTAGGCGGTGGGCTCGATGAAGTCGAGCAGCAGGCCGCGCGTAACCAGTTTGGTCTGGGTGGGCTGGATGTACTCGTAGCCCGACCAGTCGGGAATCTGGCCGGCCAGGAAGCGGGTCTGCAGGTCGCCCAGCGGCACCGACACCGAGGCCTCGTGGACGATCGAATTGCCGCCAGCGTCGGCGATGGACCCGGCGCCGCGGTTGGGCATCAGCGTCAGCCGCCACTTGATGCCGCCCTCCATCTCCTTCTGGAAATCGATGCTTGCGACGCCGAAGTAGGAGTTGTCGTAGTTGTAGCCGTCGTCCGACACCCGGTTGAGGAACTGGAAGCCGGCGCGCTGCTGATTTTTGTTCCACACATAGGTCGGGTCGATGTAGCCGCTTATCTTCAGGCTCTTCAGCCCCTGGGCCTCGACCGCGTCCTCCAGCGCCTCGGTCTTGACCGCGATGCGGTTGAAGTCCTGCACCTGCTGTGGCGTCATGCCCCACTGCGTGTTGGCGGCGGCGGGGGCGGCTGGCGCGGCCGGGGCTTTCAGCTTGGACTCCAGGTCCTCGACGCGCTGGCGCAGCGCCCGCAATTCCTTCAGCAGATCGTCGTTGCTCTGGGCTTGGGCGGCCGGGGCGCAGGCCAGCAGCGCGGCCAGCACGGCGATCGCGCAGGGGGTGAGTTTGTTGGAGGTCATCGTTGGCTCCTCGCCATTTTCAACAGTGATGTGGACAGGTGGAATTCAGGCCGCGCCGCGTTGCGCGGCATTGATCTCGGCGGCGCGTTTGCGCTCGGCGCGCGCGATCAGCACGCTGCCCACGGTGACGCAGAACGCCACCACCGCGATGATCACGGTGGCCACGGCGTTGACGCTGGGGTTCAGGCCCAGCCTGGCGCGCGAAAAGATCACCAGCGGCATCGTCGTCGATCCCGGTCCGGACAAAAATGCCGAGACCACCACGTCGTCGAGCGACAGGCTGAAGGTCAGCAGCCAGGCCGAGGCCAGGGCCTGCAGGATCAGCGGCAAGGTGACCAGCACGAAGACCTGTAACGGCCGCGCCCCCAGGTCCATCGCCGCCTCTTCGAACTGCGGGTTCAGGTCGGTCAGCCTGGCCTGTATCACCACCGTGGCGTAGGACATGCCCAGCAGCAGGTGGCCCAGCCAGATCGTCATCAGCCCGCGGTCGAACAAGCCCGAGCCCAGGGTGCGCTGCAAGGCCACCAGCATCAGCAGCAGCGACAGACCGATGATCACCTCGGGCATCACCAGCGGGGCGTTGACCATGCCCGAGAACAGCGTGCGGCCGCCGAAGCGCCGGTACTTGACCAGCGTGAACGCGGCCAGCGTGCCCAGCACGGTGGACGCGGTGGCCGACAGAAAAGCGATCTTCAGCGACAAGCCCAGGCCGTCGAGGATCTCGCGATCGCTGGCCAGCTTGACATACCACTTCAGCGTGAAGCCGCCCCACACCGTGGGCAACGGCGAGTTGTTGAACGAGTAGGCCACCAGCGTGACGATGGGCAGGTAGAGGAAGACGAAGACCGCCAGCAGCCAGCCACGCCCGAAGTTGCGTGCGGCGCGGGCACCGAACAAGCCACGGCTGGCCGCCGTCATCGCCCTTGCTCCTGCGCTTCGGCCTGGTATTTGTTGAATATCGCCAGCGGCACGACGATCAGCAGCACCAGCACCACCGCCACGGTCGAGGCCATCGGCCAGTCGTTGTTGCTGAAGAACTCGTCCCACAGCACGCGGCCTATCATCAGCGTCTGCGGGCCACCCAGCAGTTCGGGGATCACGAACTCGCCGACGCAGGGGATGAACACCAGCATGGACCCGGCGATGATGCCGGCGCGCGACAGCGGCACGGTGATCAGCCAGAAGGCCTTGAAGCGGGTGGCGCCCAGGTCGGCGGCGGCCTCGAGCAGCGCCAGGTCCATCTTGGCCAGGTTGGCGTAGAGCGGCAGCACCATGAACGGCAGGTAGGTGTAGGCCATGCCTATGACCAGCGAGAACGGCGTGTTCATGAACTTGCCGGCGCTGGCGATCATGCCGCTGGCGGCCATCAGCGGGTCCAGGCCGGTGAAGATCAGCAACGCCGACACCAGGCCACCGTCGTCGAGCAAGCCCTTCCAGGCATAGACCCGCAGCAGGAAGGAAGTCCAGAACGGCAGCATCACGCCCATCAGCAGCGCCGGCTGCAAGCCGGGCCGGGCGCGGGCCATGAAATAGGCGAAGGGGTAGCCCAGCGCCAGGCACAGCAGCGTGGTGATCGCGGCGTACTTGAGGCTGGATGCATAGGCCTTGACGTACAGGTCGTCACCGAAGATCGCCAGGTAGTTGCCGTACTTGATCGACAGCTTGAGCAGGCCGTCGGCGGCGCTGACGATGGCCTCCGGCCGCACCGCCCCCATCTCCGAGACGCTGTAGTCCAGCACGATCAGGAAGGGTGCCAGGAAGAACACCAGCAGCCAGCCAAAGGGGATCGCGATCACCAGACTGCGGCCGCGCAATTGGGCTCGCAGCCCGCCCAGCCGGCCGGTCGGCCCCACCGCGCCGCGCGCCGCCGACTCGTTCACTGCGTCAGCACCACATGGGCGCTGCGCGACCAATGGGCCCAGACCCTGTCGCCGGCGGCGATCTCATCGTCGCGGTGGCGCTGGGCGTTGTTGACGCTGACCTTGAGCGTGGCACCGCTGGCCAGGGCCAGGTGGTAGACGGTGAAGCTGCCGAAATACGACATCGCCTTGACCGCGCCCTCGACGCGGTTGAAGGCGTCGGCCGGGGCATGGCGCCCTAGGTGTATCTTCTCGGGCCGTATCGCCACCGCCACGGCCATACCCTCGGTGCCGGTGATGCCGTGGCCGACATGGTGGCGGCAGTCGGCGCAAGTGATCACGCAGTGGTCGCTCTCGTCGACCGACAGCACACCCTCCATCAGGTTGACGTTGCCGATGAAGTCGGCGACGAAGCGGGTGGCCGGCGTCTCGTAGACCTCGCTGGGCGCGCCCACCTGCAGGATGCGGCCCTCGCTCATCACCGCGATCCGGCTGGCCATGGTCATGGCCTCTTCCTGGTCGTGGGTGACCATCACGCAGGTGACGCCGACGTCGCGGATGATGTGGCTCAGCTCGATCTGGGTCTCCTCGCGCAGCTTCTTGTCCAGCGCGCCCAGCGGCTCGTCGAGCAGCAGCAACTGCGGCGCCTTGGCCAGGCTTCGCGCAAGCGCCACCCGCTGCTGCTGGCCGCCCGAGAGCTGGTGCGGCTTGCGCTTGGCGTAAGCGCCGAGTTGCACCAGCTTGAGCATCGAGTCGACCCGCGCCGCGATCCTGTCGCGGGCCATGCCCTCGCGCTTCAGGCCGAAGGCGATGTTCTCCCACACCGACAGGTGCGGAAACAGCGCGTAGGACTGGAACATCATGTTGATGGGCCGCGAATAGGGCTCCATCGCGGCCAGGTCGACCCCGTCGAGCACGATGCGGCCCGAGGTCGGCGCCTCGAAGCCGGCCAGCATGCGCAGCAAGGTGGTCTTGCCGCAGCCTGACGAGCCCAGCAGCGCGAAGATCTCGCCCTTGGCGATGTCCAGGGTCACATGGTTGACTGCCTTGACGCCGGAGAAATCCTTGACGACGTCCTCGATCGACAGATAGGGGTGGTCCATGGCGTCAGAGAGCAAAAACTTGCAGCCCAGCGCCGAAGGCGCTGCGGGAGTGGGCATTCAAACGCCGGTCTTGAAGGCGGTGTAGATGCGCGTCATCGAGCGCCGGATGTCGTTGGTCACCGCGTCGGGCAGGGCCATGCGTTTCATGTCGGCCTCGGGCGGGAAGACGGTCGGGTTGTTGGCCACCTCGGGCTTGATGAACTTGCGCGACGCCAGGTTCGGGTTGGCGTAGAAGACCTTGTTGGTCAGCGCCGCGTGGATCTCTGGCCTGAGGATGTAGTTGATGAACTTGTGGGCGTTGTCGGGGTGAGGCGCGTCGACCGGGATCACCATGGTGTCGAAGAACAGCACGCCGCCGGTCTTGGGGATAAGGGCCTGGATGTTCTGGCCGGTCTTGCCGTCGATCGCGCGCTGGCGCGCGATGTTGATGTCGCCCGACCAGCCGAGCGCAACGCACAGGCTGCCGTTGGCCATGTCGTTGATGTAGCCCGACGAACTGAACAGCGTCACGTAGGGCCGCACCGCCTTCAGCAGGGCGGGCACGGCCTGGAAATCGGCGGCGTTGCGGGTGAACGGCGGTTTGCCCAGGTAGTGCAGCGCGGCCGGGACGATGTCGGTGGGCGAATCGAGGTAGGACACGCCGCAGTTCTTCAACTTGGCCATGTACTCGGGCTTGAACACCAGGTCCCAGGCGTTGTCGGGCATGGGCAGGGCGCCCAGCGCGGCGCGGACCTTGTCGACGTTGATGCCCACCGTGGTGTAACCCCACAGCCAGTCGACCATGAACTGGTTGCCCGGGTCGAGCTTGGCCAGGGTGGCCTCGATCTCCGGGTCTAGGTTCTTCAGGTTGGGAATCTTGGCCTTGTCGATCTTGCGCAGCAGGCCGCCATCGGCCTGCAACTTGCCCCAGTACGACGACGGCACGACCACGTCGTAGCCGGTCTTGCCGGCCACCAGCTTGGCATGCAGGATCTCGTTGTTGTCGTAGTTGTCATAGCGGACCTGGATCCCGGTTTCCTTCTCGAAGGCCTTGATCGTGTCGTCGGCGATGTAGTCGGACCAGTTGTAGACGTTGAGGACCCGCTCCTCTTCCTGCGCCCTGGCCAGGCCGGCGCAGCACAGGGTGGCGGCCAGGCCGATCAGGCCGAGCGACAGATGGAACATCTTCATGGATCGATCTCCAGAATGAAAAACAAGCTCTCGGACTTTTAAGCACTTTTGCGATTGAGCACCACAGTCTAAGCCGAGAATGTCCGTCTGTTGATCAGGACATTCGCCCGGTTGCCGGCGGGGTTGCGGGCGCGCAACTGCCGCCTGCCATACGTTCACTCACAGCCAGCCCTCGCGCCGCGCGTCGGCCAGTGTCAGGTCGAGACAGCGGCGGATCAGCGCCATCATCTCGTCGATCTGCGCCCGCGTGATCACCAGCGGCGGCGCGATGATCATGCGGTTGCCCACCGCCCGCATCACCAGTCCATTGGAAAAGCAGTGGCCGCGGCAGACCATGCCTATGCCACCGCCATCCCCCACGGCAGCGTCGAACGGCGTCAACCTGGCCCGGTCCTTGACGAGCAGGATCGCCCCCATCAAGCCGCAGGTCTCGGCGTCACCCACCAGCGGATGGTCTCGCAGGCTGGCAAAACCCTCAGCAAGATACGGGCCCACGTCGTCGTGCACATGGCCGACCAGATCGAGTTGCTGGATCAGCCGCACATTGGCCAGCGCCACCGCACAGGCCACCGGGTGGCCCGAGTAGGTATAGCCATGCTCGAACTCGCCGCCGCGCTCGATCAGCACCCGGGCGATGCGCTCGCCCACCATCACGCCGCCCAGCGGGATGTAGCCGCTGGTCACGCCCTTGGCGAAGGTCATCAGGTCGGGCTTGAAGCCCAAGGTCTCGCAGCCGAACCAATGGCCGGTGCGGCCGAAACCGCAGATCACCTCGTCGCTGACCAGCAGGATGCCGTGCTTGTCGCAGATGCGCTGGATTTCGGGCCAGTAGGTGGCGGGCGGGATGATCACGCCACCCGCGCCCTGTATGGGTTCGCCGATGAAGGCCGCCACCTTGTCGGCGCCCATGGCCAGGATCTTGTCCTCCAGCCAGCCGGCCGCCTTCAGCCCGAAGGCGTCGCGGCTCATGCCCTGGCCATGCGCTACCCAATAGGGCTGCTCGATATGCACGATATTGGGGATGGGCAGCCCCCCTTGGGCGTGCATGCCGCTCATGCCGCCCAGCGAGGCGCCGGCCATCGTCGAGCCGTGGTAGGCGTTGTTGCGGCTGATGATCACCTGGCGCCCGGGCTGGCCCAGGATGTCCCAGTAGCGCCGCACCATGCGCACCACGGTGTCGTTGCCTTCCGAGCCCGATCCGGTGAAGAACACATGCTGGAAGCCAGCGGGCGTCACCGTGGCCAGCAGTTCGGCCAGTTCGATGGCCGGCGGCGTGGCGGTCTGAAAGAACGCGTTGTAGAAGGGCAGTTCGCGCATCTGTCGGGCCGCCGCGTCGACCAGCGCCTGCTGGCCGTAGCCGACGTTGACGCACCACAGCCCGCTCATCGCGTCGAGCAACTTGCGGCCCTCTGAATCCCACAAGTAGATGCCGTCGGCCCGGGTGATGATGCGCGAGCCTTTCTGGGCCAGCGACTTGAAATCGGTGAAGGGGTGCAGAAAATGCGCGGCGTCGGCGGCTTGCCAGCTGGCGGTGCTGCGCGGGGTTTGATCGGTGCTCATCGTGGGCTCCTAGACGTCAGACATGAAGCAGGAGGTGTTCGCGCTCCCAGGGCGAGATCACCTTCATGAACTCGGCGTACTCGATCTCCTTGACCTCGGTGTAGACGGTGATGAAGGACGCGCCCAGCACATCGTGCAGGTTGGTCTCGGCGCGCAGCAGCGCCAGCGCCTCGCCCAGGCTGCGCGGCAGCTGGAAGTCGCCCAGGTAGGCGTCACCCTTGCACTCCGGCGTGGGCTCGATCTGCTGGGTGATGCCGAGGTAGCCGCAGGCCATGGTCGCGGCCAGCGCGACATAGGGGTTGGCGTCGGCGCCTATGACCCGGTTCTCGATCCGCCTGGCCTGCTTGGAGGCCAGCGGGCTGCGTATGCCCACGGTGCGGTTGTCGGTGCCCCACTGGATGTTGATCGGCGCGGCGGTGAAGCGCGCCAGCCGGCGGTAGCTGTTGACATAGGGCGCGAACAGCGCCATCGCCGCCGGGATGTAGCGCTGCAGGCCGCCGATGAACCAGTAGAACGCCTTGCTCGGTGTGCCGTCCGGGTTGCTGAAGATGTTGTCGCCGGTGACCGCATCGACCACGCTCTGGTGGATGTGCATCGCGCTGCCGGGCTCGCCGGCGATCGGCTTGGCCATGAAGGTGGCGTACATGTCATGGCGCAGCGCCGCCTCGCGCACCGTGCGCTTGAAGAGGAAGACCTCGTCGGCCAGGCCCAGCGGGTGATCGTGGAAGAAGTTGATCTCCATCTGCCCGGCACCCACCTCGTGGATCAGCGTGTCGACGTTCAATCCCATCTTCTCGCAATAGGCGTAGACATCCTCGAACAGCGGGTCGAACTCGTTGACGGCGTCTATCGAATAGGCCTGGCGGGAGGTTTCGGCCCGGCCGCTGCGGCCAATCGGGGGCTTGAGCGGCATGTCGGGGTCGGTGTTGCGCGCCACCAGGTAGAACTCGAGCTCGGGTGCGACCACCGGCTTCCAACCTTTCGCGGCGTAGAGATCGCAGACCCGGCGCAGCACCGAGCGCGGCGCGAACGGCACGAGCTTGTTGTCCTTGTCGTAGCAGTCATGGATCACCTGCGCCGTCGGGTCGGTGGCCCAGGGCACGATGCGCGCAGTGGTCGGGTCGGGCTGCAGGTGCATGTCGCGGTCGGTCGGGCTGATGACGTCGTAATACGGCCCTTCCTCCGGGAACTCGCCGGTCACGCCCATCGCCACCACGGCCTCGGGCAGGCGCATGCCGCGGTCCTCGGTGAACTTCTCGCGCGGCAGGATCTTGCCGCGCGCCACCCCGGTCAGGTCGGGCACCAGGCATTCGATCTCGGTCACCCGCTGCTCGTTGAGCCAGTTCTCCAGATCGGCGAAGTTGAAGTTTTCTCGGTTCACCATGGGGATCTCAGGTCGTCTTGCGGCTGCGGGTCGGCGGGCGGCATCGCCGGTTTTGGGAGCAGTGTTATGCCACGGGCTTGTGCCGGTCGCGATAAGCCCGGGCCGCCGCGCCAAAGGCCTGCAGCATCCGCATCGACACCGGGTTGTCGGCCGCCAGCCACTCCGGGTGCCATTGCACGCAGAGCGCGAAGCCGGGTGCGCCGGCGACCGAGAAGGCCTCGACCAGGCCGTCGGGCGCCAGCGCCTCAGCCCGCAGCCCGGCCGCCAGCCGCTTGACGGCCTGGCCGTGCAGGGAATTGACCTCGAAGCGGGCCGGCAAGCCCAGGCTGGCGAGCAGGCCGCCAGGCACCAGGTTGACAGGATGAGCCGCCGCGTACTGCAGCTCGGGCGGCTGGCCCTCGGGCGCGCGGTGATCGGCCAACGGGCCGGCTTCGGTCACCGCTTCCTGCACGGCCTGGTACAGCGAGCCGCCCAGCGCCACGTTGGCCTCCTGCGCACCGCGGCAGATCGCGAACAGCGGCAGGCCGCGCGCGATCGCCAGCGGGATCAGCGCCAGGGTCCAGGCGTCGCGGTCGGGGTCTAGCGGCAAGGCGGGGTCGTGCACCGCCTCGTCGAAGTGGCGCGGATGGACATTGCTCTTCGACCCGGTCAGCAGCACGCCATCGGCCAGGTCCAGCAGCGCGGCCAGTTCGTCAGGCTCGGCGGTGGGCACGATCAGCGGCGTGCAGCCGGCCAGGCGCACCGCGTCGACGTATTTCTTGCCCGCCATGTGGAAAAGGTGGTCACCCGACAGCCGATTGCAGGCCGGCACCAGCACGAGGGGCTTGCGCGGCGCGGCGCCGCTTTCGATGTCTGCAGTTTCAAGACTCATGCGAGGGCGTCTTTCAGGCGGTACCAGGCCATGCCCAGCACCAGTGCGGGTGTGCGCAGCCAGCGGCCGCCCGGAAATGGGCGGTGCTTGAGCCGCGCGAAGGTGTCGAGGCGGCTGGCGTCGCCAGCCATGGCCTCGGCCACCAGGCGGCCGGCCAGGCCGCTCAGTGCCAGACCGTGGCCGGAAAAGCCTTGCAGGAAATAGACCTGCGGCGCCTCGGGCAGGCGGCCGAAATCGGGCGCGCGGTTCATCGAGATGTCGACGAAGCCGCCCCAGGCATGGCTGATGGGCGTGGCCGCCAGTGCCGGGAAGGTCAGCGCCATGCGCGCGCGCAGGCTCTCGGTCAGGTCGGCCGGCGTGGCGGTGCTGTAGCTGACCCGGCCGCCGAAGAGCAGGCGGTGGTCGGCGCTGAAGCGGAAGTAGTCGAGCACGAAGTTGTTGTCGCATACCGCCGCGCCGCAAGGGATCAATCGGCGCGCCAGGTCGGCCCCCACCGGCTCGCTCGCCACGATATAGGTGCCCACCGGCATGATGCGCGCGGCCACCCGCGGCGCCAGGCCGCCCAGGTAGGTGTTGCCGGCCAGCAGCACTTGGCTGGCGGTGACGCGTCCGTTGGCCATGTGCAGCGTGGTGGCTGCGCCTGGCGTGTTGCCGGGTGCGACAGCCTCGACCGGCGTGTCCTCATGGATCACCACGCCCAGGCTGGCCGCGGCCCGCGCCAGGCCCAGCGTGTACTTCAGCGGATGCAGGTGGCCCGAGCGGGGGTCGTGCACCGCGGCCTGGTAGCGCGGGCTGTCTATCCATTGCGACAGGTCGGGCGCGGCGATGCACTGCATCGGGTAGCCATAGACCTGGGCCAGGTGGTCGGCGCTGGCCAGCAGTTCGCGCGCCTTGCCGGCGCTGGTGGCCACGCCGAGGTTGCCGTCGCGCCAGTCGCAATCAATGCCGAAGCGCGCACAGCGGGCACGGATCAAGTCCAGCGCCTCGATCGTCATGCCGAACACCCGCTGCGCCTCGGCCGGGCCGAGCTGGCGCTCGATCAGCGCCGGGTCGCAGGCCAGACCGTGGATGGCCTGGCCCCCGTTGCGCCCGCTGGCGCCGAAACCCACCTGCCGCGCTTCCAGCAATCGCACCGAGAAGCCCTTGTCGGCCAGCTCGATCGCGGCCGACAAGCCCGTCAAGCCGCCGCCGACGACGGCCACGTCGCAGCGTGCATCGCCCTGCAGCGCCGGGTAGCTCGCTTCGCGCTGCGCCGTGGCGGCGTAGTACGAATGGCGTGCGAGTTCACGGTCGGCGCTGAGGAAATGCATGGCGGCGCGCTAGGCAGTTTCCTTGCTGGGTGGCGAGTGCAATGCAGTGCCGGCCGGGGCGGCTGGACGATCAGCTGTTGCGCCGGATCGACCCGCGCAAGGTGTCGACCAACTGGTCGATCTGCCCGCGCTCGATGATCAACGGCGGCGACAGCGCCACCGTGTCGCCGGTGGTGCGCAGCAGCACGCCGCGCTCGTAGCAGTCGAGGAAGATGTTGAAGGCGCGCTTGGCGGGCTCGCCAGGCAGCGGCGCCAGCTCGACCCCGCCGACCAGACCGATGTTGCGGATGTCGATCACGTTGGGCTCGCCGCGCAGCGAGTGCACCGCCTGGGCGAAATAATCCGCCATCTGCGAGGCGCGGGTCAGCAGGCCCTCGTCCTCGTAGGTGGCCAGCGTGCCCAGGCCGGCGGCGCAGGCCAGCGGGTGGGCCGAGTAGGTGTAACCGTGCATGAACTCGATCAGGTGCTCGGGGCCGTTCATGAAGGCGTCGTGGATGTGCTGCTTGACGGCCACCGCGCCCATCGGCACGCTGCCGTTGGTCAGGCCCTTGGCCATCACGATCATGTCGGGCGTGACGCCGAAGGTCTGCGACGCAAACGGGTTGCCGGTGCGGCCGAATCCGGTGATCACCTCGTCGAAGATCAGCAGGATGCCGTGCTTGTCGCAGATCTCGCGCAGCTTGTTCAAGTAACCCTTGGGCGGCACCAGCACGCCGGTGGACCCGGCCACCGGCTCGACGATCACCGCCGCGATGGTCGACGCGTCGTGCAGCGCCACCATGCGCTCCAGGTCCTCGGCCAGCTCGGCGCCATGCTCGGGTTGACCGATGGAGAACGCGTTGCGCGCCGGGTCATGGGTGTGGCGCAGGTGGTCGACACCGGCCAGCATCGTGCCGAACTGCTTGCGGTTGGCCACCATGCCGCCGACCGAGATACCGCCGAAATTGACGCCGTGGTAACCGCGCTCGCGGCCGATCAGCCGGGTGCGCGTGCCCTCGCCGCGCACGCGGTGGTAGGCCAGCGCCATCTTCAGCGCCGTCTCCACCGACTCGGAACCCGAGTTGGTGAAGAACACCTTGTTCAGCCCCGCCGGGGTCAGCTTGGAGACCTTGTCGGCCAGCTCGAAAGCCTTGGGGTGGGCCATCTGGAAGGGCGGCGCGAAGTCCATCTCTGCCGCCTGGTCCTGTATCGCCTGCACGATCCTGGGCCGGGCATGTCCGGCGTTGACGCACCACAGGCCGGCCACGCCGTCCAGGATCTGCCGGCCTTCGTCGGTCCAGTAGTGCATGCCGGCGGCCTTGACGAAAAGCCGAGGCGACTTCTTGAACTGCCGGTTGGCGGTGAAGGGCATCCAGTAGGCGTCCAGCTTCTGGTTGCCGGTGGCGGCACCCAGCTGTTCGGCGGCTTGCATCAGCGCGGGATCGACGGCTTTGTTCATGGTGAGGCTCCTGGGGTGGATTCAGGGGGTGGCCACTGGCGGTGGCACCCGGCTAGGACACAGCTTGTGACAAGCGCATCGAGTGTAGACAAGAGGGTGCGCAATGTGCTCGCGTCTTGAACCTGGGGTTTCCCCGATTCGCGCAATATCATGCGGCGCAAGACCACGGAGTTGAAATTTCATGCGAAGCTCAAACCCTGAACTGCAACTGGATGCGATAGACCGGCTGATCCTGACCGAGTTGCAGCAGGACGGCAGGCTCTCGAACCAGGACCTCGCGCAGCGCGTCCATCTGTCACCGTCGGCCTGCCTGCGGCGGGTCAAGGCGCTGGAGGACAGCGGCGTGATCGACCGCTATGTGGCCTTGCTGAACCCGAAGCGGGTGGGGCGCCACGGCACCAGCTACACCATCGTCAACCTGGAGAGCACCCAGCCACAGCAGTTGGAGGCCTTCGAGCAGGCGGTGCGCGACACGCCGGAAATCCTGGACTGCTTCTATGTCGCCGGCGCCAACGACTACCTGGTGCGCTTTGCCTACCGCGACGCCGAAGACCTGGAGCGCCTGCACGCCGAGGTGCTGCCCCGCCTGCCCGGGGTGATGCGGTCGAACTCCATGCTGGTGCTGCGCACGGTGAAGAAGACGACCGCGCTGGGGGTCTAGCCGGTACGCCGGGCAAGGACCCGGCAGCAGCGACCCACGCTGGCCAGCAGGCAATGCGTCAAGCGACGCCCGGGGGCACGGTCCCAGGCTCGGCCGTGCCGGCCGGCAGGCGCTGTTCACCGCGAGCGGCCTCGACCTCGACGGCAAGCTGGCGTCTCGCCTCGGGGTAGATCAAGGTCTCCTCCAGCGCGATGTGCTCTCGGTAGAGCACCGAGAACACCGCCACGGCCTGGCGCAGGCTCTCCAGGTCATAGCCGCTGTGGCCATAGGCGACGGCCTGCAGTTGCGGCGCGATTTCCAGCCAGTCTTCCTCGAGCCAGCCATGGTCTTGCTGCAGCCTGAGCACATGCCTTGTCAGCGCCGCATCCCCGGACCGGATCAGCAGCGGGAAGACCAGCGTCTCTTCGTCCGCATGGTGTTGGCGAGCGGAGGTCGAGAAGAATTTGTACACCGCCAGCGCCCGGGCGCGCATGGCGGCGTCCGCCCCCTGGCTGGCCAGCTGATCGACCAGTTGGCTCATGTCGGCCAGCATCTCGACCATCTTGTGGTGGCAGCGGTCAAGGCGTTGCAGCGGCGGCAAAGCCGGCACATCGGGGCGGGCGGGGCGGGGCAGCCGGGCTGCCCGGCCGGATGCCGAACCCTTGGCATGGACATTCACGCTCATGGCGGTCACTTTCAATCAGCGTTACCAGGGAGAACCCTATTGTTGGCTTGTTGTTGGCCCGCTTGCCTGGGCCGACCTTGCGCCAAGTCAAGTGGAAGGGCCTGCCACGCAAGCCCGAGCAACGCCGCGGCGTGTACGTGCAGCCCGCGCTTTCACATGGGGAAAGCCCAATTCCATAATGCGGAATACAGTCATGCTGCAGCGCAGCAAGAGTTTTCGCAAAGCCAAATGCGATTTCATATCATGAATTTTTTTCTGTAAGTCATTGATTTATATGATAACAATGTTTGGTCTTCTATAAGACATAAGTGTCAAAACTTCGATGGCGCCGGTGCACACTTGATCCATCGATTCATCCAATTGTCTTGATCCACCCCAAGGAGCTTTCCATGACCACATTGACCCGCGACCAGCAAATTGCCGCCCTCGAAAAAGACTGGGCCGAGAACCCGCGCTGGAAGGGCATCAAGCGCGGCTACAGCGCCGCCGACGTGGTGCGCCTGCGTGGCAGCCTGCAAGTCGACCACACGCTGGCCAAGCGCGGCGCCGACAAGCTTTGGAACCTGATCAACACCGAGCCCTTCGTCAACACGCTGGGCGCGCTGACCGGCAACCAGGCCATGCAGCAGGTCAAGGCCGGCCTGAAGGCGATCTATCTGTCGGGCTGGCAAGTCGCCGGCGACGCCAACAGCAATGGCGAGATGTACCCCGACCAGTCGCTGTACTCGGTGGACTCGGTGCCCAAGGTCGTCAAGAAGATCAACTCGACCTTCGCCCGCGCCGACCAGATCCAGTGGAGCGAAGGCAAGAACGACATCGACTTCTTCGCCCCCATCGTGGCCGATGCCGAAGCCGGTTTCGGCGGCGTGCTCAACGCCTTCGAACTGATGAAGGCGATGATCGAAGCCGGTGCCGCCGGTGTTCACTTCGAAGACCAGCTGGCCGCGGCCAAGAAATGCGGCCACATGGGTGGCAAGGTGCTGGTGCCCACGCGGGAAGCCTGCTCCAAGCTGATCGCAGCCCGCCTGGCCGCCGACGTGATGGGCGTGCCCACCATACTGCTTGCCCGCACCGATGCCGAAGCGGCCGACCTGGTCACCAGCGATGTCGACGACATCGACAAGCCTTTCCTGACCGGTGAGCGCACCGTCGAGGGCTTCTACCGCAGCCGCAACGGCATGGACCAGGCGATCAGCCGCGGCCTGGCCTACGCCGAGTACGCCGACCTGATCTGGTGCGAGACCGGCACGCCGGATCTGGCCATAGCCAAGCAGTTCGCCGACGCGATCCACGCCAAGTTCCCGGGCAAGCTGCTGGCCTACAACTGCTCGCCCAGCTTCAACTGGAAGAAGAACCTGGACGACGCCACCATCGCCAAGTTCCAGCGCGAGCTGGGCGCGATGGGCTACAAGTTCCAGTTCATCACGCTGGCCGGCTTCCACAGCCTGAACTACGGCATGTTCGACCTGGCCTATGGCTACGCCCGCAACAACATGACGGCCTTCGTCGAGCTGCAGCAAAAGGAATTCGCCGCGGCCGACCGCGGCTTCACCGCCGTCAAGCACCAGCGCGAGGTCGGCACCGGCTACTTCGACGCGGTGACCACGACGATCGAAGCCAAGGCCTCGACCGGCGCGTTGCATGGCTCGACCGAAGACGCGCAGTTCTTCGACGCCAAGCACGGCTGATCACCCCCGAAAGCGAACGCTGCGCCCGCCGAACCCGGCGGGTGCCTCGATC
>CANGHK010000066.1 GCA_947453625.1 Burkholderiales bacterium
CCCGGGCGATCGCCAGCGTGTCGTCGATGATCTGCTGGAACTGCTCGCGGTTGTAGGCGAAACCCTGGGACATCGTGGAACCGGACATGTGTGGGGCGTTCTGGCGTAGGTGGGCGACAATGATAGCCATCCCCATAGAGACCACCCGGCCCATGAGCCAACCCCCTGAAGAACGCCCCGTCCACGTCTACGTGCCCGACAAGCCCAGCAAGACCAAGCGCAAACAGCAGGCGCACGACCTGCAGTCGCTGGGCGAGGACCTGGTCGAGCTGCCGGCCAAGCGGCTGGCCGCGACCGTGATGCCCGAGATCCTGCGCGACGCGATCGAGCAATACCACCGCACCCGCAGCTTCGAGGGCAAGCGGCGCCAGCTGCAGTACATCGGCAAGCAGATGCGCTTTGCCGACGAGGCGCCGCTGCGCGAGGCGGTGGACGCCTTCAAGCTCGGCTCGGCCAAGGACACGCTGCTGCTGCACGAAGTCGAGCGCTGGCGCGACGAGCTGGTGGCCGACGACGAGGCCTCGACCCGCTGGGCCACGGAATTTCCGCAGAGCGACCTGCAGCGCCTGCGCAGCCTGTTGCGCGCCGCGCGCAAGGACGCCGCCGCGGCGCCCGAGCAACGCAACGGCCGTGGCTACCGCGAGCTGTTCCAGTTCGTCAAGCCCTGGCTGAAGCTGGAGATCGATCCGGGCGACGCCCCCGACGACGAGGAGCAGGATGATGACTGAGGCCGCCGGCACATTCGAGCCGGTGACGATAGGCCTGGTCTCGGTCAGCGACCGCGCCTCGGCCGGCGTCTACGAGGACAAAGGCATCCCGGCGCTGCGCGACTGGTTGACGCGCGTGATCAGGAACCCGATCGCCTGGGAAACCCGGCTGATCCCCGACGAGCAGGACGGCATCAGCGCCGCGCTGCGCGAGCTGGTGGACGAGGCCGGCTGCGATCTGGTGCTGACCACCGGCGGCACCGGCCCGGCGCCGCGCGACGTCACGCCCGAGGCCACGCTGGCGGTGGCCGACCGGGTGATGCCGGGCTTTGGCGAGCAGATGCGCCAGGTCAGCCTGCGTTTCGTGCCGACCGCGATCCTGTCGCGCCAGGTGGCCGTTATCCGCGGCCGGGCGCTGATCATCAACCTGCCCGGCCAGCCCAAGGCCATCGCCGAGACGCTGCAGGGCTTGCCCCAGGTCGAGCCGCCGGTGCCCGGCATCTTTGCCGCCGTGCCCTATTGCATCGACCTGATAGGCGGGCCTTACCTGGACTGCGACGAGGCGGTCTGCAAGGCCTTCAGGCCGAAAAGCGCGATCCGGCCGACGGTGGGCTGATTCGGGCTGACCCGGCCCGTACTGCCGGCTACTTGACCAGCCGGTTCAGCCGTTCGGCGTCGAAATTCTCGGTCGTCTGCGCGTCCCGCGGCACGCAGTCCTGGCCCGGCAGTTCACGCGCCCCAGACGACAGCTTCTCGATAGCTTGCCACAGCAGCGCAATCTGGTGTTCCTGGCCGGCGGCGCTGTCGATCAAGCCCTTCATCGCCTGCGACACCGGGTCGTCGCCCTGCGTCACGCCATAGGCCGAAAAGCCCATCTTGGCCGCCACCGCTTCACGCGCCGAATCGGCTTCGGCCTGGATGATGCGCGCCGGGTTGCCCACCGCAGTGGCGCCGGCCGGCACCGGCTTCATCACCACCGCGCCCGACCCGACCCGCGCACCGTCGCCGACCGTGAAGCCCCCCAGCACCTGGGCGTTGGCGCCGACGATCACGCCGCGCCCCAGCGTCGGGTGACGCTTGGTGCCGCGGCCCAGCGAGGTGCCGCCCAGCGTGACGCCCTGGTAGATGGTGCAGTCGTCGCCGATCTCGGCGGTCTGGCCTATCACCACGCCCATGCCATGGTCGATGAAGACGCGCCGGCCCAGCGTGGCGCCGGGATGGATCTCGATGCCGGTGAGGAATCGCCCGAGGTGGGACAGGAAGCGGCCCAGCCACTTGAAATCATGGCGCCAGGCGATGTTGGCCCAGCGGTGCCAGATCACCGCATGCAGGCCGGGGTAACAGGTGAGCACCTCCCACACCCCGCGGGCGGCGGGGTCGCGCTCACGGATGCAATCGATGTCTTCACGGAGGCGGCTGAACATGGTCGGGTTCCGGGCAGTGGTCTGCCAGTGTAGGGCGGGCTGCGCGGGCTTGCAGGCCACGCCGGCGCAGCCAGCCTGGCGTGCAGGGTCAGCCCCGCTTGCCCACCGCCCGGGCGATACCGCGCAGGATGTGCACTTCCTCCCGCGTCAACTGGGCCCGGTTGAGCAATTGCTGCAAGCGCGGCATCAGGCGCTTGGGGGCTGCGGGGTCGAGGAACTCGATCGCCTCGAGCACCTGCTGCCAATGGGCCAGCGCGCCGGCCACCTCGGCGCCGTCGGCCAGCACCGGCTCGGGCGTGCGCGCGGCCACGCTGTGGCCGCCCAGCGCCATGCGCCAGTCGTAGGCGATCAGCTGCACCGCCTGGGCCAGGTTGAGCGAGCCGTAGTCGGGGTGGGTGGGGATGCTCAGGCAGGCGTGGCAGCGCCAGACATCCTCGTTGCGCATGCCGAAGCGCTCGCTGCCGAAGACGAAGGCCACGCGCTGCCCGGCCTGCGCCACGCCCGCGGCCAGCGCGGGCAGGTGCTCGCGCGGCGCGAAGGTGGGCGGGCCGAAATCGCGCGGCGTCATCGCCGTGGCGCAGGCCTGGGTGATGCCGCCCAGCGCCTCGGGCAGCGTGGCCACGATGCGCGCGCGGACCAGGATATCGGCCGCGCCACTGGCCATCGCCACCGCCTCTTCCTGGCTCAGCACATCGGCGAAACGCGGCGCCACCAGCACCAGGTCGGAGAAACCCATCACCTTCATCGCCCGCGCGGCGGCCCCCACATTGCCAGGGTGGCTGGTGTGGATCAGGACGAAGCGGGTGCCGTCGTCGCTGGCGCTGCCGGGCAGGGGGGTATTGGCGGTCACGTGCGGGTAAACTCCAAGGTTCGGCAGCACCATTGTCCCCGCACCCAGCGGGCGCCCCGGCCGCCAACGCTCTTTCCTCCCGCCAGCCCCCCGTTCTGCACCGACTGCTCACCGTCGGTGCGACCTCGTCAGGACGACCCATGTCGCAATCACTGCACCCCATGCTCAATACCGCCATCAAGGCCGCTCGCGCGGCCGGGGCGATCATCAACCGGGGGTCGCAGGATCTGGATTTGCTGAAGATCACGGTCAAGGGGCCGAATGATTTCGTCAGCGAAGTCGACCACGCGGCCGAGTCCGCGATCATCGACATCCTGCTCACCGCCTACCCCGGCCACGCCATCCTGGCCGAGGAGTCGGGGCGCGAACATGGCGCGCAGAACAGCGAGTTCACCTGGATCATCGATCCTCTGGACGGCACGACCAACTTCCTGCACGGCTTCCCGGTCTACGCGGTGTCGATCGCACTGGCTTTCCGCGGCGTGGTGCAGCAGGCGGTGGTCTACGACCCGAACCGCAACGACTTGTTCTATGCCTCGCGCGGGCGCGGCGCGTTTCTCAACGACAAGCGGCTGCGGGTGAGCAAGCGCACCCGGTTGGCCGACTGCCTGATAGGCACCGGTTTTCCGTTCCGCAAGGGCGACAGCCCGCAGCGCTACCTGAAGATGTTCGAGATCGTGATGCAGGCCTGTGCCGGCCTACGCCGTCCGGGGGCGGCCGCGCTCGACCTGTGCTATGTCGCGGCGGGCTGGTACGACGGCTTCTTCGAGACCGGGCTCAGCCCCTGGGACCTGGCCGCCGGCTCGCTGATCATCACCGAGGCCGGCGGCCTGGTGGGCAACTTCACCGGCGAAGCCGATTTCCTCAACCAGCGCGAAGTCGTCACCGGCAACCCCAAGATCTACGGCCAACTGGTGACGCTGCTGGCGCCGTTCACCAAGGTGATCAAGGACGACGCGGCCGGTGACAGCCTGGCCACGCTGGTGGCGGGCGCGGCCGCCCCGGTTCCGTTGACCCTGGTGCCCGCCACCACCCGCCGCCGGGCCGCCGCACCCGCCCTGGACGACAGCAGCGGCAGCGTGGTCGCCGCCCTGGCCGCCAGCATCGAAGCCGACGACGCTTCCGCGGACCCGGTCGACAGCGTGCCGGCCGCGCCGGTCGAGCGCGAGCGCAAGCCGATACGCATACGCAAGCTGGACGCGCCGTCCGATGGCCTGTCGATGCCGACCATAGACCGCTCGCCAGGCGCCCGGCGCGATGGCCCGCCGCAGCGCGGCCCCAGGCCCGACGCCAGCGACCGCCCCTGGGGGCCGCGCCAGGATGCCGGCGACCGGCAGAACGGGCCCCGCGGACCGCGCCAGGACGGGCCGCGACAGGAAGGCGACCGCGAGCGCCCGACCGGCAAGCCGATGCCGGGTCGGCCGCTGCCGGTCAAGCGCTGAGCGTCAGCGGCCTGAGGCCGCCCCGCACGGCTCGCCACGCGGGCCGCGCTTGCAGGCATGATGCTGAGCCCAGCCGGCCGGCCCTGCCGCCGGAAGGCCGAGACCGGTCAGGCCAGGCGCTGTGCGGCCTGCCGGTCCATCCCCCTGCCCGCGGGCAAACCTCCTGGAGACGACAACATGAACACATTACACGGTAAAGTGGCCTGGATCACCGGTGCGGGCACCGGCATCGGACTGGCTGGCGCGGTGGCATTGGCCCAGGCCGGGGCCCGCGTCGTGCTGTCGGGGCGCCGCGCCGAACTGCTGACGGCCGAGGCCGACAAGATCCGCGCCCAGGGCGGCCAGGCCGAGGTCGAGGTGCTGGACGTGTCGGATGCGGCTGCCGTCAAGGCGGTGGCCGACGCCATCCTGGCCCGCCATGGCCGGATCGACATCCTGCTCAACAGCGCCGGGCTGAACTCGCCCAACCGGTTCTGGAAGAACCAGACCGTCGAAGGCTGGCGCGAGGTGATAGGCATCAACCTGGACGGCAGTTTCTACACCATCCATGCGGTGCTGCCGGCGATGCGCGCCCAGCAAGACGGGCTGATCATCAACGTCTCGTCCTGGGCCGGCGTGCACCATCCCAAGCTGACCGGCGCGGCCTACAACGGCAGCAAGCATGCCGTCACGGCGATGACCGAGACGATCAACATGGAGGAGTGCACCAACGGCATCCGCGCCTGCGCGATCTGCCCGGCCGAGGTCGCCACGCCGATCATGGACCGCCGCCCGGTGCCGCCCAGCGCCACCGACCGCGCGCGCATGCTGCAGCCCGAAGACCTGGGCGCGACCATCCGCTTCATCGCTGAACTGCCGGCGCATGCCTGCATCAACCAGTTGGTCATCAGCCCGACCTGGAACCGGATGTACATCGAGAACCTGTAGTTCGGCTGAAATGGCGCCGGCCGGTGTGAATCGGCCGGCACGCCCGGATCCGACTTCGTTCCCCTTCCCTGCCCGACCTGACGCCCGTGAACGACGCCCCGCCCCCCGCCAAACCCGGCCGGACTGCCGACCTGTCCAGCCATACGCCGATGATGACGCAGTACCTCGGCATCAAGGCCGAGTTCCCGGACACCTTGGTGTTCTACCGGATGGGCGATTTCTACGAGCTGTTCTTCGACGACGCCCGCAAGGCCAACCGCCTGCTCGACATCACGCTGACGACCCGGGGCCAGAGCGCCGGCGAGCCGGTGGTGATGGCCGGCGTGCCGGTGCATTCGGTCGAGAACTACCTGGCGCGGCTGATCAAGCTGGGCGAGGCGGTGGCGATCGCCGAGCAGATCGGCGACGTGGCCACGGCCAAGGGCCCGGTCGAGCGCAAGGTGGTGCGGGTGGTCACGCCCGGCACCATCACCGACAGCGCCTTGCTCGACGACCGGGTCGACGCGCTGCTGTGCGCCGTCACCCGCAATCGCGCCACCTGGGGCCTGGCCTGGCTGGGCCTGTCCAGCGGCCAGCTCGGGCTGACCGAATGCGGCGAGAAAGACCTGGCCGGCTGGCTGGCCAGGCTGGATCCGGCCGAATTGCTGCTGCCCCAGGGCGAGCTGACCGATGCCGGCCACCCGCTGCCCGCCGCGCTGCTGCAGCACCGCGCCGCCCGCACCCAGCGGCCCGACTGGCAGTTCGACACCGCGCTGGGCGTGCGCAAACTGTGCAGCGTGTTGAAAGTGGCCTCGCTGCAGGGCTTCAACGCGCAAGACCTGCCGGCAGCGCAGGCCGCGGCCGCCGCGCTGCTGAGCTTTGCCGAGCACACCCAGGGCCAGGCGCTGGCCCATGTGGCGACACTGGAGGTGGCCCGGGCCTCGTCGCTGATCGACCTGCCGCCGGCCACCCACCGCAACCTGGAGCTGACGCAGACGCTGCGCGGCGAGCCCGCGCCGACGCTGCTGTCGCTGCTCGACAGCTGCAAGACCGGCATGGGCAGCCGGCTGCTGCGCCATTGGCTGACCCATCCGCTGCGCGACCGCGCGGCGGCCAACGGCCGGCACGACGCGATCGCCGCGCTGGCCGCCCACGGCTTCGAGCCGCTGCGCCAGGTCTTGCGCCAGATCAGCGATGTCGAGCGCATCAGCGCCCGACTGGCGCTGCGCCAGATCCGGCCGCGCGAGCTCAGCGGCCTGCGCGCCACGCTGCAGGTGTTGCCAGCGCTGCGCGCCGCACTGCCGGCAGAGGTCGCCGACACCCCGACGTCGGCGCTGCTGCAAGGCTTCAGCCTCGCGCTGCAGCCCGACCTCGCGCTGCTGACGCTGTTGCAGGCCGCGGTGGCCGACGAGCCCGCGGTGCTGCTGCGCGACGGCGGCGTGATCAACGCCGGCTGGGACGCCGACCTGGACGAGTTGCGCGGCATTGGCGCCAACTGCGACGCCTTTCTGCTCGACCTCGAAGCGCGTGAACGCGCCCGCAGCGGCATCAACACGCTGCGGGTGCAATTCAACCGGGTGCATGGCTTCTACATCGAGGTCAGCGCCGGCCAGGCCGGCAAGGTGCCGGCCGACTACCAGCGCCGCCAGACGCTGAAGAATGCCGAGCGCTTCATCACGCCCGAGCTGAAGACCTTCGAGGACAAGGCGCTGTCGGCCCAGGACCGGGCGCTGGCGCGGGAAAAATGGCTGTTCGAGCAGTTGCTGGACCAGTTGCAGGCCCACCTGCCCGCGCTCGGCGCGCTGGCCCGCGCGCTGGCCGGACTGGATGCGCTGGGCGCACTCGCCGAGCGCGCCGCGACGCTGGGCTGGTGCCGGCCGCGATTCGTCGCGCAGCCCTGCGTCGAAATCAGCCAGGGCCGGCACCCGGTGGTGCAGGCCAGGCTGGCCGAGACCGGCGGACTGGGCCAGGGCGCGGACTTCATCGCCAACGACTGCCGGCTCGACGCCCGCACAAGGATGCTGGTGATCACCGGCCCCAACATGGGCGGCAAATCCACCTACATGCGCCAGGTCGCGCTGATCGTGCTGCTGGCCAGCATGGGCTCGTTCGTGCCCGCCGCGGCCTGCACGCTGGGCCCGATCGACGCGATCCACACCCGCATCGGCGCCGCAGACGACCTGGTCAACGCGCAGTCGACCTTCATGCTCGAGATGACCGAGGCCGCGGCCATCGTGCACTCGGCCACCGAGCACTCGCTGGTGCTGATGGACGAGATCGGCCGCGGCACCAGCACCTTCGACGGGCTGGCGCTGGCCGGGGCAATCGCCTCGCAGTTGCACGACAGGAACCGCGCCTTCACGCTGTTCGCAACCCATTATTTCGAGTTGACCGAATTCCCGCTGCGCCACCCGCGCGCGATCAATTTGCATGTCTCGGCAGTGGAAAGCGGCCACGACATCGTGTTCCTGCACGCCATCGAGCCCGGGCCGGCCAGCCGCAGCTACGGCGTGCAGGTGGCGCGACTGGCCGGCATGCCGGCGGCACTGCTGCGCCAGGCCCGCGCCACGCTGGACGCGCTGGAAGCCCAGGCCCGCGCCGGCGACCGCCAGGTCGACCTGTTCGCAACACCGCCTGCCGAAGCCCCGCCCGCCGAGGTCTCACCCACGCTGGCCGCGCTGGCCGCGATCGACCCCGACGCGCTGACCCCGCGCGAAGCGCTGGACGCGCTCTACCGCCTCAAATCCCTGCACCTGAAGAACGCCCCATGACTTACTGCATCGGCATCCGCCTGAACGCCGGCCTCGTCTTCCTGTCGGACTCGCGCACCAACGCCGGCATCGACCAGATCAGCACCTTCCGCAAGATGATCGTCTACGAGAAGCCCGACAACCGCTTCATGGTGCTGCTGTCGGCCGGCAACCTGAGCATCAGCCAGTCGGTGCGCGAGATCCTGCAACTCGAGAAAATCGACCGCGGCCCACACCAGGCCGCGCTGACGATCTGGAACGCCGAAAGCATGTTCGACGCGGTGCGGGTGCTGGGCTCGGCGGTGCGCCGGGTCTACCAGCAGGACGGCCCGAGCCTGAAGGCCGCGGGCATAGACTTCAACGCCTCGATGATCTTCGGCGGCCAGATCAAGGGCGAGGCGATGCGCATGTTCCTGGTCTATTCGGCCGGCAACTTCATCGAGGCCACGCGCGAGACCTGCTTCTTCCAGGTCGGCGAGAGCAAGTACGGCAAGCCCATACTCGACCGCGTGCTGACGCCCGACACGCCGCTGGCCGAAGCCGCCAAATGCGCGCTGGTCTCGATGGACTCGACGCTCAAGTCCAACCTGAGCGTCGGCCTGCCGCTCGACCTGCTGGTCTACCGCGAGGGCACGTTCGCCAGCGACCAGATCGTCTGCATAGACGACCAGAACCCCTACTTCCAGATGATCCACAACACCTGGGGCCAGCGTCTGCGCGAAGTCTTCGAAGGCATCGTCGACCCTGTGTGGGACGGCGGCGTGTCCGAGCAGCCGCTGGTGGCGGTGCCATCGCGCTACGAGCCGATGCGCAAGATCACCCGGCCTGAAGAGCGCATCGTCTAGGCCGTCGCCAGCGCCGGCGGGCCCGCAGCAGCAGCCTTGCAAACCGCCTGGCCCAGCGCGACGGTGCACACTACAGGGTTGACCCTAGGCTGCCCATGCGACCCACGCTCGTCTTTTCCCACGCCAACGGCTTCCCGGCCGGCACCTACACCCAGTTGTTCAAGCGCTGGCGGGCCGCCGGCTGGCGCGTGCTGGCGGTCGACAAGTTCGGCCACGACCCGCGCTACCCGGTCAGCAGCAACTGGCCCAAGCTGCGCGACCAATTGATCGATTTCATCGCCGCCGAAGCGCCGCAAGGCGCCCACCTGGTGGGCCATTCGCTGGGCGGCCTGCTCAGCCTGTTGGCGGCCAGCAAGCGGCCCGAACTGGCCAAGGGCCTGGTGATGCTGGACTCGCCGGTGATCACCGGCTGGCGCGCACACAGCGTGCAGGTGTTGAAGGCCAGCCGGCTGATCGGCCGGGTCTCGCCGGGCAAGGTGTCGCAGACCCGGCGCCAGTCCTGGCCGTCGCGCCAGGCCTTGGCCGAGCATTACGGCGCCAAGGCGCTGTTCGCGCGCTGGGCGCCCGGCATGCTGGCCGACTACATCGCGGCCGGCACCGAACGGCGCGGCGGCCAGACCGTGCTGGCCTTCGACCGCGAGGTCGAGACCCGCATCTACAACACCCTGCCGCACCACCTGGGCGCACTGCTGCGCAAGCACCCGATACGCTGCCCGGTGGGATTCATCGCCGGCACGCGCTCGGCCGAGATCCGCCAGGGCGGCCTGGGCACGGCGCATGCGCTGGCCGGCGAACGCTTCAGCTGGCTGGAGGGCACCCACCTCTACCCGATGGAAAAGCCGGTCGAGACTGCCGATGCGGTGCTGGCAATGCTCGACGGCATGCGCGCGGCTTGACCGCAGGCTGATCCGCCTGGCGACAGCCGCCCGAGGCGGCAGCAGCCTTGTCGGGGCCCGGGTGGGGCCAAACCACCCCACCCCTATAATCGGGCTTTACCAAACAAGCATTCCTGCGCCCCTCCCCGGGGCCAATCCAAGGGTGCTGCATGACATGACCAAGTATGTCTTCGTCACCGGCGGTGTGGTGTCTTCCCTCGGCAAGGGCATCGCATCGGCATCGCTGGCTGCGATCCTCGAATCCCGAGGCCTGAAGGTCACCCTCATCAAGCTGGACCCCTACCTCAACGTCGATCCGGGCACGATGAGCCCGTTCCAGCACGGTGAGGTCTTCGTCACCGACGACGGCGCCGAGACCGACCTCGACCTCGGCCACTATGAGCGCTTCATCACGACGCGGATGAAGCGCACGAACAACTTCACCTCGGGCCAGATCTACAAGAGCGTGCTCGAGAAAGAGCGGCGCGGCGACTACCTGGGCAAGACGGTGCAGGTGATCCCGCATGTCACCAACGAGATCCAGGATTTCGTGCGGCGCGGCGCGGCCGATGTCGAAGTGGCGATCGTCGAGATCGGCGGCACGGTGGGCGACATCGAGTCGCTGCCCTTCCTCGAGGCCGTGCGCCAGATGAGCCTCAAGCTCGGGCCGACCAACACCGCTTTCGTCCACCTGACCTACGTGCCTTGGATCGCCGCCGCCGGCGAACTCAAGACCAAGCCGACCCAGCACACGGTGCAGAAACTGCGCGAGATCGGCATCCAGCCCGACGTGCTGCTGTGCCGCGCCGACCGCGAGGTGCCTGACGAAGAGCGCGAGAAGATCTCGCTCTTCACCAACGTGGTGCCGCATGGCGTGATCAGCATGTGGGACGTCGACACCATCTACAAGGTGCCGCGCCTGCTGCACGAGCAGGGGCTGGACGAGCAGATCTGCATGAAGCTGCAACTGCTGACCAAACCAGCCAACCTGTCGCGCTGGGACCACCTGGTGCACGAGGTGGGCCACCCGCAGCACGAGGTGACGATCGCGATGTGCGGCAAGTACACCGACTTGTCGGACTCCTACAAGTCGCTCAACGAGGCGTTGCGCCACGCCGGCATCCAGCAGCACACGCGGGTCAAGATCGATTACGTCGACGCCGAGTCGCTGAACGCCGGCAATGCCGACCAACTCGCCAAGTTCGACGCCATCCTGGTGCCCGGCGGCTTCGGCAAGCGCGGCATCGAGGGCAAGATCGTCGCGGTGCAATACGCCCGCGAGCATGGCATCCCCTACCTGGGCATCTGCCTGGGCATGCAGGTGGCCACGATCGAATTCGCCCGCCATGTCGCCGGCCTGCCCGGCGCCAACTCGACCGAGTTCGAGCCCGAGACGCCGCACCCGGTGATCGCGTTGATCGACGAGTGGCAGGACGCCGACGGCACGGTGCAGAAGCGCGACGCGCAGTCCCACCTGGGCGGCACGATGCGGCTGGGCGCGCAGAGCTCGGACGTGGTGCCCGGCACGCTGGCCTTTGAAATCTACGGCCCGGTCGTCACCGAGCGCCACCGCCACCGCTTCGAGGCCAACGAGAAATACCTCGAGACGCTGCAGCAGGCCGGCCTGATGATCTCGGCCATCACCCAGCGCGAGCGGCTGACCGAGATGGTCGAGTTGCCCCGCAGCCAGCACCCCTGGTTCGTCGGCGTGCAGTTCCACCCCGAGTTCAAGAGCACGCCGTGGGACGGCCATCCGCTGTTCATCAGCTACATAGGCGCGGCGCTGGCGCACCAGGTCGCGGACGCCACCGCGGCGGCCCTGCCCGCCGCGGCCTGAAACCAGAGGATTGCCATGCAGCTGTGCGGCTTCGAGGTCGGCCTGACCCAACCCTTCTTCCTGATCGCCGGGCCCTGCGTGGTCGAGTCGCTGCAGTTGCAGATCGACGTGGCGGGCCACCTGAAGGAGATCACCAGCGCGCTGGCCATCCCCTTCATCTTCAAGAGCAGCTACGACAAGGCCAACCGGTCCAGCGGCGCCACTTTCCGCGGACCGGGCATGGAGCGTGGCCTGGAGATCCTGGCCCAGGTCAAGCGCCAACTCGGCGTGCCGGTGCTGACCGACGTGCACAGCGAGGCCGAGATCCCGGCCGTGGCGGCGGTGGTCGACGTGCTGCAGACGCCGGCCTTCCTGTGCCGGCAGACCGATTTCATCCACGCGGTTGCGCGCTGCGGCAAGCCGGTCAACATCAAGAAGGGCCAGTTCCTGGCGCCGCACGACATGAAGAATGTCATCGCCAAGGCGCGTGCTGCGGCGCGCGAGGCCGGCCTGAGTGAAGACCGCTTCATGGCCTGCGAGCGCGGCGTGAGCTTTGGCTACAACAACCTGGTCTCCGACATGCGCAGTCTGGCGATCCTGCGCGAGACCGGCGCGCCGGTGGTCTTCGACGCCACGCATTCGGTGCAGTTGCCGGGCGGACAAGGCACCAGCAGCGGCGGCCAGCGCGAGTTCGTGCCGGTGCTGGCGCGCGCGGCGGTGGCGGTCGGCGTGGCCGGCTTGTTCATGGAAACCCATCCCGACCCGGCCAACGCGATGAGCGACGGGCCGAACGCCGTGCCGCTCAAGCACATGCGCGCGCTGCTCGAGCAATTGCTGGCGCTGGACCGGGTGATCAAATCCCAGCCGCTGCTCGAGAACGACTTCAATTGCTGAAGTCGTTTCGACCGAGATGCAAATCTCGCGACGCTTTGGTCAAGACGACTTTTCCTGCTGATTCTTCCTGCTGAGACCGACCGGAGCCCCTCATGCCCTGCGCCTATGTGATTGTCGACATGAAGATCACTGACCCCGAGCAATACAAGCAGTACATGGCGACCGCCCCGGCGGCGGTGGCCGCGGCCGGCGGTGAGTACCTGGTGCGCGGTGGCCGGCATGCCGTGATGGAGGGCACGTGGCAGCCGAACCGGGTGGCGATGCTGCGCTTCCCCAGCCTGGAAGCGGCCCAGACCTTCTACGATGCCGAGCTGTACCGCACGGCCCGAGCCAAGCGCGCCGGCGCCACCGAATTCTTCAACATGATCGTGGTCGAGGGCGTGCCCGGCCCGGTCTGATCCTTTCGTCTCCACCGCTTCAAAAAGGGAAACCTATGAGTGCCATCGTCGACATCGTCGGCCGCGAGATCCTCGACAGCCGCGGCAACCCCACCGTCGAATGCGACGTGCTGCTGGAATCCGGCACGCTGGGCCGCGCGGCCGTGCCCTCGGGCGCGTCCACCGGCAGCCGCGAGGCGATCGAGCTGCGTGACGGCGACAAGAGCCGCTACCTGGGCAAGGGCGTGCTGCGCGCGGTCGAGCATGTCAACACCGAGATCAGCGAGGCGGTGCTGGGACTGGACGCCAGCGAGCAGGCCTTTCTCGACAAGACCCTGATCGACCTCGACGGCACCGACAACAAGCGCCGTCTCGGCGCCAACGCGACGCTGGCCGTCAGCATGGCGGTGGCGCGCGCCGCGGCCGAAGAGTCCGGCCTGCCGCTGTACCGCTACTTCGGCGGCTCGGGCGCGATGAGCCTGCCGGTGCCGATGATGAACGTCATCAACGGCGGTGCGCATGCCAACAACTCGCTGGACCTGCAGGAGTTCATGATCATCCCGGTGGGCGCGCCGAGCTTCCGCGAAGCGGTGCGCTGGGGCGCCGAGACCTTCCATGCGCTGAAGAAGATCCTGCACGACAAGGGCATCAGCACCGCGGTGGGCGACGAGGGCGGTTTCGCCCCCAGCGTGGCCAGCCACGAGGCGGCGATACAGATGATCCTGGACGCGATCGACAAGGCCGGCTACACCGCGGGCGAGCAGATCGCGATCGGCCTGGACTGCGCCGCCAGCGAGTTCTACAAGGACGGCGAATATATGCTGGCCGGCGAAGGCGGCTTGCGCCTGAGCGCGCCGGCCTGGACCGACATGCTGGCCAACTGGGTCGACAAATACCCGATCATCAGCATCGAGGACGGCATGGCCGAGGGCGACTGGGATGGCTGGAAGCACCTCAATGACCGCTTGGGCAAGACCGTGCAGATCGTTGGCGACGACCTGTTCGTCACCAACACCAAGATCCTGCAAGAGGGCATCAAGAAGGGCGTGGCGAACTCGATCCTGATCAAGATCAACCAGATCGGCACGCTGACCGAGACCTTCGCGGCGATCGAGATGGCCAAGCGCGCTGGCTGGACCGCGGTGATCAGCCACCGCTCGGGCGAGACCGAAGATTCGACCATCGCCGACATCGCGGTGGGCATGAACGCTGGCCAGATCAAGACCGGCTCGATGAGCCGCAGCGACCGCATCGCCAAGTACAACCAGTTGCTGCGCATCGAGGAAGACTTGGGCGACGTCGCCCACTACCCCGGCCGGGCGGCGTTCTACAACCTGCGTTGACCCCGGACGCTGTCGGCCGCCGGACCGTCACGATGCGCTGGATCACGGCCGCGCTGCTGCTGTTGCTGGCCGGCTTGCAGGCCGAGTTGTGGCTGGGCGGCGGCGGCCTGCCGCAGGTGATGAAGCTGCAGGCTCAGCTCGACGCCCAGTTCCAGCGCAACACCAGCCAACGCCATGCCATCGACCGACTGAGCGCCGAGGTCGAGGACCTGCGCCAAGGCCTGGAGATGGTCGAGGAACGCGCCCGTGCTGATCTGGGCATGGTCAAGCCCGACGAGATTCTGGTGCAGTACGCGCCAGTGCGTCGCTGATCCCTCACTGGCCGCACTCAGGTCCTGCCTTTTTGCCTTGGCAAGGCAACAGGCAAGACCTGAACCCATGAATTGCGCCTTCGCATTCGCCATGACCGACTTGCTGGCCCTCACCGCCCCCCTGCTCGCGCCCGCCTGCACGCTGGGCAGCGTGACGCTGTCCTGGCTGGAGATCGTCGCCATGGGACTGGCGCTGTGGATGGTGCGCTGCAACCTGCGCGTCGATGCGCTGGGCTGGCCGCTGGCGATCGCCAGCTCGGCGCTTTACGCGCTGCTGTTCCTTCACAGCAAGCTCTACGGCGAGGCGGCGCTGCAGCTGGTGTTCATTGCGCTCAGCGCCTGGGGCTGGTGGCAATGGCTGCGCGGCAGGGCCGGTGACGGCCAGGTGTTGCGGGTGCGTGCGCTGGTCGCCCGCCAGCGCTGGGCCTTGCTGGCCCTGACGCTGGCCGCCTGGCCGGCGCTGGGGCTGCTGCTGGCGCGCATGACCGACAGCGATGTGCCCTTCCTCGACGCGCTGCCCACCTTGGGCAGCCTGGCCGGGCAGGTGCTGCTGGCGCGCAAATGGCTGGACAACTGGGCGGTCTGGCTGGCGGTCAACCTGTTCAGCCTGGTGCTGTTCGCCACCAAGGGCTTGTGGCTGACGGTGGCGCTGTACGCGTTGTTCGCGCTGCTGTCGGTGGTCGGCTGGCGCGCCTGGTCGGCCCAGCTGGCGCGCCCGGGGGCGGCCGATGGCTGACGCGCTGCGCGTGGCCATCGTCGGCGCCGAGAGCACCGGCAAGACCGCGCTGGCCCAGGCACTGGCGCAGCGCCTGGCCGAGTTGACCGGCCGGCGCTGCGCCTGGGTGGGCGAATGGTTGCGCGACTGGTGCGAGCGCGAGGGCCGCACGCCCCGGCCCGACGAACAGGCGGCGATCGCGCTCCACCAGCATGCGCTGATCGACGACGCCGCCGCCAGCAACGACCTGGTGGTCTGCGACACCACCGCGCTGATGACCGCCGTCTACAGCGACATGCTGTTCGACGACCGCAGCCTGCTGCCCTATGCCGTGGCCCAGCAGCGCCGCTGCGACATCACGCTGCTGACCGCGCTCGACATCGCCTGGGTCGCCGACGGACTGCAGCGCGACGGCCCGCAGGTGCGCGAGCCGGTGGACAACCGGGTACGCGCGCTGCTGATCGGCCACCGCCTGCCCTGGGCGCTGGTGGCCGGCCAGGGCCCGGCCCGGCTGGAGGCGGCGGTGGACGCGGTGGCGCCGCTGCTGCGCCGGCAGGCCGGCCCCGGCAGCGGCCTGTTCACCCGGCTGGCTGAGCGCGACGCGGCCGGGCTGGCCGAGGCGCAAGCCTGGCCCTGGCTGTGCGAGAACTGCGACGCGCCGGACTGCGAGCATGCCGCGCTGGGCCTGCGCAAGGCGGCCCGCGGCGCTTGACCGGGGTTTGACGCGCCGGGCCAGCGTGGCCGCGCGGACGTCCTACCAGGCGCGCAGCCGGCTGCGCAACCGCGCGATCGACTGGCTGTGCAACTGGCAGACCCGGCTCTCGGTCACCTTGAGCACGGCGGCGATCTCCTTGAGGTTCATGTCGTGCTCGTAGTACATGCTCATCACGTACTGCTCGCGCTCGGGCAGGTTCTTGATCGCCTCGACCAGGGCCTCGCGCATCCGCCGGTCCTGCAGCATCGCCAGCGGGTTGACGTCGTTGTCGACCTGGTGTCGATCGAGGTAGTCGTCGTCGCCGTCGTCGCCGGACATGTCCTCCAGGTGGACCAGCTGGGTGCCCCGCACCTTGCCCAGCAGTTCCTGGTACTGGACCAGCGACAGGCCCATCTCGGCGGCAATCTCGCTCTCGTGCGGCGCCCGGCCGAGCGTCTGCTCGAGCTTGCGCAGCGCAGTCTCGATCGAACGCTGCTGGCGCCGGTCGCCGCGGCTCATCCAGTCGTTGCCCCGCAGTTCGTCGAGCATCGCGCCGCGGATGCGCTGGGTGGCGAAAGTCTCGAACTGCACGCCATGGGCGGCGTCGAAGCGGGTCAGCGCGTCGGACAGTCCGATCATGCCGACCTGGATCAAGTCATCCAACTCCACGTTGGCTGGCAGCTTGGCGATCATCTGGTGGGCCAGGCGGCGGACCAGCGGGCTGTATTGCTTGAGCAGCGCATTGGCGTCGAGGCGGCCTTTGGCGGTGTACATGTTCATCATGCTCCGGACAGTTCAATTCATGCGGCCAGCGGCAAGGCCCTGGCGTTGGCCACCGGACGCGATCGGCATCGACAGCAGGCCGGCAGACACGGCGGCCTCAGGGTTCGGCCCAGGGTCCGCAGACTGCGCAGCGGCCAGGCGGATCAGGTCGGCCGGCAGCACCTCCTGGGGAGACGCCAGCGGGTCCAGCATGGCCAGGTGCCGCAAGGCGGCGCCTAGAAAGTGATCGGCACATTCGGTCAGGCGGTCGGCCAGACAGCGGGCCCGGCGCGGTGCCACATCGCCCACCAGCACCAGGTCGTAGGCCAGCACACCCAGGCGCTGCGACAACAGCTTCATCGAGGTGTAGGCATGGGTCAGGGTTTCGGCGTGGGGGCTCACCATCAGCACCGGACTGGGCGTGCGGCCGACGAACATGCGGCGCAAGTCCAGCGCGCTGGCATGCAGCAGCACCAGGTCGGCATGCGGCGCGGCGCCGCGCAAGGCGTCCAGGAAGCCGGTCAGCGTGGCGCGGTTGTCGAGGTAGTGCATGGCCAGGCCGCGCGCCGCCAGGTAGGAGACCTGGTGCGACAGACGCTCGACACATGCCGACAAGTCCACCGTGGCGAGTTCGTGCGGCGGGGATGCGCTGTCGGCCGCATCCACCACCAGGGTGTGCTGGCCCTGTCCGGCAAAGGCCGCGCACAGGCGCTCCATCACCGCGCCGACATCTGGCACCTCGGGGTTGTGCACGAGCGGAACGAATCGCATGTCGGCGCTGGCGAACAACTGGCGCAGACCGTGGGCCTGGTCGCGGGGAGCGTGCCAAAGTCGAGCGGACGGTACAGCCATGGGAGGGGTGCCGGGCAAGGGATTGGAAGAGCGGGTTGGCGAGGGCTTGGCGACGAGGCTGGGGCGTGACGGCGCGGCGGCTTCAGGCCGGATGCGCCGACGCCCCGCCTTGCGGCCCGGGGTAGCCCGCGCCCAGGGTGGCCGCCAGCATCAGATTGACCTCGCTGGCGTCGAGCCGCCACGACGATCCGCCGCCGCCGCGCAGCGCGCGCTGCACCAGCGCCTGGGCCGACAGCCTGTGCCAGTCCTCGGGCACGCGCTGGCCGTTGGCCACGCCCACCACCTTGGCGCGGTGGCGGATCAGCGCATCCAGCGCCGGCCCCAGTTTGACTGCCTCGTCGAGCTTGCTGACGATCACGCCAAAGCATTGCTGCACGCCATAGGCCACCATCACGTCTTCCAGCGTCTCGCCCTGGGCTGCCGCGTTGACGACCAGCAGCTTCCTGATCGCGCGGTGCTGCAGCATCTCCAGCAACTCGCGGGTGCGGGCGTCGCGCTGGGCCATGCCCGCGGTGTCGATCAGCACCAGCGTCTTGCCCGCCAGCAGTTCGAGCAAGTCCTCGAGCGAGGCCCGGTCATGCGCGGTGTGCACCGGCACCCCCAGGATGCGGCCGTAGGTGCGCAACTGCTCATGGGCGGCGACGCGGTAGGCGTCCAGCGTGATCAAGCCGAGCTGCGCCGCGCCATGCCGGGTAGCAAAGGCAGCGGCGAGCTTGGCGGTGCTGGTGGTCTTGCCCACGCCGGTGGCCCCGATCAGCGCGAACACGCCCGCGTGGTCCTCGACGGGCAAGTCGTGCTCGTCGGTCAGCAGGTTGCGCTCGATCACGCCCAAGGCCCAGGCCAGTTCGTCCGGCGCATCGCCCGGCAGGCTCTGCACCAGCTTGCGCACCAGGGCCGGTGACAGGCCGACGTCGAACAGCTTCTGCGACAGCGTGGCCTGGCGCGGGTCGCGCTGCAGCCGCTCCATGAAGGCCAGCATGCCGAAGCGTTCGTCGATCAGCTCGCGCACAGCCCGCAACTCACCCATCAGCTCGCTGCGCTCACGCGGGTTGGCTGCCATCGCCATCGGCAGAGCAGACTGCGGCTGGGTCGGCGGGCAGGTCGGTGCTGGAGACGGCCCGGTCGCCGGCGCGTCATCGAACCGATCGCCAGGCTCGTGCCGGCCCGGGCCGGGAATGCGGATCTCGTCGCGCAGCACCGGCAGGTCGCGTGCGGGCGCGGCCAGGCGGTCGCGCAACACTTGCTGGCGGTCGGGCGCGGGTTCGGCCTCGGCACGCCTGCGTTCAGCCACCACCCCACGCAGGGCTGCGGCGGGCTGCGGACGGGCCGCCTGCTGCGCGGACGTCATCAGCGCGTCGGGCGGCGGGCTGGCCTGCTGCGACAGTTCGGCTTGCCGGCGCCTGAGCATGCGCTCGCGCACATAGTCCTGGAAGGTCAGCGTGCTCATGCCCAGTGTCTCGACGTCGCGCGCCACGCTGCCCGCGCTGTCGAGCTCGACACCGGGCAGTACCCGGCTGCGCGTCGGATCGAAGCGCGACGGCGGGCCGGTATCGGGTCCGGGTTGGGGGCCGCTCTCGGGCCCGAAGCGGAGATCGCCGTCCAGGCTGGGATCGAGCCTGGCGTCGATGCGCGGGGCCAGCTTCTCGCCGCGTGCGGCAATGCGCTCGGGCAGCGCGGCCGCACGCGACGGCAAGGCCACGGGGGCCGGCGCTGCAGGCCGGGCCTGCGCCGGGGCGCGCTGCACTGGCGACTGGGCGGCGGCCTGCGCTATGCGCGCCATGCCGTCGGACGCCAGCGCCAAAACCTCGACACCGTCGGGCGACGGTCGGGTCGACAGCACCACCGCGTCATCGCCCAGCGCCTGGCGAACCAGGGCCAGCGCCTCGCGGGCGGTGCGGGCGGTAAACCGTTTGACATTCATGCCGTGCCTCCGATGATCGAGCCGATCCGGATCGAATGGGTCTCAGGAATCTCGCTGTGCCCCAGCACCTTCAGGCGCGGCGCGGCGCGCTTGAGCAGCCTGGCCATCGGCACCCGGATCACGTCGGGCACCAACAGGCAGGCCGGCTGGCCCAGGTCCTCTTGTTTGCGGGCGGTGTTGGCGGCTTCGCGGGTCAGGGTGTCGGCCACGCCGGGGTCGAGCGCGGCGCCATGCGGCGAGGTCAGGGCCTGGGTGACCAGGCGCTCCAGATCGGGGTCGAGCGCGATCACGTCGAGCTCCTTGGTGGGACCGTAGATCTGCTGCACGATGGCCGGCGACAGGTAGACCCGGATGCGCCGGGCCAGTTCGGCCGGGTCGGTGATGGTGGCGGCAAACTCGGCGATGCACTCGACGATAGAGCGCATGTCCCGGATGTGCACGCCCTCTTCCAGCAAGAGCTGCAACACCTTCTGCACGGTGGCGATGCCGACCATTTTGGGGATCACGTCCTCGATCAGTTTGGGGGCCTGCTGCGTGACATGCTCGACCAGTTGCTGGGTCTCCACGCGACCCAGCAAACGTGCGGCGTTCACCTGCATCAAGTGTGAAAGATGGGTGGCCACGACGGTCGCGCAATCAACGACCGTATAGCCATTCATTTGGGCCATGTCGCGTTGCCTGTCCTCGATCCAGGTGGCGGGCAGGCCGAAGGCTGGATCGACCGTCACAGTGCCGGGCAGCTTGAGGCCGGCCCCGCCGGGGTTGATGGCCAGCAACATGCCCGGGAAGGCCTCGCCATCGCCCACCACCGCGCCGCGCAGCAGCACCCTGTAGGCGCTGGGCTTGAGCTCGAGGTTGTCGCGGATGTGTACCGCTGGCGGCAGGAAGCCGACCTCCTGGGCAAACTTCTTGCGCACGCCCTTGATGCGCGACAGCAGGTCGCCGGCGCGCGCCTTGTCGACCAGCGCGATCAGCCGGTAACCCACCTCCAGGCCCAGGGTGTCGACCGGCTGCAGGTCGTCCCAGCTGGCTTCGGCGTCGGCCGCTTGGGCGTCGGGCGCGGGCGCGGGCGGTGCGGCCAGGGTCTGCGCGTCACGCCGCTTGATCCACCAGGACAGCGCGCCGATCGCCGTGCCGATCAACAGAAAGACGACATGCGGCATGCCCGGGACGACGCCCAGCACACCGACGATGCCGGAGGTCACACCCAGCGCGCGCGCGCTGCCGAACACCTGGCTGCCGATCTGGCTGCCGATGTTCTGCTCCTTGCCGACGCGCGAAACCACCATCGCCGCGGCGACCGAGATCAGCAGGCCCGGGATCTGCGCCACCAGCGCGTCGCCGACGGCCAGCAGCACGTAGCGGTCGGCGGCGTCGCCGGCGCTCAGGCCGTGGCTGGCCACACCGATGATGAAACCGCCGACGACGTTGATGGCCAGGATCATCATGCCGGCGATCGCGTCGCCGCGGACGAACTTGCTGGCGCCGTCCATCGAGCCGAAGAACTCGGCCTCCTCGCCGACCTCGACGCGCCGGCGCTTGGCCTCTTTCTCGTCGATCAGCCCGGCGTTGAGGTCGGCGTCTATCGACATCTGCTTGCCGGGCATCGCGTCCAGCGTGAAGCGCGCGCCGACCTCGGCGATGCGCTCGGCGCCCTTGGTGACAACGATGAAGTTGATCACCACCAGGATCGCGAAGACGATCAGGCCGACCGCGAAGTTGCCGCCGACCAGAAAATGGCCGAAGCTCTCGATCACCTTGCCGGCCGCAGCCGCACCGTTGTGGCCTTCGAGCAGCACGACCCGGGTCGACGCGACGTTGAGCGACAGCCGCAGCAGCGTGGTCACCAGCAGCACGGTCGGGAAGGCGGCGAAGTCCAGCGGCCGGATCATCTGCGCGGCCACCATCATCACCATCAGCGCCATCGCGATATTGAAGGTGAACAGCAGGTCCAGCACGAAGGGCGGCAGCGGCAGCACCATCATTGCCAGCACCATCACGATGAACACCGGCGCGCCCAGCGACTTCAGCAGCGTCGCGCCCCTGGCAAGCCGGGCAGCGGCCTGGGTGGCGGCGCGGCCACCCAGCAGGGTGCGCAGTTGGGCGAGCAAGGGGTTCATCTTGTGCTCGGCGCTGTGGGCTGCATTGGATCAATGCGTGGCCGCGGCAGCCATCGCCGGGTCGAGGTCGGACGGCACCTCGATGGCCGGCAGGTCGGCCGGCATCTGGCCACGCCCGGCGCTGGCCGCGCGCAGCTGGTAGACATAGGCCAGCACCTGGGCCACCGCAGAGAACAGGCGGGCCGGGATCTCGTGGTCGACTTCGGTGTGGGTGTAGAGCGCGCGCGCCAGCGGTGGCGCCTGCAGCACCGGCACATGGTGCTCGGCGGCGACGTCGCGGATGCGCAGCGCCAGCAGGTCGGCGCCCTTGGCCACGACCCTGGGCGCGGCCGTGCCGGTCTGGTCGTACTTCAGCGCCACCGCATAGTGGGTCGGGTTCATCACCACCAAGTCGGCCAGCGGCACCGCAGCCAACATGCGCCTCTTGGCCATCTCGCGCATCCTGACCTTGATGCGGCCCTTGACCTCGGCACTGCCCTCGGCCTCTTTTTGCTCCTGTCTGGCCTCATGGTGGCCCATCTTCAGGCGCTTGGCCAGCACCTGACGCTGCAGCGGCACGTCGATGGCGGCAAACACCACCAGCACGATCAGCAGCAGCGCCAGGCCGCTGACCAGCGTGCTGCCGGTGTGGGCGAGTGCGGCGGGCAGCGGCAGCGCCAGCGCGTCGCGGAACTGCGGCAAATGGGTATAGAGGTAGGCCCCGCCGATCAGCCCCAGCAGCAGCGCCAGCCCGCAGGCCTTGGCCAGGTCGCCCAAGTGCTGGGCGCCCAACATGCGCCCCAGTCCGGCCAGGGGGTCGAGCTTGCCGAAATTGGGCATCAGCGGCTGCAGCGTGAAGTTCCAGCCACCCGAGGCCAGGCTGGCGCCCGCGGCCAGCGCAATCGAGGCTGCGCCCAGCGGCAGCAGCACGGCCAGCCAGGCCCAGCTCAGTTCGGCCAGCCTTTGCGTCAGCACGCCGGGCTGGGCCAGCAACGCGGCGTCGAAACGCAGGCCGGTGGCCAGGATGGACTGCAGCCAACTGCCCAGGCGCGGCAGCATCAGCACCAGCAACGCCCCGCCGGCGCCCACCACCATCAGATGCGCCAGATCGCGCGACCGCGCCACCTGACCCTCGGTGCGGGCCTTGCGGATCTTCTTCTGTGAAGCGGGGAGCTTGCGGTCTTGGGCGTCGGCCATGGGGTCGGTGCGCAAGCGTTCTGCTCGCGTACCGCCATGGTGCCGTGGCACCAAGCCGGCCTTGGCCCGATAAGCGCGCCCAAACCATGGGATTTCGGCCGTGACGGACTTGGCACCCGTAATGCAGAGATGTAACAGGCGCTCAAGTTGAGCGCGAGTACCCCCGATAACCCGACGATGAATCGTTGAAAGGGAGCGCTGTTGTTCCGCTGCCCGGCCAGTCCGATTCCCACATGCCCAGAGACATCTCTGAAATGCCGAGCCACACGACACCTGATTCGACCATGCGCAAGAAGCGCGGGTCGGCGATGTTCGTGATGTGTGTTTGCTGCTGAATCGAACCGACCCCAAGGATCACGACATGGCCTCAATTATCTACAACCTGTCGACCGCGGCCATTGCGGGTCTGTCAACGGCCACGATCAAGGGCCTGACCACCGAGGACTGGGCGGCGTTCAGCACAGCGCAGATCTTCGCGTTGAGCAGCGGACAAATGCCGGCGATTTCGACCCAAGGCATCGCTGCACTGTCGTCGACCCAGCTCAATGCGATCACGACCAGTGACCTGCACGCCCTGGGCAGCCACCAGCTGCGCGCACTGACCTCCGCCCAGATCGACGCGATCTCCAGCACCAACCTCGACACCCTGTCGAGCACCAGCCTGCAGGCGCTGACCACCGCACAGGTCCGCGCCCTGACCACCGACCAGGTCGCCGGCCTGGGCACCGCCCACATCGCCGAGCTGAGCTCGTCACAGCTCGCCGCGCTCACCACCGACCAGCTCTCGCACGTCGCCACCGACCAGCTCCACC
>CANGHK010000067.1 GCA_947453625.1 Burkholderiales bacterium
CAAACTCGGCAACATGTACGCGGATGGCCGAGGCGTACGCAAGGACGATAGGCAGGCGGTCTCGTGGTTTCGCAAGGCTGCTGAACAGGGCTATGCACAGGCCCAACTCAGCCTTGGTCTCGTGTATGCCAAAGGCGAGGGCTTACCCAAGGACGATCAGCAGGCTTATTTCTGGTGGTTGCTGGCGAGCGTCGGGTCCAACGCGTACGCGGTCAAGAATAGAGACATAGTCGAGAAAATTCTCACCCCGCAGCAACGCGCCGCTGCCCAGGCCGATGCGCGCAACTGGAAGCCGACCAAGCAGTAGATCCCCGTCCCGATAAATAGCTCACCCTCTGATCCAGCATCAGCGGGCCGATAAGAAAAATGTTTTACGGACGGTGCTCAATGCATAAATTGTTGGCGGTTTTGGCGGCTGTTGCCCTATCACTGGGCTCGGCATCAGCGATTGCTCGCGGCGCAGGTGGTCACAATAGCCACACGGCCGAGCATTCGGTAACTCACGCGCACGGCACCACGCATGCCGGAAAACACGGCGATCACGGGACCAGTGCTAATCCGCATCCTTCAAAGACCAGCAAGGATGTCGCGGTCGCAGGCGTTCAGCGCGATCCGAACGGCAAGATCCATAGGTCGGACGCGGCCAAGGGCGCCTTCAAGAATGAGCATCCCTGCCCCGCGACCGGAAAGTCGGGCGGCGCCTGTCCGGGCTACGTCATAGACCATGTCAAGCCGCTCAAGCGCGGTGGCGCCGACTCCCCGTCCAACATGCAGTGGCAGACGACGGCAGCGGCAAAGGCCAAGGACAAGACCGAGTAGGTAATACTGGCCTGTCGACCCCCCTCGAACCCGTCATGACCGCCAACTTTCGCCGCCTGCTGCTCAGCCTTGCCACCGCCCTGTTCGCCGCGCTGCCCGCCCAGGCTGCCCGCCAAGCCTTGGTGATCGGAAACGACAACTACACCAGCGTGCCCAAGCTGCAGAAGGCCGGCAACGACGCGACGGCGATGGCGCGTGAGCTGAAGGCCGCCGGGTTTGCCGTGCAGCTTCACCGCGACCTGAACTATCGTTCAATGGTCCGGACCGTGGAGACTTTCACCGCCGGCATCAAGGGCGGCGACGAGGTGGTGGTGTTCTTCGCCGGCCATGGGGTGCAGATCAAGAACGGCGCCTACCTGCTGCCCACCGACATCGAGGCCACCAGCGAGAGCGAGGTCGAAAAGACGGCCTACGAGCTCAATGCGCTGACCGAGAAACTCAGCGAGGCCAAGGCCGCGTTCTCGCTGGTGATGGTGGACGCCTGCCGCGACAATCCCCTCAAGGCCAAGGGCCGCAGCGTGGGCAACACGCGGGGCCTGAGTGCGGTGGAGCCGCCGAAGGGCCAGATGGTGGTGTATTCGGCCAGCAAGGGACAGCAGGCGCTGGACCGGCTCAGCGACAAGGACGCCAACCCGAACAGCGTGTTCACCCGCGAATTCATCGCCAGGATGAAGCGGCCCGGGGTGCGGATCGAAGACCTGGTGCGCGAGGTGCAGGACGCGGTGGAGGCGCTGGCGGGCACGGTGCAGCATGAGCAGCGGCCGGCGCTGTACAACGAGGCGCGGGGCAATTTCTACTTCTTCGGACCGACGACGGTGCAGGTAATGCCCCAGGCGCCGGCCAAGCCCGAGCCGCTGGTGCCTAGCGCGAGGCCGGGCCAAGTGGAAGGATTGAGCCTGGCCGACCTGGAGCGCGAGGAGGCCACGCGCAAGGAATGGGCGGCGTGGCAGGCGCGGATGAAGGCCGACTTCGACAAGACGGCGCAGTTCGCCGGTGGCGCCGACTTGCAGGTCAAGGCCTGGGATCGGTTTCTGGCTGCCTGGGCGCAGGACAACCCGCAGAGCCGGGAAGACGAGGGCTTGCGGGCGGATGCAGTGGCGCGCAGGGACAGGGCGAGGCAGGCCATGGCCCCAGTTGCTGCGCCGCCAACGGTGGCGCCGATTGCAAGCACGAAGCCGACGATAGGCCAAGTCATCAAGGACTGCGCTGACTGTCCGGAGATGATCGCCATTCCTGCCGGCAGCTTCGAGATGGGCGCCGAATTTGCTGATGAACAGCCGAGACACCAGGTTCAGGTGCCCGCTTTTCTACTGGGCCGCACCGAAGTGACACAAGGGCAGTGGCAGGCTGTGATGGGCAGCAACCCGAGCTATTTCAAGGCTTGCGGCCTGGATTGCCCTGTCGAGAACGTGAGCTGGAACGATGCCCAGGACTTCGCCCGACGACTGAGCCAGAAGACCGGCAAGACCTACCGCCTGCCGAGCGAGGCCGAGTGGGAATATGCGGCGCGGGCCGGCAGCCGCGGCAAATGGAGCTTTGGTGATGACGAGTCGCAGCTTGTGGCCTACGCCTGGTTCGACAGCAACAGCGTGTCCGCCACGCACCCTGTCGCGCAAAAGAGACCGAACGCTTTCGGTTTGTATGACATGCACGGCAACGCTTGGGAGTGGGTGCAGGACACCTGGCATGTGAATTACCAGGGTGCTCCCAGCGACGGTTCGGCCTGGGTCGACGGTGGCGATCAGGCGCGGCGGGTGCTTCGCGGCGGCGCCTGGATCAACTATCCCGGCAACCTGCGCTCGGCCAACCGCTTCCGCAACGAGCCGGGCTACCGCGACAACTACACCGGTTTGCGTATCGCCAGGACCAATTGAGCTTTAGCCCTTTGACCCTTTTACCCTTTGCATCTTCAACATCGCCGGCGTGGCGGGGACTGAAAAGGATAGCCAATCCTGCGCTGCATCGCTTTCAGGCTGCGGGCTGGTATTCTGGTGTTGTTCTGGGGTTTCGCTTGCGCCGCAGGCCGAGCGGTTGAAAGGAGCCGGACCCTGCGCTAACGAACGGCGCCGAATTGTGACTATTACACCCGGTGCCGTGCTGGCCGAAGCAGTAGGAGTTCCCTCTGCGCCGACTTCACCCCGAGTAACTGGTGCTGAACCGTTCTATGAGTCAACCCGCCGGCATGCTAGCCCTACTCGATTTCCTCCCAACCATTCTCGCGACCTAACGCCATCGCAGCCCAATGCTCCTCGATCGCAGCCCTAGGGATTTGCGCCAAGCCCCCAGTCATTCTCTTTCGAGCGACCCAGTGGTTCGCATACTCATTCCACCCCAACTCCGTCTGTGGGTAATCGGCCATGATTGGCCAGGGTTTGTTGCTTAAGTTGCTCATCATTCGTTTCAAATGGCGATTTGAAAGTAGGTTTTACCGAAGTGTCAAGGCAGTCTACCGCACGAAATACACGCACTCGAAATTTCGCTCATAAGCGTGAACTGCTAGGGCATGCGCGTTGGACATGCGCCGTCGTCGCGGCCTCGCCTTCATCCAAGCGGTGCCACCACCCGCCTTCAACGCGGTGCGGGACGGTCATCATCAGCAGCACCCCTTGGTACATCGGCCGTGGCCCGCGCGTCGACGGTTTCAGGGGCGCCGGCAGCACCCATGACGGCTGCGGCATGTCGACCGGCACACAGGACTTCCTGGGCTGCGGCAAGGGCCGCCGGTTGCCACATCTGCATCCACTCGAGCCGGTGGTCGTCGGTCAGCACAGGCCGGAGCACGTGTTCAGGGCCAAGGCGTGCCGCGATACGCTCCAGCACCAATTGCACGCTGGCCTCGACCTCGATGAGCACCGCCTCGTCGGAGACCGCAACGCGGGGCGAAAACTGCAGCGCCCAGCTTGCGATGCCGTGCAGGGTGTCATGGGGTGGTGGCGTGGCGTCGGGGCCGAGCGGGAGCAACAGGGCCGCCCACAACATGGGTAGCAAGCTCGCGGGTTGACAGCAGGTGACTCGGCTTGAGCAGACGGGGGGTCAGCACCGACGCCAGACCTCCTGGAATGGACGGCAGATGAACGAGACCATCGTGGACCGGGCCACGGCGCTTGAACACCTGCACCTGCAGCGCCCAGTCCAAGCCAAAGGTCGCCATCACGCGCAGCGGCGCGGCGGAGGACTCATGCTGGGCTGCGGCAGGCCGGAACAGGAACACCGGCCCCTCGCAGGCCTGAGCGCAGACCTGAAGCCGGCGAATTTGCTCAGGGCGGGCCTGCGGCAGCCAGCTGACCAGGGCACCGAAGGCGTTGGACTTGACCAATTGCTCGGTGCACCAGAGCCGCTCGGCGGGCGCCTCCGCCTGGACCCACACCAGGTGCTTGTCGTCGATACCGACATGGTGCAGTCCAGGCAGGTGGGGCCGCTTCGGAGGGCCGACGACGACCACATGCCCGCCTGATGCCACGATGGTGCGCAGCGCCGGTCCGATGAGTCGCCACTCCAGCACCGATGGCTGGGGGCTGAGGACCTCGGTCAGGGCCTGGCAGGGCCAACCTCCGCCCGGAAGCTCCCGGTCGAGGTCGCGGAATCCGCTCGCCACCACCGTGCCGGTGTGGTGGCCCATGTCCGTGCCACGCCAGAGGGCGGCCTCGATTTCAGGCGGCAGTTCGCCGGGCTGGGAGCGCCTGGAACGGGTAGTTGACGGGCGGGAGAATGCCTGGGCCGCCACGCCCTCGTCGTCGTCGCCAACCCATTCCAGGACGGCTGCCATCTCGGCTCCAGATGCTGTATGAAAATACAGTATTCCACCGCGAATCGGCTGCTGCCAAGTGGGCGGGACTTGGTCGGCGAGTCGGATGTGAGCACGAGCATGGATGCTGATGTCACGGGCGCGCGATTTGCCCGGCTGCCCGAGCTCGTGCGCCTGGCCGGCACGCTGGAACTGGCTGTAGCCGGCTCGGCAACGCCTGACCAGTTGAGGTATGCGGCATGAGTACGCAGGTGCTTGAGTGGAGGGCGGCTAGGCACGGGTGCGCGCTCAGGCGGTGGAGTCCGTTGAGGGGAGGTTCTCCGGGCGCTGTTGGCCGCACTGGGCTCGCAGCTGCGCGGTGTTGGCGATTGCTCGGCAAGCGCGTGACGTCGGACCGCATCACGCCGGTGTTGAGAAGCATACCGGTGGACGGCGACACCACCCGCGAGCCGAAGATCGACAGCAGGGTCTGTGTCACCGAGCATGTAAGCACCTGACAGGGCGATGCGCCTTTCATGTTGTCGTGTCGGCCGAGACCAGTTCCTGCAGCCTCGTCCCCAGGGCGTCAAAGGCGCGCCGCTGGTCGGCCTCGCGCCGGTCTTGGATATATACGCGGGCCATTCGGTCTGCCTGAATATGGTTCAAGCATTCGTTGATGGTGTCGCTGGGAAATCCCAGCCTGGCCATCAGGGTCGCAGCGGTGCGCCGCAGGTCGTGTGCCGTCCATCGGCCGCCCGGCAAAGCCAATGACGTGGTCGCCTTGGTGCGATTGCTCAGGCGTTTCTCGGATGCGCGCTGTCGATCCGCCAGCTGCTTACCGAATGACTTGACACACACTGGTCGATTGTTCTGGGTGGCCGGGAACACCCACGGCGACAACTCGCCCGCGCTTGATCCGGTAAGGACTTCGCGATATTGATCGAGCACCAAGATTTGCTTCAGTGCGAAGTCGGAAAGGTGGATCGTGTGGTCACGTTGGTTCTTGGTAGTCGGCAGGTGCCAGGTTCGCGCTGCCACGTCGATGATGCCCAGTTTCACATCCTCGGCGTCAGCCAATTCAAGCAGGCTGTCAATGCGGGCCGTGCGCGGCTTTGGCTCATTGGGCAGAATGTCAGCCCACACCGCGCCCATGAGTTCCCCTGCGCGCACGCCGGTGGACAGCGTCAACCAGATCGCGGCGGCATTGCGTGGTTGCATCTTGGCGCCGGCGATGGCGGGAGCTAACAACTGGATCTCGTCGTCGCTCAGGGCCCGGTCGCGCTCGACGCTGGGCCCACCGACTTTGCCTTTCTTGACGGTTGCCAGCGGGTTCCCAGCGATGTGTTCACGATCCAGTGCGTAGTCAAGCATCTGCTTGAGATCGGCCAGCAACATATTTGCAGTGCGCATCTTTCCGGCCGACTTCTGCGCGTCCAGTAACACCAGCAAGTCAGCTTTGCGCAGGTCGGCTAAGGCAAGTTCACCGACCTTCGGGAAGATGTGGCGCTCGAATTGCTCACGTACATACTTACCGCCGTCCTTGCGGCCTGTGCGCTTGCCATCAGCACGGAGGTGCGGTTGCAACTGGGTGGCGCACCACTGCTCGAAAAGCTGCCGAACGGTCAGTCGGCGCGCCTCCTCAATCGCAGCGGCTTCGCGCTCCTGCCTGTCCGCTTCTCGACGATCACGGATGCCTCGATCGCGTTCTGCCCTCGGATCCAACCCCTGCGACCTCGTGGTTCGCAGTCGATCTGCCTCCTCGCGAGCTTTCGCCAGCGACTTGTTAGGGTAGCCGCCACCAGCATCCTCCGGAAAGAGGATGTGCCACTGTTCAATTCCCGTGCCGGGTTCGGTCATCCGCAGGTACCAGCGCGCAGATGCATCGCGCTTGCGCAGATACAGGCCTCCTCCATCGTGCAGTGGTTTGACCTGTTTTACGTCGTCGTAGTACGCCTTAACGGCCATTGCCGTCAACACCTTCAGTCGTGCCGTACGTGCCATCTCTACCGCTCCTTTTGATGCCGGTCTGGCAACAGAATCGGCAACAGAATTCTAGCGGATTCGTGTGGATTTCATTGGATGGCGGTGGACGATGCGATCGGTGATAGCTATGTAAGTTGTTGATTTATAACATAAAAGTTAGATGCAGCAGATTTGTGTGGTCAATGGATGTGTTGGCTACGAACCAAGGGGTAGTGGGTTCGATTCCTGCCAGCCGCACCAGAAAAACAAGAAACAGATCAACGGGTTAGCTCCAAAAGGGCTAGCCCGTTTTTCTTTGTGCGGCGCGGAATTGCTCATCAGTCCTTCGCTGGTGCCCGTCCGGTGCCCGTTCGTTGCAATCTATGGATTTGCCGGCGACGTCAGTTCGCCGGCCCGCAGTGATGATTCCGCCATGCCGAACAATGGCATGCGTGTGAGCCGTGCCTCACCTCGCAGCCAGAGCACCGGCGCGCCTTGGCGAACGACGGCGCCGATCAGGTCTGCAAAGCGGTCGGCCTGCTCGCGTAGGGCAAACGGTCGAGTGGTGGGGATGTCCTTGTCTGTTGGTCATTCGACGGGAGTATTTCAGACCCTGGAAGACGATGGGGGTGGCGATCACCCGTCTGCTGCCGGCGCTGATGCTGCGCGACGTGCCAGCCTCGATCGTCGCCGTCCGCTGCCTCCGGACATGAAAAAAGCCCTAAGTCGTCAACGACTTAGGGCTTTTCTGCTTATGCTGCTCTTGACAGAGCGGTTGTTGGTGGAGACGAGGAGGATCGAACTCCTGACCTCCGCATTGCGAACGCGGCGCTCTCCCAGCTGAGCTACGCCCCCACGAACAACGAAGATTCTAGCAGCACCGCGGCGCCGGCTTTTTCAGGCTATCTCGCGGCAGAACCTAGACTTCCCCTTTCACCGCATGGAGCGCGCAGGGTGCAGCACGACACGGCCTGGTTCGAGGCGCAATACGACAACCGCGCAAGGGTGGCCGAGGCACCCGCCATCCTGGCCCGCTGGGCCGAGGCGTCGGCGCTGGCGCGGTCGCGCATGACCTGCGTTCTCGACCAGGCCTACGGTGACGAAGCCGGCGAGGCCTTGGATGTTTTTCCGGCGCGCGAGTCGGGCGCACCGGTGCTGGTCTACCTCCATGGCGGCTACTGGCGCGCGCTCGACAAGGCCGACCATTCCTTTGTCGCGCCCGCCTTCGTCCAGGCCGGGGCGATGGTGGTGGTGCCCAACTACGCGCTGTGCCCGGCGGTGGGCGTCGAGCAGATCGCCCTGCAGACCACCCGGGCGCTGGCCTGGGCCTGGCGCCACGCGGCGCAGTACGGCGGCGACCCGTCGCGCATCCGCCTCGTTGGCCATTCGGCTGGCGGGCAGCTGGCGGCGATGCTGCTGTGCTGCGACTGGACGAAGTTGGCGGCCGATCTGCCGCCGCGGCTGCTGACCGCGGCGATGGCGCTGTCGGGCTTGTTCGACCTGGCGCCGCTGCGCCGGGCGCCTTTTCTGCAAACCGATCTGGCGCTGACGCCGGCATCGGTGAAGCGCCTCAGCCCGGCCGGCTTCGCGCCGCCCGACGGCCGCCTGCTGGCTTTCGTGGGCGGTGACGAGAGTGAGGAGTTCCTGCGTCAGAACCAGCTCATCCGCGACCGCTGGGGCCCGTGCGTGCCGGTGTGCGAGGTCTTGCCTGGCCTGAACCACTTCACCGTGCTGCACGATCTGGTCGATCCGGCCGGCACCGCGCACCGGCACGCGCTGCATCTGCTGGGTTTGATGCCGGGCTGAACCGCAGTCTGGGCAACACTATCAGGGTTTACCATTGAATAGCAAGATACTATTCATGACATTGATGCTTTGCATTGGCGCGGGCGCATCGGCTTTGGTAGGGTTCGCGTGGGCCGTCCCCTGAATGCGGGTGGACGCCGTCTCAACCATCCGAGAGGAGCTTCAAATGAGCTTGAAGGGTTCCAAGACCGAGCAACACCTGAAGGACGCCTTTGCCGGCGAATCGCAGGCCAATCGCCGCTACCTGTACTTCGCAAACAAGGCCGACATCGAGGGCCAGAACGACGTCGCCGCGCTGTTCCGCTCCACCGCCGAGGGCGAGACCGGCCATGCCCATGGCCACCTCGAGTTCCTCGAGGCCACCGGCGACCCGGCCACCGGCCTGCCGATAGGCAGCAGCCGCCAGAACCTGGCCGCCGCCGTCGCCGGCGAGACCCACGAGTACACCGACATGTACCCGGGCATGGCCAAGACCGCGCGCGACGAAGGCTTCGACGAGATCGCCGACTGGTTCGAGACCCTGGCCAAGGCCGAGCGCTCGCACGCCAACCGCTACCAGAAGGCCCTGGACGCGCTGGTCGACTGACCTCCTCGCGCGGCAAGCCTTGCCCACCACCACAAGGGGTCCGCGCGGCCCCTTGTTCGTTGCGGCGGTGGCTTTCCTTCCCTCTCCTTCTTGACTGCAGGCACCCCACCATGAGCACCCGCGAAGGCAACCTCGAAGCCCCGACCCGGCATGCGCTGGATTGGAAGAACCCCTTGTTCTACGACCAGGACGCCTGCTTCACCGAGATGGAGCGGGTGTTCGACGTCTGCCATGGCTGCCGGCGCTGCGTCAGCCTGTGCCAGGCCTTCCCGACGCTGTTCGACCTGGTGGACGCCACCGCCGACGGCGAGGTGCATGAGGTCAGGAAAGAGGCCTACTGGAACGTGGTCGACCAGTGCTACCTGTGCGACCTGTGCTATGTGGTCAAGTGCCCTTATGTGCCGCCGCACCCCTGGCAACTGGATTTTCCGCACCTGATGCTGCGCGCCAAGGCGATCAAGTTCAGCCAGGGGCGGGTCGGCCCGGCCGCGCAGATGCTGGCGTCGACCGATGTGCATGGCAGTTTCGCCGGCATCCCGGTGCTGGTGCAGGCGGTCAACGCGATCAACAAGACCCCGCTGGCGCGCGGCCTGATGGACAGCGCGCTCGGCGTGCACCCGGACGCCTGGATGCCTGAACTGGCCACGAAGCGGTTCAGATGGTCCGCGGCCAAAACCGGTACCGCCACCCAGGTGGTCGACGGCAAACTGGCGCCGGGCAAGGTGGCGGTGTTCGCCACCTGTTTCATCAACTACAACGAGCCCGGCATCGGGCACGACCTGCTCAAGGTGCTGGAGCACAACCAGGTGCCTTACGTCCTGGTCGAAAAAGAGTCGTGCTGCGGCATGCCCAAGCTCGAACTGGGCGATTTGAAGGCGGTGGAAAAGCACAAGGACGCCAACATTCCCGTGCTGGCGCGCTATGCGCGCGAGGGCTATGCCATCGTCAGCGCCGTGCCCAGTTGCACGCTGATGTTCAAGCAGGAACTGCCGCTGATGTTCCCCGATGAGCCCGACGTGCAACTCGTCAAGGCGGCGATGTTCGACCCCTTCGAGTACCTGATGGCGCGCCAGAAGGACGGTCTGCTGAAGACCGATTTCAAGCGTGATCTCGGCAAGGTCAGCTACCACATCCCCTGCCACGGCCGGGTACAGAAGATAGGGCGCAAGACCGAGGAGTTGTTCAAGCTGATCGGGCAGAGCGTGACGGTGACGCTCAACACCGTGGAGCGCTGCTCGGGCCATGCCGGCATCTACGGCGTCAAGACGGACACCCACCCGATTGCACTGAAGATCGGCAAGCCGGTGTTCAAGCTGATGGCCAAGGACGGCCCCGACTTCATCGCCAGCGACTGCCCGATGGCCGGCCACCACATTGCCCAGGGCATGGAGCAGGCCGGCACACCGGCCAAGGCCTTGTCGCACCCGCTGACCCTGGTCCGCTACGCCTACGGTTTGGAATGACGGAGAAACACGCAATGCCCACCATCACCCGCGACAGCCTGATGACGCTGGAGGCCTACACGAGGGCCCGCAAGACGCTGAAGCCCGAGGTCATCGCCCACCGCAAGCAGCGCAGCGTGCGGCTGGGTGACCATGTCCACCTGCAGTTCGAGGACGAGAAGACGATCCGCTACCAGATCCAGGAGATGCTGCGCATCGAGAAGATCTTCGAGGACGAGGGCATACAGAGCGAGATCGAGGCCTACGCCCCGCTGGTGCCCGACGGCCACAACTGGAAGGCGACGATGCTGATCGAGTACCCCGACCCGCATGAGCGCAAACGCGAACTGGCGCGGCTGATCGGCGTCGAGGACAGGCTGTTCGTCGAGGTCGAGGGCCACGCCCGGGTCTACGCGATCGCCGACGAGGACCTGGACCGCGAGAACGCCGAGAAGACGTCCGCCGTGCACTTCGTGCGCTTCGAGTTCACGCCCGCGGCCAGCGCGGCGGTGCGCGCCGGCGCGGCGGTCAAACTGGGCTGCGACCATGCCCATTACCCGTCGCATGTCAGCCTGTCGCCCGAGACCCTCGCCAGCCTGGCGGGCGATTTGACATGACGCCAGTCTGGCGGGCGACTTGAAGTGATGCCCTCGCTTCAGGCCAACGCTTCAGCGCTGCGCTGGCGCCGCGTCACGCGCCAGCTCTCGGTAGTGTAGAGCGCCAGCGCGGCCCAGATCAGCGCGAAGCCGATGCCCCGGCTGGCCGAAAACGGTTCGCGGTAGACGAACACCCCGAGCAGGAACTGGATGGTCGGCCCCAGGTATTGCAGCAGGCCGAGCGTGGCCATCGTCACCCTTCTGGCGCCTGAGGCGAACAGCAGCAGCGGCACTGCCGTGGCCGGGCCAGCGGCCAGCAGCAGCAGGTCCACGCGCGCATCGCCTTGCGCGAAATGGCCTTGCCCGGTGGCGCCCAACCAGAGCAGGCCGCCGACGGCCAGCGGGGCCAGCACCAGGGTTTCCAGCGCCAGGCCCTCGATCGCGCCCAGCGACGCCGTCTTGCGCAGCAATCCGTAGAACGCGAAGCTCAGGGCCAGCACCAGCGACACCCAGGGCACATGGCCGGCGCCCAGCGCCAGCCACAGCACGCCGCCGGCGGCCAGCGCCACGGCCGCCCATTGCGCGGGCCGCGGCCGCTCCTGCAGCACCGCATAGCCCAGCACCACGTTGACCAGCGGGTTGACGAAGTAGCCCAGGCTGGCGTCGAGCAGGCGGTCGTTGTTGACGGCCCAGACATAGAGCAGCCAGTTGCACGCCAGCAGCAAGGCGCTGACGCTGAAGAGGGCCAGCGTGCGCGGCTGGCGCAGCGCCGCGCCCAGCCAGGCAAAGCGCCTCAGCAGCGCCAGCAGCACGACCATGAACAGCAGCGACCAGGCCGACCGGTGCAGCACGATCTCCATCGCCGGCACCTGGGCCATCTGCTTGAGGTAGAGCGGGAACAGGCCCCACAGGATGTAGGCCAGTGCGGCGGCAAGGGGTCCGGAGGGCATCGGCGAGGGCGCGTGAGCGCGGGCGAAGCCGGCGGCGGCGAGGGAATGGCGGGCTGGCATTGTCGCCGTGCCGGTGCCGGTGCCGGCCGGCGGCGCCGTTCAGCTGGGCAGGGTGTCGCCGGATCAGGCGCTGGGTTCTTCGTCGGCCGACCTGCCCGGCGCGGGCGCCGCGTCGCGCGGCCAGTCCAGCCAGGCCCATTCGGGCCCGGGGTCGGCGCGCAGCGCCAGCGCCAAGCCGGTAGCAGGGTGCGGCAAGGTCAGCGCCAGGGCGTGCAGCCACAGCCTGGCGTGGCCGACATGCGCGGCGATCGCGCGGTTCAGCGGCCCCTTGCCGTGGCTGGCGTCGCCGATCAGCGGATGCGCCAGCGCCTTCAGGTGGCGCCTGATCTGGTGGCGGCGGCCGGTCATCGGCTGCACCTCCAGCAAGGCGAGCCGGGTGTCGGCATGGCGGGCGTCGGTGGCCAGCGGCAGCGCCAGCCGCTGCAGCACGCGCCAGCGGGTCAGCGCGGTCAGGTGGGGCTGGCCGGTGGACGGCAGCTCGGGGTCGCGCGCCAGCGGCTGGGCGATTTCGCCGGCATCGTCTGGCCAGCCGCGCACCAGTGCCAGGTAGCGTTTTTTTACCGGGTTTTGTGTCGGTTTCTGCACCGCGCCGTCGGCGTCAGCGGCGCTGCTGCCCGCGGCAAACGCCGCGCCCAGGCGGCGGGCGCTGTCCGCGTCGCGCGCCAGCAGCAGCAGGCCCGAGGTGCCCTTGTCGAGCCGGTGCACCGGCCACACCGGCGCCCCGGTCTGCGCGCGCAACTGCGTCACCACATCGGTGTCGGCATGGGCGTCCAGCAGGCTGCGGTGCACCAGCAGGCCGGCGGGCTTGTGCACGGCCAGCAATTGCGCATCCTGGTGGATCACCGCCAGCGGCGGATGGCCTTGGTGCGGGATGGGCGGTGAGCCTTGCGTGCCGTGCCGGGTCATGGTGGCGGCCGGCTGCCGGTCTGGCCATCGATATAGAACCATCGGCCGCCCTCGCGCACGAAGCGGCTGATCTCCTGCAGCCGGTGGGCCCGGCCGCCGAGCTTGCTGCGCGCGACGAACTCGACCGTGGCGTGTGTGTCGTCGATCTGCTGAAACTGCCGGATCTGCAGCCCGAGCCAGCGCAGTCCGGGCTCGAGATCGAGCGCGGGCGGGCGGGTACTGGCATGCCAGGTGGCCAGCAGGTAATCGGTCAGCGCCAGCGCATAGGCGCTGTAGCGCGACCGCATCAGCGCCTTGGCGTCGGGCGCCCGCAGGTGCATGGGGCCGGCGTGCCAGCGGCCGCAGCAGTCGGCGTAAGGGCGCGGGTTGTCGTCGGGGCTGCGGCAGGGGCAGGGTGTCTGGGCTGGCATGGCCCGCCATCATGCCCCAGCGCCGGCGTGGCGGGCATCCGCTCGCTACACTGGAGCTGCCCCCCATGGCAGGAAGACGGGCTGTCGCCATGTCTGTCGCAACACCCGCCGCCGTCCCACAACAGGAGACAAGATGCTCGACCCCCAAGCCCAGTGGCTGCTCGACCTGATGGCCGCGCGCGGCGTGCCGCCCACCCACACCCTGAGCCCGCAGGACGCGCGTCGCTTCTACCTCGAGCGCCGCTCGGTCACCCAGCCGCCGCCCCGGCCTGTGGCCGAGGTGCGTGAGTTGGTGGCCAGCGGCCCGCATGGCGACATCCCCCTGCGCCTGTACCGGCCGGCGGGCGTGGCAAGCCCGGCGCCCACGCTGGTCTACTACCACGGTGGCGGCTGGACCATGGGCGACCTCGACACCCATGACGCGCTGTGCCGCGATCTGGCCGAAGCCGGCGCCTGCGCCGTGGTCTCGGTCGACTACCGGATGGGACCCGAGCGCCGCTTCCCCGCCGCGGTGGACGACGTGCTGGCCGCCACCCGCTGGCTGCAGGCCCAGGCCACCGAACTGGACCTGGACCCGCAGCGCTTCGCGGTCGGCGGCGACAGCGCCGGTGGCAACCTGGCGGCGGTGGTGGCGCTGGCCTGGCGCGATGCCGGCGAGCTGGTGCCGCTGAAGTTTCAGTTGCTGATCTACCCGGCCACCGACATGCGCGCGGTCGCGCCCTCGCACAGCCACAACGGCCAGGGCTACATGCTGACCAGCGACACCATCGCCTACTTCCGCGGCCACTACCTCGAACCGGAACAGTACGCCGACTGGCGCGCGTCGCCGCTGCTGCACACCGACCTGTCCGGGCTGCCGCCGTCGCTGGTGATCACCGCCGGCTTCGATCCGCTGCGCGATGAGGGCCGCCAATACGCCGACGCGCTGTCGGCGGCGGGCAGCACGGCGCAGTACATCTGCTTCGAGCGCCAGATCCACGGCTTCATCACGATGGGCCGAGTGCTGGACGAGGCCAACACCGCCATCGGCCTGTGCGGCGTGGCGCTGCGCCGGGCACTGGCCTGACGCTGGGCTGACGTCTGCCAGGGCCTGTCAGGGCCCTGCCTACAATAGCTCAGGCTCAGTCGGGCACGCGAACAGCGCGCAACCCAAGTGCAGCCGACCGACTCCACCCTGACCGATGCCGATACCACGACGCCAATTCGGCGCGGCCCTGGCCGCGCTGGTCCCTGCCGGCCTGCTGATGCTGGCGCCCGCCGCGCGGGCGCAGTTCCGGGTCGAGATCTCGGGCATAGGCGCCACCCAGCTGCCGCTGGCCGTCACCCGCTTCCGCGACGAGGACCGCAGCGGCCAGCAGATCTCGGCCATCGTGCGCGCCGACCTGGAGCGCAGCGGTGCCTTCCGCAGCGTCGACTCCAGCGGGACGCTCGACGAGCGCAGCCAGCCGCAATACCCCGACTGGCGCGGCCGCGGCGCCGATGCGCTGGTCGCTGGCTCGGTGGCCAAGTTGGCTGATGGCCGCTTCGATGTCCGCTACAAGCTGTGGGACGTCGTCAAGGGTGAGGAGTTGACCGGCCAGGCGATGGCGGTGCCGGCGGCCGACCTGCGGCTGGCGGCCCACCGCATCGCCGACGTGATCCAGCAGCGCCTGACCGGCGAGCGCGGCGTCAACGCCACCCGCATCGCCTATGTCACCCGCGCGGCCAACCGCTACACGCTGCGCATCACCGATGCCGACGGCGAGGGCGGCCAGGTGGCGTTGGCCAGCCCGCAGCCCATCATCTCGCCGGCCTGGTCGCCCGATGGCCGCAAGCTGGCCTATGTGTCGTTCGAGAGCGGCAAGGCGGTGGTGATGGTGCAGGACGTCCTCAGCGGTGAGCGACGCTCGGTGGCCAGTTTCAAAGGCAGCAACAGCGCGCCGGCCTGGTCGCCCGACGGCCGCAGGCTGGCGGTCACGCTGTCGCGCGACGGCCCGGCCCAGCTCTACCTGATCGACCTGGAGGGCGAGGGCCTGCGCCGGCTGACCACCAGCGGGGCGATAGACACCGAGGCCTGCTTCTCGCCCGACGGCCAGCAGGTCTACTTCGTCAGTGACCGTGGCGGCGGCCCACAGGTCTACCGCATCTCGGTCAACGCCGCCAACGGCAGTGCCGAGCGCATCACGTTTTCGGGCGCCTACAACATCAGTCCTGCGATCAGCCCGGATGGCCGGATGCTGGCCTATGTCACCCGGGCTGCGGGGCTGCGCGTGATGGTGCTGCCGCTGGACGGCAGCGCGCCGGCGCTGGCGGTGACCGACACCAGCGACGACGAGAGTCCCAGCTTTGCGCCAAACGGCCGCCTGCTGATCTACGCCACCCGCAGCCAGGGCCGCGACGTGTTGATGACCACCACCCTGGATGGCAAGATCCGCACGCGCTTGCTGTCGTCGGGCATCGATGTGCGCGAGCCGGCCTGGGGGCCGTTCAACCGATGACGCCGCTGCCTTGCGGCGCAGGCGTCCGCTGTCTGACCTGTGCCGGCGGTTTGCCGGCGTCCCGGTGGCCCGCGGGCCGCTGTATTGATCGAGGAGTGATGAACATGATGCGAATTCGCACAGGCAGCCTGGCTGCCCTGGCCGTGCTGGTGCTGGCGGGCTGTGGTTCGACCGTCAAGCTCGACGAGACACCGGTCGAGACCCGCACGCCGGTGGCGGTCAACGGCGGCGCCGGGGCCGCGGGCATCGGTGCCGGTGGCCCCGGCAGCAGCAGCGGCGGCAGCGGCATCGCGCCGCAATCCAAGGTGGCCACTGTCGATCTGGCCGGCGGCGCAGCCAACGGCGGAGCCGGTGGCAAGCTGGGCCGGGTGGTGTATTTCGACTTCGACAGCTTCGTCGTCAATGACCAATTCCGCGGCCTGATCGAAAGCCACGCCAAGCTGCTTGCCGCCACCCGCAGCAAGAGGCTGCTGATCGAAGGCCATACCGACGAGCGCGGTGGCCGCGAGTACAACCTGGCGCTGGGCCAGAAGCGCGCCGAGGCCGTGGCCAAGTCCTTGACCCTGCTGGGCGCCACCGAGGCGCAGGTCGAGGCGGTCAGCTTCGGCAAGGAGCGCCCGGTCAACGAGGGCCACGACGAAGCCGCCTGGGCCCAGAACCGCCGCGCCGAGCTGAAGGACCGTTGACCGTGATGTTTCTCCGGATCCCCCAGGCGCGCCGTCGGGGCCTGCCGCATCTGCTTGACAGGCTGCGCCTGTCGCTGCCCGTGCTGGCCGCCTGGCTGGCGCTGTCGTCCGGTGGCGCCAGCGCCGGCCTGTTCGAGGACGAGGACGCGCGCAAAGCCATCCTCGACCTGCGCAGCCGCATCCAGGCCACCGACGAGAACAGCCGTGCCAGGCTGGGCGAGCTGGCGGCCGCCAACGCGGCCTTGCTGGAGCAGGTGCAGCAACTGCAGCAGTTGCGCCGCAGCCTGCTCGACCTCAACACCCAGCTCGAAGTCCAGCGCGCCGACAGCGCCAGGCTGCGCGGCGACCAGGAGCAACTGGCGCGCGACCTGGCCGAACTGCAGCGCGCGGTCAAGGACTTGTCCAGGAGTGCGGACGACCGGCTGCGGCTGCTGGAGCCGCAGAAGGTGACGCTGGACGGCCGGGACTTCAGCGTCGATGCCGACGAGCGCCGAAGCCACGACCAGGCCATGACTGCGTTGCGGGCCGGTGATTTCGACAAGGCGGCCAGCGGCCTGGCCCTGTTGCTGCAGCGCTACCCGGCCACCGGCTACGCCGAATCGGCGCGTTTCTGGCTGGGCAATGCCTTGTACGGGCAGAAGAGCTACAAGGAGGCGATCGCCGTCTTCAAGACGCTGGTGACGGGCTCGCCCAACCACCTGCGCGCGCCCGAGGCGATGCTGGCGATGGCCAATTGCCAGATCGAGATGAAGGACAACAAGGCCGCACGCAAGACCATCGACGAGTTGGTCAAGGCTTACCCTGCCAGCGACGCGGCGGCGGCGGGCAAGGAGCGCCTGTCCACGCTGAAGGGTTGAGCGTGACGCGGCCGAGGCGGTTCCCCTGGTCATGACCGATGCCGCGCTGGCGGCCCTGCAGCACCAGGTGTTGTGGGCCGCGCTGGCGCTGGGCCTGGCCTTCGGGGCCATCGCCCAGCGCAGCCATTTCTGCACCATGGGCGCGGTGGCCGATGTCGTCAACATCGGCGACTGGTCGCGCATGCGCATGTGGGCGCTGGCCGCCGGCGTCGCGATCATCGGCTTCAACACCATGGTGGCGCTGGGCTGGGTCAAGGCCGCCGATTCGCTCTACGGTGGACCGTCGCTGCCCTGGTTGTCGTACACCGTGGGCGGGCTGCTGTTCGGCTTCGGCATGGTGCTGGCGTCGGGTTGCGGCAGCAAGACGCTGGTGCGCATCGGCGGCGGCAACCTGAAGTCGATCGTGGTGTTCGGGGTGCTGGGCTTGTCGGCCTGGGCCACGCTGCGCGGCGTGACTGCGGTGTTGCGCGTCAACACGGTGGACCGCGTGCAGTGGACCTTGCCGGGCGGGCAGGACTTGCCTTCCCTGTTGGCGGGCCTGGGCGGGACGCCCGGCAGCCGGGCCTTGCTGCTCGGGGGCCTGATCGGCGGCGGGCTGATCCTCTGGGCGCTGTCCCGGCGCGAAGGCCGCAGTGCCGACGCGCTGCTGGGTGGTCTGGGCATGGGCGGGCTGGTGGTCGGGCTGTGGTGGGTCTCGGGCGTGATGGGCCACCTGGCCGAGCACCCGCAGACCCTGGGCGAGGCGTTTCTGGCCACCGCGTCGAACCGGATGGAATCGTTCAGCTTCGTCGCGCCGCTGGCCCAGGTGCTGGACGGCCTGGTGTTATTCAGCGACGTCAGCAAGCGCCTGACCCAGGGCATGGTGGTGGTGGCTGGCGTGGTGCTGGGCAGCGCGGCGGTGGCGCTGGCACGCCGAAGCTTCCGTTGGGAAGGGTTTGGCGGGATCGAGGACACCGCCAACCACCTGCTGGGCGCGGCGCTGATGGGGGTGGGTGGCGTCACCGCCTTGGGCTGCACGATAGGACAAGGCCTGTCTGGCCTGTCGACGCTGTCGCTGGGCAGTGTCATCGCGCTGACGGCGGTCTTCGCCGGTGCGGTGGTGGCGCTGCGCTGGCAGGTGTGGCGATTGGAGCGGTCGCTGTGAACCCCGTCGTCATCACCCCCATCCTCAACGAAATGGCAGGCTCCGGCATCCCCGTTCTGGCCGCCGACGATGCCGACCTGGAGCGCCGCTTCGGTGGCCTGCGTCGGCTCTACGGCGAGGCCGGGTACCGGTGCGTGCGCCAGGCCCGTGTGGCGGTGGTCGGGCTGGGCGGGGTCGGCTCCTGGGCGGTCGAGGCGCTGGCGCGCAGCGGTGTGGCGCGCCTGGTGCTGGTCGATCTCGACCATGTGGCCGAATCCAACATCAACCGCCAGGTGCAGGCGCTGGGCAGCACCTTGGGGATGGCCAAGGCCGAGGCACTGCGCCAGCGCATCGTCGACATCCACCCGGGCTGCGAGGTCTTGGTGGTCGAGGAGTTTGCTGGCCCCGACAACTGGCCGGCGCTGCTGCCTGCCGAAGTCGATGTGCTGATCGACGCCTGCGACCAGAGCGCGGCCAAGCTGGCGCTGGCGGCCTGGGCGATCCGAACCGGGACGCCCGCGGTATGCGTGGGCGCGGCCGGCGGCAAGCAGCGGGCGCAGCAGGTCGAGGTGGCTGACCTGGCCGAGACCACGCACGACCCCCTGCTGGCCGGCCTGCGTCAGCGGCTGCGCAAACAGGGTGCATCGCGCAGCGGCAAGATCGGCCTGACCTGTGTGTTCTCGCGCGAAAGCGTTGCTGCACCGGCCGACGACAGCTGCGCCAGCGACGGCAGCCTGAACTGCCACGGCTACGGCTCGACGGTGACGGTGACCGCCACCTTCGGCCTGGTGGCCGCCGGCGAAGCGCTGCGCCTGTGCATGTCCGCTGACGGGTTGGCAAAGGGTAGGTGACAAGAGGCTTGATTGCATGCTAGAATATTTTGCTCTATGCGAGTGGGGTCGTTAGCTCAGTCGGTAGAGCAGCGGACTTTTAATCCGTAGGTCGCGTGTTCGAGTCACGCACGACCCACCACGCCGGATTTCCTTCAGTGGAAGAATTCGGGCTCTTAGCTCAGTTGGTAGAGCAGCGGACTCTTAATCCGTAGGTCGAGTGTTCGAGTCACTCAGGGCCCACCAGTAATAAGCAATGGAATCAAGGACTTAGGTGCTAACGCCCCTAGGTCCTTTTTCTTTCCCGCTTCGCTTTGGTGGTGGGTCATGTCGCTACCGTGCAGTGGCCGGTACATGGTGTTGCACCATGCAGTCCACGGCCAGGACGAAGGCGGCTCTTGGCTTCTAGCCTTCATCAGTCATCAAGCAAGGCCCGTCAGGCGTCCCGTGCGGTCGAACAGGTCTGCCCAAGGCAATGCCCCCGGCATCGGGACTGTTGGTACGTTCGGCCGTGCCCCGGACTGTCAGCGCCAGTCGCGCAGCAACTTGCCCGGCAGGGGTTTGTGGACGGTACCGCGCTCATCGGCGACGCGCTGCCCGTTGACCCACACGCCGTGGACGCCGCACGACTTGGTGACCACTCGGGTCGCGTCGGCCGGCAGGTCGTTGGCGCGAGAACGCGCGCCGCGCCCGACCGTTGCCGGATCGAACAACAGCAGGTCGGCCGCCCAGCCTTCGCGCAGGCTGCCGCGCTCGCGGATGCCGAAGAACTCGGCCTGGGCGCTGGTGAGCCGACGCACTGCTTCCGGCAGAGTCATGGTCGCCTTGTCGCGTACCCAGTGACCCATCAGATGCAGGCCGAAGCCGGAGTCATCCAGAAAGGACAGGTGCGCGCCGGCGTCCGACAGCGACAGCAGGCTTTGCGGGTGACTCAGCAACTTGGCCACCGCCGTCTCATCGTGGTTCAGCGCGACCAGCGAGAACAGCGTGCCGAGGTCTTCCGAGATCGCCAGATCGAACATGCAGTCGAGCGGGTCGACCGATCGTTCGGCGGCGATCTCCGCGATGCTGCGGTCCTCCAGATGCCGGTTCTCGGCGCGCACGGTCTGTAGCACCTGCACCAGGTTCCAGTTGCCTGAAAAGATCCGTCGCGCCGGTAGCTCTAGCTCCTCGCGCAAGGCCTGGCGCAAGGCCGGGTCACGCAGTCGCTCGACCATGTCTCGTCCTTTGAGGCCAAAGATCGGTTTCCAGGCCAGCAGGGGCTCGAGCGGGTAAGGCGCTTCGAACGAGAAGTCGAACACCAGCGGCGTCGCGGCCACTGCGCCGCGCATGTGTCGACCCCGCTGGTTGGCTGCCGCGATGCCGTCGAGATCATCAAACACGCCGTTGGGGGTCAGGCTCGAATGCAGCAGCGCTGCGACGAGCACCGGCCGACCCGACGCGGCTGCAAATTCCTCGAGCTTGGCCACCGGCGTGGTCGGACCCTTGGTGATCATGAAGACGCCCTGGTTGCGTCCACGCATCGGCTCGGCAAGCGCCAGGAATTCTGACCACTCGGCCAGCCGCGAGGGCATGGGCCGACCGTCGAAGGCGCTGTGCGAGGTCGTGGTGGTCGACGCCAGCCCGACGGCGCCCGCCGCCAGCGCCTCGTCGACCAGCGCCTGCATGCGGGCCACCTCGTCGGCTGTCGCGGCGCGGTCGGAGCCGGCCGAACCCATCACGTAGGTGCGCAGCGTCGAGTGGCCGACAAAGGCCGCCAGGTTCATCGCGCAGCCGCCCGCTTCGATGCGGTCCATGTACTGTCCGAAGGTCTCGAAGTCCCAGCGTATGCCGGCCTGCAGGCTGGCCAGCGACATGCCTTCGACCTGCGTCAGGTTCTTGGTGACGAGGTCTCGGGATGCGGCGTCGGGTCGGCAGGGCGCGATCGTGAAACCACAGTTGCCGATGATCGCCGTGGTGACCCCCATGCCGACCGACTGGTCAAGGTAAGGGTCCCAGGTGATCTGGGCGTCATAGTGGGTGTGGTTGTCGATGATGCCAGGCATCAGCGCCAGGCCTTTGGCGTCGACGTTTTCCAGCGCCTGGCTCGTCGCGATCGGTGAGCCCTCCCGGCGCACCGCGGCGATGCGGCCATTCTGCACCGCCAACTGGCCGGTGAACGGCTCGGAACCCAGGCCATCATGGATCCTGGCGTTTGAAATCAGCAAATCGAACATGGGAGACCTCTCGGACGAATGAAGGGGTGATCGTGCCAGCGAAGGAGATGCCCGTGGAGATTCACTCGCTGACAATCGCCTTGCGGCGGGCGCCATGCCTGGCGCGGGCGATGCAGAGTCCAGGCCAGGGATGCGGGCGAATTGCCCATCGGTACCGGCGTTTGAGCGCTTGACAGCATCTGCCGCTCCGGCCGCTTTACGATGCGTCTGACTTTGCGCGAGATCGTCACGATCATCGGCTTGTACGTTCCGGGTGGCAACAGAACGCCGACCCGGCCCAGCGGCTCCAATCCAGCCAGCCGCTCCCGGCCAGCGCGACGAGCGCTTTGATGTCGCGGGCTGGAAAGTCGGGCATGACTGACAGCACCCAGTACGACCGGCCGTTCTGCGCGATAGGCTCAAAGTCATCGATCGGGTCAAACCGCGGCTTGGCGTTGAGGGCCGGATGCTGGGTCTGGATGGCGTTCGCGACCCGTCTGATGCAGCCGTCGGCCGTCGAGCGTGCCAGCTGTGCGGTACTGATCATGCGGCAAGCGCCCAGGCGCTTGCCGGTTGCCACGGTCAGCTCCTGGCCCCGGACAGTTTGCCGGCGAGCGGCCGCCCCGCCAAGTTGACGCCGCCATTGGGTGGGCAATGCCGCACCTTCTCCACCCGGCGTTTGGGATCTTTCGAGGTCGCCCGAGTTGGTGCGTCGAGTCAGGCAAACGGCACGGCGGTAAGCGTCCTCAGCGCGAACTCGCGGCGCGTGACCTGGCGCCTCGCGCGGTTTCATCATGGTTGGCTCCGAAGAGATAGCGTGACGGCAATTCGATGGCCGATTCTCGCATTGCACTGTGCCCGTCCAAGATCGCCCATCCGGCGGGTCGAGTTCGCCTTCCGAGCGACGGCTTGTCGGTGCCCGAGGAGGGCGGGTGGCCGGGAACCGACACACCTGGGGCGGATCAGACCGCGCGGTCCAGCCCGTTGTATCTTCAGTTGCCTGGAGCCGCAGTTCGGGCAGCGCAGCATGTCGATGTCGAAGACGCGCTCGAGCCGCCGTGCCCAGGTCCGACCCACGCGGCATCACCAGCGCCCGCAGCTTGGCGTTCGGCGCGAGCACGCCGTGGAAGCGGATCAGGCGCGGGCGCGGCACCAGCGCTGCCAGGCGCTGCAGGAAATCCAGCAGCGGCAGGGTCCCGTTCAGTTGGCAGAGTTCCGGCTTATCGCCGTGTCGGGTTTTCTGGGACAGTTCTTTGTGGTGGCCACCCAACTTGACACCTGATCAATGGTCAGCGAGCGACTGCCCGAATGAGGGGGATGAGTCCCTCTGCACATGCCGCCACCTACCCGATGACTTCAAGGGTTTGTACGGCAGCATTGCCATTGGCTCGGCCTGCAGCGGCAACCCGCATAATGACAGGCGGCACAACAAGAACGCATCAAGGGATTTATTGAAGCGGTACGAGAACGCGCCGAGGTAATGGACGGCGTATTTGCCGTACTTGAACGACTTGTACGCGCCAGAGATTGCTGTCTTGAGGTTGCCGATGACGGTGTTGACCCAACGGAATTGGGGCAGATCGCGCGGCTTGCGG
>CANGHK010000068.1 GCA_947453625.1 Burkholderiales bacterium
ACGACGCCCCGGTGGCCGTGGCAGACACGCTGGTAGCCAACGAGGACACGGTAGTCACCTACACCGCCGCCCAACTGCTGGGCAACGACACCGATGTCGAGGGCAGCACGCTGACGATCGCTTCGGTCACGTCCGGCACCGGCGGCAGCGCCGTGTTGAACCCCAACGGCACGGTCACGTTCACGCCCAACCTGAACTTCAACGGCGCGGCCGACTTCCGCTACACCGTCAGCGACGGTGCGCGGACCAGCAACACGGCCACCGTCACCGTCAACGTCGCGGCGGTCAACGACGCCCCGGTGGCCAGCAACGACCTGGCATCGACCGAACTCAACACGCCACTGGCCCGCATCAACGTGCTGGCCAACGACAGCGACGTCGACAACAGCACCGCCAGCCTGACGGTTTCGAATGCGGTGATAAACCCCGCGTTCGGCAGCGTCACGCTGAACTCGGACAGGACCATCACCTTCACGCCGGCCACCGACGTCAGTGGCAAGGTCAGCTTCAGCTACACCCTGACCGATCCCGCAGGCGCGTCCAGCACGGCGACCGTCACGGTCGACATCGGGCTCAACCATGCGCCCGCCAGCCTGGACTTCGCCCGGACCACCACAGAGGACACCGCACTGGGTCTGAAGTCGAACGACTTCAGCTTCAGCGACAGCGATGCGGGCCAATCCTTGTTTGCGGTGCGGATAGACACCCTGCCGCAGGCCGGTCAGTTGCTGCTGAACGGCGTCGCAGTGAAGGCCGGCGACGTGATCGACAAGTCCCGCCTGGATGCCGGCGAGCTGAGCTTCGCGCCTTCGCCCAACGGCAATGGCGCACCCTATGCGACGCTGAGCTTCAGCGTGCAGGACAGCGGCGGCAAGTTCGACGGCGTACCCAACACGCTGACGCTCAATGTCACGCCGGTCAACGACGCCCCGGTGGCCGTGGCCGACACCCTGGTGGCCAACGAGGACGTAGCGGTCACCTACACCGCCGCCCAACTGCTGGGCAATGACACCGATGTCGAGAACAGCACGCTGACGATCGCCACCGTCACGTCGGGCACCGGCGGCAGCGCTGTCTTGAACCCCGACGGCAGCGTCACCTTCACGCCCAACCTGAACTTCAACGGCGCGGCCGACTTCCGATACACCGTCAGCGACGGCGACCTGAGCAGCGACACCGCCACCGTGACGGTCAACGTCGCGGCAGTCGACAAGGTGCTGGCCAGTGCCGACCAGTCGTCCGGGCTGGCCGGCTCGGCGATCCAGGGCAATCTGCTGAGCAACGACAGCGATGCCCATGGCAAGACGCTGTCGGTCACCAGCTTCAGCTTAGGCGGCAGCAGCTACGACGCCGGCCAGACCGCCACGCTGGCCGACGTCGGCACGCTGCGCGTCGATGCCGACGGCAGCTACAGTTTCATCGGGGCCACCGGCTTCCGCGGCAGCGTGCCGCAGGCCGGCTACACCGTCTCGGACGGCGTCGCCAGCGCGGCGTCCACGCTGTCGCTGACCGTGCTCTCGCCCACCCCGGTGGCGGTCGACGACAGCGCGGCGACACTGCAAGACCAGGCCGTGCGCATCGCCGTGATGGCCAATGACAACGTGGCCGGCGGCGCCAGGCTGGACGTGGTCGCGGTGGCCGGCAAGGCCATCAGCGTCGGCCACCCGGTCACGCTGAGCCAGGGCCAGATCGACCTGGGTGAGGACGGCGTGCTCACCTTCACCCCGGGCGCGGGCGTCACCGGCGCGGTCAACTTCAGCTACAGCCTCAGCGACGGACTGACCACCGTCAACGCCCAGGTGGGGGTCCAGGTCAGCGCGGTCAACCACCCCCCGGTGGCCGTGGCCGACCATGCCACCACCGCGCAGGACCAGGCCGTCACGCTGGCCGTGCTGGGCAACGACAGCGACCCCGACGGCAACACCCTGACCGTCTCGAGCGTCAGCCAAGCCGGACATGGCACGGTGGTGATCGATGCGGTCAGCGGCAACCCGGTCTACACCCCGGCAGCCGGCTTCAGCGGCAGCGATGTCTTCAGCTACACCGTGGCCGACGGCCAGGGCGGCAGCGCCTCGGCCAGCGTCACGGTCACGGTCACCGCCGCGGGCGTGATCAACCAGGCCCCGAGCGCGGTGCCCGACCTGGGCGTCACGCCGGCCGACCAGCCGCTGAACGTGGCCGCGGCCGACGGCGTGATCCTCGGCATCGCCGGGGCCGACACCGACCCCCAGGGCGACAGCCTGCGGGTGACCTCGGTGGCCTCGGGCGACCTGACCGTCAAGCCCGGCAACAGCCTGGCCGGCAGCTACGGCGTGCTCACGCTGCGCAGTGACGGCAGCTACCGCTACGTCCCCTCGGCTGCGGCGCTGACCCTGCACCAGGGCCAGTCGGCCCAGGACGTCTTCAGCTACACCGTCACCGACTCGGGCGGCCTGAGCAGCAGCGCCACCCTGACCCTCAGCGTCACAGGCGTCGACCTGGCACCGCTGACCCAGGCCGACCGGGCGCTGACACCCGAGGGCCAGGCCGTCACCATCGACGTGTTGGCCAACGACAGCAACGCCCAGTCGGGCACGCTGATCGTGACCCAGGTCGCGGGCCAGGCCATCGCGGTGGGCTCTCCCGTCACCCTGCCCGAGGGCGTGGTCAGCCTGAACCCTGACGGCAGCCTGGGCTTCAGCCCGGCCGCGGGCTTCAGCGGCCCGGTCAGCTTCAGCTACGGCGCCAGCAACGGCTCGGCGATGAGCCTGGGCAGCGTCGAGATCGTCGTCAGCTCGGTCCTGCGCCCGCCCGTGGCGCGTGACGACCTGATCTTGGGCACCGAAGACACCGCCGTCAGCTTCGACCCGCGGGCCAACGACAGCGACCCGGCCTCCGACCTGCTGAGCATCACCAGCGTTGGCGGCCAGCCCATCGACGCCAGCCACCCGGTCGACATCGCACAGGGCCGGATATCGCTCAACGCCGACGGCTCGCTGAGATTTGCGCCCAGCCCGAACTACAACGGCGCGTTCGACCTGGGCTACGGCCTGAGCAACGGTCGCGGCGGCTCGGACTCGGCCACGCTGCACATCAGCATAGCGCCGGTGAACGACCCCGCGTCGATCGGCCCGGGCACCGCCCTGGATGCCCAGGGCCGTCAGATCGCCCAGCGCGCCACGGTGCAGGAAGACCGCACGCTGACGGCCTCCGGCCAGTTGAGCGTGACCGACCCGGATGCCGGCCAGGCCGTGTTCCAGGCGCAATCGGCCACCGCCGGCGTCTACGGCAGCTTCGCGCTGGCCGCAGATGGCAGCTGGGGCTACACGCTGGGCAACGCCTCGGCCCTGGTGCAGTCGCTCAAGACCGGCCAGACCGTCAGCGAGACGTTCACGGTCAAGACCGCCGACGGCAGCTCAGCCAGCGTGGTGGTCGACGTCCAGGGGCTGGACGAAGTGATCGCCGCGGCCACCGACAACGCGACCTACATCGAGGGCCTGGGGCCGGTCTCGGCACTGAATGCGTTCACCATCACCAACCCGTCCGGCGTTGCGGTGCGCAGCGCCACCGTGGTGATGAGCGACCTGCAGGCGCCCGAATCCCTGGCGCTGCTGGCCGGCAACAGCGGGCTGTCGGTGACGCAGTCCGCGCCCGGCCAGTGGTTGATCAGCGGCGAAGCCTCCAGCAGCGTCTACCAGGCCCTGCTGCGCAGCATCAGCTTCGACACCCGCTCGGGCGGCAGCCTGAGCCTGGCCAACGGTGAGCGCACGCTGAGCACCGAGCTGCGCTTTGTCGACGACACCTACCTGCGCGTCGACAGCAGCCTGGCGCTGCGCGAACTGCTGATCCGCCCCAACCCGGCCAACGTGACCATCCTGTACGAGGACGCGCTGGGCAGCATCAAGCCCAAGTCCGACGACGGGCTGAGCGACATCAAGTTCTTCGCCCTGGTCGGCAAACGCCTGGCCGACGGCAAGGTAGACCCGAACAGCCTGCAGGACGTCACGGCCGGGCTGATGACGCGCAGCGACATCGCGCTGCGCTTCGAGTTCAGCAGCACGCCGGTCAGCAACGGCGTGGCGCGCGGATCGCTGTCCTACGCCGGCGCGGCCTACGACATCAACAGCCAGGGCACGCTGAACCTCAGCTACGACGCGCTGCAGGGCAACGTGCTGCAGTTCAAGGGCGCGACCAACGAATTCGACGTCCGCTATGCCGGCATGACTTACCGCATCGACGTGCTGCGCAATGTCGACGGCCAGGCGGTGACGCTGGCCGAAAGCGAGCCCTCGACGCTGTGGCTGTCGCTGCGCAATGTCAACGACGCGCCCACCGCCAACAGCACCGAGACCCAGATCAAGCTCTATGCCCAGCAGGGCGCGCAGATCGACCTGGGCACCCTGTTCAGCGACATCGACCCGGGCGACCTGCAGAAGATGCGCTATGCGGTCAGCTCGGCCGACACCACCGTCACAGCCAGCCTGTCTGGCGGCGTGCTGACGTTGCAGAACCTGTCGGCCAGCGCCCAGCTGTCGGGCGCGCTGACGGTGACCGCCACCGACTCCGGCGGGCTGAGCGCCAGCACCACGCTGCGCGTCAGCCAGGCCGGCTCGCCGGTCGGTGACAACACCGCGCCGGTGCTGACGCTGTCGGCCGCGCCTGGCCTGAGCTCCAGCGCCAAGCTGGTCGGCAGCACCGCGCTCGACGCGCCGCCGCAGTACCAGATCACCGACCTGGCGGGCCAGCCGCTGAAAGTCTCGCTGTCCGAGATGCAGCCGAGCGTGCTGACGCTGGGCGGCAGCGACGCCAACGGCGACACCCTGAGCTACACGGTAGGCGGCACCGACGCCAAGCGTTTCAGCATCTCGGCCGCGGGCGTGCTCAAGGCCGTCAAGACGCTGAACTACGAGAGCCAGAATGAGTTCTCGTTCACGCTGACGGTGTCCGACGGCCGCGGCGGCGTCGACACCCGCAGCGTCGAGCTGACGCTGCTCGACGTGGTCGAGCCCGGCGTGGCCGGGGATGGCCTGCCCGGCGGTGCGGCCAAGGCGGTGATCGCGGGCTACACCCCCAGCAACGGCAGCGGGCTGAGCAATATCCTGATCCAGGACGGCAGCGTCACGCTGGCGGCCAACGGGCTGGACACCGACGGCATCGACGACTTCACGGAGACCTTCGCGGCCGACCGCAACGGCGACGGCATACCCGACAGCCAGCAAAACTCGGTGTCGTCGTTCCCGGGGGTCGAATCCGACCTCGGGGATCCCAAGGCCTATTTCTCGCTCGACACCACTGCGGCCGTCAACAGCTACCTCAACACCGACCAGTTGCTGACGCAACTGACGGGCGCGGGATCGTCGGCAGCCTCGCAGGCCGCCGCCACCGCGCTGCAGAGCGGCGCGATGAGTGTCGGCGTGACTATCGGGCAGGTGCAGATCGCACCGCTGGAACCCCTGCTCGAGCCGATGGTGCAGAAATCGATGGCCGCCTTCGCGGCCACGCAAGGCAGCGGGCTGATAGGGGCCACGACCCCGCTGGGCTTCATCGGCTTCGACATCACCCCGGTGGTGACGGCCACGGCCAACGTGCCGGCGGCCGCGGTGGCGGCGTTCGAGCAAAGCGCCGTGGCCGACTTCTCGACCAAGCAGAACGTGGTGCGGGTGGTGCTGCCCGAGGGCAGCAGCGTCAACGCCTACCTCAAGCCACAATACGCGGCAGACGGGGTGACGGTGAGCGGCTTCTACAACTTCACGCTGCAGGACCTGGCCGGCAACGCGCTGGCCGCGCCCGACCCGTCCAAGCTGATGACCGGGGCCTATTTCATCGACAAGACCGGCGACGGCATCCCGGACGAGGTGATGCTGTACTTCGTCGACAACCAGCGCGGCGACGACGACCCGACGGTCGGCGTGATCCACGACCCGGGTGCGTTTGCCAACGTCAACAAGAACGCGCTGCCGGTGGCACGGGCCGACAGCGCCAGCGTGACCGCCGGCGGCGTGCTCATCCGCGGTGCCAGCGACGGTGTCATCCTGGGCAGCAGCGGCGGGTCGGCAGCCGACAGCGACGCCGAGAGCCCGAGCAGCACGCTGCGCGTGTCCTCGGTGGCCGTGGGCAGCGCGGCGGCCGCGGCGGGCGCGGGTGTCGACACGGTGCTGGCCGGCCGCTACGGCCACCTGACGGTGCGCGCCGACGGCTCCTACCAGTACGCCGCCGACCAGGCTTCGGGCGTGACAGGCGGCAGCCATGTCGTCGACACCTTCAACTACACGGTGACCGACCCGACCGGCATGCGCTCGAACGTCACCACGCTGAGCGTGGAGATCGAGGCCGCGAAGGAGTCGGCCTCGATCTCGGCGCCGATCAACGTGCCGGCGCCGGGCGCTGAGCACCTGGCGCTGCTGCCACCGAGCTCGCCGCTGCTGCCGCCGCAGCGCTTCGACTCGCTGCTCAACCCACTGGCGTCCGACCGCAACAGCGGCGATTACCGGACCAGCGACGCCAGCCTCAAGGACGCGACGGGCTTCCTGATCGGCGAGGTGTTGACGCGCAACGACGGCTTCCAGATCGTCGTCGTGTCGGCCGACCAGCCGGCGCTGACGCTGATGCGCGGCATCGCCGACCAGTTCGTCGAGGGCAACGCGCCCATCAACTTCTCGGTGCCGGCCGACACCTTTGCCCACACCCGCGCCAATGCCACGGTGCGCATCAGCGCGATGCAGGCCGACGGTCAAGCCCTGCCGGACTGGGTCGAGTTCGACAGCCAGACCGGCACCTTCACCGGCACGCCACCGGCCAGGTTCGTCGGCGAGCTCAAGATCAAGCTGGTGGCGCGCGACGGCCAGGGCCGCGAGGCCACCGCCCTGTTCCGCATCACCATAGGCTCCGCGGCGCCCAAGCTGGCGGGCCGCCACGGCCTGAGCGAGCAGTTGCGCCTGGCCGCCAGCCAGCGCGGCGGCGGCCAGCCGCTGCTGGCCAGGCTGGGTGCTGCCGCCAGCCGGTTGACGGGAAGGGTCTGACACGGTGCCGGGCGAAACGCCGTTCGTCAGTGATCTGAGCGTCGATGCACCGCCCCCGCCCGGGCTGGCGCAGGCGGTGGGCGTGCTGCTCGATCTCGGCCGGCAGGCCAGGGCGGCGCGCAACGTCGACGAACTGGCCTTCCTGGCGGTCAACGAGACCCACCGCCTCTCGCCCTACCGGCAGGCCGCGCTGTGGCTGGACGGCCCGGGCGTGCGCAGCCTGTCGGGCGTGCTGCAGCCCGAGGCCAACGCGCCCTACCTGCTGTGGCTGAACCGCTTGTGCACCGAGTTGGCCCGCGGCCCGGCCGGCACGCGCCAGGTCACGGCCACCGATGTCGACGCCCAGCACGAGGGCGACTGGGACAGCTGGCTGCCCAGCCAGGCGCTGTGGCTGCCCTGGCCGGCCGGCGAGAACCCCAGCCTGCAGCCCGCCGGCGGCCTGCTGCTGGCGCGCGACCTGGGCTGGAGCGACGCCGAGATCGCGCTGCTCGAGGAATGGCTGTCGGTCTGGCAGCATGCCCGGCAGGCGCGCTGCCTGCCGCGCCGCGCCGGCTGGGCGGCCTGGCGGCTGCTGCTGTCGGGCGCGGGCGACGCGGTGGTGACCCGGTCCTGGTGGCCGCGGCCGTGGCTGCGCTGGACCGCGCTGGCCGCGGCCTTGCTGCTGGTGCCGGTGCGGCTGACGGTGCTGGCGCCAGGCGAACTGGTGCCCTCGCACCCGGCCATCATCCGCGCGCCGCTGGAAGGCGTGATCGAGACCTTCCTGGTCCAGCCCAACCAGGCGGTGCGGCGCAACCAGCCGCTGTTCAGCTTCGACGAGGCGCTGATCCGCAGCCGGCTGGCGGTGGCCAGCGAATCCCTGGCCACCGCCGAGGCTGAACTGCGCCAGACCACCCAGCAGGCGCTGGGCGACGCCCGCGCCAAGAGCCAGCTCGGCGGCCTGGTGGGCGCGATCGAGGAGAAGCGTGCCTCGGTGGACTACCTGCGCGAGCAGGTGCAGCGCGCCCGTGTGCTGTCGCCGGCCGACGGCATGGCGCTGTTCGACGACCCGAGCGAATGGATAGGCCGGCCGGTAGCCATAGGCGAGCGCGTGATGCGCATCGTCGAACCCGGGGCGATCGAGGTCGAGGCCTGGCTGCCGCTGGGCGACGCGATCCCGCTCGAACCCGGTGCGCTGGTCAAGCTCTACCTCGCCGCCAGCCCCTTGTCGCCGGTGCAGGCACAGGTGCGCTACATGGCGCATGACGCGGTGGCGCGGCCCGACGGCAGCTACGCCTACCGGGTGCGCGCCACGCTGTCGGCCGCCACCGCGCACCGGGTCGGCCTGAAAGGCACGGCCAAGCTGGAGGGCGGCTGGGTGCCGCTGGTCTACTGGGCCTTGCGGCGGCCGCTGGCCACCGTGCGCATGACGCTGCTGTGGTAGCCGCTGCACTGCCGCCGCTGCGCGAAGACCTGGCGCTGCTGCCCGGCCCGACCCAGGCCGACGGCCACCCCAGCTGGACCCTGCACGACGCGGCGCGCGACCTGTACCTGCGCATAGACTGGCCCAGCTTCGAGATCCTCTACCGCTGGTCGCTGGGCGACGCGGCCAGCGTGGCCGAGGCGGTGTGCGCCGGCAGCCCGCTGCAGGTCGAGCCGGCCGATGTCGACGCGCTGGTGCAGTTTCTCGACCAGCACCAGTTGCTGCAGCCCGCGCCGGGCAGCGCAGCCCGGCTGGCCGACCGGCTGGCGCGCCAGCGCAGCACGCCTGTGCAGTGGCTGGTGCACCAGTACCTGTTCTTCCGCATCCCGCTGCTGCGGCCAGACCGCTGGCTGAGCCGCTGGCTGCCGCTGGCAGAGCACTTCTTCAGCCGCGGCTTCGCGCTGCTGACGGCTGGCGCGCTGGTGCTGGGGCTGGGCCTGGTGCTGAAGAACTGGGACCGCTTCCAGTCCGCCCTGCCCGACCACTTCAGCCTGCAAGGCCTGGCGGCCTACGGCCTGGCGCTGACCCTGGTCAAGCTGCTGCACGAGCTGGGCCACGCCTTTGCCGCCAAGCGCCTGGGCCTGCGGGTGCCGACGATGGGCGTGGCCTTCCTGGTGATGTGGCCGATGGCCTACACCGACACCAACGCCGCCTGGCGCCTGACCGACCGCTGGCAGCGGCTGCAGGTGGCCTGCGCGGGCATCGCCACCGAGTTGGTGGTGGCGGCCTGGGCCACGCTGGCCTGGGCCCTGCTGCCCGACGGTGCGCCGCGCTCGGCGGCCTTCGTGCTGGCCAGCACCAGCTGGATCGCCACGCTGGCGGTCAACGCCAGCCCGTTCATGCGCTTCGACGGCTATTTCATCCTGTCCGACCTGGTCGACATGCCCAACCTGCACAGCCGCAGCTTCGCGCTCGGGCGCTGGAAGCTGCGCGAGTGGCTGTTCGACCTGGGCGCGCCCCAGCCCGAGCATTTCGGCCGGCTCAAGACCGCCGCGCTGATCGGCTTTGCCTGGGCGGTGTGGGTTTACCGGCTGGCCTTGTTCCTGGGCATCGCCGCGCTGGTCTACCACTTCTTCATCAAGGCCCTGGGCCTGGTGCTGTTCGCCATCGAGATCGGCTGGTTCGTCGTGACCCCATTCCGCAATGAATTCCTGGCCTGGCGCGAACGCTGGCCGGCGATACGCGCGCGCCGCCGCGCGCTGTTCAGCGCCCTGGGCGCGCTGCTGCTGCTGGCCGGCCTGCTGCTGCCCTGGCCGGGCCGGGTGGGCGCCAGCGCGCTGCTGCGGCCGGCCGAATCGCAGGCCTTGTTCGCCCCCGAGGGCGCGCTGCTGGCCGGCCTGCCGGTGGCCGACGGCGCGGCGGTGGCCGACGGTGCGACGCTGGTGCGGCTGCGGTCAGCCGACCTGGGCTCGCGCCAGCAGGCGGCGCAGGCCAAGGTCGAGCGGCTCAAGCGCGCGCTCGACGTCAGCGGCTTCGACCCGCTGGCACGCAGCAAGCGCCAGAGCGCGGCCGAAGAGCTGGCCACCGCCGAGGCCGAGTGGGCCCACCTGCGGCAGGAAGGTGTCAACTTCCAGCCCCAGGCGCGAGGCGCGGGCGTGCTGCACCTGGCTGACCCCGATCTGGCGCCCGGCCAGTGGCTGGCGCGGCACGAGCCCATAGGCAGCGTGGCGCGCGACGGCGCCTGGGTGGTCGAGACCTGGGTCGACGAGGACGCCGTCAAGCGGCTGCAACTGGGCGCGCAGGCGGTCTTCATCAGCGACGGCCTGGCCGGCCCGGCGCTGGCGCTGCGCCTGAGCGCGATCGACCGGGACTCGACCCGGGTGCTGCCCAACGCGATGCTGGCGGCCCAGCAGGGCGGGCATATCCTGACCCGCGAAAGCCAGCGCCAGGTCACGCCCGAGGCGGCGGTCTACCACCTGATGTTCAGCGTCGAGGATGCCCCGGGCGCGCTGGCCGGGCACGGCTGGCGCGGCCAGATCATGGTCGCGGCCAGCGCCGAGGCGCCGGCCGCGCGCTACGCCCGCCACCTGATGTCGGTGCTCTGGCGCGAAGCCGGGCTCTGAGAGGCTGAGGCGCGCCGCGATGGCGTGACCGCCTGTTTGTTGTACTATTTGCTTGGTTTAACATCTTAACCAGCTTTTGTTACACATGCGCGCCAATTTCCCAAGCAAATGCCGGGCTTGCAGATGAGCCTGACCCTGCTGCCCGCCGAATGGCAAAGCTGGTTGATGCACAACATCGAGCGCGGCACCAAGCCGGCCGACCTGCTGCGCAACCTGACCACCCAGGGCCACTTCGCGGCCCAGTTGGCGCTGGCCGCGATCGAGGAGGCCAGGCAGACCCGGCCATCGGCCGTGGCCGCCGGCATCAGCCCGCCAAACCCCGCGAGATCCCTGCCCCGGCTCGACACGGCGCGGCGATGGATCAGCGCAGCAGGCCAGCAGGTGACGATGCGGTTCGCGCTGGTCAATCCTTGCATCGCCGTGCTGGACCAGGTGCTGGACGACACCGACTGCGCCCGGCTGTGCGCCATGGGCAAGCAGGAGGCCGTGCCGATGGATGGTTCCTGCCGCGACGCCGGCACCGGCCAGCCCGCGATCAACGTCCTGGCGCAACGCCTGAGCGCGCTGGCGTGCTGGCCGCTGAGCCATTTCGCGCCGCTGCAGATCCGTCGCCTGCGGCCTGGAGAAGACTGCCGGCCGCGGGCTGAAGGCCATAGGCAGAACGGGCACGGCGGGCCCGTTCTGGGCCGTTTCGTGGTCTGCCTGGACACGCCGGCCGACAGCGGCGCGCTGGCCATCACCGGCACCAACGCCTGCGGCCTGCGGTTGATGCCGCAGGCCGGCATGGCGCTGTGGATAGCTGCCGCGAGCGGCGACGGCAGCGCCGAGCCGGCCACGCTGGGCGGCGTCGAGGCGAGCAGCGCTGCCGCGCCCTGGGTCGCGCTGGCCTGGCTGCACCAACAGGCCTGGCAGGGCGCCGAAGCGGCGTGAGCCTCTTGGCACCGGCCGTCACGACCATGCACGCGGGCCAGGGCACCCACCTGACCGGCTGGCGCCGTGGCCTGAGGTGGCCGCTGCCGGCCTTGCTGTGCTGGGCCGGCGCCTGGACTGCCTGGGCCGGGCTGCAGGCCGCCGGCATGCCAGCCGGCTGGGCCGCCGCCCTGGCCTTGGCCGGCAACAGCGCGGCCAGCGCCTGGATGCGTCCGCGCTGGCGCGGCCTGATCGTCGCGCTGGGCTGGCCGCTGTCGCTGGCCCTGCTGACGCCCGACACCCAGTTGCCGGCCTGGGGCTGGCTGCTGCTGCTGCTGACGCTGGCCGGCCTCTACCCGCTGCGCGCCTGGCATGACGCGCCCTGGTTCCCGACGCCCGCCGGCGCGCTGACCGGCCTGGCGGCATTGACGCCCTGGCGCGCCGGCGTGGCCGCGCCGCGCATCCTGGACGCCGGCTGTGGCCAGGGCGCCGGCCTGACGGCCTTGCGCGGCGAGTACCCTGGCGCGCAGCTGGTCGGCATCGAGTGGAGCCGCTGGCTATGCTGGTTGTGCGCCTGGCGCTGCCGCTGGGCCGAGGTGCGGCGCGCCGACCTGTGGGCCGGCTCCTGGGCCGGCTACGACCTGGTCTACCTGTTCCAGCGCCCCGAGAGCCTGCCGCGCGCATTGGCCAAGGCCGGTCGCGAGATGCCGCCAGGCAGCTGGCTGGCCAGCCTGGAGTTCGCCCACCCTGAGCGGCCGGCCGACGCCGTGCTGCAAGGCCCCGGCCGGCGGCCGGTGTGGCTGTACCGCTGCGGGGCTGCGCCCAGCCGCGCCAGCACAGCGGCGGCGCGGCGCAAACGCCCCACCTGACCCCACCCCGCTGCGAGGTCCACCATGCCGGCTGCTCCTTCCCTGAGTTCGATAGAACGCGCGCTGGGCGACGTGCTGGGGCCGCTGCCCGGAACGCTGGACGGCATGGCCAGGTTGCAGGACTTGCCGGGCTGGGACGGACGCCGCTGTGCCGCCGTCGTCAAGCTCTGCGAGCAGCGCTTCATGATCCAGCTCAACCGCGGCCAGATCAGCCGCATGGCCAGCGTCGGCGACCTGCTGCGCGCCTGCCGCCAGATGCGCGCGGCGCGGCGTGCCGCAGCCCGGCAGGGCACAAGGCGGCAGGCCTTGGGCTGAGCGCCTCCGGCCCCGACCTATGCCTGCCCCGGCGCACCGAAACCCCAGGCCGCAGCGCCGGCGCGTGACAGATTGCCTGGACCGGGCCGAACAATGGTATAAACTGCGAAATACGCTCATAAAAACAGCAAATTACATTTATTGCGACTACGAAAAACGGACCGTTCTGGAAGAACTCGAGTGAAACAACGTTGGTTGGTCGTGATGTCCAAGCCGCGCCAGGAGCGGATGGCGGTGGACAACCTGGTTCGGCAGGGTTTCGAGACCTTTCTGCCGATGCTGGGGCACTGGAAGCGGGTGCGCGGCCAGTGGCAGTACGCCAGCGCGCCGATGTTTCCACGCTACCTGCTGCTGGCCGAGCCCGGCCCGCTGCAAAGCCTGGCGCCGATACGCTCGACCTATGGTGTGTCCACGCTGCTGCGCTTCGGCGAGACCATCGCGACGATCGCGCCCGAGGTGATCGATGCGCTGCGGCTGCTGGAAGCCCAGCGCGCCCGGGCGCCGCAAGACGAGTTGTCGCCGATCGCCGCCGGCATGTCGGTGCTGGTGGCCGAGGGGCCGCTGAAGGGCCTGACCGGCCTGGTCACCGGCACGCCGTCGGACCGGGTGGAATTGTTGTTGTCCTTGATGGGGCGCGAAACGCGCGTCGTCATGGCGTGTCACCAGGTGGTGCTCCAGCCCGCCTGAAGACGGTGGCCCATCCGGGCTGCTGTGGACCCGTGCTGCACGCCTGGCGTGCGGGCACGGCGGTAGCGTTCCCGATAGCCTGATGACCACACAACCCCCCTCACCGGCCACCCGCTCCCGCCGCGTGGCACTGCACCGGCAGCGCAGCGCCAACGCTGCCGGGCGCGCGCCATGGTGAAGCGCTTTGCACGCCGCCTGGGCCGCCACCAGGGCGACCCCCGCCGCTACGGCCCCGCCCTGCTGCTGACGGCGGCCTACCTCGGCGTCGCCTTGCTGCTGAGCACCGACGACGCGGCCACCGGCGACAGCGGCCCGATCGAAGTCGCCCAGTTGCTGGTCGGTGCGATGGTCGCGTTCCTGGCCGGCTACTGGCTGGGACCCAAGCTGTGGCGGCGCGACGACCGCGGCCGGCACGCCGCGACGCCGCAGGCCAAAGCGCCGCAGCCCGCGCCAGACAAGCCCTCCAAAACCGATGCCTGACGCGCTAGCAATCCTCGTGGTCTGCACGGCCAACATCTGCCGCAGCCCGGCAGCCCAGGCGGTGTTCCAGCACCGGCTGCTGGGCCACCCGTGCGAGATTGGCTCGACCGGCACCCAGGCCGCCAGCGGCCAGCCCATGGACGCCGCGATGCAGGGCCTGCTGCGCCAGCGCGGTCTGGACCCGATGACGACCCACCGATCTACTCCTTTCACGCTAGGCGCCCTGCGCAACAGTCAACTCATACTGACCATGGAACATCACCACCTGCAACAGGTGCTGCAGATCGACCCGACACTGCGCGCCAAGACCAAACTGCTGGGCCATTGGGACCGCACCGAGATCCTCGATCCGCATGGCGGCACACCGGCGCAATACGCGCAGGCGCTGACGCTGATCGAACGCGCGGTCGATGCCTGGGTCGGCAAGCTAGGCAGCCTGGGGCTGATGGCATGAGGCAGCATCCGCCATCCCGCATCGCCCTGGCCCGCATCGCGCTGGCCAGCCTGGTGCTGACCCTGGCCGGCTGCGCCAATCCGCCCGGCATGTACCTGGACGCCGGCGGCACCGAGACCAGCGCGCGGCGCGCCTCGGCCGCGATAGGCCTGTCGGCCGAGCCCTCGGTGATGCCCTTCCAGCTGATACGGATGACGCCGGAAGTCATCAACGCCGTCAAGGATGTGTCGTCGCCGGCTGCAGCGCCCAAGTTCGACGGCGCGGACAGCAACGCCGACTACCGCATCGGCGCCGGTGACATGCTGGCCATCGCCGTCTACGGCCAGGCCGACCTGGTCACGGTCGGCCCGCAAGGCGGTGGCGCAGGCATGGGCGGAGGGGGCGGTGCTGCGTCCGGCGCCGTCCAGGCGCCGCGCAGCGTCAGCACCTCGGGCAGCGTCACGCTGCCGCTGATAGGCGACATCCAGGCCGCAGGCGCCACGCTGGCCGAGCTGCGCAGCCGCCTGACCGCCGCCTATGCCAAGTATGTCAAGCAGCCCTATGTCGAGCTGTCGATTGCCGGCTTCCGCAGCCAGCAGGTGCTGATCACCGGCGAGGTGGGCCAACCGGGCCCGGTGGCCATCACCGACCTGCCCCTGCGCGTGACCGATGCGCTGCGCCAGGTCGGCGGCCTGCGGCCCGAGGCCGACCTGAGCAACGCGGTGCTGATCCGCCGCCAGCAGCGCATCCCGCTAGACCTGGGGCGGCTCTATGTCTCGGGCGACAGCGCCTTCAACCCGCGGCTGCGCGACGGCGACGTGATCAGCGTGCCCGACCGCCAGTGGCAGAAGGTCTTCCTGCTGGGCGAGGTGATACAGCCGCGCACCTACGCCATGCCCTACCGAGGCCTGACGCTGGGCGAGGTGCTGGCCGAGGCCGGCGGGCCCAACGCCCAATCGGCCAACGCCGGTGAGGTCTATGTGGTGCGGGCCTTCGGGCTGGACACCGCGATGGTCTACCAGCTCGATGCCCGCGAACCCCAGGCCCTGCTGCTGGCTGACCAGTTTGCGCTGCGCCCCCGCGACGTCGTCTTCATCAACCCGACCGGTCTGGCGCGGGTCGGACGGCTGCTCGGCCAGGTGCTGCCGGTCGTGATGGGCACCCGTGTGCTGACGGGCAAATAAGCCCAGCCCGAGCCCCAGCCCAAACTTTGACTCCGCCATGGCCCAACAAGACACCGCTGCAATCCCCCAAGCCCCCGGGCGTGAGTTCGAGCCCACCGAGGGTGGCTTCTCGATCGTCGACACGCTCGAGAACATCCTCTACTTCCGCTGGCACTTCATCGCCGTGTTTGCGCTGGTGTTTGGCGCCGCCGCGGTGCGCGCGATGCTGGACAAGCCCTTCTTTCTGTCCGACGCGCTGATCCAGGTCGAGGCCCGCAACGCGATGGGCCTGGGCGCGCTGACCCCGCTGGCCACCGACCCGCAAGGCTCGACCATCGCCACCGAGATGGAGGTGCTGCGCTCGCGCGCCGTGCTCAACCGCGCCGCCGAATCGGTGCACCTGCCACCGCGCGCAGTGGTGGCCAACCGCCTGCCGCTGGTCGGCGAGTTCCTGTCCATGCTGTTGCCGCGTGGCAGCGACGGCCTGGCCATCGCGCCGTGGTCGTCAACCAAGATCGCCTGGGGCGGTGAGTCGCTGGCCTTCTCCACCTACCAGCTCAACGGCTTCGGCACGCAGCCTAGACTCGTGTTCAGCGTGGCCGCCCAGGGCGCGTGGAAGCTGGCCACCGAGCAGGGCGAGCCGGTGGCCGAGGGCATGGGCAAGATCACCACCCGCACCCACAACGCCGAGGTGCAGGTGCAACTGGCCCAGCTCAGCGCCAGGCCCGGCACCCGCTTCTGGGTGCAGCAAGACAGCAAGGGCTCACGGCTGGGCGCGCTGCGCGAGAACTTCAAGGTGATGGAGTCGAGCCGCGGCTCGAACATGTTGCGCCTGACCTACCAGGCCGACAGCGCCGAGGAGGCCAGCCAGACCCTGAACGCGGTGGCCGACGCCTACCTGGCGCAGAACCTGGACAAGCGCGGCGAGCAGGCCGACAAGAGCCTGCGCTTCCTCAACGAGCAACTGCCCAAGCTCAAGCTGCAACTCGACACCGCCGAACAGCAGCTGAACGATTTCCGTGCCACCGAGCACGCGATAGACATCACCAGCAACATGACGGCGCTGTTGCAACAGGACATGGGCTTCGAGCGCGCCAGGATGGAGAACGAGCTCAAGCGCGCCGAACTGCTGCTGCGCTACGAGCCGGCCCACCCCGCCGTCAAGGCGCTGGACGCGCAGGTGCAGCAGCAGGCCGCGCAGCGGGTGGGCGTGGGGCGCGAGATCCGCAAGCTGCCGGCCCAGCAGCAACGCATGCTGCAGCTGATGCGCGACGCCGACGTGACCAAGCAGCTCTATGTCGGGCTGCTGAACAACGCACAGCAGTTGCAGGTCTCGCGCGCCGGCATCACCGGCAACGTCGCGGTGCTGGACCGCGCCGAGACCCCGGGCTTTGCCGCCGGGCCGAACCGCAAGCGCGCGGTGGCCACTGGCGGGCTGCTGGGGCTGCTGGCGGCTTTCCTGGCGACCCAGGGAATGGCCTTGCTGACCCGCGTGGTGCGCGACCCGAACAAGCTCGAGCGCGCCACCGGCCTGAACAGCTACGGCGTGGTGCCGGTGATCGAAGAGCAGGAGAGCGCCGACACCGACCAGAAGGGCAAGTTCCTGCTGGCCAGCGACAAGCCCAACGCCGGCGCGGTGGAGGTGTTGCGCTCGGTACGAACCTCGCTGATGTTCGCGCTGTCGGAGACGCCGCGCGGCAAGGTGCTGCTGTTCACGTCGGCGCTGGCCTCGCAGGGCAAGTCCTTCATGTCGGCCAACGTCGCCTATCTGCTGGCGGCCACCGGCAAACGGGTGCTGATGGTCGACGCCGACGTGCGGCGCTCCAGCCTGCGCCGCTACTTCGGTCATGGCAAGCGCGACCCCGGCCTGTCGGACGCGCTGAGCACCGGCAAGCCGCTGGCGGGCTTCGTCCAGCACGCCGTCTACCCCAACATCGACCTGCTGCCCTGCGGCAAGCTGCGCGCCAACCCCGGTGACCTGCTGTCGCGCCCCGACCTGCCGGCGCTGCTGAACGCGCTGGCCGAGGGCTACGACTATGTGGTGATCGACTCACCGCCGCTGCTGCCGGTGGCCGACGCGGTGTCGCTGGCGGCCTGCGCCGACATCACCGTCTTCGTCGTGCGCCAGGACACCGTGTCGCTGAGCGAGGTGGACGAGGCGCTGGAGATGCTGACCCGCGCCGGCTGCCAGGCCAACGGCCTGCTCTACAACGGCTATGTGCCGTCGGCGCTGCGCCAGGGCTACCGCTACGGCTACGGTTACCGCTACCGCGGCTACCGCGGCTACCGCGGCTACCGCGGCTACCGCGGCTACAGCAAATACCGCGGCTACAGCAAATACCACGGCTATGACGCCGAGCCGCAGAGCGCGGACGACGCATCCGCAGCCAAACCGACCCCAGCCTCCAAGCCGGCCAAGCCCGGCAATCTGCCATGAAGATCTCCGTCATCGGCGCCGGCTATGTCGGCCTGGTCTCGGCCGCCGGCTTTGCCGAACTGGGCAACCAGGTGCTGTGCCTGGACGTCGACCCGCGCAAGATCGCGCTGCTGATGGACGGCCAGATCCCCATCCACGAGCCCGGGCTGACCGAGTTGGTGACGCGCAACGTGGCCGCCGGCCGGCTGCACTTCACCACCGACGCGGCGCAGGCCGCGCGCTTCGGCAAGCTGCAGTTCATCGCCGTGGGCACGCCGCCCGACGAGGACGGCAGCGCCGACCTGCGCCATGTGCTGGCCGCGGCGCGCCAGATCGGCCGCCACCTGGGCGACTACACCGTGGTCGTCAACAAGAGCACGGTGCCGGTGGGCACCGCCGACCGGGTGCGCGGGGCCATCGCCGAGGAACTGGCGCTGCGCGGCCTGGACCTGCCGTTCAGCGTGGTCTCGAACCCCGAGTTTTTGAAAGAAGGCGCGGCCGTCAACGACTTCATGCGGCCCGACCGGGTGGTGGTGGGCGCCGACGACCCGCGCGCCATCGACCTGCTGCGCACGCTGTACGCGCCCATCATGCGCAACCACGACCGGCTGCTGGTGATGGGCGTGCGCAGCGCCGAGCTGACCAAGTACGCCGCCAACGCGATGCTGGCCACCCGCATCTCGTTCATGAACGAGCTGGCCAACCTGGCCGAGGCGCTGGGCGCCGACATCGAGCAGGTGCGCCACGGCATGGGCAGCGACAGCCGCATCGGCACGCAGTTTCTGTACGCCGGCTGCGGCTATGGCGGCAGCTGTTTTCCGAAAGACGTCAAGGCGCTGATCAGCACCGCCGCCGGCGCCGGGGTGGACCTGCAGGTGGCGCGCGCGGTGGAAGCCGCCAACGAGCGCCAGAAGACCGTCCTGCCGGCCAAGCTGATGGCCCGCCTGGGCAGCGACTTGACTGGCCGCCACATCGCGCTGTGGGGCCTGGCCTTCAAGCCCGAGACCGACGACTTGCGCGAAGCCACCAGCCAGGTGGTGATCAACGCGCTGCTGGCCCAGGGCGCCAGCGTGGCCGCCTACGACCCGGTGGCGATGCCCGCGGCGCGCGCCCTCTACGCCGGCGAGCCCCGGCTGAGCCTGGCGCCCAGCGCGCTGGCCGCGCTGGAAGGCGCCGACGCGCTGGTGATCGTCACCGAGTGGAAGGAATTCCGCAGCGTCGACCTGGGGCAGGTGCGCGACGCGCTGCGCCAGCCGCTGGTGTTCGACGGCCGCAACCTCTACGACCCGGCGCTGGCCCGCGCGGCCGGGCTGGAATACCGCGCCATCGGCCGGCCGGCCTGATTGCAGGCTGCGCCAGCCGCACTTCCCAAGCCAGATTCTCCCAACCCAAATTCAGCCAACCGAAATCGACATGCGCACTTACAACGACCGCAAACGCGTACTGGTGACCGGCGGCGCCGGTTTTCTGGGCTCGCACCTGATAGACCGGCTGCTGGCGCGCGGCGACGACGTGCTGTGCGTGGACAACCTGTTCACCGGGTCGCGGCGCAACATCGCCCACCTGGACAGCCACCCGCGGCTGGAGTTCATGCGCCACGACGTCACCTTCCCGCTGTATGTGGAAGTGGACGAAATCTGGAACCTGGCCTGCCCGGCCAGTCCGGTGCATTACCAGCATGACCCGGTGCAGACCACCAAGACCAGCGTGCACGGCGCGATCAACCTGCTGGGCCTGGCCAAGCGGCTGCGCGTGCCCATCTTCCAGGCCTCCACCAGCGAGGTCTATGGCGACCCGGTGGTGCACCCGCAGCCCGAGAGCTACTGGGGCCATGTCAACCCCATCGGCACGCGCAGCTGCTACGACGAAGGCAAGCGCTGCGCCGAAACGCTGTTCTTCGACTACCACCGCCAGCATGGGCTGGACATCAAGGTGGTGCGCATCTTCAACACCTACGGCCCGCGCATGCACCCCAACGACGGCCGGGTGGTCAGCAACTTCATCGTCCAGGCGCTGCAAGGCCAGGACATCACCGTCTACGGCAACGGCCAGCAGACCCGCAGCTTCTGCTATGTGGACGACCTGATCAACGGCTTCCTGGCCTTCATGGCGGCGCCGGCCGAGTTCATCGGCCCGGTGAACCTGGGCAACCCGGGCGAGTTCACGATGCTGGAACTGGCGCAGAAAGTGATCGCGCTGACCGGGTCGCGCTCGGCCATCGTGCACCAGCCACTGCCGTCGGACGACCCGCTGCAGCGCAAGCCCGACATCCGTCTCGCGCAGGAGCGCCTGGGCTGGACCCCGAAGATCGACCTGGACGCCGGCCTGGCGCTGACCATCGCCTACTTCGACCGCCTGCTGTCGCAGCAGGGCGAAGTGACGCAACTGGCGGCCTGAAGCCCGCCTACCAAAGCCCCAGCCTGCCCTTGCCCGACCGCGCGATCCTGAGCACCGCCTTGCTGGCCCCCGAGATGGCCAGCCATGGCGGCGTGCAGTCGTATATGTGGCTGTTGCACGAAGCACTGCAAGCCCATGCCGAAGCCGGCATGGGCGCGGCGCCTGCGCTGTGGTCGCTGAACGACAGCGCTGCCGCGCTGCGCGCCTGGCGCCCCTTGCCGGGCGGCACCGCGGTGCGCGGCGGCCAGCGCCACAAGGTGCGCTTCAGCCTGGGCCTGCTGGCCGACCGGCTGCGGCCGGCCTGGCGCCCGGTGGACTGGCTGGTGGTGGGCCACCTGGGTTTGTCGCCGCTGGCGCACTGGCTGCAACGCATCGGCCAAGTGCGGCGCTACAGCGTGGTGCTGCATGGCATCGAGGCCTGGCTGCCGCTGGGCCGCGCCGACCTGGCGGCCTGCCAGGCCGCAGACTGCATCGTGGCCACCACGCCGCACACGGCGCAGCGCTTTGCCGCCTGCAACGCGGTGGATGCCAGCCGGCTGCGGGTGCTGCCGCTGTGCGCCCAGGACGCCGCGCCGGCCGACCCGCAGTCCAGGCTGGGCGGCGGCTTCAAGCTGCTGGCCGTGGGCCGGATGTCGGCCAGCGAACGCTACAAAGGCTTCGACGAGCTGATCGCCGCCACCCGCCTGCTGCACGACCAGGGCGTGCCGGTTGCGCTGCACCTGGTGGGCCAGGGCGACGACCAGGCCAGGCTGGTGCAACTGGCACGCGATGCGGGCGTGCAGCAAAGCGTGACCTTCCACGGCGCGCTGGCCGGCCCGGCGCTGCAGGCCGCCTATGCCCAGTGCGACGTGTTCGCGCTGCCCAGCGCCAACGAGGGCTTCGGCATCGTCTTCGTCGAGGCCATGCGCCATGGCAAACCCTGCGTGGGCGCGGCCGCGGGCGGCACGCCGGCGGTGGTGCGCCAAGGCGTCAACGGCCTGCTGGTGGAGCCCGGCCGCAGCGCGCCGCTGGCCCAGGCGCTGCAACGCCTGTGGGCCGACACAACGCTGCGCGGCCGGCTGGGTGCTGCCGGCCAGGCGATGGCCGCCGATGAGTTCTCCAAGACCCGCTTCATCCAGCGCCACCTGGCGCTGATGGCGCCGACGCAAGACCCGCCGCAAAACCTGCCCCAAACCCCGCTGCCCGGAACATCGGTGGCCAGCCCGGTCTGAAACCATGTGTGGCATTGCAGGAATACTGTCCTACGCCCCCAGCGCACCCGCGGTGGACGAGCGCGAGCTGCTGCGCATGCGCGAGCAGATGCTGCGCCGCGGCCCCGACGGCGCCGGCCTGTGGCTGGACGGCCGCCAGCGCATAGGGCTGGCGCACCGCAGGCTGGCCATCATCGACCCGCGGCCCGAGGGCGCGCAGCCCATGGCCAGCGCCTGCGGCCGGCTGCAGCTGGTGTTCAACGGCGAGATCTACAACTTCCAGCAACTGCGCGCCGAGTTGCAGCGCGAGGGCTGCCACTTCGTCAGCCAGACCGACACCGAGGTGCTGCTGCACCTCTACCTGCGCGACGGTGAGCGCATGTGCGACCGGCTGCGCGGCATGTTCGCCTTCGCGATCTGGGACAGCCGCGACCACAGCCTGCTGCTGGGGCGCGACGTCTTCGGCATCAAACCGCTCTACCTGCACGACGACGGCCGCACGCTGCGCTTTGCGTCGCAGGTCAAGGCGCTGATGGCCGGTGGCGCGATCAGCGCCGAGCCCGAGCCCGCCGGCCATGTGGGCTACTGGGTCTGGGGCCATGTGCCCGAGCCCTGGAGCCTGTACCGCGGCCTGGTAAGCCTGGCGCCCGGCAGCACGCTGCGGGTGCTGGCCAACGGTGCCCGCCAGCAGCGCCAGTTCAGCAGCGTGGCCCAGCTGTGGGCCGGCCGCGGCACGCAGGCGCCCACCGAGCCCGACGACGCACCCAGCGCCCCCGCCAACACAGGCCCGGGCGCGCTGCGCGAGGCCGTGCTGGACAGCGTGCGCCACCACCTGATCGCCGACGTGCCGGTGGGCGTGTTCCTGTCTGCCGGCATCGATTCAGCCACCATCGCCGCGCTGGCGGCCGAATGCGGCGGACAACTGCGCACGGTGACGCTGGGCTTCGAGGAATACCGCGGCAGCGCCGACGACGAGACCGTGCTGGCCGAGGCCATCGCCAAGCGCTATGGCGCCCAGCACCAGACGGTGTGGATCAGCCGCAAGCAGTTCGAGGGCAGCACCGCGCAAGTGCTGGCCGACATGGACCAGCCCAGCATAGACGGCCTGAACACCTGGCTGGTGGCCCAGGCGGCGGCCGGCGCCGGGCTGAAAGTGGCCTTGTCGGGCGTGGGCGGCGACGAGTTTTTCGGCGGCTACCCGTCGTTCCGGCATGTGCCGCGGATGCGCGCCATCGCCCGCCCGCTGGCCGGCTGGCCGGCAGCCGGCCGCCTGCTGCGCCAAGCCGCCTGGCCGGTGCTGAAGCGCGCCGGCCCGGGCAAGCTGGCCAGCTTGGTCGAATATGGCGGCAGTTGGGAAGGTGCTTACCTGTTGCGGCGGGCGGTGCGGCTGCCGTGGAAGCTGACCGCACCGGCCACGCCCGGC
>CANGHK010000069.1 GCA_947453625.1 Burkholderiales bacterium
CAGGCCCATCTGCTGGGTCCGGGCAAGCCGCTGCGGGTCGCGTTCGAGACCGGCCGCCTGCATTCGATGATCCTGTGGGGACCACCGGGGGTCGGCAAGACCACGCTGGCGCGGCTGGTGGCGGGCGCGGTCAGCTCGCGTTTCATCGTGCTGTCCGCCGTGCTGGCCGGCGTCAAGGACATCCGCGAGGCGGTCGAGCAGGCGCGTGCGGCGCGCAGCCGGCACCAGGGCACGGTGGTCTTCGTCGACGAGGTGCACCGCTTCAACAAGGCGCAGCAGGATGCGTTCCTGCCCCATGTCGAGTCTGGGCTGTTCACCTTCATCGGCGCCACCACCGAGAACCCGAGCTTCGAGGTCAATTCGGCCTTGCTGTCGCGGGCCACGGTGCATGTGCTCAAACCGCTGGACGACGACGACCTGACCCGCCTGATCGCGCGCGCACGCGCCGCGCTGGCCGCGCCGCCGCTGTCTGATGCGGCACGCCTGCGCCTGATCGGCTATGCCGACGGTGATGCCCGCCGCCTGCTCAACGCCTACCAGAGCCTGATCGAATTGGTCCAGGACGAGGCCGCCGCCGAGAGTGCCGCCGAGGCGTCCGCCGGCGCGCCGGCCGAGATAGTCGAGGCCAAGCTCGAGCAGGCGATGGGCGAGATGCTGCGCCGTTACGACAAGGGCGGCGACCAGTTCTACGACATGATCTCCGCGCTGCACAAGAGCGTGCGTGGCTCCGACCCGGATGCCGCGCTGTACTGGCTGGCGCGCATGCTGGACGGCGGTGTCGATGCGCGCTACGTGGCGCGCCGGGTGCTGCGCATGGCGTCCGAGGACATCGGCCTGGCCGACCCGCGTGGCCAGACCCTGGCGCTGGAGGCGGCCGCGGTCTATGAGCGCCTGGGCTCTCCCGAGGGCGAGCTCGCGCTGGCGCAGGCCGTCGTCTACCTGGCGGTGGCGCCCAAGAGCAACGCGGTCTACCAGGCCTGGAATGCGGTGCGGTCGCTGGTCAAGCAGGATGTGACGCGCGCCGTGCCCATGCACTTGCGCAACGCGCCGACCCGGCTGATGAAGGGCCTGGGCCACGGTGATGGTTACCGCTACGCGCATGACGAGGCCGGCGGCTTCGCCGCTGGCGAGCGTTACCTGCCCGACGGCTTGGCGCAGCAGCAGTTCTACCGGCCGGTGCCGCGGGGTCTGGAGTTGCGCATCGGCGAGCGCCTGGCCGATCTGAGGCGCCAGAACCACGCGGCGCAGCAGGCTGACCCGCCTGCCGCGCCGCCTGTCACGGCGCCTGTCACGCCACCCACCCGGCCAACGCCGTAGAAGCCTCGGTTCCAGCCCGGATTTTCCGGTTTTCATGCGGCCAAGCAGGGGGGTATCTCCCCGCGTTCTTGCGGTATTGCCGCCCCTACAATTCCGCCCAGTCTCGCTGGCAGGACAGGCCAGTTTCTTGCTAGCGACAGAATAATCCCGGTTGCTCAGCGGGCGTGGCCGATCCGGGTCGCGTCGGCCGCCGGGCAAAGAACCGGAGACTCCGCAATGGACACCTTGTTGCAACAGATCATCAACGGTCTGGTGCTGGGCAGCATGTACGCGCTCGTCGCGCTCGGCTACACCATGGTCTACGGCATCATCAACCTGATCAACTTTGCCCATGGCGAGGTGTTGATGGTCGGTGCGCTGACCAGTTGGACGGTGTTGCGGGTGCTGGCCGGGTCGGGCCTGCCGGGCTGGGTGCTGCTGCTGATCTCGCTGGTGGCGGCGGTCGTGGTCTGCGCCGCGCTGAACTACGCGATCGAGAAGATCGCCTACCGGCCGCTGCGCAACGCGCCGCGCCTGGCGCCGCTGATCACCGCGATGGGCATGAGCCTGTTGCTGCAGACGCTGGCGATGATGATCTGGCAGCCCAGCACCAAGCCCTACCCCATCCTGCTGCCGTCCGAGCCTTATTTCATCGGCGGCGCGGTGATCAACCTGACCCAGATCCTGATCCTGGTCGTCACCGCTATCACGCTGGCTGGGCTGATGTACCTGGTCAACCGCACCAAGCTGGGCCGGGCGATGCGCGCCACCGCCGAGAACCCGCGCGTGGCAGCGTTGATGGGCGTGCGGCCCGATCATGTGATCTCGGCCACCTTCATCATCGGCGCCGCACTGGCCGCGCTGGCCGGCGTGATGTACGCCGCCAACTACGGCACGGTGCAGCACACGATGGGCTTTCTGCCCGGCTTGAAGGCCTTCACGGCGGCGGTGTTCGGCGGTATCGGCAACCTGGGCGGCGCGGTGGTGGGCGGCGTGCTGCTGGGCCTGATCGAGGCGCTGGGTTCGGGCTATATCGGCGCGCTGACCGGCGGCGTGCTGGGCAGCCAGTACAGCGACATCTTCGCCTTCCTGGTGCTGATCCTGGTGCTCACGGTGCGGCCGCAAGGCCTGCTCGGCGAGCGCGTTGCAGACCGCGCATGACGCTGCAGGGGCAATAACACCATGAAAAACAAATTCGTCGTCTTCCTGATCGCCGCCGTCGCGCTGCTGGTGCTGCCCTTGCTGGCCCAGCATGTCGGCAACTTCTGGGTCCGGATGCTGGACTTCGCGTTGCTCTACGTGTTGCTGGCCCTCGGCCTGAACATCGTCGTCGGCTATGCCGGCCTGCTCGATCTGGGCTATGTCGCCTTCTATGCGGTGGGCGCCTACATGTTCGGGCTGCTGGCCTCGCCCCACCTGAGCGAGAGCTTCGCCGGCATCAAGTCGCTGTTTCCGGGTGGTCTGCACACGCCGTTCTGGGTCGTGATCCCGCTCGGGGCGGCGCTGGCCGGCTTGGCCGGGGTGATGCTGGGCGCGCCCACGCTCAAACTGCGCGGCGATTACCTGGCGATCGTCACGCTGGGTTTCGGCGAGATCGTCCGGGTCTTCATGAACAACCTCGACCGGCCGGTCAACATCACGAATGGCCCCAAAGGCCTCCAGCAGATCGACAGCATCAAGATGTTCGGCGTCGACCTGGGCAAGACCGGCGACCTGTTCGGGCTGGAGGTGTCCTCGGTCACCAAGTACTACTACCTGTTCCTGCTGCTGGTGGTGTTCAGCGTGGTGATCTGCTACCGGCTCGAGCGCAGCCGGATCGGCCGGGCCTGGATGGCGATCCGCGAGGACGAGATCGCCGCCAAGGCGATGGGCATCAACACCCGCAACCTGAAGCTGCTGGCCTTCGGCATGGGGGCCACCTTCGGCGGCGTGTCGGGGGTGATGTTCGCCACCTTCCAGGGCTTTGTCTCGCCCGAGTCGTTCTCGCTGCAGGAGAGCGTGATGATCGTGGCGATGGTGGTGCTGGGCGGCATCGGCCATATCCCCGGCGTGGTGCTGGGCGCGGTGCTGCTGGCCGCGCTGCCCGAGGCGCTGCGCTGGGTGGCCGGTGAACTCGACCTGCAGCGCATGACCGACGGCCGTATCGACGCCGCGATCCTGCGCCAGCTGATGATCGCGCTGGCGATGATCGCGATCATGCTGACCCGGCCGCGCGGCCTGTGGCCCTCGCCCGAGCATGGCAAGGCCGCGCCGCAGCCGGTGTCCTCCACTTCCCCGCACTGATCGGAGCCCGACAACATGAGCGACATCGTGCTTCAGGTGGCCGGGGTTTCGAAACGTTTTGGCGGGCTGCAAGCCTTGTCCGATGTCGGCATCACCATACGCAAAGGCCAGGTCTACGGCCTGATCGGCCCCAACGGGGCGGGCAAGACCACCTTCTTCAACGTCATCACCGGGCTCTACACGCCGGACTCGGGCTCGTTCGACCTGGGTGGCGCGCCCTACAAGCCCACCGCGGTGCACGAGGTGGCCAAGGCCGGCATCGCGCGCACCTTCCAGAACATCCGGCTCTTCGCCGAGATGACGGCACTCGAAAACGTGATGGTCGGCCGCCATGTGCGCACCCAGTCCGGCCTGATCGGCGCGGTGTTTCGCACCCCCGGCTTCAAGGCCGAAGAGGCGGCGATTGCCCACCGTGCCCAGGAGTTGCTGGACTATGTCGGCATCGGCCGCTACGCCGAGTTCAAGGCCCGCACGCTGAGCTATGGCGACCAGCGCCGGCTCGAGATTGCCCGTGCCCTGGCCACCGACCCCAAGCTGATCGCGCTCGACGAGCCCGCTGCCGGCATGAACGCGACCGAGAAGGTGGTGCTCAGGGAACTGATAGACCGCATCCGCAAGGACGGCCGCACCATCCTGCTGATCGAACACGACGTCAAGCTGGTGATGGGCTTGTGCGACCGCGTCACGGTGCTGGACTACGGCAAGCAGATCGCCGAGGGCACGCCTTACGACGTGCAGCGCAACGACAAGGTGATCGAGGCTTACCTCGGTGCAGGCCATAAAGCACATTGATCATGGCAAACAACAACGACATATTGCTCGAAGTCAGCGGCCTAAAGGTGGCCTATGGCGGCATCCAGGCCGTCAAGAGCGCCAGCTTCCAGGTCCGCCAGGGCGAGCTGGTCTCGCTGATCGGCGCCAACGGCGCGGGCAAGACCACCACGCTCAAGGCCATCACCGGCACCCAGCCGGTGGCCGACGGCGACATCCGCTTCATGGGCAAGAGCGTGAAGGGCCAGGGCGCCTGGGACCTGGTCAAGCAAGGCCTGGTGATGGTGCCCGAGGGTCGCGGGGTCTTCGGTCGCATGACGATCATCGAGAACCTGCTGATGGGCGCCTATGTGCGCGACGACGCCGAGGTGCAGTCCGACATCGCCCGTGTGTTCACGATCTTCCCGCGCCTGAAGGAGCGCGCCGAGCAACTGGCCGGCACGATGAGCGGCGGCGAGCAGCAGATGCTGGCGATGGGCCGCGGGCTGATGGCCAGGCCCAAGGTGTTGCTGCTCGACGAGCCGTCGATGGGCTTGTCGCCGATCATGGTCGACAAGATCTTCGAGGTGGTGGCCGATATCCACAGCCGCGGCACCACCATCCTGCTGGTCGAGCAGAACGCCAGCCGCGCGCTGGGCCTGGCCAACCGCGGCTATGTGATGGAGTCGGGCGAGGTGACGATGAGCGGCGACGCCCGGGACCTGCTCAACGACCCCAAGGTGCGCGCAGCCTACCTGGGTGAGTGAACCGCGGGCCGCCGGCCTGGGCGGCTGAGCCGCGGGCGGGCTGAGCGCGGGCAGTGCGCCCGTCCACCGATACTCGGTACATGCTCGCCTACCGACACGCCTTTCACGCCGGCAACCATGCGGATGTGCTCAAGCACGCCATGCTGGTGGCCGTGTTGCGCCACCTGAACGCCAAGGACAAGGCCTGGCGCCTGGTCGACAGCCATGCCGGCGCGGGGGCTTACGCGCTGCACGGCGATCCGGCGCAGAAGCTGGCCGAGTACAAGCAGGGCATCGCCAGGCTGTGGCAGGCGCCGTCGCTGCCCGGTCTGCTGGACGACTACATCGCACAGGTGCGGGTCTTCAACCCCAACGATGAGCTGACCCAATACCCCGGCTCGCCCCGCATCGCCCGGGCCTTGGTGCGTCCGCAAGACCAGTTGCGGCTGTTCGAGCTGCACCCCACCGACCACGCGCTGCTGGACCAGGCTTTTGCCGGCGACCGCGCGGTCCAGGTCTACCCCACCGACGGCTTTGCCGGACTGAAGTCGCAGCTGCCGCCGCCCAGCCGGCGCGGCGTGCTGCTGATGGACCCGAGCTACGAGATCAAGACCGACTACGCCGAGGTGGTCACCGCCGCGCGCGAGGCGCTGACCCGTTTCGCCGAAGGCGTGGTGATGGTCTGGTACCCGCAGGTCGACCTGCGCGAGTCGGTCCAACTGCCGCAGCGCCTGAAGGCGGTCGCCGATGCCCAGGCCAAGAAAGGCTGGCTGCATGCCCGGCTGACCGTGGCCGAGCCCAACGAGCGCGGTTTCGGCCTGCTGGGCAGTGGCATGTTCGTGATCAATCCGCCGCATCTGCTGGCCCCGGCGCTGCGCGAGGCGCTGCCGGTGCTGGTGCGGCTGCTGGGGCAGTTTGCCGGGGCGGCGCACCGGCTGGAGACCTCGGCTGGCGCGTGATCGCGGGCGGCAGGCGCCGCCAACGGCCTGGTCGCAGCGCCGGAACGCGCAATGCCCCGACCTAGAATGAATTCCAGCCCCTGAAGGACAGCACGATGAGCATCAAGAGCGACCGCTGGATACGCCGCATGGCAGAGAGCACCGGCATGATCGAGCCCTTCGAGCCTGGCCAGGTGCGCCAGTCGGTCGATGGCCAGAAGATCGTCAGCTATGGGACCAGCAGCTACGGCTATGACGTACGCTGCGCGCGCGAGTTCAAGGTCTTCACCAATGTCTATTCGACGGTGGTCGATCCGAAGAACTTCGATGAAAAGAGCTTCGTCGACATCGAGGCCGATGTCTGCATCATCCCGCCCAACAGCTTTGCGCTGGCGCGGACGATGGAGTATTTCCGGATCCCGCGCAATGTGCTGACGATCTGCCTGGGCAAGAGCACCTATGCCCGCTGCGGCATCATCGTCAACGTCACCCCTTTCGAGCCCGAGTGGGAGGGTTTCGTCACGCTGGAGTTCAGCAACACCACGCCGCTGCCCGCCAAGATCTACGCCGGCGAGGGCTGCGCCCAGGTGCTGTTCTTCGAGAGCGACGAGGTCTGCGAGACCAGCTACAAGGACCGCGGCGGCAAGTACCAGGGCCAGCGCGGCGTGACGCTGCCCAAGACCTGAGGCGCTGAGCCCGGCGCGCTGCGGCCAAGGCCGGGCCCGCGCTCGACCCGAGTGGGCCGAGACTGGGCGGCGCCCCTGGGTCAGGGGGTTGTCGCGGCCGGTTGAGTGTCCGAACATCCTGGACAAGGGTTGGCCCATGCGGGTAGCCCGGTTCCACTGGGCATTTCACAGCAAAGGGTCAGACCGTGACTTCAAGGAATTTCTCTCGGCGTTGGGTGGCGGTTGCGGCACTGGTCGGGCTGTCGGGTGCGTCGCAGGCGGCGTTGTCGGTCTTCACCGATCAGGCGGCTTTTCTGAAGGCTGTCACAGCGCCGGAAACGCTTACCTTTGAAGACTTGCCGGTCTCAGGCCCGGGCTTGCCGGTGAGCGGGCCCCTCTTCATGACGGCCGGGGCCTACAGCGACACGGCTAGCGCAAGTGGGAGCGCCATTGACCCGACTATTCCGGTCAACTCTTTCTACAGTGCAGGTTCAGCTTCCGACCTTTGGCTGACGACCAATGCATCGGATTCGGCGATCACGTTTTCCGGGTTCTCTCCAAATGTTCGGGCGGTTGGCGGATATTTCTTCGCCTCAGATATCGAGGGCAACCCGGTAGCCAACCATGCCATTTCGGTCCTTGCCGTCGACGGTAGCGGACTGTCGTCCCTCCAGCGGTTTTCAGACACCACGCCGACGAGTTTCCTGGGATTTGTTTCGACCGGTCCATTGATCTCGGTAACTGTCAGTGCCGAGCAACTTGTTGTCTACACTTGGCCCACCGTCAACAACCTGATCCTGGCCACCGCCGTGCCTGAACCCGAAACCTACGCTCTGCTGCTGGCCGGTCTGGCAGTGGTGGGCTTTGTGGCACGCCGTCGCCGAGCCTGATCCGCGCTTGGCGTCCACATCAGAAAGCGCCCGGAGCGATCCCGTGGCTGTCTGCCTTGGGGTCGTCCCGGGCCGCAGCCCGGCGCCGATCAGGTCGGGTAGCTGCCCGGCAGCAGGATGCTCTTGTCCACCTGATCGATCCGGGTCCGGCCGCAGAAGGCCATCGTCAGGTCGAGCTCCTTGTGGATGATCTGCAGCGCCTTGGTGACGCCGGCCTCGCCCATCGCACCCAGGCCGTAGACGAAGGCGCGCCCGATGTAGGTGCCGCGCGCCCCCAGCGCAACCGCCTTGAGCACGTCCTGGCCCGAGCGTATGCCGCCGTCCATGTGGACCTCGATCTGGTCGCCCACGGCGGCCACGATCGCCGGCAGCGCGCGGATGCTCGACTCGGCCCCGTCGAGCTGACGCCCGCCATGGTTGCTGACGATCAGCGCATCGGCGCCGCTGGCCACAGCGAGCTTCGCGTCCTCGACGTCCTGTATGCCCTTGAGGATCAGACGCCCGCCCCAGCGTTTCTTGATGCGCTCCACGTCGCCCCAGTTCAGGCTGGCGTCGAACTGGTTGGCGGTCCACTCGGACAGCGAGCCCATGTCGGCCACGCCCTTGACATGGCCGACGATGTTGCCGAACTGGCGGCGCTGGGTGCCCAGCATGCCCAGGCACCAGGCCGGCTTGGTCGCCAGGTTGATCCAGTTGGCCAGCGTCGGCTTCGGGGGCACCGACAAGCCGTTCTTCAAGTCCTTGTGGCGCTGGCCGAGGATCTGCAGGTCGAGTGTGAGCACCAGCGCGCTGCAGCCGGCGGCCTTGGCCCGGTCGATCAGCCGGTCGGTGAAGTCGCGGTCGCGCATCACGTAGAGCTGGAACCAGAACGGCGACTTGGTGTGGGCCGCGATGTCCTCGATCGAGCAGATGCTCATCGTCGACAGCGTGAACGGGATGCCGAAGGCCTTGGCCGCGCGGGCGACCTTGATCTCGCCGTCGGCGCTGTGCATGCCCACCGACCCCACCGGCGCGATCGCCACCGGCATCGCCGCGTGTTGGCCGATCATCGTCGTCGCGGTGCTGCGGTTGTCCATGTTGACGGCCACCCGCTGGCGCAGCTTGATGGGCTGGAAGTCGCTTTCGTTGGCGCGGTAGGTGCTCTCGGTCCAGCTACCGGAGTCGGCGTAGTCGTAGAACATGCGCGGCACGCGCTTCTGGGCCAGCTGGCGCAGGTCTTCGATGTGGGTGATGACGGTCATGGGTGTTGTCTCCTCGGACAGGATGCTAGCGGCCAGCCGGCGGCCTGGCCGCGCGCAGCCTGAATCTTCTTCAGGCCATGTCAGCGGGCCCCGGTGTTGGCGCGAACGGCGCGCCGCCCAGGCGCCATGGCTGCGGTCAGCCGCAGGACCCGCCGCCGCAGCCGCTGATCGCCTCGCCGTCAGCGCCGATAGCCTCGCGGCATTGGCCGCTCACCGGGTCGAAGCCGACGGCCTCCAGGTGCTGGGCCAGCGCGGCGTCCATCATCTGCGCATGCTGCGGGAACCATACCGCCAGCTCGCCGACGGCCACCCGCAGCGGTTCGAAATCGGGCGCATCGGCCAGCGCGGCGCGCTTGGCGCATTCCTGCATCACACCCAGCACAGCCTGGTGCTGGAAGGCGTGGCAGTTCTCGGGCGCGAAGCCGGTGGCCGCCATCCAGCGGTCTTCCTGGTCGAAATGCGCCACGGTGTGCTCGACCAGGGCCTCGAAGCTGGCCAGCAGCGCCGGCTCGGGTCCGGCCAGGCTGGCTTCGGTCGACGCCAGCAGCGCGACGAATTCCTCGTGCGTGGCGTCCATCTGGGGGTGTTGCAGCGCGAGCGAGTCGCTCCAAGCGAGGGTGGTCATGGCAAGCAGCAAGTTCAGGGGAGGGTATCCAGCGTATCAGGCTCGTGCAGGCGGCGCGCTGGCGCCGTCGCCCCGGGTGCCCGCTGCAGCGCGCCTACCCGCACGCCCAGCAGGCGGATGCGACGGCCGAGGTCGACCCGCTTCAGGCACAGGCCGGCGGCCTGCCGGATGGTGGCCGCATCCGAGGTCGGCAGGTCCAGGCTCATGTCGCGGGTGACGGTCTTGAAGTCCTCGAAACGCAGCTTGATGCCGATGGTGCGTCCGACATAGCCCTTGCGCTGCAGGTCTTCGGCCACCTGGGTCGCGAGCCGGGTGAACAGTGCGGTCAGCGCGGGCTTGTCGCGCTGGGCATGCAGGTCGCGCTCGAAGGTGGTCTCGCGGCTCATCGACACCGGCTCGCTGTGCGTGACCACCGGCCGCTCATCGATGCCATGCGCGGCGTCGAACAGCCAGGCGCCATAGCTGCGGCCAAACTGCTGCACCAGCAGGTCGCTGGGCTGCTGGGCCAGTTCACCCACGCTGGTGATGCCCAGCGCGGCCAGTTTGGCGCCGGCCTTGGGGCCTAGCCCGTTGATGCAGCGCACCGGCAGCGGCCAGATGCGGCCGGCCAGGTCGTCCAGCGTCAGCAGCGTCAGGCCATCGGGCTTGTCGAACTCGCTGGCGATCTTGGACAGCAGCTTGTTGGGCGTCACGCCTATCGAACAGCTCAGGCCGGTGGCGCGCCGCACATTGTTCTTCAAGTCGATCGCCAGCGCCCGCACGCCGCCATGCGGGTCGTGCGCGACCGCCTCCTGGGCGCCGGGCTGGTCGGTCAGGTCGATGTAGATCTCGTCTATGCCCCGGTCTTCGATCACCGGTGCCAACTCGGCCACCGCCGCCTTGAAGCGCCGCGAGTAGTCCCGGTACTGCTCGAAATCCACCGGCAACAGCACCGCCTGCGGCGCTCGCAGCGCGGCTTTCATCAGCCCCATGCCCGAAAACACCCCCAGATCGCGCGCCGGGTAGGTGGCGGTGGTGATCACGCCACGGCCAGCGTAGCCGTCCAGGGTGGCGAAGCGCCGCGTGCCGTCAGGCAGCAGCACCGGCTGGTGGCGCCGGCCGCCGCCTATCACCACCGGCCGGCCTTGCAACTCGGGATAGCGCAGCAACTCCACCGACGCATAGAAGGCATCCATGTCGAGGTGGGCGATCCAGCGGCGCGGCGGCATCGGCCGATTGTCGGCCGGCGGCCGTGAGCTTCTGCACGGCGTCCGCTGAAAATCATACTTTGTAATGTGCAAAACGCCCATATACTCCGCTTCGGCCGCGGTCAGCGCGGTGTGGCAAGCGCCTTTCGATGCGGTCTCTCCGCGCCCGTCGTACCCCTCCTGGAGCTCCGAATGAACCCCTTTGCACCGATGTCCGCCCCCAAACTCCTCTCGTCGCCGGCTTCGTCCCGGGCAGGGCACAAGCCGCGTCACGCCATCGCTGTCGCCGCGATCAGCGCCTTGCTGACCAGCCTGGTGCTGGTGGCCGGCTGCGGTGGCGGGGGTGGCGATGCCGGCGTGGCACAGCCCAACGCCGCCGCCCCCACGGCCACCGCCGCCGCCTTCACCCAGGGCACGATCAACGGCTTTGGCTCGGTCATCGTCAACGGGGTGCGCTTCGACGATTCCGCCGCCACGGTGACCGATGACGACGGCAAGCGCCAGACCAGCAGCGCGCTGCGGCTGGGCATGCGCGTGGACGTCGACAGCGACAAGGTCGACACCGGCACGGCCAGCGCGCGCGCCAGCGCGCTGCGCTTCGGTGGCCAGGTCACCGGTCCGGTGTCGGCGGTCGATCCCGGCGCAGGCACGCTGAGCGTGTTGGGTCAGGGGGTCGACATCACCGCCACCACGGTGTTCGACGACCGCCTGGTCGGTGGTCTGACAGCGCTGGCCAGCGGCGCGGTGGTCGAAGTCCACGGTCTGGCCGACGCGGTCACCGGCCACATCGTCGCCACCCGCGTCGAGCCAGCCCCTGCCGCCACGGTCTACAAGCTGCGCGGCACGGTGGCCGCGCTCGACACCAGCGCCAAGACCTTCGCCGTCGGTGGCGCGTCGATCTCGTATGCCGGCCTGAACGCCGCGGCATTGCCAGCGGCCTTGGCCAACGGCATGGTGCTGCGCGTCGTGCTGGCCACCACCCCGGTCGCCGGGCAGTGGCTGGCGCAGTCTCTGGGCGTCAAGCTGCCCAAGCCTGTCGAACAGAGCGCGGCCCACCTGCGCGGGGCGATCACTGCCTTCAGCTCCTCTGCAGCCTTCAGTGTCGACGGCTTGGCGGTCGACGCGAGCCAGGCCGTCTTCCCCGACGGCAGCGCCGGTTTGGCACTCGGCGTGCAGGTGGACGTGCTTGGCCAGGTCAGCAACAGCGTGCTGGTCGCCAGCCGCGTTTCGCTGGAAGCCCGGCATGCGGGCGACGACGACCGCAAGCTCGAGTTGCATGGCGCCATCACCGCGGTCGATCCGGTGGCCAAGACCTTCGTGTTGCGTGGCGTGACCGTCATATTCGCCGGCAGCGTCGCGTTCTTGGGCGGCAGCGAAGCCGGTCTGGTGGTCGGCGCCAAGGTCGCGGTCAAGGGCGGGGTGGGCAGCAGCCGCACCCAGTTGGCCGCGCTGACGATCAGCTTCGAATCCTGATTCCACCGTGGCCGCGTGGGGGCATGGCGGGACGGCGAGAATCGGGCCCGGCCGGCTCAGGGCCGACCCTGACCCGTCGGCCCATCGCACGGGCCCTTCGATCCCAACCCAGTCCTCCGACCGCCATCGCCGCTTTGAACCCTGGTTCTGAAATCCTGCCGTGAGCACCGACGCCGCCACGCCCGACGCGCTGATCACGACGCTGCGCCAGTTGCTTGCGCCGTTGGCGCGGCTGGCGCTGGCGCGTGGCGTGCCGCATGCTTCGCTGGACGAGTTGCTCAAGCAGGCGCTGGTGGCCGCTGCGGATGCCAGTCAGGCCGCGCTGCCGCCGCACCGGCGGGTCAGCCGCATCACCACCGCCACCGGCATCCACCGGCGCGAGGTGACGCGGCTGGTCGCCGGACTGCGCGATGGCAGCAGCACGCAGGCACCGCAGGCACGCTCGCATGCCAGCGAGTTGTTCACCCACTGGCGCACCCGCCCGCTGTACGGCGACCGTCGCGGCTCGCCGGCCGAACTGCCGCGCCTGGGCCCGGCACCCAGCTTCGAGTCGCTGGCCCAGGCCATCACCCGCGACGTCCACCCGCGCAGCCTGCTCGAGGAGTTGCTGCGGCTGGGACTTGCCGCTCACGATGTCGAGCGCGACAGCGTGCGCCTGGTGCGCGAGGCCTTCGTGCCGCAGGGCGATGAAGCGCAGATGCTGCGGGTGCTGGGCCGCAACCTGGGCGCACACCTGGCTGGCGCGGTGGACAACGTGCTGCTCGACAACCGCCGCCACTTCGAGCAGGCGATCTTTGCCGATGGCCTGAGCCCGGCCTCCATGGACGAGTTCCGTGGCCTGGTGCTAGATCAATGGGCCGCCCTGCTGGTGGCCATGGTGCCCGCACTCGAGGCCATGGTGGCGCGCGATGCGCTCGCCGCCGACGCTGTCGATCCGGCGGCGTCCGAAGTCCGGCAACCCGTCCGCCACCAACTCAGGCTCGGTCTCTACACCTTTGATCAGGCGATGCCACTCCCGGCTGGCGCCTTACTGGAATCTTCCCCATGAAAGCCCGGACCGTCCGCGATCCCGTCATCGAACCCGCCTCCAATCCGCGCGCTGCGAGCAGTTCGCGCTGGCGCCGCCTGGCGCGGCGGGGGCCGACCTGGCTGCCCGATGTGGCGGCCTTCTGTGTCGCACTGCTGTGCGCCGGTCTGGCCGCGCTGCTGATTGGCGTGATCGGTGGCTGCGGCGGAGGCGTCGGCAGCGAGGGCACGGGCTCCTACGCCTCGGGTTCGATCTCGGGCTTCGGATCGATCATCGTCAACGGCGTGCACTTCGATGAAAGCGCGGCCCAGGTGCAGGACGATGACGGCCAGACGCTTGCCGGCAGCGCGCTGGCATTGGGCATGGTGGTGCAGGTCTCGGCCGGGCCCGTCAGCACCGCAGCCGATGGCAGCCGCCGTGCCGTGGCGAGCGCGGTGCGCACCAGCCGTTCGCTGGTCGGGCCGGCCAGCGCGGTGGACACCGCTCGCGGCCAGTTGCTGGTGCTGGGCCAGACGGTCTGGGTGTCTGGCGCCACCGTGTTCGATGCCCGTCTGGCAGGCGGTCTGGCGGGCGTCAAGGGCGGCCAGTTGCTCGAGGTCTACGGCTTCTACGACAGCAACCGAAAGGGCTACACCGCCACCCGCATCAACCCGGCGGCCGCCGGTGCGGGCTACCTCGTCAGCGGTCCGGTCGCCGGGCTGGACGCGCGCAGCCAGACCTTCAGCGTCGGCAGCCAGACCTACAGCTTCGCGGGGCTGGGCGTCGCTGGCAGTCCGTCCGAGGGCGAGGCGGTACGGCTCAAGCTGCAGCCCGCCACCGACAGCAGTGGGCGTTGGGTGGTCAGCGGCCAGCGCGCCAGCGACAGCACGCCGCAGGACCGCGACGGGGCTGGTCTGGACGGCGTGGTTTCGGCGCTGCTGTCGGGCAACCGTTTCGTGGTCGACGGCGTCACGGTGAACGCGTCGGCGGCCCAATTCAGCGGCGCGGTGGTGGTGGGGTCCGAGGTCGAGGTCAGCGGCAGCTTGCGCGCCGGGGTGCTGGTGGCGGCGGCGGTCAAGGTGTCCGGCGACCAGGTCAAGAGCTTCGAGCTTGAAGGCAGCCCCAGCGCGCTGGACAGCACCGCACGCCGCTTCGTGCTGCGCGGCACCACCGTCAGCTATGCCCGCAGCGATCTGGTGTTTGAGAACGGCAGCGCGGCCAAACTGGTGGGCTACACCGGCACGCTACAGGTCGAGGGCGTGCTCTCGGCCGACCGCACCTTGCTCGAGGCCACGCGCATACACTTCGATAAATGAGCTTGCGCCGGGGCCATTGCGCATCGCCGCTGGGCAAGGCTGGCCGTTCGACCCGGACTTGATCGACGCCTTCGCCGATGTCAGCCGGTGCTTCGACGATGTCGCGTGCGACCACTGTGATTCGACCCTACCGGCCGACAGCCGGACGGCCCCGCCCCGCGCCCCGCTGCGGGCATGACCTGGGGCAAGCCGACGCCCGATCGCGCGGTCCGGGCTGGCCGCGCGGCGGGCTGGGCCGGCGCAAAATGACGGCTCGCTCCAGCCGGAGCCGGACGGGAGTCCCTTGATGCTGAAGAAACCTGCCCAACGCGCGCTCTTCGATGCCCTGCTGGCCTGGCTGGCGGCCTGTGCGGCGATCGCGATGTTCCTGCCGCCGCTGGTGCAGACGACCATGGCCTCGCTGCCCCGCGCTCTGGTCGCCGGTCTGGTGATCGCGCTGGCCTTGCCGCTGCACTGGATCTTTCTGGGCATTGCGGCGCGCCGCCTGGACCGCTCGGTCCGGGCTTGGGTCGGCCTGTCGGTGCTGCTGTTTCCGGTCGGCAGCGCCGCCGCGCTGATCCTGCTGGCGGGCTTGCTGGCCGAGCCTGAAGGCCGGACCGCCACGGCGCGCTGAACCCTGAGCCAGGTCCGGCTGGCGCCTACTCGTGGCGCAGCGCCTCGATCGTGCCGATGCGCGCGGCGCGGCGGGCCGGAAAATAGCCGGACGGCACGCCCATCGTGCTCGACAGGGTCTCGGCCAGTTGTTGGGTGTCGAAGAGCTTGAAGTTGTCGTCGGCGCCGCCGTTCTCCAGAGTCTCCAGATTGCGGCGCTCGCGCAGCAGCAGGCGCAGGCTGGCCAAGTCCTCGAGCCGGGCCAGGCCGGCCCGCGCTTCCTGGACGGTCGCCGCAGTCTGCAGGACCCTTGCCTTGGCCACCGCCAACGCGTCCGGCGAGCGCAGGATCTGGTCGTGCAGCTTGGCGGTGCCGAGCACCACCATCACCTGGCCCCTCTTGACGCAGTCTTTGACGTCGACTTTGACCTCCAGCACCGTGCCCGACAGCTCGCTGCCGATGTTGAAGCTGCGGGTGGGCTGGACCGTGCCGTTGGCCTTGACGGTCAGCGTCAGGTCGCCGCGCCACCAGATGGGTGTTGTAGCCCGGCCGAGCGTCGGCGGCGCGCTGCGCCATCCACCACCCGCCGCCGGCGGCCAGCAGCAGCGCCAGCGCCATGGCCCAGGGCATCGCGCGGCGGTAGAGCGGTCGCGGCGCCGGCTCGCCCAGCAAGAGCTCTTGGCAGCGGGCCGGGTGCGGCCAGCAGCGCGGCCAGGGCCGACGGGTTCTGCCCGGTCAGCAGCGGCAGGACGTGGCGGGCCTGCGGGATGCAGGTCTGCAGCGCCGGCAACTGCGCGCCGGCGTGCTCAGCCGCGGCGCGCGACTGTTCTGTCTCTAGCGTGGTGACGAGGCCGGCCAGCTGGCGCTGCTCGGTGCACCGACCGCGCTTGCAGCAGCGCGGCCCGCGCGCCGTCGATGCGGGAGTTGGACTGCAGGGCCTGCGCCACCAGATCGGTCAGCAGCGCGTCGGCGAATCCTGACCACCAGGCCGCGCCCAGCGTGTCGGCGTTGCCGGTGTCGGGCCCGGCGCTGTCGGACCAGGCTGCCGGTGCGTCTATCGCGGCCGGCGGTAGGGGTGGAGGCGTCAGCGCGCGGCCGCCCAGCACGGACAGCAGGCCGGCCAGCATCGCGGGCAGCGCGCGTTGGCGGGTCATCGCGCCGCCGGCATCGCCACGATGCGCTTGAGCTTGCCGCTGGCGCCCAGCGGCAAGGCGTCGGTCCGGCGTATGTCGATGTGCAGGCCGGCAGCGCCCTGGGCAGCGGCGAAATCGGTCAACACCTGCCGGCAACGCGCCATGAGCTCGGGCGTGGGCAGCGCGTCCGGACCGAGCAGCAGGCACCAGGCGCGCGTACCCTGCTGGCGCAGCTGGAAGTCGAACACCCCGGCGCCGTCCTCGAGCACGGTGCTCAACGCCATCGGCAGCAGCGCGACCGGTTCCCCGTCGCGCCCCGGCACGGTCAGCACATCATCGCGCCGCCCCTGCACCTGCAGCACCGGCAGCGCCGAGCCACAGGCGCAGGGCAGGGGATCGATGCGGATGCAGTCACCGATGTCGAAGCGGATCAGCGGCTGCACAGCGTTGGCCAGGTTGGTCAGCAGCGTGGTCTGCGATGCCTGGCCGGCCGGCACCGGTCGGTGCCGGGCATCGACTGCCTCCAGGATCACCCAGTCGGCGTTGGCATGCAGGCTGCCCCGACCACATTCCCAGGCGATGGGCAGGAACTCGGACGCGCCGTAGCTGTTGCGCAGCGCGCAGCCCAGGCCTTGCTCGATGTGGGCGCGCAGCGTCGGCGACAGCGTCTCGCCGCCGGTCCAGACCTCTTGCGGCCGGATGCGCAGCGCGCCGCGCCGCGCCTGGTCGGCCAGCAGCGCGGCCGCCGTGGGGTAGGTGGCGACGATGCTGGGCTGGTAGTCGTTGAGCTGCGCCACCAGCACGGCTGCCGGCTGCAGGATCGAAAAGCTGCGCCGCAACGGTGCCAGCCAGGGGCTGGCCGCGCACAGCCGCTGGACCGAGACATGGCTGGCGAAATGGCCGCCGGTCGCGCTGACGAAGGCGATGTGCTCGCCCAGGAACAGCGGGTCCAGCCACCGTACCCAGGGCCGGGGCGAGTGGCGACGCAGGCCCTCCAGCGCGTCATACACCGCCATCGCCGTCTCGTCCTGCACGAACACCCCGGGCTGGCCGGTGCTGCCCGAGCTTTCCCAGACCCAATAACGGCCGAGAAAGCGCTGGCCGATGCGGGCCGGGTCGGCGCAGAAGGCCTGCAAACCGGGCAGCGTGATGTCGGGGTCGGCCACCCGGTCGGCGAACTGCTGCATCAGTTCTTGCTTGCCGGTCACCGGCAGGGCGGTCAGCGGCAGGCGCTGCGGATCGAGCCCGCGCAATAACTCGCGGTAGAACCGGGTGGCGCGTGCGGCCTGCAGCAGCGCGGCCAGGCGCTGCGACTGGCGCTCGGCGATCTGCGCGGGCCCGGCGCCGGACGCGGCCATCACATCGAAGGCGATCACGGCCGGCAACGGCCTTGCGCCGGCCGTGGTCAGGGGGACGGGCATCGGTATCGGCATCGCCGGGTTCGGGTTCGGGTTCCACCCTTGGCGCCTGCCGCGACCAGCCGCTTCAGCCCCAGCCGCGCCGCCTCACGCGGCGTCCGCCGGATAGCGCTGGCGCACATACTCGCCCGGCGCCTCGCCCAGCACCGCGCCGGCGGGTACAGCCTGGACCGGCTGCGGCGGCGCCGAGCGTGCCGCCAGCCAGTCGTGCCAGGCCGACCACCACGAGCCCGGGTGCTCGGGCGCCTGTCTCGCCCATTGTTCACTCTGCATCCACGGCCCCTGCGCCGGTCGGCAGTCCATCCGGTAGCCGCGACCGGGGTGGCCGGGCTCGGAGATGATGCCGGCGTTGTGGCCGCCGCGGGTCAGCACGAAGCTGATCTCGGCGTCGCACAGGTGGTGCAGCTTGTAGACCGAGCGCCAGGGCGAGATGTGGTCGCGCTCGGTGCCGACCAGGAAGACCGGCAGCCGCAGGTCGGCCAGCGACACCGCCCGCCCGTCGACCCGGTAGCTGCTGGTGGCCAGCGCGTTGTGCAGGTAGAGCGCGGTCAGGTACTCGTGGTGCATGCGCGCCGGCATCCGGGTAGTGTCCGCGTTCCAGGCCATCAGGTCGCTGCGCTGCTCGCGCTCGCCCATCAGGTATTCGCGCATTCGGCGCGTCCACACCAGGTCGCGCGAGTGCAGGAACTGGAACGATCCGGCCATCTGCCCGCCGCTGAGGTAGCCGGGGCCGCGGGTGATGTCGTCGAGGAAACCGATCTGGCTCTCGTCGATGAACAGGCCCAGTTCGCCCGGCTCGGAGAAATCGGTCTGTGCCGCCAGCAGGCTCAGCGACTTCAGCGGTGGCAGGCCCTCAGCGTCGGCCACGCCGCCGCTGCGGGCGAGGGCGGCGGCGGCGATCGCCAGCAGCGTGCCGCCCAGACAGTAGCCCATCGCGTGCACAGGCTGATCGGCGCCGTGCAACCGGCCCAGCGTGCGCAGCGACTCCAGCACGCCCAGCCGCAGGTAGTCGTCCATCGTCAGGTCGTGGTCGCTGGCGTCGGGGTTGCGCCAGGACAGCATGTACACCGTGTGGCCTTGCTGCACCAGGTAGCGCACCAGCGAGTTGTGCGGCGACAGGTCGAGGATGTAGTACTTCATGATCCACGACGGCAAGATCAGCAGCGGCTCGGGGTGCACCAGCGCGGTCTGCGGTGTGTAGCGGATCAATTCGACCAGGTGGTTGCGCATCACCACCTGGCCGGGCGTGACCGCGACGTCCTGCCCGACCTGGAAGCGTTGAGCCAGGTCGGGGACGGCCGGGTCGGGCAGGCCGGTGGCATCGCGCAGCCAGTGCATCGTGCCTTGCAGCAGGTGCGCACCGCCCGAATCGATGGCGTCGCGCAGCACCACCGGGTTGGTGGGCAGCCAGTTGGCCGGGCCCGCCATGCCCAGGAACTGCTTGGCGAAGAAGGTCGTCATCTCGGCATGGTGGGCCGTCATGCCCGGCACCTGCGCGGCCTCGCGCCAGAAGGCCTCGCTGTTGCGGAAGCCGGTGCGCAGCAGGTTGAAGGGCCAGGCGGCCCAGGCCTGATGGCGGAAGCGGGGGTCGTCATCGGCCTCGCCGGTGGGCACGTTATCGTCGCCGCTGGCCGTCTCGGTCCAGGTTAGTGCCGCCAAGCCGACCGCCAGCGCAGCCAGATCGAGCTGGCGCCCGGGCGACACCGCCAGATGCCAGGCCCAATCGGCCCCCGCGAGTGCCAGCGAGACCGGCGACAGACCCGCGGTCAGTGGCGCGGCACTGGCATGCACCAAGCGGTCCAGGCGCTGGGTCGGTGATTCATCGGCGCGCGGGTGGGGTGCCAAGGTGGGCGCGACGGGTGGGGCGGGGGTCGGGTGGCGCATCGGACGGGCGGCGACGGCGGGGCGGGATTGCGCCGCCGGTTGCCGCTGAAAACCATTCTGCGATCGGCCAGCCGCTGCCGGATTGACGCATGCCAAGCGCAGGCGCCCCGGCGGGCGCGCCGGAGCCGCTCAGCCCAGCCGCGCCCGGTGCCGCGCCACCTGGGCCAGCACCTGGGCCGGCGCGGTGCCGCCGCGCACGTTGCGCGCTTCCAGCGAGCCGCGCAGCGTCAGCACGCCGGGCGCGTCGTCGGCTATCAGCGGGTGCAGGGCCTGCAAATCGGCCAACGGCAGTTCGGCCAGGTCCAGGCCGCGCTGCAGGCCGAGCTTGACGGCATGCGCCACCACCTCATGGGCGTCGCGAAAGGGCAGGCCTTTTTTGACCAGGTAGTCGGCCAGGTCGGTGGCGGTGGCATAGCCGCGGCGCGCGGCGGCCTCCATCGCCGCCGGCTTGACCTGGATGCCGGCCACCATCTCGGCCAGGATGCGCAGCGTGCCCGCCAGCGTGTCGACGGTGTCGAACAGCGGCTCCTTGTCCTCCTGGTTGTCCTTGTTGTAGGCCAGCGGCTGGCCCTTCATCAAGGTGATCAGGCCCATCAGGTGGCCCACGACACGGCCGCTCTTGCCGCGCGCCAGTTCGGCCACATCGGGGTTGCGCTTCTGCGGCATGATCGACGAGCCGGTGCAGTAACGGTCGGCCAGGTCGATGAAGCCGAAGTTCTGGCTCATCCACAGCACCAGTTCCTCGGCCATGCGCGAGACATGGACCATCGTGATCGCGGCGAAGGACAGGAACTCGATCGCGAAGTCGCGGTCACTGACCGCGTCCAGGCTGTTCTCGCAGACCGAATCAAAGCCCAGCGCCAGCGCCACCGCCTCGCGGTCCAGCGGGTAGCTGGTGCCGGCCAGCGCGGCCGCACCCAGCGGCAGCCGGTTGCAGCGCTTGCGCACGTCGGCCAGGCGTTCGGCATCGCGCGCGAACATCTCCACATAGGCCAGCAGGTGGTGCGCAAAGCTCACCGGCTGCGCCACCTGCAGGTGGGTGAAGCCTGGCATCACGGTGTCGCTGTGCTGGGCCGCCACCTCGACCAGCGCCCGCTGCAAGTCCGCCAGCAGCAGCGCCAGGGCGTCGATCTCGCCGCGCAGCCACAGCCGCACATCGGTGGCCACCTGGTCGTTGCGCGAGCGGCCGGTGTGCAGCCGTTTGCCGGCATCGCCCACCAACTGGGTCAGCCTGGCCTCGATGTTGAGGTGCACGTCCTCGAGTTCGAGCTTCCACTCGAAGCGGCCGGCCTCGATGTCGGTGGCGATCTGGTTCAAGCCGCGCTGGATGTCGTCCAGGTCCGTCTGCCCGATGATGCCCTGCGCCGCCAGCATGCCGGCATGCGCCAGGCTGCCGGCAATGTCGGCGCGCCACAGCCGCTGGTCGAAGCCGACGCTCGCGGTGTAGCGCTTGACCAGCTCGCTCATCGGCTCGGAGAACAGGGCCGACCAGGCCTGGGATTTTCGGTCGAGGGGGTTGTCGAGGGGGGTGCCGGACATCGCTGGAGGGGCTCGTCGAGTGGAGTGGGGAGCCAGCCACGGCTGGCGAGCCCGTATTATCCGGTCGCGGTTATTCGGTCTGACGTCGGCAATCCAGCCGGCAGCCCGCCGTACCTGTCGACCGTCTCTGCCGCCCACCCTGCCGACCGCACCCCGGAGCAGCCCCGGCACCATGGCCCAGCCCGAAGACCGCCCCGCCGACGCCCGCCATGCACCCGAGGCGAAGCCCGCCCCGCCCTGGCCCGACACCGCGCGCTTGCGCGCCGGCGGGCCGGATTCGCGCTTCGAGCCCGGCGGCTCAGCGCCGCTGCCCGCGCGCATGGCCCTGGCGCGGCGTCGGCTGGACGCGCAGTTCGACCTCTGCCAGCCGGCGCTGGCGTTGCGCGTGCTGCTGGCGCTGCAGGGCGCCGTGGCGCTGGCCGCCTTGCCGCTGGCGCAAGGCCTGCTGGAGGCGGCCACCCGCGCGGCCACGCTGAGCTTTGCCGCGCTGGCCGGGGGCTTGCTGTGGCTGGCGGCCGCTTGCCGGTTGCGGCCCTGGCTGGTGCGGCAGGGCCGCTGGCCGCGTGACGCGGCGCTGGCCG
>CANGHK010000070.1 GCA_947453625.1 Burkholderiales bacterium
AAGGGAGTCGAACATCTGGTGGTCGAGCAGCAGGGCGAATTCCGCTTCCTGATGTTTGCGCAGACGATGACGGTGCTGCTCGACATCGAGCATCAAGGGCTGCGCGTCGCGCAGGCCAAGGCGGTGCATTTCGAGCTGGGCATCTTCAAGCGGCGCGCCGTCGATGTGTTCGAGGGGCGCTATGAACTGACGCCGCTGACGCCACTGACGGCAGCGCGGCGCGGCGCACCGCGGACGCAGCTGCGCTACACCTCGTTGATCGGCCTGCGCCTGCCGCCACCGCCAGCCATCGGCAGCGTCGCGGTGCGGCAGAACCTCGCCGCCCAACTCGAGGCGGTAGCCCAGGAAGTCGCCCGGCGCAGCGCAGGCTTGGCGCCGTCACCAGGCCGCCGCTGATGCGGCGCATGACACCGCCTGACTGACGCTCCTGAAGCCCCTGACGCTCCTGACGCTCACCGCCCGCCATGACGAACGACTCCCCGGCCTTGCCTGGTCAATCCCCGGCCCGCGACCCGCGCAAGCCTGTGCTGGTCTTCGGCGCCACCGGCTACATCGGCGCCAACCTCGTGCCCCGCTTGCTGAGCGAGGGCTGCGTGGTGCGCGCCAGCGGTCGCAACCGCAAGGTGCTCGCGGCACGCGATTGGCCCGGGGTCGAACTGGTCGAGGCCGACGCGCTGCAGCCTGATTCGCTGCCGGGCGCGCTGGCCGGCGTGGATGTCGCCTACTACCTGGTGCATTCGATGGCCGCCGGACGCAACTTCGGCCGTCTCGATCTCGAGGCGGCAGAGAACTTCGCCGCCGCCGCGGCCCAGGCGGGGGTGCGCCGCATCGTCTACCTGGGCGGCCTGATTCCGGCCGGCGCGGAGTCCGAACACCTGGTGTCGCGCCGCGATACCGGCGAGCGTTTGCGCGAGGGACGGGTGCCGGTGACCGAGGTCCGCGCCGGCATCATCGTGGGCCCGGGTTCGGCGGCTTACGAAGTGATACGCGACCTCGTCAACCACCTGCCGCTGATGCTGACGCCGCGCTGGGTGCAGTCCAGGTCGTCGCCGATCGCGCTGGCCAACCTGCTCGACTACCTGGTGGGGGTGGCCTGGCTGGATGAGGCCGCGGGCAAGGTGCTGGACGCGGGCGGACCCGATTACCTCAGCTACGAGGACGTGATGCGCCAGTACGGTGAGGCGGTCGGCAAGCGGCCCCGCATCGTCCGCTTGCCGGTGTTGACGCCCACGCTGTCGGCCTACTGGCTGGGCCTGGTGACGGCGGTGCCGGCCAACATCGCCAGCGCGCTGATCGGCGGCCTCAAGCATGACCTCCCCGCCAACGACGCCGAACTGCGCCGCTTGGTGCCTTTGAAGTTGATGACTTTTCGCGAATCGGTGGCGGCGGCGCTGCGGGCCGAGCAAACCCACCAGGTGGCGGCGCGCTGGACCGAGGGCTTGTTGATGTTCCGCGGCTTTCGGCTCGACAACGCTTTCTATGCCAAGCGCGCCGGCGGCCATGCGGTGGGCCAGGCCTCGGTGCAAGCGGTGTGGCAGACCGTGGCCGCGATAGGCGGTGACACCGGCTACTACAGCATGAACTGGCTGTGGTGGCTGCGCGGCGTGATGGACTGGCTGGTCGGCGGCCCCGGCATGACACGAGGCCGGCGTCATCCGACCGAGCTCAGGATAGGCGACCGCATCGACTACTGGACCGTGCTGGCGGTAGCGCCCGCCCACCGGCTGACGCTGAACTTCGGCATGCGCGCACCCGGCTCGGGCGTGATGGAACTCGAGATAGATCCGGAGCCTGCCCCCGCGCCGCCGGGCCACACCCGCCTGACCGTCACCGCCTACTGGCATCCGCAGGGGGTCTGGGGTCTGCTCTACTGGTACGCGCTGGTACCGGCGCATGTGTTCATCTTCCGCTGGATGACCCGGGCCATGGTGAGGCGCGCGCAGCAGATCGATGCTGAAGGGCCAACTCCTGCGGGCGGTGCGGGTTGACCGGCTTGTAGTCTCAGTCCGCTGAAATCCCTTGCAGCGCCGCCAGCTGACTGCGCAAGGCCGCGTTCTCGGCCGTGAGCTCGGCCACCCGCAGCCGCAGTGCGGGCAGCGATTCGCCGTCGCCGTCCGACGCCGCGTCCGCCTGCTGGGGCTTGCGCTTGGCTTCGCGGACGCGCTTGGCGGCTTGCTTCAACTCATCGGCGCCGGCGGCGGCCGCGGCCAGCTGATCGGCGGCCGGCAGGGTTGCCACCGCCGCCGCGGCGTTGATCGAGATCGCGCCCGACCTCACCGCAGCGACGACCTCGGGCTCGGCCTGCTTGTGGATGCGCTCGATCATCACGACCTGGGCGCTGCTGAGGCGGGCCGCCTTGGCGACGGCCTCGCGCTTGTTCAGCCGTTCGGGCGGGGCGGCGTCGACCGCGGGTCCCGCCGCATCGCCGTCGCGGCTGGCCGGGATCTCGTGGTCGCCGGTGGCCAGCGCCCGGGCCAGCTGGTCGGCCAGGATCTCCCGCTTGCGCAGCGCCAGCATGCCGCGTTGAAAATCCGAGACGCTGCGCCGGCCCAGGTGCTGGTCGATCATCCACAGGCAGACGTCCTCCATAGACTGGAAGCGCGGGTTCTGGACGGTCTGGAACGGCAAGCCATGCTTGAGGCAGATGTCGTGGCGGTTGTGGCCGTCGACCAGGGTGTCGCCCCACAGCACCAGCGCATCGCGGCAGCCCTCGGCCAGCAGGCTGCGCTCCAGCGCGCCGTATTCCTCCGGGCTCAAGGGGTCGATGTAAGCCTTCAGCACGGTGTCGACGACGATGTTCATGGGTTTCTTGGCGGTGCGCGGGGCGTGAAGGGGGCGCGATTCTAGGGTCGCGCGCTTGCGTGGCGGGTCCGGCGGGTGAGCGCCCGATCTGCCGGGACGATCCGCTGGCCGCAGCGCGGGGCGAGAATCAAACCTCCCCCCAGAATCTGAAAAGAGGCCGAACGATGACCGAACTGAATGGCGCTGAATCGCTGGTGACGACGCTGGCGGCCAGCCGCGTCGAGTTGTGCTTCGCCAACCCCGGCACCTCCGAGATGCACTTCGTCGCGGCGCTGGACCGGATCCCGGGCGTGCGCTGCGTGCTGGCGCTGTTCGAGGGCGTGGCCACCGGCGCAGCCGATGGCTACTGGCGCATGACGGACCAGCCGGCGGCCACGCTGCTGCACCTGGGCCCGGGCCTGGCCAATGGCTGGGCCAACCTGCACAACGCCCGCAAGGCCCGCTCGGGCATCGTCAACATCGTCGGTGACCATGCGACCGATCATGTCCCCTTCGAGTCGCCGCTGAAGTCGGACCTGAACGGCGTGGCGCAGTCGGTCTCGCACTGGGTGCGCAGTTCGCAGCGCGCGGCCGAGGTCGGCGCCGATGGCGCGGCGGCGGTGCTGGCCACCCGCGACGGTGCACTGGGCCGCATCGCCACGCTGGTGTTGCCGGCCGACACCGCCTGGGGCGGCGGCGGTGTTGCGCAGCAGGCGGCGGCGCCGGCCGCGGCGCCGCAGGCCTCTGAGGCGGCGGTCGATGCCGCCGCGCGCCTGCTGACGGCGCTGGGTGGACAGGCCGTGCTGCTGCTGGGTGCAGCGGGCGCGCGCGACGAACGGGCGCAGTGGCTGGCCGCCGCGATCGCCGCCAAGACCGGCTGCCGCGTGCTGGCCGAGTTCTACAACGCCCGCATGCCCGGCGGGCGCGGCCGGCCCGGCATCGCGCGCCTGCCCTACGCGGTCGACGCGACGCTGGCCAGGCTGGCCGGCGCGCAGGCGCTGGTGCTGGCTGGCAGCGTCGAGCCGATAGGCTTCTTCGCCTACCCGGGCAAGCCCTCGCAGATGAAGCCGGCTGGCGCCACTCTGCTGACGCTGGCCGAGCCGCGGCAGGATGTGCTGGCCGCGCTGCAGGCGCTGGCCGAGGCGCTGGGCGTGCGCGCGGGGCAGGATCTGCGCGATGGGCGGCCCGCCGCGCCGGCCGCCCTGGCCTTGCCCAGCGGCGCGCTGACCGCCGAATCGGTGGCCGCGGCGATCGCCGCCACGCTGCCCGAGCAGGCCATCGTGGTCGACGAGGCGGTGACCACTGGCCGCGCTTTCGGGCCGCTGATGGCGACCGCGGCGCCGCACGACTGGCTGCAGGGCATGGGCGGGGCGATAGGCTTCGGCCTGCCCTGCGCGGTCGGCGCCGCGATAGGCGCGCCCGGCCGGCCGGTGCTGGCACTGGAGGGCGATGGCAGCGCGATGTACACGCTGCAGGCGCTGTGGACGATGGCGCGCGAATCGCTGCCGGTGGTGGTGGTGGTGTTCGCCAACCGCGCCTACAGCATCCTGCAGGGGGAGTTAAAAGGCGTGGGCGCGCAGATCAGCGGCCAGAAGGCGATCGACATGCTGACGCTGGACCGGCCGCACCTCGACTGGGTGGCGCTGGCGCGCGGCCACGGCGTTCCCGCGGTGCGGGTCGACGATGCCGGCGCGCTGGTGCAGGCCCTGCAGCGCGGCTTCGCCAGCCAGGGCCCCTGCCTGATCGAGGTGGTGCTGTAGCGGGGGCTGTAGCGGGTGCGGCGCCCCGTCAGGCGCGCCGCACCTCGGGCAGGAAGCGCACGCCGGCGCGGGCCGGCCCGCCACCGACACCGATGGGTGTGCCGTCGGCGCGCCAGCAGGCCGCGCCCTCCAGGTCGCCGTTGTCGTGGAAGCGTATCGCGCCCATGCCGCCGCCCACATTGGGCACGCGCTGCACCGCGTGACCGCGCACGCTCAGCGCATCGGCCACTGCCGCCGGGCACTGCGGCTCGACTTCCAGGCCGAAGCCCTGGGTCCAGACGCGCGGCGCCTCGACCGCCTCCTGCAGGCTCATGCCATGGTCGATCAGGTTGATCACTGCCTGCAGCGCTGACGGAAAGATGCGCAGCCCGCCCGGCAGACCCAGCGCGAAGCAGGGCTTGCCGTCCTTCAGCACGATCAGCGGGGCCATCGACGAGGTCACCCGCTTGCCCGGCGCCAGCGAGTTGGCAAGGCCGGGCCGCGGGTTGAAGACATACAGATAGTTGTTCGGGATCATGCCAGTGCCCGGCACCATGTAGCGCGCGCCGAACAGCGAGTTGATGGTCTGGGTGGCGCAGACGATGCGCCCGTCACGGTCGGCCACCGTCAGGTGGGTGGTGTTGGCGCTCTCAATGGGCAGCGGGCCGGCAGCGACGCCGGCCTGCCAGTCCTGCGCCCGGGCCGGGTCGATCTGGGCCCGGCGCTGCGCGGCGTAGTCGGCCGACAGCAGGCGCTCCACCGGCACCGGGACGAAGTCCGGGTCGGCGGTGCAGGCCGCGCGGTCGGCAAAGGCGATCTTCAGCACCTCGGCCAGCAGGTGCACGCTGTCGGCGCTGCCGAAGCCGCTGGCGGCCGGGTCGAATCCTTCCAGGATCTTCAGCATCTGCCCGATATGCAGCGGGCCGGCACAGGGCGGCGGCGGGCCGGTGATCTCGAAACCGCGGTAGCTGGCGCGCAACACCGCCATGTCGTGGGTCCGGTAGCGCTGCAAGTCCTGCTGCGTCAGGTGGCCGCCATGGCGCCGCATGTCGTCTTCCAGCACGCCGCCCAGCGTCCCGCCGCCCGTGCCACCGGACATGCCCCCATACAGCGCGGCCGGCCCCAGGCGCGCGATCAGGCGCAGCGTGTCGGCGTAGGCCGCGTTGACGACGCGTGCGCCGCTGTGCAGCGGCGCGCCGCCTGGCAGAAAGATGCGGGCGATCTCCGGGTCTAGCGCCAGGTCGGCGGCGCAGTCGGCCACGCAGTCGGCCAGGTAGGCGGTCGCGGCAAAACCGCGCGAGGCGTGGCGGATCGCGGGCTCGATCACGTCGGCCAGCGCCAGGCTGCCATGGCGCGAAAGCATCTCGCACCAGGCCAGCAGGTTGCCGGGCGTGGCCACCGCCTCCCGCCCGACGCTGTTGCGCCGCCCGACCGCGTCCAGCGCCCCGGGCGCCGCGCCGGGGTCGGCCGTGAAGGTGTCGGGTCCGACCGCCAGCGGGCAACTGCCCTGCCCTTCGAGGATGGTCTGGCGCCCGTCGGCCAAGCGCAGGTTGGCAAAGCCGCCACCGAGGATGCCGACCATCATCGGTTCGACCACCGTCAGCGTGAACAGCGCGGCCACCGCCGCGTCGACCGCATTGCCGCCGGCCGCCAGCATCTCGGCCCCGGCCGCGGAGGCCAGCGGGTGGTTCGTCACGACCATGCCGCGGCTGCCGGTGGCTGGCCGTTTGTCGGTGTCGAAAGGCGCTGCGGCGCGTTGTCGCCAGTGGCTCATCAGGGTTGTCTCCGGGTGTCTTGGGTCGCTGGGGTAGCGGGGTCGGCGTGCCGCCCTGTCGATCGGGCTGGCGCCCAGCATATCGCCTAGGACAGCGCCCAAGAACCGCCGGGTATCCAAGGCGACAGCGGTCGTCCGCCCGGCCGGCGTCCAATCCCATTTGATGCGCGCGCCGCGCGCCCGACGATTCGATAGCCAGAGGAGACTGCCCCGTGCTGCATCCGTATTTCCATGCCCGGACGACCCCGGACAAACCCGCATTGGTCTGTGCCGACACCGGCCGGGTCGTCAGCTACCGCGAGCTCGACGATCGCTCGAACCAGGTGGCGCAACTGTTCCGCGCGCTCGGGCTGCAGTCGGGCGACCATATCGCGCTGATGCTCGAGAACCAGCCGGCCTACTTCGAGATCTGCTGGGGCGCGCAGCGCGCTGGCCTGATCTACACGGCGATGAGCACCCGGCTGACCGAAGGCGAAACCAGCTACATCGTCGACGATTGCGGCGCCAAGGCGGTGATCGCGTCGCGCGCGATGGCCGGCGCCGTCGGCCACCTGCCGGCGGCCTGCGCGGGGGTCAAGACCTGGCTGATGCTGGACGGCGTGATCGAAGGCTGGACCGCCTACGCGCCCGCCGTCGCCGCGCAGCCCGCCGAGCGCATTGCCGACGAGCGCGCCGGCGGCGACATGCTGTACTCCAGCGGCACGACCGGCCGCCCCAAAGGCGTGTTCGTGCCGCCCCAGGCGACCGAGATCGACGCGCCTAGCCCGATGACCGACATCCTGGTCAATCTCTACGGCGTCGACACGAACACGGTCTACCTGTCGCCGGCCCCGCTCTACCACGCCGCGCCGCTGCGCTACACGATGGCCGTGCAGCGGCTGGGCGGCACCGTGGTGGTGATGAAGCACTTCGATGCCGAGCAGTACCTGCAACTGGTCGAGCGCTACCGGATCACCCACAGCCAGCTGGTGCCGACGATGTTCGTGCGCATGCTCAAGCTGCCCGAGGCCACCCGCCAGCGCTACGACCTCTCGTCGCTGCGCTGCGCAATCCATGCCGCCGCACCCTGCCCGGTGCCGATCAAGGAGCAGATGATCGCCTGGTGGGGCCCGGTGCTGTGGGAGTATTACGCCGGCACCGAGGGCAACGGGGTGACGATGGTGAACTCGGCGCAGTGGCTGGAACACAAGGGAACGGTCGGCAAGGCCGTGATAGGCGAGCTCAGGATCTGTGACGACGAGACCGGCGCGGTGCTGCCCACGGGCCAGAACGGCACCGTCTACTTCGCCAACGGCAGGCCGTTTGCCTACCACAACGACCCGGCCAAGACCGCCAGTTCGACCCATCCGCTGGGCTGGACCACGCTGGGCGATGTCGGCTACATGGACGCCGACGGTTACCTCTACCTGACCGACCGCAAGGCCTACATGATCATCTCGGGCGGGGTCAACATCTACCCGCAGGAAGCCGAGAACGTGCTGATCAACCACCCGTCGGTGGCCGACTGCGCGGTGCTGGGCGTGCCCAACGAGGAGTTCGGCGAGGAGGTCAAGGCGGTGGTGCAGCCGCGCGACATGCGCGAGGCCGGCCCCGCGCTCGAGCAGGCCTTGATCGCTTACTGCCGCGAACACCTGTCGCACATCAAGTGCCCGAAGTCGGTCGACTTCGAAGCCGAGCTGCCGCGTCACGCCACCGGCAAGCTTTACAAGCGGCTGCTGAAAGACCGCTACTGGGCGGGCCACGCGTCCAAGATCCTCTGATGCTGGTCAGGGCGCGGCCCGCGGGTCCAACCCTTCGGGGCGCGCAGGTGGCTTTTTTCGGCCACCCGTCGATTTGCACTCCAGCCGGGCCGGCTGCGCGCCGATATCCCGCCAACGGCCAGTCCGGCAGCGTGCTCATCCGGGAGCGCGGGCTGTGTGAGCGGCCGACGAGGGGTGCCCGTGCGATTCATCCGCGACCTGAAAATCCGTCACAAGTTCTTGTTGATCGCGGTGCTTGCGGCGGCTTTCTGCACGCCGCCCACGCTGCTGTTGGTGCGCGACCAGCTCAGGTCGCTGGCCAATGACCGCGCCGAGCGCGCCGGCGTCGTGCCAGTGGGCGCACTGCTGGACACCCTGCGCCTGACCCAGGTGCACCGCGGTCTGAGCACCAACTGGCTGGGCGGCAACGAGGCCGTGCAGGCCAGCCGTGTCAGCCGCGCCGCCGAGCTGGACCGGTCCATGGCGGCGATGCTGTCGGCCACGGCCGTCTTTCCGGGCGGCCAGCTTGCCGCGCGGCGCGCGTCGGTGCAGCAGCAATGGCAGACCTTGCGCGACCAGGTCGCGTCGCGGGCCCTTGATGCGCAGACCGGCTACCAGCGCCATACCGCGCTGGTGGCCGACGAGTTGCGTCTGCTCGCCGACGTGGCCGACCGCTCGCAGCTGATGCTCGACCCCGAGGCCGGCAGCTACTACCTGATCGCCGCGGTCGTCGAGACCCTGCCCAGGATCAGCGAGCAGCTGGGCCAGAGCCGGGCGCTGGGCGCGCTCTACCTCAAGCGCGGCGCGATGACGGCGGCCGAAAAGGGCCGCCTGGAAGGCGGGCTGGCGCAGCTGTCCCAGGTCGCCAGCGACAACGAGCGCTATCTGCGCAATGCGGCCGAGGCCGAACCCACGCTGTTCGCGCCGCTGGCCGCGGCGCGCCAGACGGCCGCTCAGTCGGTGACCGCGGCCATGGCGCTGGTTCAGACCCAGCTGCTCGACGCCGCTACCCTGGACACCCCGCCGCTGGTCTACTTCAACACCCTGACCGCCTGTATCGACGACCAGTTCAAGCTGATCGATGCCAGCTTTGCCGTGCTGGGTCGGCGCCTGGACGCCAGGGTCAGCAACACCCAGACCATCCTGACCCTGCTGCTGGTCACCGGGGTGTCGGCGCTGGCGCTGGCGTCGTGGCTGATCATCACCTTGAGCCGGACGACCGGCCGCACCGTGGCCGCCGCCCAGGCCGCGGCCGAGGCCCTGGCCCAGGGCGACCTGGGCCACCGCGTGAAGTCCGATGCGCGGGACGAGATCGGCCTGATGGCCAGCACGCTGGGCCAGGCCATGCAGCAGCTGGCCGGCATGGTGCGTGAGGTCAAGTCCACCGGCGACTCGGTCAGCACGGCGTCGGCCCAGATCGCCGCGGCCAACGGCGACCTGAGCGCTCGGACTGAGCAGACGGCGGCCAATCTGGAGGAGGCCGCGTCGGCGATGGAGCAGTTGCACGCCACGGTGCGCAACAACGCCGAGGCCGCGCAGCAGGCCACCCACCTGGCCGGCCAGTCCAGCCAGGTGGCGGCCAGCGGCGGCGCGCTGGTCGGCCAGGTGGTCTCGACCATGCACGAGATCAGCGAGCGCTCGGGCAGGATCGCCGACATCGTCGGCGTGATCGACGGCATCGCTTTCCAGACCAACATCCTGGCGCTCAACGCCGCGGTCGAGGCCGCGCGAGCCGGCGAGCAGGGCCGTGGCTTCGCGGTGGTGGCGGCCGAGGTGCGCAGCCTGGCCCAGCGCAGCGCCGGCGCCGCGCGCGAGATCAAGACCCTGATCGGCAGCAGCGTGGCCGCCGTGCACGGCGGTGCAGCGCTGGTCGGCCAGGCCCAGCAGACCATGGTCCAGATCGTCGACCAGGCGCGCCAGGTCAGCGTGCTGGTGGGCGAGATCGGCACCGCGTCGACCGAGCAGAGCGACGGCATCGCGCAGGTCAACCAGGCGGTGAGCCTGCTCGACCAGGCGACCCAGCAGAACGCCGCGCTGGTCGAGGAGTCGGCCGCCGCCGCCGACAGCCTGCAGCAGCAGGCGGTTCGGCTGGTGCAGGCGGTCAGCCGGTTCCGGGTCTAGACCGGCCGGGGCGCGCCGGTCACAGGGTCTCGGGCAGCCCCAGGATGGCCGTGGCCTGACTCGACAGTGTGCCGCCGTTGCCATGCGCCAGCGCGATCCTGGCCCCCGGCACCTGGCGCTCGCCGCCCTGCCCGCGCAGTTGGCGCACCGCCTCGATCAGCGCGAAGATGCCGTACATGCCCGGGTGGACGCAGCTCAAGCCGCCGCCGTTGGTGTTGACCGGCAGCCGGCCGCCCGGCGCGATGCCGCCGCCCTCGACGAACGCCCCGCCCTCTCCCTTGGCGCAGAAGCCCAGGTCTTCGAGGAAGAGAATGGTGTTGATCGTGAAGGCGTCGTAGAGCGCGGCCACGTCCACGTCGCGCGGCGTCAGCCCGGCCATCGCGTAGGCAGCGGCGCCGCTCTGCTTGGCCGCCGTGACGGTCAGGTCTGGCATGGACGAGATCTGCCGGTGCCAACAGGCGGTGGCCGTGCCCAGCACATGCACCGGTGTCTGCGCCAGGTCGCGTGCGCGGTCGCTGCGCACCAGCACGAAAGCGCCCGCGCCGTCGGTGACCAGGCAGCAGTCGCGCACCGTCAGCGGGTCGGCCACCATGCGCGCGGACAGCACGTCGGCTATGGTCAGCGGCCCGCGCTCGAAGGCCTCGGGATTGCGCTGGGCCCAGGCGCGCGCCGCTACCGCCACCTCGGCCAGCTGGCGCCGGGTGGTGCCGTACTTGGCCATGTGAGCGGAGGCCGCCAGCGCGTAGGACGCCACCGGCTGCACCGGCTCGTAGGGCAGCTCGTAGGGCTGCGGGTCCATCTGGCGCCTGGCCTCGGCCACTGCCTTGCGGTTCATCGTGCCGCTGCGCTGGGTGCTGCCATAGCACACCAGCACCGCATTGCACTGGCCGGCTGCCAGGGCCAGCATCGCCGGCATCAGGTGGGCGATGAAGCTCGACCCGCCGAGCATCGTGCCGTCGATGAAGGTCGGGTTCAGCCCCAGGTACTCGACCACAGGCATAGGCCACATCGTGCTCAGCACGCTGGCGGTGCACAGGCCGTCGATGTCGGCCATCGTCAGGCCGGCGTCGGCCACCGCCGCATGGGCGGCCCGGGCCAGCAGTTCCATCTCGGTGAAGCCTGGCGATTCGCCGCAGCCGAAGGTGGCCACGCCGGCGATCGCGGCGCTGCCGCGCAGGGCTTTCAATTGGGCGCTGATCATGCGGCTTGCTCCGCGTCAAATACCACCAGGCCACGCCCGTCCTGCTGCGCCACCCGCGCCCGCACCCGCAGCCCGACCTGCACCGCGGCGGGCGCCAGACCCTCGACCCGGCTCATCAGCCGCACGCCCTCGTCGAGATCGACCAGGCAGACGTTGTAGTCGCCGCCCAGATCGGCTTTGCGCCGGATCGTGGTGACGGCGGCCACCTGGCCACCGCCGGCCGGGGCCACCCAGGCCGGTGCCAGCGCGCCGCAGTGCGGACACAGTTCGCGGGGAAAGTAGACATGGGCGGCGCAAGCGCCGCATCGCTGGATCAGGAACCGGCCCTCGTCGAGGGCTTGCTGGTGTTGGGCCTGGATGCCGGGAGGAGACAAGGTCATGGCTGCGCGGGAAGAGGTGAAAAGCCTGCAGTCTGCCCAAATTGGCGGCGCCGCGCCATTCGCGATATCGCAAGTGGCCCCTCGGCTGTGCGCGAAGCCCTGCGTTGGCAAATCCGAATTGCCTTCCGGGGCAAAGCCGGCCAAGCTGGGCGTCCCGCCGAGGCGCTGCCCACTGCAAACCATGTCCTTGAACCGACCGCGCCGCGCGCTGCTGATCACGCTGGCGGCCAGCGCACTGGCCGCACCACAGCTGGCGCCGGCCCAGCCGACCCCTGCAGGCCCGGTGCGTTTGCTGGTGGGCTATGCCGCCGGCGGCCCTGTGGACGCGATGGCCCGCATCTTCGCGCCGGCACTGGCGCAGGCCTTGGGCGCGAACGTGCTGGTCGAGAACAAGCCCGGTGCCAGCGGCGCGCTGGCCGGCGAGTTGACCGTGGGCGCGGCTGCCGACGGCGGCACCTTGTTCTTCGCCGCCAGCCCGACGATCACCATCGTGCCGCATATCCAGAAGAAGATGCGCTATGACCCGGCGCGCGACCTGACGCCGCTGGCCCCGCTGCTGAGCTATGCCAACGTGCTGGTGGTGCCCAAGGACAGCCCGGTGCGCAGCCTGGCCGACCTGCTGGCCCTGGCCCGCGCCAATCCGGGCAAGGTGTTCTACGGCTCGGCCGGTGTGGGCGCGTCCAACCACCTCAGCGGCGAGCTGCTGGCCGCCCAGGCCAAGCTGCAACTGGTGCATGTGCCCTACAAGGGCAACGCACCGGCGATGAACGACGTGATCGGCGGCCAGCTGCAGATGATGTTCGACATCGTCGGCGGCGCACAGAAATATATCCTGGCCGGCCAGGTGCGGGCGCTGGCCGTCACCTCGGCGGCGCGCAACCCTATGCTGCCCGACGTGCCGACGATGCGCGAAGCCGGTCTGCCGGGCTACGCGGTGGGTGGCTGGTACGGCTTGTACGGCCCGCCCAGGATGGCGCCGGCGCTGGCCGAGCGGCTGGCCGACGCGACGCGCCGGGTGCTGGCAACCGCCGACTTCCAGGCCCGCCTGGCCGCGCTGGGCTACAGCCCCTGGAGCGGCACCGGCGAGCAACTGGCCGCCCAGGCCGCCAGGGAGAGGGCCCTGTGGGGCACGGTGACCCAGGGCATAGAGATCGAATGACGGATCTGGCGGGACGGCTGCCGGCCAGGTGCGCCGCATTGCGCTAGAGTTTGTGACTCATCCGCCCGGCCAGGCGCCGGAAGCCACGCCCCCAGGAGACCCGCATGGACATGAAGACTTCCCCGCTTGCCACCCTCAATGACCCCGGCCTGCTCAAGACCGACTCGCTGCTGGGCGGGGAGTGGGTGGCCGGCGGGGTGGCGGGCATCGCCCGCTTCGACGTCACCGACCCGGCCACCGGCTTGAAGCTGGCCGATGTGGCCAACCTAGGCCCGGTCGATTGCCACAACGCCATCGTCGCCGCCGACCGGGCGCTGGGCCCGTGGCGCGCCAAGACCGCCAAGGAGCGGGCGGCGGTGATGATGAAGTGGTTCGCGCTGCTGCACCAACATGCCGACGACCTGGCCCGCATCATGACAGCCGAGCAAGGCAAGCCGCTGGCCGAGGCCCGCGGCGAGGTGGTCTACGGCGCCAGCTTCATCGAGTGGTTTGCCGAGGAAGCCAAGCGCATCTACGGCGAGACCATCCCCACCACCGACAACAACAAGCGCTACATCGTCATCAAGCAGCCGATCGGCGTCTGCGCGGCGATCACGCCCTGGAATTTTCCGATCGCGATGATCACCCGCAAGGTCGCGCCGGCGTTGGCCGCCGGCTGCACCGTGGTGATCAAGCCGGCCGAGGCCACGCCGCTGTCGGCGCTGGCGGTGGCCGAACTGGCCCAGCGCGCCGGCATGCCGGCCGGGGTGCTCAACATCATCACCGCCGATGCCGAGCAGTCGGTGGAGATCGGCAAGGTGTTGTGCTCCAGCGACGTGGTGCGTCACCTGTCCTTCACCGGGTCGACCGAGGTCGGCCGCATCCTGGCCCGGCAATGTGCGCCGACGATCAAGAAGATCAGCCTGGAACTCGGTGGCAACGCGCCCTTCATCGTCTTCGACGACGCCGACATAGACTCGGCCATCGAGGGCGCGATGGTCAGCAAATACCGCAACGCCGGCCAGACCTGCGTCTGCGCCAACCGCTTCTACGTCCAGGCAGGGGTGTATGACCAGTTCGTCGAGAAACTGGCGTCCCGGGCCGGCGCGATCAAGGTCGGCAACGGCTTCGAGGCCGGCATCCACCAGGGCCCGATGATCGACGACCAGGCGATCAGCAAGGTCGAGGCCCATGTGGCCGACGCGCTGGCCAAAGGCGCACGGCTGGTGGTGGGCGGCAGCAAGATAGGCGAGCGTTTCTACACCCCCACCGTGCTGGCCGACGTCACGTCAGAGATGCTGTGCGCCAAGGAAGAGACCTTTGGTCCGGTGGCGCCGGTGTTCAAGTTCGAGACCGAGGCCGAGGTCATCGCGCTGGCCAACGCCACCGAGTTCGGGCTGGCCAGCTACTTCTACAGCCGCGACATCGGGCGGGTGTTCCGCGTCGGCGAAGCGCTGGACTACGGCATGGTGGGCATCAACACCGGGCTGATCTCCACCGCCGAAGTGCCGTTCGGCGGTGTCAAGCAGTCCGGGCTGGGCCGCGAAGGCGCGCACCAGGGCATGGACGACTATGTCGAGATCAAGTACCTCTGCCTGGGCGACATCTTGAAGTGAATCCCGCCGGGTGAGCCCGCGGCCCGGGTGGCCGCAGGCCGGCGGCTTTCAGTCGTCGTTGGCGGCTGCGCTGCGCGCGCTCAACCCCGTCCGGCCCTGGCCGGCCTGGGTCAGCGCGTAGCGCAGCAAGGCGTCGGCGTCCCTGCCGTGCTGAGGTACCTGCGCCACGCCGATACAGACCGCCAACGTCACGTCCTGCCCTGCCACGCTGAACGGCCGCCGCATCGATTGCGCCAGCTTGCTGGCCACCCGTTCGCCGCTCGCGGCATCGTCTATCCAAGCCAGCAGCACGGCGAAGATGTCCACCTCCACCGACGCCACTACGTCGCTGGCGCGCAGGCCCGAGCGCAGGCGCACGGCCACCTTGCGGCGCAGCACCTGGGCTGCCTCCTGACCCAGCCTGGCGGCCGTGGCGGCCAGGCCGTCGACGCGCAGCGCCAGCACGGCCATCGCCGCGGGCTCGCGTTCGCGCAGTGCCAGCAGGTGGTTCATATGCTCCATCAACTGGGCGTGGTTGGGCAGGCCGGTGGCCAGGTCGGTGGCGTAGGCCCGGCGCGCTGCACGCAATATCCGCTTGCGCTCCACGCCCAGGCGCACTGCCCGGGCCAGCATCTCTGGGCCGGCTTCGCGCAGCAGCAGCACGTCCTGCACCCCCAACTGCAGCAACCGGACGGCATGCGCGGTGGTCGGTTCGGGGGCGACCACCAGCACCGCGGCGTCGACCACCGCCCGCGACAGCCCCGGCCAGAGTGCCAACTGCGCCAGGCCATCACTCCCTGCCTGGGCCAGCACGACGGCGTCGTAGGACTGGCGGTCCAGCGCGGCCACCAGTTCGGACGGCGTCGTCACCGAATGCACGGTGAACGGCCCGTAAGCCGAAGTCGACAGGTCGGGGCTGCCAGGTCCCAGGTGCAGCAGTTGGATGGGGTCGTTCATGGCGCTGGTGCCGCCATCTTGCGCCCATTGGCCGGGGGCTGCCACCTGGGAACTACCGAGAAGCCGCCGCCCGGTGCCCGCCCGTCTCCTCACGTTAGAATATGGGGCTGCGCGGGTGTAGTTCAATGGTAGAACGTCGCCCACCTATGAGAAGCGGCAGTTTTAGACCAAAACCTACGCCACTTCCTACGCCGAAACTGCGTGGCTAAAACCGCTCATGAAGACCAAAAGCCTGGCATTTGGGCTTGCCTCAGCCGCATCCCTGGCCGGCATCGTCATCGCCGCTGCTGCCGCGATGGAGCGAGGCGGATCACCGGTAGATCGCGCCTTGATGGTCGGTGTGTCGGTCGTGCTGGTGCTCTGCGCCCACCTGCTGCCGGCGATTTCGAGATCCTGGGCGTCGACGGTGCTGTGGTTGGGCTGCCTGCTGGCGGTCGCCTGGGGGCACGCGAGCTTCTTCGTGGCGTCGTCGCAGCGGGCCGGTGGCGTGCGCGCCGATGCGGTGATGGTCAGCAGCCGGGCGCAGGCGCTGCAGGGTGAGCTTGATGGAATTCAGGCGCGGCCGGTGGCTATGGTCTCGGCTGACGCTGCGGCCGCAACCAGCCGCGCGGCGAACGCTGACGCCGGCCGGGCGCGGTGCGAGCGGTCAACGCCGGGGTTTTGCGGGCAGGCCGCCGCCGGCGCCAAGACTGCGCAGGCGCGGGTCTCCGCATTGACCGATGAGCTGGAGCAGGCGCGGCGGGGTGCTGCGCTGCGCAGCATGCTGGCCGATGAGGCTGGGCGCCACGACAGCGCGCGGGCCGGCGCCGGCGCAGACCCTGTCGCCGCCGCGCTGGCGACGCTGACTGGCATGTCGGCCGGCGCTTGGTCGACCGGGGTCGCGGTGCTGTCGGCCCTGCTGGTTGAGCTGCTGGCTGCGCTGCTGTGGTCGATCGCTTTGGCAAAAGACACTGCACGGCCGGCGCCAGCGGCGCGCGCGCGGCGCAAGGCGATCGCTGTCGAGAAACCTGCCGCCCTGCCCTTGCGGGTGGTCAAGCTGCTTTCGGCGCCAGCCGTCAGTGTGGGACGGCGGATCAGCACTTACCGGGCGCATGACTCTCCGCGCTGACGCAGGGCTTGTGGCACACTTTTCGGGCTATGACCCCCGACAAGCTCACCGTTCGCTGCATGGCCTGGCAGGAGTCTGGCCTGTGGGTTGCCTCCTGCATTGACCTGACGCTTGCGGCACAGGGCAACACGCTGGATGACGCCAGGGCCACGCTGCGTGGTCAGATCATCAGGCACATCAACGAAGCGGTCACCGTAGACGCAGCGCACTCGGAAGAACTTCTGTCGAGGCGGGCGCCGTTGCGAGATCAGATTCGCTTCGTGTTCTGGCGTGCGCTTTCTCGGCGGCCTCGGGTTCGGCGCATGATTGGCGCCGCGGCCCGGAGGGTTCTGCCTGCGTTGAGCCTGAGGCTCTCATATGTTGAGCCGCTTCAAATCCTTGTCGCGTGAGTCGCTGGAGGCGGGTTTGAGTCTGCAGCGCGAAACATCGCTGCAGCCGCTCAGGTGGCTGAAATCAAGCCAGCCTGAGCGTTTGTCTTTCGGCCCACCCTGGGCTTACTGCTGCGCCTCCGCCAGTTCCTGGCGAACCGTAGCCCGGATTTCCCTTGGCGCCGTCTTCTCGATCCGCTTGGCCTTGTCCATCATGGCCTGTTGAACGCGGCGGTTGACCTGTGACGGGTCGATCGAGATCTTGCTGGTCGGATTGTCCAGGTTCCACTGGTCGCGCTGCCGCTTGGCTTTTTCCACCATCTCGGGGTCGCGCTCAATCCTGCCCTTGGCCCACAAGTCGGCGATCTCGGTCTCGCGCATCTTGTTCAGGCTGATCATCTGCTGGACTTCGCGCGTGGCCTGCTGCACCCTGGACACATCGTTGGGCTGGAGGCCGATCGCCTTGAACGCTGCATCGACCAGATCGGTGTCGATCACCTTGCGGCCTGCGCGATCGTCATACCTGCCGGTGGCCGCCATCTTGCCACCTTGATAGATGTTCTGGGCGGCCACGGGCAGTACGGCCTCCAGCGCCTTGCCAAAGTTGCCCTGGGTGAGTTGGTCGGCACCCTGCAGCCACTGCTTGGCCATCGACCCGGCAGGCCCGAACAACTCGGCCACGTCTTGCGTGTGGTCGGTCTTCTTGACAAACATCCCCGTGCCCGGGGCTAGATTGCCAAGCCCCAGCCGGTTGCCGATGTCAATGGGCGCACCCGGCAAGCCAGAGATGCCGTGCAGCATGAATCTGGCGCCACCATCCCCCAGGTACTTGGCCAGGAACTCGCGCTTGGCCGTCTTGCTGCCAAAGTTGTACCCCATGCGCTGGAGCGCGCCGTCGATCACATCGTCCAGATCGTCGGCGCCCGGCAGGCCCTGCAGGCCGGACATCAGGAACATCACGCCCAGCGCTATCAGCGCAGCCTTCTTGCCCTCGGGTCCGCTCTTGGCCATGCGAACCAGCAGTTCGACGTAGCTGATCGAGTAGGTCTTGAAGGTGAACAGCGTCGAGCCGATGGCCCCGCGCGCCCAGGCCGGCCGGTTTGCCTTGGTGTAGACGAACTGAGTCTCGTTCACCACCTTCTCGGCAAACTTCGCCGGATTGGGCATGCCCTGTTCCACCGCGGTGCGGTAGGCGGCGATGAACGACACCTGACGGTTGTACTGCTCGGCCAGCGAGAAGGGTCGACCCCAGACCAGCATCAGCCTGGACATGGCGTTAGACCCTGCGGCGGCAACGTCACCCATCTTGGTGCCGTTGCCCGCCCTGAGCGCGCCGGCACCGCCGGCCTGGGCGATCAGGTTGTGGACCTCCTGCGGCGACAGCGTGCCGTCCTCTTCGGCCTGCTTGAGTGCAGCGTCCAGCGCCAGGTCGCCGGTGGACTTGCCGGACGCCCACTTCAAGGCATCGGGCAGGGCAGACTTCATCTGCTTGGCCGCCTTGATCGCCCCGCCGAACTGCGACAGGTAGGGGAACGTGACCATCAACGGCTGCGTCAAGTTGACCAACGCAGAGGCAACCGAGCCGCCCAGGAACTGCGCAAACAACAACGCCTTGAGCTTGGGCGCTTCGGGCGTCGGGTTGGTGACGTAGTTGTGCAGTGCCTCAGCCGTGTCGAGCAACTCGCCCTCGCCCTTGTACTCCCTGATGTCTTGCACCGCCTTGGCCAGCACACCAAGGTGCATGTTCTTGGCTGACTGCCGGGCGTTGCTGTAGATGAAGCCCGCCAACACCCGGCCGGCGTCCTCGCTGTAGCCGGCCACGCCCTTGCGCATGATCAGCCGCTTCATGGCCGACTTGTTGTTCTTGGCGAGCTTGATGTACTCCTGGAAGGCTTGCGATGATGCTTCGCTGCCGCCAGGCTCCAACCCCAGCATCTGTCCGAACAGTTCCACCGTCTCCGGGCTGACCCCGGCAAACATCTTGTACGCACTCTCCGGCATCGTGCCCTGTTTGAGCGCTGCGGACGGGAAGGCCTCGCGCAGCTTGCGCGCCTCCCGGTTGGCCTCGGCCTGGGTCTCGTACATGCCGAAGTACACCCGCTCGCCGTTCTCGGTGACGTCAACCGTGTAGTGCCCGAACCGCGACAACGGGAAGTACCCCTTGCGCATCATGTCGGTGGCGTGGCCCGCCTTGTCGCCAAGCGTGGTGATGGTGGCGAGAAGAACGCCGGCACGCTCTGGCTCGGTGTTCAGCAGGTCGACCATGTGGTCAACCAGGATGTCCCGCGCGCGCCGCACATCGCCGCTGTCTCGGGCCTGCCGGGCAACCGCATCAACGTCCTTGCCCGCGTAGCGGATCATGTCGCTGATGGCCAGATCGGTCAGGCTCTGGTTCACCGCCCTGCGGGCTTCGTGGTACAGGCCTATCTGCCCCGACCAACTGCCGTTGGCCTGGAGATCCCCCGTCAGCCCGTAGCGATCGCACAGCTCGGCGTTGGACCAGACAAGCCCGGCCTTCTGCGGGTCGGGCTCGGGCACCGGTTGCCCTGTGTCATCGCGGGTCCACATCAGCGTGCCCTCAAACACCGGGCCGGAGATGGCCTTGGTGTCGGCGGCCGACAGCGGCGACTTGAAGAGGTCGCGCAACTTCTCAAGTTTCGGCAGCAGCGTCGGCGCCTGGTCGGCGGCCTCGGTGGCGTAGGTCGACACGTCGTTCAAGAAGTTCTGCGCCGCGTCGTACACCGGCCGGAACATTGGGTTGCGCTTGGCCAAGTTGCTCATCGTGCCGATGGACTTGTCCCACCAGCTCAGTTTGCCATGCGATGTGATGAAGTCGTTGACCAGGTAGCCGGCTGGCAAGCTGATGTCGCCCGCACCGCGCAGGGCGTCCATGACGGCGCCGGCCGGGTTGCTGGCCGGGCTGGGGGCGCGGCTGAACATGGCGTCGGGGTTGGTGCCATCGAAGTCGTCAGCCAGGCTGAAGTTGGGGGACGAGTCGGTGGGCTTGAGTTTGAAATCTACTTCGCTTAGACTGATGTCCAGCCCGCTAAACGGCGGAGTAGGTTTTGAGGTTCTGCCATTTGGCGCCCCGAGACTCTCCGATTGCCCTGGCGGGCTCCCTATTTCTACCGTTGCATGATCGTAGTAGCGATTGCCGTCGGTGTGATTCCGGACGTAGATGGTTGCCCTATGCGGAACGCCGTCGAATTTCACATGTGTCGCGTAGGTGGTCACCGCAAATGGGTCTTCCCTGCCTTTTTTATCTGGCGATACGGACTCAAGCTCTGCGCTGTTGATGGCTTCACCGATGTGCAGAGCCAAAGCGCTTTCCTGCAGTGAGGGGACGCCATTGTTCAGGGCATGCTTGATGCCCGAATAAGCGATGATGATTTTGTCGCCGTTGCGTGATTCAACAGTTACAGGATCATCGTAAACCTTACGCAAAAATGACAAGACACGATCTCGTGCAGCTTTCCATGCTGAAGGCTTGTCCGCATTCTCCGGCCGTGGTGCAGTAGCCATGTTGCGGCCATTGAAGGTCACGATCACATCGCCGGCCTTCGTGTCGGCGGTCGACTCAGGCGCGGCGTCGCGCCGCTCGGCATCCGGCATCTCAGCTCGGGCTTGCGTGTTGCTGGCCAGGTTGTTCAGCACGCCGTCTTCCGCCATCGCCGAAGTGTTGGCCAGCACGGTGTCCACCATGAAGTTTCCGCCGCGCTCGACCCCGAAGTTCTTGGGGTCCATCACCTCGCCCAGCGCCTTCAGGATCGGCGCGTCAGACCGCAGACCCAGGATGCCGCGGATCTTCTGCACCATCTCCCGCAGCCAGTTGTGTATCCGCAGCCAGACCGAATCCTTGGCCAGGAACCGGTTGTTCAGGAGGCGGCTGGCGTTGACGGCCCAGTATTCGCTCGGGTTGACCAGTTGGTAGCCCCCCGCGTCAGAATACTTGTCACCCCGATAGAACCGACGAACAGGGGGCAAAGATGAGAGATCGAAGTGGCCAGATACGGACAAGCATTCAAGAGCAGAACGGTGGCGAGGTTGCTGCCGCCGGAGAGCGCGACGCTG